>DASZVE010000001.1:0-55606 GCA_035547095.1 Mucilaginibacter sp.
TTGGTTTGCATACGCTCGTCGTCGTTAAACTGGTCCTTAATGAATTTCAGGTTATCCCATATCGGCGCCATATACGGGTCGATCTTGGATTTTACATCGCCCGGCAGGTAACCTATATCCTTGTTGCTCAACGGAACGATAGGCCGGGTTACATATATCTGCCTGTAGTTTTTGCGCTGTTCCAGCGCACAAGCCAATGCCAGCAGGGTTTTGCCTGTGCCTGCATTACCCTGTATCGTTACCAATTTAATATCGGGATGCATCAAGGCATGTATGGCAAACGCCTGTTCCTGGTTTTTTGGGTAAATGCTGAAAACCGGCTGATCGGTCACTTTTTCCAGGACGCCTGTTTGACTGTTGTAAAAGCCGTTAACCGTTTGCCTTTTACCATGCAGACTGTAAAAATGGTTATTCGTGTTCGGTAGTATATCCAGGCCTTCGGTCAGTACATTTTGCTTATCTAATTGCGAAATGAGTTTGTCCGAAACTTTGGCCAGGATGGTTTCACCGGTATAAAGGTCGTCCAGGTTTTTTATTTTGCCGGTTTCGTAGTCCTCTGCATGCAGGTTTACCGCTTTAGCTTTAAGCCGCAGGCAGATGTCCTTGGATACCAGTATCACCTTCTTATCGGGGAATTCTTCCTGTAAACCCAGCGCCGCATTCAGGATGCGATTGTCGGTCTTGTCGCTGCCAAAAACCTCCTCGGCATCAATGCCGGTGGTTTTTACGTCCATCACCACCTTAAAGCTGCCCTTGTCCTTGCCTTTAAATGGCGTCCATTTATTCAGTAAAGTTCTGCGGGAAACAATATCCATCAGCCGGATAAAGCTGCGCGCCTCAAAATTGCGGGTATCGTTGCCGCTTTTCATGTTATCCAGTTCTTCCAGCACCTGGATAGGCAGCGCCACATCATGTTCCTGGAAATTTTCGAAGGCATTGTGATCGTACAGGATGACCGAGGTGTCCAATACAAATATCTTTTCTCTCCCGTTAGCTGGCATAGATGGCTAAATTAGCTAATTTTTGTTGGAAAGCCCCCGCTAAATCTCCCCCGGGAGGGGAGACTTTTTAATTTTTTTGAAGCCCTCCCAACCGGGCAGGGTTTGGGTGGGGCATAAAAGCGAAAACGGAAGCGTACTCTTGCGAATATCTTCCGTTTTCTGGCCTCTGCTGAACCGTAGTCCTTCAGAAGCATCAAGTTTTGTGTAAGCTGACTGACCTGCTCTCGCTTGGTTCTTGCGAACTGCTGCTGTTTGCGAAGATCATTGTAGCAGCGCGTTACTCCGTAAAATACCGCTTGCTCAATACCTCTTTTGAATACCCTTCATTTTCCGTGACTTTCGTCTCTTCATTTTCAGTGGTCTCCGACTTCACTTCCGTCCGGTTTGCTTTCGCTTCCGTTTCGTCTGTGTTGCCCAGGTCTTCCCGTGATCTTTAGCTCTTCCGAAGATTTGCCCGATTCACTTTCTGTTTCCTGCTGAGGCTGTCAAAGTACGTCGTTCTTGATGTTATCTAAGGTAGTGTGTAAACCCACGCTTGTCAAGTATTTTCTGCAATTTTTATAAACAGTTTCTTAACAGGTTTTTGCCTGTTTCTTAACAAGTGGTCGGCGCTGATTTATAGCGTTTTGCCGGAATTAAAATTCAATATTTATCGTCTTGTTAACAGGCTGATTCTTAACAAAAAACTGATGAGCTCGCTTTAATTGTGAATCAAAAAACGCGTAAAATCAGGAATTTCTAAAAAAAGTTGTTTTAACCGGATGTAAAATTCCCGCGAAAAAGGTGTTAAATGTAGCCCGAACCGGGTGAGAAATTTTAAAAAAATCAAACCGATCAGGAACCAGGCTCATGCTTTCTGATCTTAATGACGACTGCCTTGGATACCGGTGTATTACTTCCGGCCGCCACCGTGTCGATGGGCACCAGCACATTCGCTTCCGGAAAATAGGTTGCCGTGTTTTTTTCGGGTATATTATAAGATACGATCACAAACAAACGGGCCACGCGTTCACGGCCGCCATGGTTATTGTATATGTCGACCATGTCCCCTGCGCTAAAACCAGTGTTTTGAATATCCTTCGGGTTCATGAAGATCACCCGGCGTTCGTTATGAATGCCGCGGTAACGGTCTTCCATCCCGTAAATCGTGGTATTGAACTGGTCGTGACTGCGGATGGTGGTCATCAGGTATTCGCCAGGCTCAAGATGATGATCCATCACCTGTGAAACCGAGAACACCGCCTTATCGCCGCCTTTCGGCGTTTTGAATTTCCGCTCGCGTGGCGAATTGGGCAAATAAAAGCCGCCGGGTTCTCTTATCCGTTTGTTGTAATCATCGCATCCGGGGATAACTTTTTCGATTACATCACGGATGTGGTCATAATTAGATTGGTACAGGTCCCAGTTTACTTTGGTTCTTCCGTTCAGGGTCGCTTTAGCTAACCTGCACACGATTTGCGTTTCGCTCAAAAGCTGGTCGGATACAGGTGTCAGCACTCCTTTTGACGACTGCATTACACCCATCGAGTTCTCGCAACTGACGATCTGTTCCACACCATTGATAATATCTTTGTCGCTTCTGGCGTAACAAGGCAATATCAGGGCTTCTTTGCCATGCACCAGGTGGCTGCGGTTCAGTTTAGTAGACACATGTACCGTCATATCCATTTTACGCAAGCCATCTGCTGTGTAATTGGTATCAGGCGTCGACGACAGAAAGTTTCCGCCCATGGCAAAAAAGAATTTCAGTTTGCCCTCATGCATTGCGTTGATGGTTTCAACGGTGTCAAAACCCTTTTCTTTTGGCGGTTCGAAATCAAATACTTCTTTTAGTTTCTCCCTGGACTTGTCCTTTAGTCGTTCCCATATCAGCATGGTGCGGTTTCCCTGCACGTTACTGTGCCCGCGTACGGGGCATACGCCAGCGCCAGGCCTGCCAATACTGCCTTTGAGCAACACGAAGTTGGCTATTTCCTTTATCGTGTCGACCCCATTGGTATGCTGCGTGATACCCATCGCCCAGCATACGATAATGCGGTGCTTGTATTTGAGCATCTCAGCTGCCTGTTGTATCTGCTCCAGCCGGATGCCGCAATTTTCGACCAGCCCGTCCATATCCTGCGCATCCAAATGGCTGATAAGGCCGCTATAACCAATGGTGTGGTCTTTAATAAATTGCTGATCGAATACCTGGCCCGGCTCTTTCCTTTCAGCTTCCAGCAGCAATTTTTCTATTGCCTGGAACAGCGCCATATCACCGTTGATGCGTACCTGCAGGTACAGGTCGGCCAGTTTCGTGCCTATGCCTATAAAACCCTTTACTGTTTGCGGGTCTTTGAATGCAGTAAGCCCGGCCTCGTGCAGCGGATTGATGGCGATGATCTTTGATCCGTTCCTTTTAGCCTTTTCGAGCGAGGTAAGCATCCGCGGGTGATTGGTGCCCGGGTTTTGCCCCACAATGATAATCACATCCGTATCGTAAAAATCATTCAGCGTTACCGTGCCTTTGCCGATACCGATAACCTCGCTCAACGCGGTCCCGCTCGACTCGTGGCACATATTGGAACAATCGGGCATATTGTTCGTGCCAAATTCACGAACGAACAACTGGTAAACAAACGACGCCTCGTTGCTTGTCCGCCCCGATGTGTAAAAAGCCGCTTCATTTGGCGATGCCAGGCTATTCAGTTTTGCCGCTATCTTTTTAAATGCATCATCCCAACTAATGGGCTGGTAATGCGTAGCACCCTCGGGCAAGTAAACCGGCTGCGCGATACGCCCCTTCTTCCCAATCTCCAGGTCGTTCAGTTTGGCCAGGTCCGTTACCGAATTTTGCGCGAAGAACTCAGGCGTCAATTTTTTTGTGGTCGCTTCCTCTGCCAGGGCCTTGGCGCCGTTCTCGCAATATTCGGCTATCGGCGACCGGTCGTCATCCGGGTCGGGCCAGGCGCAGCTTGAACAATCGAAACCGCCCTTTTGGTTCATTTTAAGCGAGGCCTTTAAACCACGCACCGCACCGGCTTCCTCAAAAATATCCTTTAATGCTTCGTATACGGCCGGAATACCCGCTGCCCAGTCTTTTGGCTCGGTCACTTTCAACCCGGATAGTTCTTCCGGGTTTTCGGCTGCCGGTTGTTCTTTTAACTCGCTCATTTCGTTTTCACAGCTAATGGGTTCGGGTAATTGTCCGCCTGGTCTTCGTCCAAATTATCCAAACAGGTAAAATCTTTTTCAACTAAGAGGAACAGTTTGCCCTGCCCGCTTTCAAAACCGACCTCGTCGGTGTTGGCTAACCTGTCGATCATGGTATGCGATACAAACAGCGTAATACGGTTGTCGTTAAAAGTGGCGCTCAGATCGTAATCCGGGGTAGTTTGTAGCGCATAAATAAACGTTGCGCCATGGCCGAACTCGGTGCGCTCCTCCAGTTTACCGTCTTTTATAATTGCCGCCACATCGCTCCTGGTAAGGCGGTAGCGCAACGAATTTCCTTTAATACGAATCTTCATAAGTGTTCATCAATACCCGGTTCTCAACCGAATATATATTAAAGCGATTTCCGCGAAGAAAACCGATTAGTGTAATATTAAATTCTTCCGCCAGTTGTACCGCCAGGCTCGACGGGGCTCCCACCGCTGCAATAATATTAATGCCCGCCATCGCCGCCTTTTGCACCAGTTCGAAACTTGCCCGGCCGCTTAACAATAAGATATGCTGATCCAACGGCACCATTCCTTCCTTCAACGACGCACCTATCAGCTTGTCCAGGGCGTTATGCCGGCCCACATCTTCCCTTACCATCAGCAAACTGCCTTTTTTATCGAATAACGCCGATGCATGCAGACCGCCTGTATCGGCAAATACCTGCTGATGCTGTTTCAATGTTTCGGGCAATTGACAGAGTATTTCCGCAGCAATTGCGTTCGCCGTGGAACTAGTCCTAAGAGCACTTACTGTTTTTATGGCGCCGATCGAGGCCTTGCCGCATACGCCGCAACTGGATGTAGTGTAGAAGTTTCTTTCTGTATTGCTGAGGTTGGGTGTCACATCTTCCTTCAACTTCACTTCTATCACGTTTTCCTTATTTTCATTACAACCGGTAAAGCAATGTCCGGCCGAGAGGATATCTTCCCTTGTCCTTATAATTCCCTCTGTAAATAAGAAACCCGCGGCCAGTTCAGCATCGTTGCCCGGTGTGCGCATAGTAACCGATATATTCTTCACTTGCCGGTTTTCTTTGGGGCCATATTCCAGCCTGATCTCCAAAGGCTCCTCGACAGCGAGCGCATCAGAGCGTTTGACAGCCCCGTCATCAATCACCGTAATTATCGGAACTTGTATACTGGAATTTACAGGCATGGCGGATGTAATAAACAGGCCAAGCTAAGTTAGCCATTTATTAAGAAACACGGTATTTAGACAAAAGTTTAGCAAACAAAAAAGCCCCCTGTCGGAGGCCCGCTTCATAGGATTTAAAACTATTAAATTTATATAACTTTCGAATCGTACAACACCTGGTTCATATTGCGAACCGCGTCGGCGCTTTTGTTGAAAGCGGCCTGTTCTTCGTCGCTTAATTTAAAGTCGACGATCTTTTCCCAGCCGTTTTTACCGATCACAACCGGAACAACCAGCGAGATATCTTTCTGGCCGTATTCGCCGTCAAGCGCTACGCCGCAGCTGATAAGTTTTTTCTCGTCGCGAACAATGCTTTCAACCATCGACATTGTACCTGCACCCGGTGCATACCAGGCCGAAGTACCGATCAGTTTGGTCAGTGTCGCGCCGCCAACCATCGTGGATGAAACTACACGGTCCTGCTGTTCCTGGCTCAGCAATTGGGTAACAGGAACGCTATTCCAGGTAGCGTGTTTAATTAAAGGTATCATAGTTGTATCACCGTGCCCCCCGATAACCACCGCGTTCAGGTCGGCAGGCGAGCAGCCCAGCTCGACGCTCAGGTAATATTTAAACCTCGATGAGTCCAATGCACCGCCCATGCCCAGGATACGATTCTTTGGCAGGCCCGAAGTTTTCAGCGTGAGGTAATTCATGGTATCCATTGGGTTGGATACTACTATAATAATGGTGTTAGGCGAATGTTTCAGGATGCTTTCGGTAACACTTTTTACAATGCCCGCGTTAGTGCCAATCAGTTCCTCGCGGGTCATCCCCGGCTTGCGCGGCAAACCTGAGGTGATCACTACTACTTCCGAATCAGCGGTAGCGGCATAATCGTTGGTCACGCCTTTAACTTTGGTATCGAAACCCAATATGGCTGATGTTTGCATGATATCGATAGCTTTGCCTTCGGCAAAACCTTCACGGATATCCAACAGGATCAGTTCTTCGGCCAATTCTTTTCTTGCGATGTTATCTGCGCAAGTAGCGCCAACAGCTCCGGCGCCTACGACGGTTATTTTCATACGTATTTAATTTTACAGAAGGGAAAACTTGAGAATGACCTTAGCAACGTGCGGTTACTTATTCAATCCGCGGCAATTTTAAGAAATTTTGAAACAGTGTAGGTAATAATTTTGAAAATATAACCTTCAGCAAATAATCGGGCAATTTTTAAGAACTTGATCAAAATACAGACCGATATGGCTATGTTTTTGATAAAAATCAAAAAAAAGGAACACTTTTAATTCAATTTTCCCTTTTAGGACAAAAACATGATGCAAGATTTATGAATGAGAGTTTTTGGATGCTCAAATAATTAGTTAATTCAACGTTTCATTCATTTCGCCGGAAAGTTTTACCCTGATGGATGTTATTTATTAACATTTTTGAGAAAAATTTTAATTTTTTATCACAATCATGATGAATTTTGTAAAAAATATTTACATTCGCCACTGATAATTGAATTAAATCCATTACAAAACTGTTAATCGATCCAACTCAAACAAAATTAAACAATGGCAAAATTAGAGTACATCTGGCTTGACGGCTACAAACCAACCCAAAGCCTTCGCAGTAAAACAAAAATCGAAGGTGATTTCAGCGGTAAATTAGAAGATTGCCCTAACTGGAGTTTTGATGGTTCATCAACCGAACAAGCACCAGGCGGCTCTTCAGACTGCATTTTGAAACCTGTTTTTATTTGTCCCGATCCTCAACGCAGGGATGCTTTCCTGGTAATGTGTGAAGTACTCGACTCAAAAGGTCAGCCGCACGAATCAAATGGCCGTGCTCATATAGAAGATGATGACAATGACTTCTGGTTCGGTTTTGAGCAGGAATATTTCCTTTGGGATCCTGAAACTAATAAGCCGCTTGGCTTCCCTGCCGGCGGTTACCCAAGTCCGCAAGGCCCTTACTACTGCTCGGTAGGCGCAAAGAATGCTTTCGGCCGCGAAATAGTTGAAGAACATTTGGACGCCTGCCTCGATGCAGGTTTGAATGTTGAAGGTATCAATGCAGAAGTTGCTGCCGGTCAATGGGAATTCCAGATATTCGCTAAAGGCGCTAAAGAAGCGGGCGACCAGATTTGGGTGGCACGTTATTTAATGGAACGAATTGGTGAAAAATACGGGGTGTCTATCAACTGGCATTGCAAACCGCTCGGTCAACTCGACTGGAACGGCTCGGGCATGCACGCGAACTTCTCCAATACAACCTTGAGAACTGCAGGCAGCGAAGAGGTATACAAAAAGATACTCGAAGCATTCCGCCCTGTTGTTGCAGAACATATCGCGGTTTACGGTGCAGACAACGATCAGCGTTTGACAGGCAAGCACGAAACTGCTTCGATCCACGATTACAGCTACGGCGTATCCGACCGCGGCGCTTCGATCCGTATTCCTTTGTACACCGTACAGAAAGGCTGGAAAGGCTACCTGGAAGATCGTCGTCCGAACTCGGCTGCCGATCCGTACAAAGTTGCGGCACGTATTATCAAGACCGTGAAATCGGTAAAAGCATAATTAATCCCCCGATTAATTTAAATTAGCCCTGCGGATGTATTTCCGCGGGGTTTTTATTCCCGGTTATTCCTCTTTTGTGAAGTAGTACCTGAATACTTCAGTATTACTGGATGGAATGAATTCCAGTGATGTCGTTACCAGTTTCCACCCCTCGCTATAATAGGGTTTCAAAAGATTCATCAGCAATCTTTCATAAGCCGCCGGCTCCTCGCGCAGTTTTACGTGCGGATTAAGATCGACCAGTTTCTGAACCTGGGCCGTGTCATCCCTCGTAATGATCATGTTGTTCACTTTTTTACCAACGGTAAAAGCAGCATGGTCATTAAATATCATGATCGTCATGTGTTTGGTTTTTGACTGCGCGAAAATGGCAAGGCTTGCAAACATGGCAAGGCTTAGGCTAAAAAGTTTTTTCATAACGGCTCAATATTAGCCGGATAGGTTTATGTGAATGTTAACCAAGGATGAAGTTAAATTCCGGGCAGATAAAAGCTTTATCGAAAATTCAAATCGGGTATTGCGGATATTGGTCCGAATCTATGCGGAGTAAACCTTCCGTGGGCAGGTTGCAGACATATATCCAACAATCAACAAAACCAGCAGCGGTTTACGACGCAGATAACGATCAGCGTTTGACGGGTAAGCATGAAACTGCTTCGATCCACGATTACAGCTACGGCGTGTCCGACCGCGGCGCTTCGATCCGTATCCTTTGTACACCGTACAGAAAGGCTGGAAAGGCTACCTGGAAGATCGTCGTCCGGATTCGCTGCCGATCCGTACAAAGTTGCGGCACGTATCATCAAAACCGTGAAATCGGTAAAAATATAATTAGTCCCCCGATTAATTTAAATTGGCCCTCCGGATGTATTTCCGCGGTTTTTTTGTTATTGCTCCCTGCTAAGATAATACCGATACGTTTTATCGAAATCATTACCTTGCAGATCAGACACCTCGACCGAAGTAGATACCAGTTTCCACCCACCATCGAAATATGGCTTAAGAGCCTTCATAAGAGTGTCTTCATGCATTGCAAGATAGCCCTTTAGTTTGCCGTGCGCCCTCAAATCAATGTCTTTTTGTTCCTGTGCCGAGTCTGTACGCGTTACGATCATGTTATGCCGACTGCCGATTGTGATCCCGTGAAACTCATAAATAGTAATGCTCATGTAGTCGGTTTTGTGCCTTACCTGTGCAAGAGCGCCGTAGCCTGCTATCATCGCGAGACTTAGCATAAGAATCTTTTTCATAGTGAATTAATGTTTTGGTGAATACGAATGTAGGACCATTGCGAAAGTCCAAAGTAAAATCCGGGGAACGTAAAATATTGATTACAAATCGTTTTGCCCGGGATATTGGCCCGAGACGATCCGTTTTATCCCATCAATTGACAGATTGTAAACATATATCCAGCAATCAACAATACCCGCAGCGGTTTCAGCTTGGGTCAAAACCCGTATAAATTCATTGGGCTGCAATAAGTCTTCGCCAAATCCCTCATATTCGTCCAGTACGATCAGCATCTCTTCGGGCTCCCTTAATTTAAGGATCGTCCCGTAAACATATTCTTCTTCGCCTGACGTCAACACCGCGCCAGGATATTCGCCAATGTCATAAAGCCGGCCTTGTACTTTGCCGTTCGCATAATGTGTGCTATTATCTTTAAGGTAAACGCCATATTTGTTGCTCCTGTCCAGCAATGTTCCGTAAACAAAAAGCTTATCGTTCATTTCAAACCTGTTTGAATATTTTTAAAAAGTCATGCCATTTCGATGAGCGGAGGAGGTTAAGCGATGGAGCGAAGAGAAAACTTATACGCCGGAATGAACCAAGCCCGTGCCGTGCTATAAGTTTTCTCCTCACCCTGGCTCACAACTCCCCGCTTGTTCGTCGAAATGACATAAATTTTTACTTGGATTGCAATTAACCACAATCATACTTAACTTCAACAATATAACTGTACAATTCATCATAACGTGCAGCAAACGGATATAATGGCTAACTTGGTGCACGCATTTTCGTATTATTTGGTATGGATAAGGAACAGATCGTGTCCTATTTAAAGGATAATGATATACATAAAATAAAGTATGCTTTTGCCGATATCGACGGCATACTGCGAGGCAAGATCATCAGTACCGAAAAGTTCCTGGATGGCTTGCATGACGGTTACGGCTTTTGCGACGTGGTTTTTGGCTGGGATAGCAGCGATGCGGTTTATGACCGGGTGCAATTGACGGGCTGGCATACGGGTTATCCGGACAGGTCCGCCCGCGTTGATCTTTCCACTTTTCGCACCATTCCATGGCAGGACAATATCCCTTTTTTTATAGCCGATTTCAGCAAAGCTGATGGCACCGCTCTTTCGGCCTGTTCGCGCGGTTTATTGAAAAAAATCACTGCCGAATGCGGGGAAATGGGGTATCACCCGGAGTTCGCGCAGGAGTTTGAATGGTTCAATTTCAGGGAAACTTCCCAATCGCTGCACGATAAAAGCTTCCGCGACATTCAAACCCTAACGCCGGGCATGTTTGGCTATTCGATATTAAGAACCTCGCAGCAAAGCGGTTACTATTATGACCTGTTCAACCTGTTGCGGCAATTTAATGTTCCGCTGGAGGGCCTGCATACTGAAACCGGGCCTGGGGTCTACGAAGCAGCTATTGCGCATGACCATGTTTTGGCGGCTGCCGATAAAGCGGTTTTATTCAAAAATGCAGTAAAAGAAATAGCCAATACGCACGGTATTATGGCCTCGTTCATGGCCAAGTGGAATGAAAACTTACCAGGCTGCAGCGGGCATGTTCACCAAAGTCTGTGGGATAAAAATAAGTCGAAAAATTTATTTTATCAGGCTAATAATGAGCATAATATGAGTGACTTATTGAAACATTACTTAGCCGGGCAGTTACATTGCCTTCCGTATATTTTGCCCATGTACGCTCCGACTGTTAACAGTTATAAGCGGCTTGTGGAAGGCGCCTGGGCGCCGACTACAGTAACATGGGGTATAGATAACCGCACAACTGCCATCCGCATATTGCACCAATCGGAAAAATATACCCGGCTGGAGACACGGATACCAGGTTCGGATAGTAATCCATACTTGGCAATGGCGGCAACCCTGGCTTCGGGGCTCTATGGCATCAGGCATAAATTACCGCTAAACATTAAACCGACCACGGGTAACGGATACCAGGATAAAAGCAATGGCGTGTTGGCCTCTAATCTGCATGAGGCAACAATTGTCATGAGAGACTCGGCCATCGGTACCGAGCTTTTTGGCGCCGGCTTTGTCGAGCACTTCACCCAAACGCGCCTATGGGAATGGAAACAATATTCCAGGGCGGTAGCGGATTGGGAGTTAAAAAGATATTTTGAAATTATTTAATTTTTAACCAAAGAGGACGCGGAGAGTTTCACAGAGAAGCACAGAGAAAAAGATGATAGAAAACGATAGTTCAGGTCAAATTATCGGTGCGGCTATTGAAGTTCATCGTGCGTTGGAGCCAGGTTTACTTGAAAGTGCTTACAAGGAATGCCTGTTTTACAAATTGTTTTAGGGAGGCTTAAATGTTGTCAAGGAAAAGGCTATGCCGTTGATATTTGAGGAAGTAATACTGGAGTGTGGTTATCGGATCGATTTGTTGCTTGAGAACAGAATTGTAATTGAAGTAAAAAGTGTCGACGCGTTAAATGATATCCATCTGGCCCAGACACTAACCTATATGAAACTTGGTAATTATAAGTTGGGATTGCTGATAAATTTCAATGTAATAAAATTAAAGGACGGTATAAAAAGAGTGATCAATGGGTCTCTGTGAACCTCTGCGAACTATCTTTGTGCTCTCTGTGGTTAAACAATAATGGACTATTCACATATTCTTCGCAAAGCCTGGGAAGGCTACGACGCATCCAAAACCATTCGTGCTATCGAAGACATCAGCGCGTTGGTCTCCACCAATCATGTTTTCAAGATAACTTTTCATGACGACGATATCGTTATTGCCAAGCTCTCACATTTTGGCAAATACGAGTATTTTAAGGAAGATCACCGCATTATTCACAGCCTGAGCAACAACCTGCTCTACCCTTTTGAGAATGTATTGTCAAAGTCGTTGTTAAAAAACAACCGTGTTTATATTTATCGCCACAAGCACGGCAAAGACGATGCCTGGGTGGTATTTTATAACCCAACCCGAATCGACCAGCGGATGCCCCGGCGCCTGGACGAGCACCATATCCGGAAACTTGGCCAGCAGATTGGCAAATTTCATAAAGCCTGCTCGCGGATAAAGAACGTGCTGCCCAAATCATCTAAAACGCTGCGGACGGATATTTATGCCTTGCAGCAACAACTGGAGGCTAACGAAAAACAGTTCGGTTCGGCCATGCAGGCTGTTTTTTTAAAATACCATTGCGACCTGTTTCTGAAAAACCGTTCGAAATACGATATGAAATCGTTCGAGATCATCCCGGTGTTTATCGATTGGAACATTGGTAATTTCTCTGTAACAAAAGACTTGGAGCTTTACTCCCGTTGGGATTACGACTGGTTCAGGATGAGTTACCGGGTGCTGGATTTTTATTTCCTGAGCCGGGTGGTATCCGACATAGGCGACCGCACGGTTTTCAGTTATTACATCAACACGTTAATGGAAGATCGTTTTATTATCTTTCTGAAGGAATACCATAAAGTCAACCCCTTAACCGCGAACGAGATCAGGTTCCTGAAGGAAGCTTATCGCTTTTTTATCCTGAATTATGTGATCAAGGACGGTAAATACTTCTTTAGCGAACAATACGCAAAAAAATTACAGGCCGAAGCGTTTGATATCTACCTGCCTTCCGTCGACCGTGATTTTAACGCCGAAAAGATCATTGATGCCCTTAAACTCGAAACCAAAGCACTTGTAAACCACTGATGAAGAAAATAGACAATTTCAAATCCGTTATCGATAAATACCAGATCGTTTTCTTCGATGCTTTTGGCGTCATCAAAACTTATGCTGGTTTGGTTCCGGGCATCGAGAGAACATTTGATTACCTGGAAAAAGAAGGTAAGGAGTACTATATCGTCACCAACGATGCGTCGCGCAGCCCGCAGCAACTGGCCGAGTCCTACCACCGTATGGGGTTAAACGCTATTACGCCCGAACGTATAGTTTCTTCAGGCATGCTCACCAAAGAGTTCCTGGACCTGAAAGTTCCTGATGGCATCGTCGCTTACCTCGGCACGCCCGACTCGGCACATTATATCGAGCGATCTGGCCTGCAAACGCTGCCGGTCAGCGAAGTCAATGAGCACAATATCGATAAGATCAGCGTGATGATCTTCCTGGATGATGAAGGTTTCGACTGGTTCCGCGACCTGAATAAAACTGTAAACCTACTGCGCCGCAGGCCCATACCAGTCATCGTAGCCAATACCGACCGGGCCTATCCCCTTACCGCCACCAATGTATCAATCGCTATCGGCGGTATAGCCGCTATGATCGAGAGCGTTGTCGGCAAACAATTCATCCGCTTTGGCAAGCCCGATTCGCAAATGTTCATGTTCGCTTACGACCTGGTGCGCGAGTACCGGCAAATTGCCAAAAATGATATTGTAATGGTGGGCGATACGCTGAATACCGATATTTTGGGCGGAAATAAGTTCGGGCTGGATACGGTACTTGTGCTTTCAGGCAATACCCAGGCTAAGGATTACGAGAGCCGGATCAATTCCGCCGGCATAATGCCGACGTATATCTGCGATACAGCCGTGGTCGACCTTAGCGGGCTTGATCTGTGACCGTTTGATTTTCCAGCAGTTTTTCCGCGAGGGCATTGCTTTAACCGATAGTTTTTAAAAAATATTTTATCCGTTTAAATAAAAAACTACCTTTAAAAAATCAGAAAAACATCGGCCGATTTGATCCGTCTTCCTTACAGACCTGTACGCTTTAAAACAACTGTTTTGTTTGCTGTTGCCTTGTTATCGGCGTTGAGTCTTGCGGCGCAGAGCAAAACTTTTACAAACCCCCTCTTGCCGTCCGGTGCAGACCCCTGGTGCATACAGCACGACGGCTATTACTATTATACCAACAGTACCGGGAATAACATCACGCTTTGGAAGACAAAAAAAATCGTTGAGCTGAAAGCTGCGCAAAAGAAGGTAGTGTGGACACCTCCCGCCAATACCGCGTACTCGAAAGAATTATGGGCGCCCGAACTGCATTTCATCAACAAAAAATGGTATGTGTATTTTGCTGCCGACGATGGCGACAACAATCATCACCGCATATACGTGCTCGAAAATAGTTCTGCCGATCCTTTACGGGGCAAGTGGATATTCAAAGGCAAGGTGGCCGCCCCTTCAGACAAATGGGCCATCGACGCCTCGGTTTTTATGAATCGCGGACAGCTTTTCATGATCTGGTCGGGATGGGATGGAGACACCAATGGCGAGCAGGACATCTTCATTGCAAAGCTTAAAAATCCCTGGACGGTAGATGGCGAACGCTCAAAATTATCCTATCCGACTTTCGATTGGGAAAAAAACGGCGACCTTCATGATGCCTCCAATCCGACGCACGTAAATGTCAACGAAGGCCCCGAAATACTAAAACATGGCAATAATATCTTCCTGATTTATTCAGCGAGCGGATGCTGGACGGATTACTATGCGCTCGGCATGCTGACCACCACAGATAACGAATACCTGCTCGACCCGATATCGTGGAAAAAATCTGACCAGCCGGTTTTTAAGCAGTCGCCTCAAAACGGCGTTTACGCAACAGGCCACAATTCTTTTTTCAAATCGCCCGACGGCAAAGAGGACTGGATATTGTATCACGCCAATTCGGCGCCGGGGCAAGGCTGCGGCAAGGATCGCTCGCCAAGGGCTCAGAAGTTTACGTGGAACAGCGACGGAACGCCGAATTTCGGCACACCCGTTAAAACAAACGAACCAATTCCAATGCCTTCGGGCTCAAAATAAACCAACAAATGAAAATCAGGCATTTCATACTACCAATCCTTTTATTAGCTGCAGTCGCTGGCAACGCACAAACAAAATCCACCGCCGGTGTTTGGCCGGCCGCCAAAGCCAATGCCTGGTACGCCAAATACAAATGGGTAAATGGGTCGGACTTTATACCCAGCACCGCCATCAACCAGCTCGAAATGTGGCAGAAGGATACTTTCGATCCGCAGACCATCGACCGCGAACTGGGCTATGCCGAGGGCATAGGCTTCAATGCCATGCGTGTTTTTCTGCATAGCATGGCTTGGCAGCAAGACCCTGCCGGCTTCAAAAAAAGGGTGGCTCAGTATTTATCCATCGCGGGCAAACACCATATTCACACCATTTTTGTGTTTTTCGACGATTGCTGGAATCCCAACGCAAAAACGGGTAAACAGCCCGAACCCAAAACCGGTATCCACAATTCCGGCTGGCTGCAGGATCCCGGCAACCGGCTGACAGAGCCAGGTGAAATAACGATGCTGCAAAAATATGTTACCGACGTACTCAATACTTTTAAACACGATAAGCGCATACTTTTGTGGGACCTTTATAATGAACCGGGTAACAGCAACAAGGGCGACAAATCATTAGACCTGTTATCGAAAATATTTTCATGGGCGCGGGCCGTTAACCCCGACCAGCCGCTGAGCGCCGGCCTGTGGGACTGGAGTCTTGAAAAATTGAACGAATTCCAGGTAACGCATTCGGATGTGATCACTTACCACGACTATGAGGACCCGGACAAACACGAGCGCGTTGTACAGATACTAAAGGCTATCGGCCGGCCGGTTATTTGTACCGAATACATGGCCCGCCTCCGGAACAGTACATTTGCCAATACGATGCCCATGCTGAAGAGAGAAAATGTAGGCGCGATAAACTGGGGGCTGGTTTCGGGCAAAACCAATACCATTTACGCCTGGGACACGCCTATGCCCGACGGAAGCGAACCGAAAGTTTGGTTCCATGACGTTTTCCGAAAAGACGGCACGCCATTCAGCAGTGACGAGATCAGCCTGATAAAGAAATTGAACAACATTAAATAACAAATCGGATCATGAAACTTAGGATTTTATCTTTGGCCCTGTTACCGGCGACTATCGCCCTGTTGGGGTCATGCAATGGATCGACAAATAAAACAACCGCAAACACCAGTATGAAAGACAGTATTGATTATACCCGCTTGCCCGCCGACTCGGCATTTGAAAAAACTATCGATGGCAAACAAACCCATTTATACACGTTAAAGAATAAAAACGGCATGATCATGACCATGACCAACTACGGCGGTCGCGTGGTTAACCTGCTTGTGCCGGACAGCGCCGGTAAAATGATCGACGTATCGGTGGGATTAGGCAGCGTTGACGGCTATATCAATTCGACCGAACCTTATTATGGCGCCACTATCGGCAGGTATGGCAATCGTATAGCTAAAGGGCACTTTACGCTGGATGGAAAACAATATACCTTGGCTATCAATAATCCGCCCAACACCCTGCATGGCGGCAAAAAAGGCTATCAGGATGTGGTTTGGGATGCCAAAAAGCTAAACGATCAAACCCTCGAACTTACCTATCTTTCAAAGGATATGGAGGAAGGATTTCCTGGTAACCTAAAGATCAAAGTGACCTATGCCCTGACGGACGATAACGGCGTAAAAATAGACTATGAGGCTACGACGGACAAAAATACGGTGGTAAACCTGACTAACCACACCTATTTTAACCTGAATGGCGAAGGCAGCGGAACTATTCTGAACCACCTGGTACAGATCAATGCCGACAATTATACACCGGTCGACTCGACCCTCATCCCGACAGGAAAAATCGAGCCTGTAAAAGGAACACCTTTCGATTTTACAAAGCCCATGACTATTGGCGCGCGCATCAACGACGATAACCAGCAATTAAAGAATGGGAAAGGCTACGACCACAATTTTGTACTGAACAAGCATGACATGTCGCAACCCGTGGCAATTGTCAAAGGCGATAAGACCGGCATCGTAATGGAAATTTTTACAGAAGAACCTGGCCTGCAGTTTTACAGCGGAAATTTTATGCAAAGCAGGAACACGATGAAGGACGGCGACAAGGACGACCACCGAACGGCATTTGCAATGGAAACACAGCATTTCCCCGATTCGCCCAACCACCCACAGTTCCCGTCGACCGTGCTTAAGCCCGGACAGGTTTATAAAACCGAGACCATTTATAAGTTCAAGACCAAATAAGGCAAAAACGACATTGCGCAAACATTAGGCTGCTTTGTAATATTTATCTTTAGCATTTAAATCAAAAACATTGCTGACAGATAATCACGGCCGGAAGATCAGCTATTTACGTTTGGCGGTAACCGACAGGTGCAACCTGCGGTGCTTTTATTGCATGCCGGAAGAGGGTCTAAACTGGCTTTCGCGAAGCGAGCTGCTCAGTTATGAGGAAATGCTGAGGATATGTTCGCTGCTCGTTAAAATGGGCATCGAAAAGATACGCATTACCGGCGGTGAACCCTTTGTCCGCAAGGACCTGATGCATTTGCTGCGTGAATTGTCGCAATTAACAGGCTTAAAGGAATTAACCATCACTACCAACGGTGTGCTTACCGCACCACTTATACCGGAGTTAAAAGAAATTGGTATCCGCTCGGTGAATTTAAGCCTCGATACGCTGGACGCCAACCGTTTTTTTGCGATCACCTGCCGTGATGAGTTTAAAAACGTGATGGAAACGCTGGATCAATTACTAAAATATGATATGGAGGTAAAGATCAATGCGGTAGTGATGGATGGCAAGAACACACAGGATATTTTACCGATGGTTGAAATGACCAGGGACCTGCCCGTTAGTGTGCGGTTTATCGAAGAAATGCCTTTCAACGGCGAGGGGCATCATTATGATGGCCTGAAGTGGGACTATGTGAGGATAATGGAAGAAATAAAAAGCGCTTATCCTGCTATTCAAAAATTGAGGGATGACGCATTTTCCACATCTTACAACTATCAAATACCGGGTCATCGCGGCAATATCGGAGTTATCGCAGCTTACAGCCGCACTTTTTGCGGCACCTGCAACCGCATCCGTATCACGCCCGACGGCGTTCTGAAAACATGCCTTTACGATGACGGCGTAATGAATATCAAGGACCTCTTACGGTCAGGAATATCCGACGTCGATCTGCAAGAAATTTTTCTCGGAAAATTTGGAAGTCGCCCGGCGGATGGCCGGGAAGCCGAACAAAAGAGGAATATAAATGACCCGGCACATGAATCCATGGCTACAATAGGTGGATAGCAGATGACAACTGTCGAACAGGCGGAAAAGCTAATTCAAACCGAAGCAAAAGACTTCGGAACTGAGGGCATTTCATTTGATAAAGCCATTGGCCGCGTGTTAGCGGAAGATGTAAAGGCCGACCGCGACCTGCCGCCGTTTAACAGGGTAACGATGGATGGGATCGCTATCAGTTATGCCGCTATCGAACAAAACATCCAGGCATTTCGAATTATTGGCACGCAGGCTGCAGGCGACCAGCCCATTGAATTAGAAAATCCGGGTGAATGCATCGAGATCATGACCGGCGCTGCTTTACCTGCATCGGCGGACACCGTGGTGCCCTATGAGCAGCTCAAAATCTCAGGCGAGACGGCAACCCTCTCGGCGACGGATATAAAACGAGGTCAAAATTTGCATTTGCGGGGCGCCGATAAAAAATCCGGCGACATCATTATTCGTTCGGGGAAACTGATCACCCCTGCGATGATCAATACGATAGCCTCGGTAGGTAAATCAAGTGTGCTGGTTAAAAAGCTGCCGCGTGTCGTCATAATTTCTTCCGGCGATGAGTTGGTTGATATTGACGTCGAACCCTCCCCTGTCCAAATACGCAAATCGAACAGCTATACGATACAAGCGGTATTGAGTCGGCATAATTTGTCCGGCGATCTGTTACATATACCTGACGATCCGGTGGTAACAAGGGAAAAGATCGCTTTCAGTATCGAAAACTATGATGTTATCCTGATGACCGGCGGTATCAGTGCCGGCAAATTCGACTACATCCCGCGCGCATTGGAGGACAGTGGCGTTAAAACTATTTTTCATAAAGTAAGCCAGCGACCGGGTAAGCCTTTTTGGTTCGGAAAGCATGAGCATGGTGCGTTGGTGTTTGCCTTTCCCGGTAACCCTGTGGCGACATTTATGTGCCTGCACCGTTATTTTCTGCCCTGGCTCAATACGAGTTTAGGGCTCTCAGGACAGGCCCAGGTTTATGCGGCTTTAAGCCAGGATTTTATGTTCAAGCCGGAGTTGACCTACTTTTTGCAGGTAAAGCTGCTTTTTACAAAAGAAGGCAAGTTGTTGGCCACACCGGTTGAAGGGAACGGTTCGGGCGATTTTGCTAATTTAGCGGATACGGATGCATTTATGGAACTGCCTTTGGGGCGGAGTGAATTTAAAAGCGGTGACGTATTTCGTACATGGCCTTTCAGTAACTTTGTGATATGACATTTTCCCATTTGGACGACAAAGGTCAGGCTAAGATGGTCGACGTCGGCGAGAAACAGGTTACGCGACGCACCGCTATAGCGCGGAGTATTATTTCGCTGCCGGCTGAAGTACTGGAGCAGTTAACCGGCGGCGATATTCAAACCAAAAAAGGCTCGGTTTTTCAAACAGCGATTATCGCAGGCATTATGGCTGCCAAGAAAACTGGTGACTTGATACCGCTGTGTCATTCTTTGGGCCTGGACAACTGCAGTATCAATATTCACTTGAATGAGAGCCGGGAAGTGGTAGTCGACTGCACGGCAACGATAACCGCTAAAACCGGTGTGGAAATGGAAGCGCTGGTTGGCGCCTCCATTGCTGCATTGACCATATACGACATGTGTAAAGCATTGAGTCATGATATCGTGATCAGGGAGACCAAACTGATGGAAAAGACAGGAGGTAAACGTGATTTCAAAAGGGCATAAAAAGCATGCAGACCTTACAAGGCCTGCCATCGGCAATTTTAGCCGGAATGAATGGGCCATTGTTGGCGCGCCTTGCGTATATATCAAATCATTGGCCGACAGCGTTATCAAAGCGTTATCGCCGAAATACAAATGCGCCTATGCCGATACCTCGCATAACGATGAAGTGATAGCCTTACCGGGCCGCCTGGCAAACGGGGCTGCTTTGGAATATACAGACGAAGTAAATCATCAGCAATTAAATTACAGTTCGATCTCAAAACCATTCGGCTTGAGGCAGCATTTCCTGGATATGGACCTGGTACTGGTTAACGGTAATCACCAGCAGGCTAAATCACAGGTGGTGATCATTCACGAAAGCAAACGTGCGTCACTGCAAAAACGCCTGGGTCAATTAACTAATGTTGAGCTGATCCTGCTAAGCGAGAACGCAGCCGGGGTTTTTGATTTCATACAAGAATATATTTCCGACTGGCAGAACATTCCGATTTACCGGCTGGACGAAACGGACAAGATCATTGCCTTTTTTGAAAACAAGCTCAGGCAAGCGACGCCTATTTTAAACGGACTGGTGCTTGCAGGCGGCAAAAGTCGGCGCATGGGTTTTGACAAAGGTTCGGTCAACTGGTTTGGTAAGGAACAGCGTTATTATGTCGCCGATATGCTGAATCCGCTTTGCAATGAAGTATTTATTTCCTGCCGGGATGACCAGAAATCCGGCATCAACATACAATACAACGTACTTCCTGACACGTTTACGGGCCTCGGCCCATACGGAGCGATACTTTCCGCATTCCGGGAGGCACCCGATTGCGCATGGCTGGTTGTAGCCTGCGACTTGCCTTTATTGGATACCGAAACAATACAGTTCCTTATCGGTAACAGGGACGTGTCAAAAATAGCCGCGGCTTACCAAAGCCCTTATGATGAATTCCCGGAGCCGCTGATCGCTATATGGGAGCCGAAAAGCTATCCTGTATTACTATCTTTCCTTTCGCAAGGCTATTCGTGCCCCCGTAAGGTCCTGATCAACAGCGACCCAAAATTGATCGAGGCCACCTACCCGGATGCCTTGACCAACGTGAATACACCCGAAGAGCTGGAAAAGATCAAAAAGGTGATCCATCAAAAAATAGCCGGCGCCTGATGGATGCGGATCTTACCCGGTACAGTTGCCAGATGGCCTTGCCCGGCTTCGGTGAAGCCGCACAAAATCTATTGCAGCAGGCCAAAGTTTTGGTCGTCGGTGCAGGCGGGCTGGGTTGTCCGGCGTTGCAATATCTTGCGGCGGCCGGTGTTGGCACCCTTGGTATAGCCGATTATGACGTCATTTCACTGGGTAACCTTCATCGTCAAATCTTATATACGCCCGATGATGTCGGTTTAAAAAAGGCGGTGGTAGCCTATGAAAAACTTCAAAAACAAAATCCCCTGATCAAAATCATTGCCCATGATATAAAAATCGACTCGGATAATGTGATGGGACTTATCCGGGCTTATGACATCATAGTTGACGGAACCGATAATTTTGAAACGCGCTACCTGTTGAACGACGCCGCTGTTATCTCGGGCAAGCCCCTGGTTTATGGCGCCATTTACCAATATGAAGGTCAACTGGCTGTTTGGAATGCAAAGAATAAAGACGGCAGCCGGTCGCCCAATTACCGCGACCTGTATCCTGAAGTTAATGCCGCCCAGGTACCCAATTGTGCGGTCGGCGGCGTCATCCCGACCTTAGCGGGCATCATTGGTTGCATGCAGGCTAACGAGGTTATCAAATATATCACCGGGACAGGCGAATTACTTGCTGGAAAAGTGTTGATCTTCGACGCTCAAACACTACGAAGCCGGATCATTAAAATCGGGGATACGACCAAAACCAATATCACTGCGCTGACGGCAACATCTGATGTACCAACCGTTACTGCCGGCGAATTAAAGAAGGGCCTCGAACAAAATATCTATGAACTGGTCGATGTCCGGACAATACAGGAGCGCGATCTTTTTGACATCGGAGGCAGGCATATTCCTGTTGAAGAGATCGAAGAAAACCTGGACTACTTCACCAGTGAAACACCAAAAGTTCTGTATTGCGCAACCGGCAAAAGAAGCGCAGAAGCGGTTAAATTAATAAAGAGAAAGTTACCCAATGCAAAGGTATTTACCTTAAGTGGGGGAATTAACCAAGAGACCGAATTTTAATACGCCGGGGAAGCGCCTACGACGCCCAGCTTTTTCCCGTTTAACAGGTTAACGATCAGTAGTATTGACCAAACGGTACGGGGAAGTACAGCCAAACGCTCATATAAGCCTGCTAAACCGTGATGCGCGTTGGCAACTCCAAAAGCAAATAAAAATATCATCATAAGCACCGCAGAGAGTATTGAATACAGTATCCACCCTCTCCAGCCGGCGCTGAGGTAAAACTGCCTTGTAAATAATACAAGCACCACGATTACCGAATTAAACGTTACCAGGTCGCAGGCCATGTGCATCGGATCGTGGATAAATATGCCATCGCCTATCAGGCCGATTGCAATAAGCGATTGAAATATTAAGATTAGCCGTCCGTTAATTCCGCGTACAAGTTCGTTTGCCAGGCCGATCGTAAATAACAGGGTAAAAATTCCGAAGGCAATAAAGTTTATTTGCTGAACCCATCCGTTTTTCACCAGCTCTAAACTGCTTATGGTGTCGCGAAGCACATCAAATCCCGGTGTTATGAACCCGAAAACAAGATAAATACCGATGAATAAAACAGCGCCGATAATTCCATAAATCAACAATGATTTTTGTGAAAATGGTTTTATGTTCATAAAGCTGGTTTATTCCTGCTTAAAATTAATGTTTTTCTATATAAACTCAACTATGGATGCGCAGCCACCCAGGTTTCACCATCCTCAAATATTTCCTTTTTCCAGATAGGGACGGTCCGCTTCAAGGTATCGATCACAAAACGGCAAGCCTCAAAAGCCGCATCCCGATGGGCACACGATACAGCGATAACCACCGGGGCCTCTCCCACTTCTAACACTCCCACCCGATGATGAATAACAAGTTTCTGAACCGGCCATTTTTCGAAGGCTTGCTTCGCGATCTTTTCCATTTCCTTCAACGCCATAGGTTCATAGGCCTCAAACTCCAGGCGGACAACTTTCCGGCCTTTTGTAGCATCGCGCACCGTGCCGATAAACACATCGATCCCGCCCGATTGCGGGGTCATCACCCAATCGATGCAGGCCCGTATATCAAGCCGTTTATCAGTTATAATAATTTGCGAATCCAAAATCAGCGTAATCAGAAAATCAGACAAATTAACGGTTCAGACTATCCGCCGCTTACCGGCGGAATAATGGCTATTTCATCAGTCTCCGCAAGTGCATAATCATCTCCCGCGTACTCATTATTCACCGCGATCATATACGACTTCAATTGTTTCAGCCGGGGGAAACTTTGTTCTAATGACTTTTTCAGGTCCGAAGTTAAATTTGAATCCATATCTACATCAATAGAAGACGCCCCGAAAATATCCTTGGCTATGCCAAATGCCAGCACATTTACCTTCATAGTACAAAAATAGGGATTGTCTATCGCAATTGTTTCCTCCTGAAATACCAAAACAGCGGAATGCCTGTCGCCGCCAGTACCAGGCCGAAAACCGAGACAATAATGTGGCTGCGCCCAGCTATGTAATCATTGATATCGTTGTACAGGGTTATCACCACATACAGCGTCGAAAATAAAATGAATATAATGGGCAAAACCGGGTAACCCTTCAGCCGGTACCCGCCGGTTCTGTCAGGCATTTTTTTACGTAAGATAAAAATGCCATACGCCGCAAAGCCATAAAATATCCAGGTGATGAAAACGAACATATCCATCAGCATATCGAATGACCCGATGAGGATCAGTATAGTACCCCATACCGCCTGGGCCCATAAAGCATTGGATGGCGTATGGTATTTGGGGTTGACCTTACCCGCAAAATGAAAAAAGCTTCTCTCCTTCGACATCGCAAATATCACGCGGCCGCAGGGTAAAATATTGCTGTTGGTCGCTCCCGCAGTCGACAACAGCACCATGGCCGCGATCAGCCCGCCCCCTGCCACACCTATGATCTTGTACAGGGCATCTGAAGCTACCAGCGCCGAATGCTTCATCTCATCAACAGGCAACATGTATAAATAAGCTTCAGTCGTCAGCACGTACAAAATGATACAAAGCGCGATCCCGAGCATCAGGCCACGGGGTATATTTTTCTGCGGATCTTTGATCTCGCCGCCGATAAAGCCGAGATTGTTCCAGCCATCATAAGCCGCCAAAGCACCGGTTGTGGCTGCGATGAATGCCGTAAACTGGTGCCAAAACGAACGATCGAACGTAGGAGATGCCTTGACAAGATTAGCCGCATGTCCCTGGCCCGAAAAGAATATCACGCCGATAAGGAATACCAGTGCGGCCACCTTTAACACCGAGAAAAACACCTGCACCGCGCCGCCGGCCTTCAGGCTGCGTACATTAACCCAGGTAAATATGATGACCAGCAGCACCGCCGCGGCCTTTACACCGATATCCTCGAGGAGGTAAAACCGGCCGATATAGGGAATAACTATCGGTACAGCATGTTCAATTTCGGTCGAAAATCGGGGCAGGTGAAAAAAATATTGCAGGTATTGGGCAAATACGAAAGCAATACCCGATATGCTTGCCGTATCGATTACCACAAATGACGACCAGCCGAACAGATAGGCAAAAAAATCGCCGTACATGTATTTAAAATAAACGTACTGCCCGCCTGTTTCGGGCATAGCACAACCAACTTCGGCGTTGATCATGCTGCCGAATAGTGAAATTACGCCGGCAACAACCCACACGGCCAATAGCATTAAAGGCGAACTCAATTGTGCCGCCATAGTGGCCGGCTTCATAAAAATACTGCTGCCGATGACCGACCCGATAACGATGGATACCGCCGCCCAAAGGCCAAGTTTGCGTTCGAGCTGCGCCATCTATTTGCTGATGAATTCGGCTAAAATGCGGTGAAAATGGTGTGTGCCCTGTTCGCGTGTCACCGAATAGCGGCCATGTTTGTAAAACCTTGAACGAACTCCTCTTTGCACATTTTCCACGATCTCTTCGTCTTCCATCTCCACCTTGTCCAGGGCCGAGCCGGCGCCTTTATCCAGTTTGCTTTCATCCCATACATAGGAAATGAACCTTACACGGCACTCTCCTACCGAAACCGGTTCGACAACGTTCACGGAAAGGCCCCAGGGATAAAAATTGAACATCATATTCGGAAATACCCAGAAATAGTACGCAGCTACATTTTTGCCATAATCAGGCGATGATTCGGGCAAATCAAAGCAATCAGCACTGCTGCGGGCAAGGCCCAATTGCAGGCTCGAGTACGGGAAGTACAACTCGGTTGCATAATCGCCATAATCGATGACTGCGTTCAAACTTGCATGAACGAATGGGATATGAAAGCCCTCCAGGTAATTTTCGCAATACAAGGCCCAATTAGCTTTCACATGAAAGGTCCTCGACAATTCGGGGTGCGGCCTGAAATAGTCCAGGGGCATCCAGCTTACCCTTTCGATCATATCCCGGAAGAAAAGTTCGGGCGCGTAAACCGGGTTAACTGACGTAAAAAGCCAGTTACTCCATTTAAACGATTGTAATGCCGGCAGATCATCATCCTTTGAAGGGAAGTTTTCAACCTCTTTAAATTCGGGCATCGAAACGAATTTGCCGTCCAGCCCAAACAAACGCCCGTGGTACCGGCAACGCAGGTTATTAACCTTGCATGCTTTGTCCGCGACCAGATTGCCGCGGTGCGTACAAACGTTAGATAAAACATTTAGCTTGCCAGCTTTGTCCTTAGTCAGCAATAAAGGTTCGTCTAAATAACCTGGCAATAAAGTGAAGGGATAAATATCGCCCGGTTCCTTTACCAATTCCGTGTTTCCGATAAACTGCCACGACGGCGCAAATATTTTTTCACGGCACTGCTCAAATACTTCACGACTGTTATACACATCCCCATGCAGGGTTTTAGCACGGGCAATGTTTGGGTCGACAAAAAAATCAGGCATGTAAATTTTGGCTTTTCCCTTTCGGCTTCAAAGACGTAATTTAGACGATATGGAAGACATTACCAAGAAATATGATAACGGCGAAATAACGGTCGTGTGGCAGCCGCATCTGTGCGCTCATTCCGGCAATTGCGTGCGGGGGTTACCATCTGTCTTTGATAATACCGCCAAGCCGTGGATAAATGTTGAGGGCGCAGATACGGACGTGATCATCGCACAGGTAAACCAATGCCCTTCCGGCGCTTTAAGCTATGTAAGTAACAAGACTACCTGAAGCTCGAATAGATCACATCCTCCACTTTCTGGAAAAAATCGCCATGGCTGTCGGGCGTTTGCTGGGTCATGATCAGGCATACCAAATGCGCTTTCGGATCGGCCCAATAGCTCGTGCCATAATACCCGCCCCAGGCAAACGAGCCGGCATTGCGGGGATTACGGGTGGCCGATTTAGCGCTGGTTATCCCGAAGCCGAGACCAAAATTATCCATGGGATTATAGGTAAAATCAAGCTGGTTGCTGGTCATCAGTTCCACCGAGCGCGGCGATAATATCCTATGGCCATTATAGATGCCTCCATTCAGCATCATCTGCATAAAAATGGCATAGTCCCAGGCTGTTGAGCTTAAACCGGCGCCACCGGAAAAATAATGCTTATTCATCAGCGGATAATCCGGGTCGATATGACGGAAAGTATGGCTCCATTTGATGACGTTGTGCAGAGAATCCTCGGTATAAACGGTAGCCAGCCGGCCGGCCTTGGACTGCGGTAGGTTAAAATAAGTATCCTTCATGCCCAGCGGCTTAAAGATATTGTCATGCAGAAAATCTTCCAGGCTTTGTTTGCTGATCACTTCGATCAGGCAGCCCAGCAGATCAGAAGCCAGGCTATATTGCCACTTCTCGCCCGGCTGGAACATTAACGGCAGTTTCCCGAGCGCTTTCATCCTGTCAAGCAGGCTGGCATTAAAATAACCTAATCCTGATGGTATTTTGGCTTTGGTGTAAATAGCGTTTCCCGCGGGAGTTCCGATGTCCGTATAATCCAGACCGGAGGTGTGTGTAAGCAGGTCGCGAAATGTGATATTTCGTTTAGCCGGAACAGTTGTATAGCTCGAATCGGCCGGGTTAAATTTATCCAGCACCCGCTGATTTTTGAATTCAGGGATGAAATCGCCTATAGGTTCATCCAGGTAAAGCTTGCCCTGCTCGTACAGGATCATAATGCCTGTAGCGGTGATGGCCTTCGTTTGGCTCATGATACGGAATATCGCATCTTTCGGCATAGGCTTTTTACTTTCCTTGTCTAAATAACCATAACCTTTCCACTGTATTAACCGGTTGTCTTTTACAACCAGCGTTACTACGCCATTCACCTGGTTCTTTTTGACACAGTCGTTAATAATGCTGTCTATCCGGCCAAGTTTAGCATAATCTACCGATGGATCGGGTTTAGCATTGGTGCTGATGACCTGCGCGTTAAGCGAAAATGATGCGGCCAGAAATATGGAAGCAAGAAAAATTGAAATAGTCTTCACTGATTTATGTTAGATCGTCTAAGGTATTATTATTTGCAAATCATTGTTCGTTTCGGGGTAAGAAAAACTAGATCAATTTGAATAATTAAGCCCCTCTTTTTTGGAGAGGGGCTTGGCCGGACGCTTCTGTCAGGCCTTATAATTTTTATCGGTTAGTTATCAATCATCTTCACCGTAATTCCTGTGATTCGCTCTTTTTTTCATCTCCGTTAGCGGCATAGAGATCATCCTGCCGATGGGCTTACCGTCCCTGTACGTAATTACGCGTAACTGGAAGGCTTCTTTCGGCACTAATAACGGCGCCGTATATTTGGGGTAGAAATTATCCGGGAACGAGTTGTCGAAGCTGTAATAGATATCCAGCCCTTTAACCTCGGTTTGTAATTCTACTTCCATTGTACTATCCGGGCGCATTTTGATATTGAAGATCGGATCGTACATGCTTGGTGCATATTTGATCTGCGCCACGTCAAAACGGGCTAAATGCTTCTCGACGCGACCAACGAAATCGTCCCAGTTCTTCCTGGCATTTGGTGTCCAGGCGTTTTCGGCTACGGCGAAAGCGCGCGGCCAGGTCATGTATTCCATGTGGCGGGTATTGTAAACCTGCTCGGTCCATAAGTTTGCCTGGGTTCCGATAATTAATTTGGAGTCCACGCTATCTGGTACGGGATTATAGGAATACACCTTGCTTAACCGGAGCATTGAATAAACACGGGGTTCAATGGCCGGGTCGCCGTTCATGTAATCCAGGTAAGCATAAGTAGTCGGGCTCATCACCACTTCATGCCCCATTTTAGCAGCCTCGATGCCGCCTTTTACACCGCGCCAGCTCATTACGATGGCGTCGGGGGCTAAGCCGCCTTCCAGTATCTCGTCCCAACCCAAAAATTTCTTTCCCTTTGATTCGACGATCTTTTCAACCCTTTTTTCGAAATAACTCTGCACTTGTTCCTGGGTTGTCAGGTGTTCGCGCTGCATCAAAGCTTTTACCGAGTCGCTTTGTTCCCAGAAGTTTTTGGCGCACTCGTCGCCGCCCATGTGGATATAGCCGAAAGGAAACATCTTGGCAACTTCTGTTAAAACCTTATCAAGGAAAACATAAACTTTTTCATTGGCCGGGCACAACGTGTTGTCAATACCGGCTTTGATGCCTTCCTTAGTAAAATTCATAAAGTGTTCACCGGAGCGCACCTGGTATTTGTCGGCGCCCGGAGTACACGAAAGCTCAGGATAGGCAACTACGGCAGCAAGGCTATGGCCGGGTACGTCGATCTCGGGCAGGATGTTCATGAACCTGTCCTTGGCATATTGTACGATCTCTTTGATATCCTCCTGGGTATAAAAACCTCCGTAATCTTTTGGTTCATCAGGTCCGGGTGGCGGGAATGTGCCGAAATAACCTACTTTCTTTACGTTATATGCCCCTACTGTGGTCAGGCGCGGCAGACTTTTGATCTCAATGCGCCAGCCTTCGTCGTCGGTCAGGTGCATATGCAAAATGTTGTATTTGTATTTCGACATGTTGTCGATATACTGCTCAACTTCCTGTTTGGTAAAGAAGTGGCGTGCAACATCGAGCATCAGGCCGCGCCATTTAAAGCGGGGATAGTCGGTGATTTGAACGCATGGCGCTGCCCATTGTACGCCGCTTACCTTTTTATCGCTCACGATCTCTTTAGGGAAAAGTTGAACGAGGCTTTGAACACCATAGAACAAGCCTGCAGGCCCATTGGCCCTGAGGGTAATACCTTTTTTGGTTACCGATAAATAATATCCTTCTTTGCCTATTACAGTATCTGCGGTCTTGTTCAGCAGCAGCCTGATAGCCGGTTTAGCGGCGCTGGTTAAAACGGTGACGTGCGCACCGGTGGGCGCCGAGAATCTTTCTCTGAGGGTAGCAATAACCTCCTTCATCTCTGGTTTTACCGGGGCCGAAATGATAATGGTTTTCGGCAAAATGTATTCGCCTTCAGTCGGCGTAACGCTCACCGGCTCGGGAATAATTGCTATGCGGGGATTGTTGGTTTGGCCAAATGCGTGAAATGACATAACATAGCACAGCATCAACCCCAAAAGCTTTTTTAGGTTGTGGTTCATTTGATTGGATTTATAATTTGGAAATCGACTGCAAATTATAATTTTAGAAACAGAAATGAAATGATTTTTATATAAGTCTCTGTAACTTTTTAAAAATATTTCAAATCTTATTCCAAACATCATGGCATTTCGACGAGCACAGAGCGGCAAGTGAGTTAGCAGCGAGGAGAAAACTTCTACTCCATGCTTGTTACCATTATTTCGTATAAGATTTCTCATCCCGAATTCGGGACTCGAAATGACATTATTTATTATTTACCTTTGCCCATTGCGTATTCAATCCCGCCGAGTATGTGTTTCAGATAAAGTGGATCGGAATAGGATTCATCGGTATGGCCCAGTTCGGTGTAAAAAGCCCTGCCGCCATCGTAGCTATGGTACCAGCTCATCGGGTGATAATCTCCATTTTCGCCGCCGGTATAACTTTTCTCATCGATGGTTATCAGCACATGCAGTCCTTTCGCGATATACTTGTAGTTGTACCATTCGTCAAATCGTTTCCATTCCGCAGGCAGGTGCCTGGTAGCTATAAACTTCCGGTCGACTACATGCAGTGTTGCTTCCTGCTGTTTGGGATGACTTTTAAAATAGGCGCCTACAAGGTCGCCATACCAGGGCCAACCGTATTCGGTATCGGTAGCAGCATGTATGCCGACAAAGCCGCCGCCCGACTCAATATATTTTTTAAAAGCTTCTTGTTCCGCGTCATTAAACACGGTTCCGGTAGTGCTTAAAAATATTACCGCGGCATACTGTTTCAGGTTGTCATCAGTGAATTTTGAAGCATCGGTAGTGGTATCCACATCAAAATTGTTCTCCTGCCCCAGTTTGATAATAGCCGGTATGCCAACGGCAATGGATTCATGATGGAATCCGGCTGTCTTGCTGAATACTAACGCTTTTGGTTTTGCAAAGCCAACTAAAGAAACTTGCACTAATGCTAATGCAATTATTACTGCAACTGATACTTTTTTCATATTGAACGTTTTTATAAATCCGAAATCGACCTTTCGAATTTCGAAATCAAATATTCCTTTTCTTTAATTCATCCACTGCAAAATTCGCGGCACGGGCCGTCATCGCCATATAGGTCAGTGACGGGTTCTGACAGGCCGACGAAACCATCATAGCGCCATCGGTACAGAACACGTTTTTAGCGTCCCACACCTGGTTGTGTTCATTTAGCACCGATGTTTTCGGGTCGCGACCCATCCGCGCCGAACCCATCTCGTGTATGCCGTCGCCTACATTGTGGCCGAAATCATGCGTCTTTACGTCTTTAACACCGGCGGCTTCCAGCATGGCTTTAGCTTCGTTAACGATATCGATGCGCATTTTCTTCTCATTGTCCTTTATTTCGGCATCCATTGCCAATATCGGCAGACCCCATTTGTCTTTGTTATTATGGTCAAGGCTGATCTTGTTTTCGTGGTAAGGCAGCAATTCACCAAAACCGCCGATACCCATGCTCCATTCGCCGGGTTCGCATATTTCGTCCTTGTATTTTCCGCCGATGCTCAGTTCGGCCACACTCCTGCTCCAGCCACCGCGGCCTGCACCACCCTGGTAGCCAAAACCACGCAGGTAATCGCGTTTATCGCCAAATAAATTGGCAAAACGGACAACGTAAATGCCGTTCGGGCGCCTGCCGAAATAATACTTATCATCATAACCTTCCATGGTGCCTGACGCACCCAGGTTGTAATGATGGTCCATAATATTATGCCCCAGCTCGCCGCTACTGCTGCCCAGGCCGCCCGGCCAAATGTCCGTAGCCGAGTTCATCAGCACCCAGGCGCTGTTTAATGCCGAGGCATTAACGAAAACGATCTTGGCATAGTAGTTATAGGTTTTATTGGTCTCCGCATCCAAAACCTCCACACCGGTGGCCTTTTTGCTGTCCTTGTCGTACAGTATTTTGGTGACGATGGAGAAAGGCCTTACCGTAAGGTTGCCCGTTTTCATGGCGGCCGGCAAGGTCGACGACTGCGTACTGAAATAAGCTCCAAACGGGCATCCTTCCCAGCAACGGTTGCGGAACTGGCAATTGGTACGCCCACTGATCGGCGCGGTAAGGTTAGCCGAACGCCCGATGATCATGTGGCGTGTACCGTTAAAATGTTTTTTGATACGTTCGGACACATCTTTTTCAACGCAGTTCATCTGCATGGCGGGTAAAAAATGTCCATCCGGTAGTTGTTCAAGGCCCTCATGTGAACCATTTACGCCGATGAATTTCTCGACATGATCATACCAGGGCGCGATATCTTTATAACGGATCGGCCAGTCTATGGCCCAGCCGTCCTTCAGGTTTGCTTCAAAATCATGATCGCTCCAACGGTAGCTTTGGCGTCCCCATAAAATAGAACGACCGCCCAACTGGTACGAACGCCACCAGTTAAAAGGTTTGATTTCGGTATAAGGCGCATCTTTGTCGTTCGCCCAATAGTCGATAATTGGCTCATAGGCACCCCATGTGCGAGCGATATATTTGTGTTCTTTCCGCTGCTCCTGTGTTATGTTGCCACGATGCTCAAAGTCCCATGGATTTTTTGTGGCCGATTTATAATCCTTGATGTGTTCAAAATTGCGGCCACGCTCCAACATAATGGTTTTCAGGCCAAGCTCGGTAAGTTCCTTAGCCGCCCATCCGCCACTGATACCTGAACCGATCACAATAGCATCGTAGGTATTTTGAGCCTTTGCTTTGGTGTTGACATTTAAAGTGTCTAACGACATGATAATTTAGTTTAATTGGTTTTCCAAGTTAAGGACACGATTTCAGGATTACAATAATCCATCAAATTTTTAGCTGTTTCTGCATCTTGTCAATCCTCACAATCACTTAATCGTGTTCAAAGGCTTTATCTTGATACTCTTGAAATTCACATCAAACCCATGGTCCTGTAAAAGGATATGCCCTTGTTTGGCCTCACCAAAGTTTTTCCAGATCACATACTTACTGATAGCTACGAGATCCTTAAATTCCTTAGAGCCGCGTTCATATTCAAGCACTTTCACACCGTTTAGGTAATGTTCCACATGATTGTTTGGATAAACGATGATGCGTCCGGTATTCCACGCGCCGATAGGCCGTACAAAACGGTCCTGTTTCTTCGCCGGAATCAAATCATACAGCGAGGCCAGCGTACGGTCGCCGTTCCGGCCCAGTTTTGCATCAGGATGCACTTTATCGTCCAGTATCTGGTACTCCAGCCCGATGGCCGATTGCCCATGGGTATCTTCCTTAAGCGTTACAAAATACTTCACGCCGCTATTGGCGCCGGTGCTCATCCTGAAATCAAATGACAAATCAAACGCGCTGAACTGGTCATTAGTCACAATATCGCCCACGTTAGATGCTTCGCCGCCTTTGGAACCCAAAATGGTCATCATGCCATCGCGTATAACCCAACCGCCCGGTTTCGTCGGAAAAGTGGGCGCCGTTGCGCTGCGCCAGCCGGTATTGGTCTTTCCGTCGAAAAGCAGGCGCCAGCCGTTCTGTCTTTCGTAATTCGTCAAATGGTTTGGCACATAATCAACTACATAAACTCCGGCCGGGAACGGCGCAGGTGTCAACCCTGTAGTCTTTATCCGGATATTTTTGAAATATATTTTTTTGCCGGCCTCGCTTTGATTGTTGCCGATGCCGTGCACCTGTAACCCGATAAAACCCTTATCATCAACAGTATCGACCATATAGGCCATAGCTATGCCATTTATCCAGGTTTTGGTCGAATTGCCAATACACTCTATCTTATAATGATTCCATTGGCCCACCTTAAAAGTATTTTTTGCTTTAGCATGCAATTCCATCGGGTACAGCCAATCACGGCGGCCCTCATCATAAATGCCACCGCTCCACCTGCGATGCGACGGGTCGACCTCTACTTGCCTGCCGTAAACCTTCCCGGCGCCATTGTTGCCCTGCGGGTCAAAATGGCTGCGGGTTTGTATGCCCGAGTTGCTGGTCGTATCAGGAACCTTAACATCCAGCTCAAGTACAAAATTTCCATAGTCCTTGTCGGTTACCAGGAAGGAATTGGGCGAGTTTACTACCGTTGTTCCGACGATCATGCCGTTCTCGACGGTATAGCCGGCCGTGCCGGTGGCTTGTTTCCAGCCGTCTAAATTTTTACCATTGAAAAGATTTGTCCAGCCTGCTGATGGCTTTGGTTTCTGCGTTTTTGATGTAAAAGCCGCTAAACAGGCCACTAATGCAATTACTATTATTGATCCGAGTTTCATAGCACAGTTTGAATTTAATATCAGGCGAGTTTTGGTTCCCAGCCGGGTTCATAAGTACGCCGCCAAAGCTTCATCGCCTCAGCGCTGTTGGTGATATGCCCGTTTGCCGGGTCGCATTCGAGCGTTACGCCTGTGCGTTGCGCAATATTGGCCAAATGGCAAAGCAGCACGCTCTTCGAACCTTCACTTACAGGCGAAGTAAGCTCATTTTCGCCGCGGACAGCTCCGACAAAGTTTTGAAAATGATAAAAATCCAGGTTACCGGTTGCACTAACCGGGTTATTAGGATCGGCGGCCACCTCTGATTTTACTTCTTTCAATACCTTGTTCTTCATGTCCAGTATCTTATAATCGCCGCCGCCCAGGTTTACCAGGCTGCCATTAGTGCCATAAATAATAAAGCCCCTGCTGCTGCCCTCTACCGGGAAATTGTTGCAGCTGCGGCCTTCCCAACTGATGGTGCCTTTATTGCCGAACTCAAATGACGCCACTTGCGTGTCTGGCGTTTGCCAATCGTCCTTAAAAGCATACCTTCCGCCGGAAGAGGTTACCTGCGTCGGATAATCGGTTCCCAAAAACCAGCGGCAGCAGTCGATCTCGTGCGTACCATTATTGCAGGCCTCACCGGTTCCCCAATGCCAGAACCAGTGCCAGTTGTAATGCACCAGGTTATCCTGGAATTGTTTGCGCGGTGCAGGTCCCTGCCACAGTTCAAAATTCAGCGTAGCAGGTACTGGAATATGCTTGCCTACGCCTATCGACTTCCGATCGTTTGTATACCAGGCTTTAGCAAAATAAGGATCGCCTATTGCGCCATCCCGCACTTGTTTAACAGCTTCGATCAGAGTTGGCATAGAACGCCGCTGGTTTCCCATCTGAATGTGTTTGCCGTATTTGTGCAATGCCTGGCTAACGAGCTCGCCCTCGTACGGGTTTTGCCCACAGGGCTTTTCAACATAGACGTGCTTGCCGTGGGATGCCCCCATGATAGCGGCCGGTGTATGCCAGTGATCGGGAGCAGCAATAACCAAAGCATCAAAATCCTTTTTCTCAACCAATTTGCGGATATCACGTATCAACTCAGGTTTGCGCGGCGCGTCTTTCAGTGCGTCAAAACCTTTTTTAATGGCCCCATCTTCCACGTCGCAGATATAGGCGATCTCGACGTTCGGCAATTGGGAATAACATTTAGCCAGGTAATTGCCCCTGCTGTTGACACCCATCACACCCAGAACTACTTTATTGCTCGGTGCATTTTTGCCAAAAACGGGAAAATTGAGGATGGTAAGCCCTGCTGTGGCCAGCGAGGCATTCTTTACGAATTCTCTGCGATCCATAATTAAGATGTTATAAATGGTTTTTAAATGTAGCGATAAAAGTGTTAAACCGACAGGAGTCTTTAAGAAATGTAACGAACTTGTTATTTTTTTGACGGCTTGACGGCAGATGTTTGGGGCAGTCTGCCCCGGCGATTATCTTTCTGCGAACACTGATCGAAAGAAAAAAATTAAAAAACTTAGCCGCTTTAACAAGTCATTTATAACTTCCTGTTTATAAGTGATTTTTGGCGATGTACTTTAAGTTAATTTTATTGAAAAAGTACCTTAAATAAGGTATAAACGCGGTTTTTTGAAAACATTTGGCATCACGAAATCGTAATAAGCGGTGTATTAAAACACTAAAGATGAAATTTTTTGAAACTTTGTTTACCCCAGTCCTTAAGGCTGTACCTGCGTTAGCGAATAATGGCGGAATCTTCAAGAAAAGGAAAAAAGCAGGCCCTTTCAACCCTAAGATCACATTAGGTTTCAACTTCTGAGAATACTCTCGAAAAACTTTAAAACTCCATTAAGAACTTTATAACATCACTGGCATCCCCCGGCGGGAACGGTGGTGTTTTTTGTTTTAGGCGGGTTATGTAATTTAGTGGCTATGAAAACGATTATCACCATCGAATACTGTCCCAAATGTAACTGGCTGTTGCGGGCGGCTTATATGGCCCAGGAGTTTCTGACTACTTTTGCGGATGAGCTGTATGGAGTAACGCTTCATCCCAGCGAAACAGGCGGACGTTACACTATAAGCGTTGACAACGAGATCATATTCGACAGGAAGGTATTTGGAGGTTTTCCGGAGATAAAGGAACTGAAACAATTATTAAGGGATAAGATCAGTCCGGGTAAAAGCCTTGGGCATTCGGACAGGAAATAAATATTATATTTACACAGAAACTGTAATACATACCAATTATATCGACTTAATATATTTCCTTATCTTTGTTAGTTATTAGCTTAGTTAAATGCTTTCCAAGAAGACAAAATACGCTATTAAGGCCCTGGTGATCCTGGGCAAAAATGCCGATCAGCCTCCTATGCAAATATCTAGGATCGCGGAAGAAGAACGTATACCCAAAAAATTCCTCGAACAGATATTGCTCGACCTGCGCAACGCCGGTTTCCTTTACAGTAAAAAAGGCGCGGGCGGCGGTTACAGCCTGAATAAAGACCCAAAGGATATTTACTTAGTAAGCATAATGCGTATTACCGACGGTCCTATAGCCATGGTGCCCTGCGCCAGCCTGAACTTTTACCACAAATGCGACGAATGTAAAGACGAAACTACCTGCGGTATCCGCGATGTGTTTATACATGTCCGCGACGCTACGCTGAAAATACTTTCCGAGACTAGCATCGCCGATGTTATTGCCAGGGAAAACATACTTATCAATCTCTGATAACAGGCATTTTTAATCATTACGCAAAACCATTTTATCTTATAAGAAAGGGAATTTTTTCCACATAAAATCGGGAACAGCTTGCCTCTTTTCCCGGGCCCTTCTGAAAAAAAGCAAAGAAAATATTCGCTTGCCGCATCATTTTGGCCGTTACCTGCGTAAAATCGTGCCGGGTAAATTTTTGGCTCGCAATTGGCTCTACGCTCTGATAGCAATGTAATTTAACTGTAAAACAAAGATATTTTTAAACAAATTCTACTACTTCCCTATACTATACATATATTTGGGAAATAAAATGTAAAATCCTGCTCCGGGCAGATCATAATTAAAAAGACATGCTAAGTTTCCGCACCGAATTGGAAAACCCTGTAGTTGAACAAGATATCATTAAGCTTGAAAAGCAGATCAGGGCGTTTCGCGAAGGTAAGATCCACGACGAGAAATTCAGGAGCCTGCGGCTGGCACGCGGCATTTACGGCCAGCGCCAGCCGGGTGTACAAATGGTGCGTATCAAATTGCCTTTTGGTAAGGTTACCTTTAAGCAATTGCTGCGCATTACCGATATTTCCGACAAGTATGCAAGCCATAACCTGCATTTAACCACACGCCAGGACATACAGATCCACTTTGTAAGCCTTGACCGTACACCACAATTGTGGGCAGAGCTGTCGGAAGATGATATTACTATCCGTGAGGCTTGCGGCAATACGGTCCGTAACGTTACGGCCTCCCCTGCTGCCGGCATCGACCCGAAGGAACCTTTCGATGTATCGCCGTACGCTCATGCAGCGTTCGAGTTTTTCCTGCGCAACCCGATTTGCCAGGATATGGCGCGCAAGTTTAAGATCGCATTCTCGTCAAGCGAGGAAGATACCGCGTATGCTTATGCCAATGATGTGGGCCTCATACCTAAAATAAACGCCAAAGGCGAGCGCGGCTTTAAAGTGTACCTTGGCGGTGGACTTGGCGCTCAGCCATTCATCGGCGCCCTTGTTGAAGAATTTTTACATGAAGACCAGTTAATACCTTATATCGAATCGGTTATACGGGTGTTCGATCGTTACGGCGAAAGAAACAACCGCAATAAGGCCCGTCTGAAATATGTCATCCAGCGCCTGGGCCTTGACGAGGTTGTGCGCCTGGCAAAAGAAGAAAGAATAGCCAACAAGGTAAAAACTTACCCGATTAACCGCGACGCAGTCGATAGCCCGGTGATCCCCGAGCCGGTACTGCTTCCGCAAACGGAAATCGGCAACCCGTTGCGTTATGAGCAATGGCTGATCACCAATACTTTCGAACAGAAGCAAAAAGGTTTTTATGGTGTATATATTAAGGTAACCAAAGGCGATATTCATACCGATGTGGCCCGCAAACTTGTGGACGGCATCCGGCCGTACGTCGCCGATGAAATACGCGTTACTCAAAACCAGGGGCTGCTGCTTAAATATGCCCGTAAAGAGGCTTTGCCTGCTATTTATAATGTTTTGACCAGCCTTGACTTATCCGCTCCCGGATTTGACAGTGTAGCCGATGTGGTTACGTGCCCCGGAACCGATACCTGCAACCTGGGTATTTCCAATAGCATGACGCTGGCGGCTGTGCTTGAAGACCTGATATATAATGAATATGAAGACTTTGTTTACAACCGCGATATCAAGATCAAAATAAGCGGCTGCATGAACTCGTGCGGGCAGCATGGTATCGCTAACATCGGTTTTCACGGCAGTTCGCTAAAAGCCGGGCTTAAGGTATTGCCTTCGGTACAAGTGCTGCTGGGCGGCGGCACCGTTGGCGATGGCGTAGGCCGTGCTGCCGAAAAGGTCATCAAGGTGCCCGCCAAAAGGGCAACGGATGTTTTGAGAAAAGTGCTGGATGACTATAAAACGAATTCAACCGATGGCGAAACTTATAATAATTATTACGACAGGCAGGGAAAAGATTATTTCTACCAGCTTCTAAAACCCCTTGCCGATCTGACTACCCTGAAGGACGAAGAGTTTGTCGACTGGGGGCATGAAGAAACCTATGCTACGGCGATAGGTGTCGGTGAATGCGCCGGCGTGGTAATCGACCTGGTGGCCACCCTGCTGTACGAATGCGACGAGAAAAAAGGCTGGGCCGAAGAATCATTCAAAAACGGCGCTTATGCCGATGCCATATACCATGCATACAATGTATTTATCAGCGGCGCGAAATCGTTGCTGCTGGACAAAAACATCAACATCGGTACGCAAATAGGCATGATGAAGGAGTTTGACGCTCAATACGTCGCAAAAGGCGAATTTCCGCTCAACGGCACATTCAGCGACATAGTGTTGGAAATCAACAAACACGAGCCTTCGGAAGAATTTGCCCGCACATACCTGGCGTCGGCCATTGAGTTCCTGGACGCAGTAAAAGCAAAAAGAGAGGCATTGGTACAATCATGATCGATATAAAAACTAATAAAGGAATAAAAGAGCCGCGTATTACGCTGGTTGGTGCAGGTCCCGGTGACGCTGAACTGATAACCGTCAAAGGCATAAAGGCCTTACAATCCGCCGACGTAGTGCTTTATGATGCGCTGGTAAATGAAGAATTGCTCGAATTCGCACCCGCAAACGCCACGAAAGTTTATGTGGGCAAACGCTCGGGCGACCATTCCCATTCACAGGAGGCGATCAACCGGCTGATGATAGATTATGCATTGAACTACGGTCATGTGGTGCGTCTCAAAGGCGGCGACCCGTTCGTATTCGGCCGCGGCTACGAGGAACTGGATTTTGCCGCTTCATACAGCATTCCGGCCCAGGTAATTCCGGGTATCTCCAGTTCGATCGGCGTACCGGGCTTACAACAGATACCTGTTACCCACCGCGGCTTAAGTGAAAGTTTTTGGGTAGTAACCGGCACCACGATGGATGGCCACGTTTCGGCAGACCTTTACGACGCTGCCAAAACCAAAGCCACAGTTGTGGTGTTGATGGGTTTGCGTAAACTGGCCGAAATTGTTAAGATATACCAGGCCGAAGGCAAAGGCAAATTACCGGTTGCGGTAATACAAAGCGGTTCGACAGATAATGAAAAAGTCGCGATCGGTATCATTGATACCATAGTTGAGGTTGTGCAGGACAAGAAGATCATATCGCCAGCGCTGATAGTTATCGGCGAGGTGGTGTCGTTGCATCCTTCGTTCCAGCCGATCAGGGAATTTTATGAAATCATTGGCCAGGAATAACGGAGCACTAGCTATTCAGTACAAAAAAACAGAGGGCAACCAGTTGTTCCCGGTTTTTTTAAAGCTGAACGACTTGCACACGGTGCTGATCGGCGCTGGTAACGTCGGTTTGGAAAAACTGACGGCCATCGTTAGCAACAGCCCGCAGGCAAGGGTTACCGTTATTGCCAGGGAGCTTTCGCCGGCGATACATACGTTAGCTGGTATGCACCCGGGTGTTAAAGTAATTCAAAAAACTTTTGAGGATAGCGACCTTGATACGGCCGACATCGTTGTGGCAGCGACAAATGACAACGAATTAAATAACTACATAAGGGAATCGGCACACGAGCGCAAATTACTGATCAATGTAGCTGATAAACCTGAACTCTGCGACTTCTATCTCGGGTCGATCGTACAAAAAGGAGACCTGAAACTCGCCATCTCTACCAATGGAAAATCGCCTACTGTGGCAAAAAGGCTTAAAGAAGTTTTAAATGAAAGCCTGCCGGGAGAACTGGACGTAACCTTGCAGCAAATGAACGAGCTAAGAAATTCCTTGTCGGGCGACTTTGCCTACAAAGTAAAACGGCTGAACGAGGTAACCTCAGTACTGGTCGATAAGAAACCGGTGGCCAATAACAAGGGCCTTATTTGGTTTATCTGGGGCGCTTTGGTGCTGGCGATTATTACCGCGGTTTATGCCCTGTGGTCAAAAGATCCCGATTTCAGGAGCTATGTCGAGGGTATAAACCCGATATTCTATTATTTCCTTGGCGCGGGCTTTGTTTTCGCTATGATCGACGGCGCTATAGGTATGTCGTATGGCGTTACGTCGACAACGTTCTCCCTTTCCATGGGCATCCCGCCTGCTTCTGCAAGTATGGGTGTTCACCTGTCCGAAGTACTGAGCAACGGTATTGCCGGCTGGATGCATTACCGCATGGGCAACATCAATTGGAAGCTATTTAAAATGCTGGTGGTTGCGGGTATAGTGGGCGCCGTATTAGGGGCATATATCCTGTCGTCGCTGGAGCATTACAGCAAATACACCAAGCCTTTTGTGTCGCTTTATACCTTGATATTAGGCATGGTGATATTGAGAAAAGCATTCCAGCTTGGTAAAAAGCGCACCAAAGGAAAGATCAAAAGAATAGGCTTGTTAGGTTTTGGCGGCGGTTTTATCGATGCTGTTGGCGGCGGCGGCTGGGGGTCTATCGTATTATCGAGCCTGATCGCAGGCGGACGCCATCCCCGTTTTTCATTGGGTACGGTAAAATTGTCACGCTTTTTTGTTGCGTTGATGAGTTCCATCACCTTCATCACCATGCTCAACGGGGCGCGCTGGGAGGCTGTTGCCGGTTTAGTGATCGGCAGTGCGCTGGCGTCGCCGATAGCCGCTAAAATATCGAACAAATTGTCGGCTAAAACACTGATGGTGGCTGTAGGCATTATCGTTATTATCGTAAGTGTGAACAGCATTTTTAAATTTTTGATCAGATTGTAAATGACTGCGACAGAAGATATAAAACACGAAATAAGCGGGCTGCAACCGGTTGAGGCATTGGCTTTGCTGGCCGGAAGGTTCCCGGGCGAGATCGTATTTTCGACCAGTTTTGGCTGGGAGGACCAGGTGATCACACACATGATCTTCACTAATAACCTGCCCATCAAAATATTTACCCTCGAAACCGGGCGCCTGTTCCCCGAGACTTATTACGTTTGGAACCGGACGATGGAAATGTACGGCAAACCCATCCATGCGTATTATCCAAATAACGAACTGCTCGAGAAAATGGTAAACGCCAAGGGCCCGAGCAGTTTCTATGAGTCGGTAGAGAACCGCAAGGAATGCTGTACGATCCGTAAGGTTGAGCCGCTTGGCAGAGCCCTGGCAGGCAATAAGTGCTGGGTAACCGGTATCCGCGCCGAACAATCGGCCGACCGCCAGTTTATGGGCAATTTGGAATGGGACGAACAGCATAATTTGATTAAATTTCACCCGATTTACGACTGGACTTTAGACCAGGTAAAAGAATACATACGTATACACAACGTGCCTTACAACACACTGCACGACAAGGGATTCCCGAGCATTGGCTGCCAGCCATGTACACGCGCCGTTCAGCCGGGCGAGGATTTTCGCGCCGGACGCTGGTGGTGGGAAGACCAGTCGAAAAAAGAGTGCGGTTTGCATGTGCACGAGGAAACAAAATGACTGAATTGATGAATTATTGAATTACTGGTTTAGAAGATTCAATAATTCAATAACTCGATAAATCAATAACTATAAATGAAAGAGCAGTTGGATTATTTAGACGAGCTGGAGGCGGAAGCCATTTACATCCTGCGCGAGGTGGCCGGGCAATTTGAAAAACCCGCGCTGCTGTTCTCGGGCGGCAAGGATTCTATCACGCTGGTTTACCTGGCGCTAAAGGCATTTCGTCCGGGTAAGTTCCCTTTTCCGCTGGTACATATCGATACCGGCCACAACTTTGACGAAGCCATCATCTACCGCGATCAACTGATCGAACGTATCGGCGAAAAATTGATCGTAGGTTATGTCCAGGACGATATCGATGCAGGACGCGTGGTGGAACAAAAAGGCAAAAACGCCAGCCGCAATCAATTGCAAACCGTTACGCTGCTTAATACCATTGCAAAAAACCAGTTTGACGCCTGCATAGGCGGCGCCCGCCGTGATGAGGAAAAAGCCCGCGCTAAAGAGCGGATTTTCTCGGTTCGCGACGAGTTTGGTCAATGGGACCCCAAACGTCAGCGTCCTGAATTGTGGAACCTTTACAATGGCAAGATCCATAAAGGCGAAAATGTGCGCGTATTCCCGATCAGCAACTGGACCGAGTTAGACGTATGGAACTACATCCGCAGGGAAAACATTCCGCTGCCAAGCCTTTATTTTGCACACGAACGTGACGTGATCACCCGTAACGGCCAGTACATGGCGGCATCGCCTTTTATGAATATGGATGCTGACGACGTGGTTGAACGCAGAAATGTTCGTTTCCGCACCGTTGGCGACATGACTTGCACTGCTGCTGTTGAATCGTACGCATTCCAGATTGACGATATTATTAACGAAATAGGCGCCTCACGTGTTAGCGAACGCGGCGCCCGTATGGACGATAAAGTGAGTGAGGCCGCAATGGAAGATCGTAAAAAGGGAGGATACTTCTGATGTCGGATGTCGGATTTTCGATTTCGGATTTAGCTTGTATTGCTCAAATCCCTCATTCCAAAATCCGAATTCCGAAATTCGAAATTAAAATACTATGAATATTCTAAAATTTATAACAGCCGGCAGTGTTGATGACGGCAAAAGTACGCTGATAGGACGTTTACTGTACGATAGCGAAGCTATCTTACTTGATCAGTTGGAAGCCCTGCAGCGTTCGAACCGCAAGAACGACGACGGCACCATCGACCTCGCTATTTTAACAGACGGGCTTAAAGCTGAACGTGAGCAGGGCATTACTATCGACGTGGCTTACAAATATTTTCAAACCGAAAAACGCAAATTTATTATAGCCGATGCACCGGGCCATATCCAATACACCCGTAACATGGTTACCGGCGCATCCAATTCGGATTTGGCCATTATCCTCATCGATGCACGTAAAGGCGTAATCGAACAAACCATACGTCACTCATTCCTCGTTTCGTTACTGGGCCTGCCGCAGGTGGTGGTAGCGGTGAACAAAATGGATATGGTTGATTTCAGCCAGGAAGTGTTTGAGAAGATTGTTGAAGACTATAAAAAGCTCGCCGAAAAGGTGGGACTGAAAAGTGTAGCCTATATTCCTGTAAGCGCATTAAAAGGCGACAACATCGTTTATCAGTCGTCACGCATGCCCTGGTATTTAGGCGAATGCCTCCTGCCCTACCTGGAAGCGGTTGAAATTCCTGTTGACACGCAAAGAGATCACGGGCGTTTCCCGGTGCAATGGGTTGTCCGCCCGCAAACTGACGAGCTGCACGATTACCGTGGTTACGCAGGTCGTGTTGCCAGCGGTTCCCTCAGAGTGAATGATAAAGTAACTATTCTTCCATCCGGCTTTCATTCAACCATCAACAAGATCGAACTGGCCGACCAGGAACCGGATGTTGCCGTCGCCGGCATGTCGGTTACTATACATCTTGAAGACGATATCGACATCAGCCGCGGCGATATTTTAGTTAGCGCACACAACCAGCCTTTGGTTTCGCAGCAGATTGAAACCGATTTGTGCTGGATGGATACAAAACCATTGGATGCCTCGCATACTTATTTTATTCAGCATAACAGCAAGCTAACCCGTTGTCGTGTACAGGAGATCCTGTATAAGGTGAATATCAATAACCTCGAAAAGGATTATGATGAGAATTTCAAGCTGAATGACATCGGCCGCATCATCATCAAAACCGCCGATCCGCTTGCTTTCGATCTGTTCCAGGACAACAAAGCCAATGGCCGGGCTATACTGATCGACGGGCGTACCAATGTTACTGTAGGCGCTTTAATGTTTAGAGCTAATGCGGGTTAACTGTTCTTTCAATCAATCTAAATAAAGCAGGGCTCCGGTTTGGAGCCTTTGTTTTAAGTTAAGTCTGCAACATCTTCGTTACATTATATACAGTAAACATTTTAGCATCACTTTTGTAGCCGAATAGTCGTCGATAGACCCATGAAAAGGCTGAAGTCCTTGAGATTTATGTTTTCCATCGCAGCGCTGTTATTTGTCGCCAAGCCATTTTTAGGTTTTGAGGCATTTGGCGGCCAGGTTCATCCGCATATTTCACATACCATCTTAGTTAAGAGTTTCACCAAACGGAAACCCGAAAGTCTGAACGATGCCTATGCCAGCGCGAACGCTTTACGACAAATAGTTTCTGATCCTCCGTTGGTCTTGTTACCTGCGATAGCCTTGTTGCTGTCCTTTATCCTGCCTTTTTTGATCGAAAGTATTACCGCGCTCTTAAAAAAGGGCTTATCTGATACTCTTTCCCCTTATACTGATCCCGCACCTGTTTATTTGCTGTCGGGCAAACTTTCTATCTGATATTAACCTAACGGGCCACCCGGCGTTGCATGGCTGTGCTGTGCAGCTTTCCACTATTTATCCAATTAATTAATTCATTTAAAATCCATGTTTAAATCTCGAAAATTACTGATGTTTTTAGCGTTGTGCAGCCTCTCGGCGCCAATGCTCCAGGCTCAGCAAAATCCGCCCCCGGTCACATTAAAACAATTACTGGCCAGGGTTGACAAAAATGCCCCTACGCTGATAACTGATTCATCGGCCATCCGCATCAGGCAGGCTCAGGCAGCCGAAATACGCAATAATTGGCTACCCAATTTAAGACTCAACTACCAGGCCGACATTGGTACCAGTAACAATGTTACCGGTCCGTATTTTGGTTATGGTATAATTCCGTCAAGCTCGGGCGGTATTCATCCCAATAACGTTACTACTTCATTGTCAACTAACTTAGGCATAGCGTCGTTTGATTGGGAGGTATACAACTTCGGCTACTATGGAGCTCAAAATAGGGTAGCAAAATCTAACATCCAGGTCGAGCAAAATAATTACGCCCAATCTAAATACACGCTGGAATCATATACCATCAATGACTACCTGTTGCTGATGAGCCTGCAGGACTATTTAAATATCCAGGCACAGAACATCCGGCGTACGCAGGACATATTGCGATCGGTATCCTCGTTAACCAAAAGCGGCGTACGCCCCGGGGTGGATACCAGTATCGCTAATGCCGAATTGTCGAAAGCAAGGCTCAATTACATCGAATTGAATAATCAATTCCAGCAAGTGCAACTGCAGCTGGCCGAGGTAACGGGGTTACCGTACCAATCCATAGTTGCCGACACAAGCGTGGCCGGCCAACTGATCAATTCGTCCGCTGCCATGTTTAATACCGACACCCTACATCATCCTATCATTAATTTCTACCAGTCGCTTTACCAAAACAGCAAAGAACAGGAGAACCTGGTCAAACACCAGTACAATCCCAAAATATTTGTTGAAGGCGCAGCCTGGGGCCGCGGCTCCAGTGTCGACCCCGAAGGCAATTACAACAACCTTTCATCCGGGTGGGGATTCCAGCGGGATAACTACCTGGTTGGGGTCGGCATTTCTTTCAATGTTTTCGATTTAAGACGAGAGCATCTGAAGTTGAATACCCAGAAGGCCGAATCGGAATTCTACCGTAACAAACTCGAGGAACAAAGGGCTCTGCTGGCTTCGGGCGCTAACCAGGCTAATGCCGAAATGCAGACCGCAAGATTGCGTCTGCTGGAAATACCCAACCAGTTACGTGCAGCCGAAGAGGGCTACCGGCAAAAGTTATCGCTTTACCGAAACGGTTTGACCGATATTATCGAGCTCGACGCCGCGCTCAGTATTTTGTATCGGGCCGAAACAGACTATGTGCAGGCTAAATATGCCTATACAAACGCCTTATTCAACCAGGCTATAACCGACAACCAGGTAAACACAATTCTTAACACCTTAAAATAATCTGAGAAATTATGTCAATGGTCACATCCGCACTGAAAAGGCCAATCACCGCAATCGTAATTACGGGGAGCCTTTTGATTTTTGCAGTGCTAAGTGCTATCAATATACCGATAGATATTTTCCCCAAGCTAAACCTGCCCACGATCTACGTGATCGAGTCATACGGCGGTATGTCGGCCCAGCAGATGGAGGGCTTTTTTGCCACCCGTATGGCCGACCAGTTCCTGTACGTAAACGGCGTACAAAGCATTTCAACCAAGAATATTCAGGGCCTTTGCCTGCTTAAAATAACGTTCTACGAAAGCACCAATATGGCCGAAGCCTCGGCCCAGGTGGCTTTACAGGTAAATCGTGTAATGAGCTTTTTTCCGCCCGGGGCGCTGCCGCCGCAGGTTATCCGTTTTGACGCATCGTCATTGCCGGTGGGCCAATTGGTGTTTGCCAGCCCAACCCGTCCGTTAAAAGACGTATACGATTTAGCCGCTACCCGTATCAGGCCGATGTTCGCTACCATACCCGGCCTGTCTGCACCGCCGCCTTTCGGATCAAATGCCCGTTCCATCGTTATCAACGTCGATCCGGATAAGCTCCGCAGCTACGATTTAACGCCCGACGAAGTGGTTGCAGCGTTATCCAAGTTCAACTTTATGTCGCCTTCGGGTAACCTGCGACTGGGAAACGACATGCTTGTTACTTCGATGAACTCGCTGATCCGTAATGCCGATAACTTTCAAACCATACCGATCAAGACCGTTAATGGCGTGCCCATTTTTATCAAAGATGTGGCCCGTGTCGCCGATGCGGCCGACATCACCGTCGATTACGCCCTGATCAATGGCAAGCGGTCCGTATATATGCCGGTGGTTAAGACTGCTGATGCCTCAACCTGGTCGGTGGTACAGCAGCTAAAGGCGAAATTGCCTGAAATGCAGAGCCTGCTGCCCGATGACGTAAAAATATCCTACGAATTCGACCAATCGGTATTCGTGATCAACGCGGTGAAAAGCTTGATGACTGAAGGCGGCCTCGGCGCGTTGCTCACAGGTTTGATGGTACTTTTGTTCCTCCGCGACCTGCGGAGCAGTCTGATCGTGATCATTACTATCCCGGTTTCTATTATGATCGGAGTGCTGCTGCTTAGTCTTTGCGGGCAGACGATCAATATTATGACCCTGAGCGGTTTGGCTTTAGCGATTGGTATTTTAGTAGACCAGGCGACGGTAACCATCGAGAATATACACCAGCACCTGGAAATGGGTAAATCCAAGCGGCTGGCCATTTATGACGGCTGTGAGGAGATTGCATTCCCTTTGCTGCTCATCCTGCTGTGTATCCTGGCCGTGTTCGCTCCGTCGTTTATGATGAAGGGTGTTCCGAAAGCCATGTTCCTGCCATTGTCATTATCCATCGGCTTAACCATGATCGTGTCTTACGTACTTGCGCAAACCGTAGTTCCTATCCTGAGCAACTGGATGCTTAAGGAAGAAAAGTATCAGCATTATCATCACGGAAATGTCCATGCCCATGCCGGTGAAGCATTCGATCAGCCTGAAAGGGATCAAATAGAATTGCACCGGCAGACAGAGGAAGCCGAGCCTGAAAAGAACGATACTTTCGAAAAGATAAAAATGCGGTTTGTGCGGATACTGACGCGCTGGATGCCGCGCAAAAAGCTCATCGTGCCTATTTACCTGGTCGGCGTTATTGGGCTGGCGGCAGTCGGTTTCATCGTCATCGGTAAGGACATGATGCCCAAATTGAACAACGGACAGTTCCAGATACGTATTAAAGAACCCGATGGAACCCGTCTTGAACGCACTGAAGCGAAGTTTAAACAGGTGCTGAACATCATCAACGAAACGGTAGATAACCATGTGGCCATTACGTCCGGCTATGTGGGCATTGTGCCCAGCAGTTTCGGCTCAAGTAACCTGTATATTTTCAATACCGGCACCCAGGAAGCGGTGATCCAGGTAGAGCTTGATCCTGACTATAAAATGAACATGGATGAGCTGAAAGACGCGCTTCGTCACAATATCGCAAAAGAGATTCCGGAAATGCGCATTACTTTCGAGCCTATCGATATGACGGAAAAGATCATGAGCGAGGGCGCATCAACTCCCATCGAAGTACAGGTCGCCGGCAAGGACATGCAGCAGATCGAGGGTTTCGCCGATAAAGTGGTTAACAAACTGAAGCAAATACCTTACCTGCGCGATGTGCAGATCGCTCAACCACTTAATTTCCCGACCATCGAGATTACGCTGGACAGGCTAAAAATAGCGCAATTAGGGCTGAATATTAAGGACATATCCAATTCGGTTACCGCGAGTACCTCATCAAGCCGTTTCGTTGAAAAGAACCTTTGGCTCGATTCAAAGAACCAGTACACGTACCAGGTACAGGTGCAAATTCCGGAGTATGTGATGAATTCAATGGATCAGTTGAAAGAAATACCGCTGATACAGGGAAAAAGCAGCCCCGTACTGGGCGATGTAGCTACTTTTAAAACAATCTATTCGCCCGGCGAGTATGACCGCGTTGGCCCGCGAAGATATTTGTCCGTGAGCGCCAATATTTACAAAAAGGACCTCGGCAAAGCTACCTCTGACGTCGAAAAAGCCGTTAAATCTGTCGGCACGCCGCCAAAAGGGCTGGTTACAAAGCTCGGAGGAATGTCAGGGCTGCTGATCGAAACTTTAAGCAGCCTCCAAAATGGCCTCATGTTCGCCATATTGGTAATTTTCCTGCTGCTGGCAGCCAACTATCAGTCGTTCAAAGTTGCTTTGAGCGTGTTGGTTACGGTGCCGGCGGTAATACTGGGCTCGTTGATAGCCCTGCTGATTACCGGCGCAACGCTGAACCTGCAATCGTACATGGGTATGATCATGTCGACCGGGGTATCGGTAGCGAACGCGATCCTGATCGTAACGAATGCCGAAAAATTGAGACTTGACTACCGCGATGCCAACAAGGGGGCAATCGTAAGTGCATCCATAAGGCTAAGGCCCATTTTAATGACCAGTATGGCCATGATCGCGGGCATGATCCCGATGGCGTCGGGCTTGGGTGAGGCCGGCGAGCAGAGCGCTCCCTTGGGCAGAGCGGTTATCGGCGGTCTTTTTGCCTCTACCCTTTCGGCCTTATTTATCCTGCCATTGGTATTTGCCTGGTTACAGGAAAAAACCAACTACGAGTCGCCTGAATTAATGCCTCAAACTGAAACGATTACATCAAATGAACATAACTGAAATGAAATATAACATCATTGTACTTGCAGCCCTCACTTGTTCGCTGGCTGCGTGTTCGGGTAACCATAAACCCGTCGACCTTGCTGATAACAAAAAAACTGATGCTGACCCGTACAAAACCGGAACCGTAACCGAGAAAGCGCTTTCCGGCGCGGCACGCTTGCCGGGACAATTACAAGCCTTTTACGAAGTGAATATTTTTCCCAAAGTGAACGGCTTTGTGAAGGACCTGTACGTCGATCGCGGGTCGGTTGTAACAAAAGGGCAATTGCTGGCTGTGCTCGAAGCACCTGAATTAGATGCGCAGTTCCAGGCGGCAAATTCACGTTACCTGCAGGCACAGGAAAACGCTGTGGCCAGCAAGGAAAAATACGAACGCCTGAAAGAAGCCGCAAAAGAACCCGGTTCGGTTTCGGTGTTGGACCTCGATGATGCCCAGGCTCGAATGAAAGCCGACCAGGCGATGGTGAATTCAGAGCGGTCGAACGTGGAGTCGGTACGCACGATGGCCGGATACCTGAAAATATATGCTCCATTTGACGGCGTGATAACACAGCGTAACATTTCGCCGGGTACCCTGGTTTCTCCCGGCAAAACGTCCGACTTGCCCATGCTTGTGCTGCAGGACATTAATAAACTGCGCTTGCTGGTTTATATTCCCGAAGATTACGTAGATAAAGTCGACCTCGATCAACCGGTAACCTATACGTTGAATGCAATGCCCGGCCAGCCGCACAAGGCTAAGATCAGTCGCTCAGCCAACGCTTTAAGCACCCTCCACCAGGAAGCTATCGAGATTGACGTGCTCAATAAAAAGAATATGCTGAAACCAGGCATGTATGCCGAAGTTGATATACCAATGCTTTCAGGAGCGAAATCGTTGCTTGTTCCGAACAGTGCCATAGTCCGTTCAACCGAGCGCGAATATGTAATCGCGGTTGATAATGGAAAAACCAACTACGTTGACGTAAAAGACGGCCTGAACAGCCATGATTCCACAGAAGTATTCGGCAATCTGAAGCCGGGGAATACCATCATCACCAATGCAAACGATGAGATAAAAGAGGGTATTTCTGTTAAATAAAGTGCTCTTCATTACCTGCCGGCGACGCTTCTCCTACTGTCGCCGGCAGATTTTAACCACTGAAATAATCATTTATTTGTCTGGCAGAAAGCCATTTAACAAAAAAGTCTACAAATTTTATAGACTTTTTTGATTTATCCCTTGCCAGTGGCATTTCTTTTGTACACCTTTACACTACTAAATATATAGATTATATAGATTAATAAGATACAAAAACTAAATTTACTTACAACGAATGAAAAAAATTCACCTCAAAACCATCACATTTCTATCTCTCTTCTCTCTCACTGTATTAACTGCTAATGCACAGCAAAACGATGACCTTTTGAATATGCTGATCAAAAAGAACATTTTGACGCAACAGGAAGCTGATTCTATCCGTGCCGATCAGGCCATAAAGGCCAGGAAAAAGCTGGATGACGAAAAGAAAAACCAGCATGGCATATTCATCGGTAGCAGGGCGCTTCAGTTAAGCGGCCTGGTCCAATCTGAATATGCCGGATACCAGGCAACCAGCGACGTCAACTCATTTAGCTTGCATCGCGCCAGGATCGATGTAAAAGGCGATATCAATGATCGCTGGAATTACGAAGTGTATACCGAATTTGCCGGCGCCCCAAAGTTGCTGGACGTTTATACGACCTATACTATAGCCGATTTCTTAAAATTCTCGGCAGGGCAGTACAAGGTTCCTTTCTCATTTGAAAACCTGATCGCGGATAGCCAATTAGAGTTTATCGACCGAACACAGGTAGTAAATGCGCTTTCAGGCAGATCAGGGGATGTCATAGGTAACCAAAACGGTCGTGATATCGGCGCCTGGATTAGCGGTAGCTTTGCCAAAATAAATGGCCAATATTTTTTTGACTACACCCTTGGCGTTTACAATGGCGCGGGTTACGATGTAACGACTGACAATAATAACCGCAAGGATATAGCAGGACGCTTTGGCATTCACCCAGCCCGGAACCTGGTTGTATCCGGCGATTTTTACAATGGCGTTGGCAATTACGGAACCCCTGCCAAAAACCAAACCCGTAACCGCTATGGCTTTGACGCTCGTTACACTATTGGCGGCCTAACTCTCCAGGCTGAATACGATCATGGAACCGACGGTACTATACAACGAAATGGCTGGTACGGCCAGGCCTCGTACTTTGTTATTCCAAAGCACCTGCAACTGGCCGCAAGGTACGATACCTACGATCCAAACGAAGCATCGGGCAATGCACGCGCCACCTACTACTATTACGCCGTAAACTATTTCTTTAACAGTTGGGCTAAACTGGCGGTGAACTATATCGATAAGCATGAGCCGGTAACGCAGGTTAAAAACAACATCATTGAAGTTCAGTTGCAGGTAGCATTTTAAAAATCCACTGTTGTGCAAACCGGGTTATGAACGCCGTGAAGAATTAATAAAGGAATATGTGAAAGGGTTTATTAGTTGAACACGATTACATGATTTGTTTAAATTCTTGCGATTGGTACGCCAGTTATATTGATTTCAAATAAAATTGTAACCCCGAAGGTTACATTGTATATTTGACTAAATAATGATTGTAAGCATTGCGCATAAGGGATTAAGACTTCTTTGGGAGAAGAATGACCCTTCAAAGTTACCTTCGGAACAGGTGGATAAAATAAAACGTATTCTTTCAACATTAAATACCATAAAAGACCTCGGGCCATTACGGATGATACCTGGCTATAAATTGCACCCGTTAACAGGTAATCTTAAAGGTTTTTGGTCAGTATGGATAACTGGAAATTATCGGATATATTTTCGTTTCGAAGATGAAAATGTTTTCGATGTAAACTATGAGGATTATCATTAGGTATGGAAAGTCAAATGCAACCTGTTCATCCGGGCGCCGTTCTGCGCGAGGATGTTATAAAGGAAATGAAACTATCGATTACCAGGGCGGCTGAAAATTTAAATGTCAGCAGGAAACAGCTTTCGGAAATTGTTAATGAGAACGCGTCTGTTACGGCCGAAATGGCGGTTAGATTAGAAGAAGCTTTTGGCATCAATGCCGAATTCTGGCTCGATATGCAGAAAAACTACGATATATGGAAAGTAAAACACAGCGGTCGCATCCATGGTATTCGCAGGATAGATACCGGGCATATCAGTCATGCTTCATAAGGCGGTTTCCACCGATCTAATCTCCCCCCGTCATGGCGAGCGGGAGCGTGGCCATCCCTGAACTGTGCCAGTCGTCGGGGCGGGAACCACACGATCCCGACCCCTTCGATAGATGAAAACCGGCAAAAATCCAAGTTTTTCAAGAATCCGAATACACAACACAGTTTTAGAGACTATTAAATACGCCATATTTTGTATAAAATGCGGCGCGTTATGCTCCGAAATTCTACTATAACTCCCACCAAATAACTATAATTTCTTATAATTGAGGCTTAATTATGTCTGCCTCATGGCCTTCAATTATCACCGCATTGTTATCAAGATCGGCTCCAATGTTTTAACACAAAGTGATGGCCTGCCTGACGTGGAGCGCATCAGCCAACTGGTGGAACAGATGGCGGCGATCAGGAAACAAGGTACTGAGCTAATATTGGTATCATCGGGCGCCGTAGCTTCGGGGCGAAGCATGATAACCGTTTCCGAAAAGTCGGACGCAATAGCCTCGCGGCAGTTGCTGGCTTCTATCGGCCAGGTAAAGCTGATCAACACCTATGCTGAGCTTTTCGGCAAACACAACATGCTGTGTTCGCAAATATTGGTAACCAAGGAAGACTTTCGAGACAGGCTGCATTACCTCAACATGCGTAATTGCCTGGAGGTATTGCTTCAGCATCATGTAATACCGGTTGTGAACGAGAATGATGTGGTGTCAGTAACCGAATTGATGTTTACCGATAATGATGAGCTGGCCGGTTTGATCGCTTCCATGCTGAATGCACAGGCTTTGATCGTGCTGACGAATGTTGATGGGATATATGATGGCGACCCCAAATTACCGGGTTCAAAGCTTATTACCGAAATTGACGGCCCAATTCCTGCCCTTTCTTCTTTTGTAGCTTCCGGGCGTTCCCAATTTGGCCGCGGCGGCATGGCTACAAAGTCGACGATGGCGCAGAAAGTGGCGCAATTAGGCATCGCCGTTCACATCGCCAATGGCACAAAGGCGGATATTTTAACCGATGTGCTCAATGGCCAGGCTGTCCATACACGATTCGTGCCCGACAAAAGTAAATCGGGTAAAAAGAAATGGATAGCGCATTCCGCGCATAGCGCTACAGGAATGGTAAAAGTGAATGCAGGCGCCAAAACCGCCCTGACGTCCAGCAAGGCAACCAGTTTGCTTCCGGTCGGAATCACCAGGGTTGAGGCGGATTTTAATAAAGGCGAGATCATTAAGCTGATTGACGAACATGATAAGCTAATTGGTTTGGGCATTGCCGAATACGGCTCGGATAAGGCCAGAGAGCGGATCGGTCAAAAAAACCAAAAAGCGCTGGTGCATTATGATTATCTTTACCTTTTATGATCGAAGCCGCTGCTACATATAAAAGCTATTTTGAAGACGCGCTTGCCGCAGGGCGGAGCATCGCGGGTATTTCGCCCGATACCATTGCCGCAGTTTTAAACGATATTGCCGAAGCCGCCATTGCCCAGACGGATCGTTTGCTACAGGAAAATAAAAAGGACCTTGACCGGATGGACCCTTCCGATCCCAAATATGACCGCCTGAAGCTGACCGAAGCAAGAATAAAGGACATAGCCGGGGATATGGTTAATGTAGCTGGTCTTCCCAATCCGCTTGGGCACGTTCTTTCGGAAAAAATCATGCCCAATGGTTTACAAATAACCAAAATAAGCGTGCCGCTTGGTATAGTCGGCGTAATATATGAGGCAAGGCCCAATGTTACGTTCGATGTATTTGCGCTTTGTTTTAAGTCGGGCAATGTATGCGTTTTAAAAGGCGGCAGTGATGCTGAATATTCCAATAAAGCGATTATAGCGTTGATCCATGAAGTATTGGAAAAACATGGCATCGATAAAAATGTCGCAGTGCTTTTACCAGCCGAACGCGAGGCAACCGACGCTCTTTTCAATGCTATAGGCTATATCGATGTGCTTATCCCGCGCGGCAGCCAGCAATTGATCGACCGGGTACGCCAGCAAAGCAAAGTACCCGTGATTGAAACCGGCGCCGGCATCGTGCATACTTATTTTGACGAAACCGCCGACCTGCAAAAAGGCGCCGGCATCGTCTTCAACGCAAAAACACGCCGTGTAAGTGTTTGCAACGCGTTGGATTGCCTCATTATACATTCGTCACGCATTTGCGATTTGCCTCAACTGGCGAGGCCGCTCGCTGAAAAAAAGGTTGAGATTTATGCCGACCACCAGGCTTTTGCCGCATTACAGGGACATTATCCAAATGAGTTGTTACACCAGGCTAAACCGGAACATTTCGGCACCGAATTTTTGTCGCTCAAAATGGCGGTTAAAACCGTAGACGATCTGGATGAAGCGCTGGACCACATCGCCAAATATAGTTCAAAACATAGCGAAGCTATTATTACGGAAGACGCCGGCGTCGCCGCTGAATTTCTCAATAAGGTGGATGCAGCGGCCGTATACGTTAATACTTCGACTGCTTTTACCGACGGAGCGCAATTCGGGCTCGGCGCCGAAATAGGCATAAGTACGCAAAAACTTCACGCCCGCGGACCCATGGGGCTGCCCGAACTTACAAGCTACAAGTGGATCGTCAGGGGCAATGGCCAGGTACGCAACCCATAATCACGCCGTATCGCACTGATATACTGCATCTTAATTTTACCTCAAACGCTAACATTTACTGTCAGAATAACGTATAAAAATACGCTTATAGTAGTCTATCACACATGAGGCCCGGCGCATTACGGATCGCCCTGATCTACCT
>DASZVE010000002.1:0-17969 GCA_035547095.1 Mucilaginibacter sp.
GCCCTGGTGCAGGCCGTATATAACCATCTCAGGAAATCCATATTTACCATCTCGTCCGTAAGATAGCCCTGGTCGACAAAGACGGCGTCCCACTGACCGCCCTGGGCCTTGTGGCAGGTAATGGCGTAGGCAAACTTTACCTGTAAGGCATTATAGTACGGGTTTAGCTTCATTTCGTCGAATTTGGCTTTGCGGCTGGCTATGTGCTCATAGTCTTTCATCACCTCCAGGAAAAAGCGCTTCTGATCTTCCTGCGATAAGGCAGGCGACTCGGAATACAGCGTGTCCAGCAATATTTTGCACTCCAGCACCGGGTCCTCGGCATAATCGATAAATTCGATCTGGACGTCGGCAAAGCGGAAGCCGTACATGTCCTCGCTCCTGCGGACGCGCTTGATGCGGGCGATGTCGCCGTTGGCAACAAAGCCTGTGCTGCTCTCCTCGCCCTGCTCCTGTAGCCAGAAGTAGTTGTTACGAACGACCATGATATGATCGCCGCCGGTGATCTCCTCCTCGCGGTACAGGATACGGTTGCGTATCTGCCGGTTGTACAGGTTGGCGTTCTTATTGCTGCGGCAGATGACGAGTGTACCCTCGTGCCCGTATTTGTTGTAAGCGTAGTTGAGGCCCTCCTCCAGGCGTTCGCCCGTCATGCGGAAAACGTCCCTGTAGCCTTTGGTGACGATGTGCGGGTACAGCACCGTGCCCTGCCGGATGATCTCTCGCATGGCCGTCACGTTGAGCAATATGCCCGAATCCTTCTGCTGGCGCAGCACATCGGTCAGCTCGAAGCTAAAAATATCCAGCGCGAACTCCTGCTTCATAAAATTGAAGTCGAGCGCCGGGCTGTAGTCGGCGCCGACGGGCGGCAACTGGGCTGTATCGCCAACCAATACCAGTTTGCAGTTTTTGGTATTGTACACGTAGCTCACCAGGTCGTGCAGCAGCATATCGCGGCCGCTGCCTTCGTCGGAGATCATGGAGGCTTCGTCCACGATGAAGAGCGTATCGCTCGCCAGGTTTTCGGACAGCCGGAAAGGGTCGTCGATATTCATGGCCGACTTCTTCCGGTAAATGCGCTTGTGGATGGTAAAAGCCTTGCGGCCCGAATAGCCGCCGATCACTTTGGCTGCGCGGCCGGTAGGCGCCAGCAGCACCGACTTGTAATTGTAGTATTTAAGCGCCTTCACCAGTGCGCTGATGACGGTAGTTTTGCCCGTACCGGCATAACCCTTCAAAATAAAGCACTCGTCGCCATTATCGCTCAGCAGAAACCGGTGCAGCCTGTCGAACAGCTCGGTTTGCTGGGGCGTCGGCTCGTGCGGGAAAGCTTTGGCGATCTGGTCGGGTGCGGGCATGGGTAAAGATGAAGATTTTATTTACCATTTCAGATTGATGGTTTACATGGTTTACATAATTTCATGCGTTTTGTACATAAAAAATTGATTATCAATTAATTATGCTGAATATGGTTAAAAATATGTAAACCATAAATTTTGAGCCGTGGGCATCTATTCCAGTGTTCCTCGAACAACCAGGGCAGGGATGCTATTCTATGGATTAGAAATATTTATTGACGTGTCAGCATTGCCAATGTATACGTTGCTGCTGAAATCATAAGGAAAAGTACCACCCGGACCTGCTGGATTAAAATATATGCCACCAATATTATAATTATTTAGCCGTGGAATGAGGGTTTGGTAAGTGGTGTCGACAATGGCAGAGCTGACATTATCTAACTGGAACGGAAAGGTTTTGCCTGAAAAAAGCAACTCCAGTTTTGGCTGATTTTTATTGATGGTGCTTTTTAATTTTACGGTAACGGTAACCAACTTGTAGACCCGGAGGTTATCTGAATTGTTTTTACCAAGAGTTATTTTATTTCCTTCTAAGGTTGCATAATAATTATTGGTACTGTTCCCCGCAATTACGATAAAATAACTGCCAAATGCATTAGCAGGCCTAAAACTCAAGTTGTAGCTTCCATTGCTACCAGTGGTCACCGGTGCGTACTGATCTTCAGCGTTGTAAAAATTGATTACTTTTAATTGCAAACCACTTACAGGCTTACCTGTGACGGTATCTGTAACTATGCCGCTAATATTGGTTTCAGGTCCGGGTGTATTACACCTGGACATTGAACAACAAACAAAAAAAATAATGATTCCTATGATAAGTAATTGAGTCCTCCTCATATGCCCGGTTTAGTTTGATAAAATTATAACTAAAAAACTCATCCGCAAACATTTCCTCATCGCTCCACTGTCCGAAGTTTGTCCTCCCCACTCGCGCGAGTATGCAGCGCTGGTTTGAGGGAATGCGTACTCGTGCGTTAACCGATAACTTCGTATTTATAAATCGGTAGTCTCAGCTACCGCATAAAGGTTCGAAGTCAGCGGGCTTTCCCGTCCCCGCGGGGGAATATCAAACAGAGTCCCCTTTCCCGTGAACAAAAAGTGATTAATATCATTAAAATAATAGCAATAATTCTTCCGAACTTAGAATTAAGTTACCCGTTCTGGTAACGAAAGGCACTCTGTTTTAATCAATTACGTAACCCCTAAATTATCACTGAGATGAAAAATGTTAACGTTACTTACTGAGCCCTTACTATCGTTTTTGCCGGATTAATGCTTTGGTCGGCCATTCCCGACCTGATGAGCACTTCAGACGCTGTGCTTATCATTAATAAACAATTGGGCTACCCGGCTTATTTTACGCCATTTATAGGATTCGTTAAAATATTAGGCGTTATAGCTATTCTTATACCGGGGTATCCGCGTATAAAGGAATGGGCCTACGCGGGATTTGCGTATGACCTGGCAGCTGCCGCTTACTCGTCTTATTATTCGGAACGTGCGGTTGGTCAGCCGATAGGCAAAACAGCCTTAATTATGCTGATCTATGTATTGTTTGCTGTTGCGTCTTACGTTTATTATCACAAAAAACTAAAATCAGATTCATCGGCCACACGGCCAGTAATGGCATAATTGATTTCCCACTCCCCGGACCGGGAAAATAACCCGCCGTGCGAAGTTTGCCATCGCACTAATAAAGCGTTAGCCTTATACTACCGGCATAATTGCTACAGCTTTACAACAGAAGATATTTCTAAATTAGCTCAATGAAAAAACTATTCCTTTTGATCTGTATAGTACTGTACGGTTTCCCAGCGCTGGCTCAAAAACAGGCAATTAAAGTGATCTATATCGGCGACAGCATTACAGCCGGCGCGGGCCTGGATAACGCGGCCGCCCAGGCGCCGCCGGCAGCGGCGAGCCGCTACCTGCAACAGCAACCCGGAATAAGCTCCGTGCGCTATGTAAACCAGGGGCACAGCGGGTTTACCACGGTGGATTTTTTACCCGGGGGAACCACCTTTGCTGCCGTCGAAAAATCGGCCGCCGATTTAAATGCCGGTCCGGGCGTTTTGATCTTTTCTATCATGCTGGGCACCAATGACAGCGCCATGAAAGGCACTAACGGCGCCCCGGTTACGCCCGCTGCTTATGCTGAGAATCTGAAAAAGATCACCGACCGGTTATTAAATGATTTCCCTGGAAGCAGCGTGATCATCAATCTACCTATATGGTACAGCCCGAATACTTATAACGGCGCCCAATATTTGCAGGAAGGATTAGACAGGCTTCAAAGCTACTTTAAACCGGTAAAGGCACTCGTCAATAGCTATCATCATCGTGTGTTTTTAGGAGACACCCAGGCGTTCGGCTACTTTAAAGCCCATTATATCACCAAATTACAGCCCGAAAATGGTCACCAGGGGACATTCTATCTCCATCCGAATAAAGCAGGGGCAGCCGACCTGGGCGTATTCTGGGGAAAAGCGATCTATGCGGTCATATCGGCCGGTAAACTGAAATAATCCCGCTGGAGTTTGCAAGTAGAAATTTACTCCGTTCGCTTCCTGCCCACGAAACGGATAACCGAACCGGTGCCGGCATGGTAAATTCCTTCATCGACCGTGATTTCCATTTCTTCCAGCAGCAGGATATCAAAATCTTCAAAGTCGTGCGTAATCTCCTCTTTGGAAAACAGCATGGCGATGTCTTTTGGTCCGCCTACCCTGGGGTTCTTCCGGGCCAGTTCCAGGTGGCTTTTGCTGAACGCCTCAAAAATAACCAGGCCGCCCGGTTTAAGGTATGTGCACAGCTTATTATGGATAGCCGACTTTTTTTCGGCCAGGAAATGCGCGTAGACCAGGCCTATAGCATCAAACGATGCTTCCCTGAAATTGGCCTGTTCCAGGTCGCCCACAAAGTAAGTCAGGGTAACCCCGCGTTCCGCGGCTAATTGTAAGGCTTTTTCCTTCCCTTCGGCGCTCAGGTCAGCCGAGGTAACATCCCATCCCAGTTGGGCAGCATATACGCCGTTGCGGCCCTCGCCGTCGGCAGGCATCAATATCGAGCCGGGTTTAAGCTTTTCAATTTGTTCCTTAAAGAACTCGTTGGGCGCTTTTCCGTAGGCATACTCCTTTTCGCCGTACCGGCTGTCCCACAAATTTTTATAGTCCTGCTCTTTGCTTGTCGTCATGGTTTCTGTTTGCAATTGGTGTGTACAAAAGTAGGATGAAGAGTCGCCAGCCAATGCCTTGCACCAAAGTTACCGCAAATTATTACGCGCGGCTGATAGAAACGCCCCCGCACTAAACCGCACGGAGCTTAAAGGGGAATCCGAGGTGCATCTACCTCAAGATACTCATTTACAAATAGTTAGATCAAAAAAATATCTAATCCGCTCCGAAATGGTTCTGATGTGCTCTAAAACGGCTTTAAAGTGCGCCAAAAGTGTCCCGGAGAGGTAGACACCAGACCGGATGGAAAAAGCACTCACGGCAAAGCCGGCAATTAGCTAACTACCAGTTGTACGAAGTTCTTCCTCAATTTTAGCTGAACCGTTTTATCCGAGTTGATCGAAAATTCTTTGACATCGTTGTTATCGGCAATAATGCGCGTGGGTTTAAACGGCAGACCGATGATATTTAAATGGTAGTTCTCGTAGCGCGGCGTGTACAGGCCTTCCATGCTCTGCTGAATGGTCAGCTTATTATCCTTGCCCCTCACCACGAATTTCTTCTCCAGGTAAATATCCTGCTCATAAGCGAACGTCTCGCCGTAATCCTCAAAAATGAACGAATTAGCTTCGACATCGCTGTAGTAAACGTTCAGTTTTACTTCCTCGATCTCTTTCTCGCCGATGTATTGCATCACCGGGTATTCGGGTATAATGGATCCGGCTTTTACAAATATGGGCATGGTTTCGAGCGGGGTAGCTACCACCACTTCTTTGTTCCCTTCAACCACCTCGTGCGTCCAGAAGTTATACCATTTGCCCCTCGGCAGGTACACTTTTCGGCTTTTTTGTCCCGGAACCATTACCGGGCATATCAGTATCTTGTCACCAAAGGTAAACTCGTCCTGGCGGTAGTGGTTCGTGGTTTCCCCCTGCTCGTGCATCACCACCGGCCTGATGATCGGGAAACCGTAACGGTGGTGCTCCCAGAATGCCGAATACAGGTAGGGCAACATGCGGTAGCGGAGCTCGATAAACTTACGGTTTATAGAAGTGTACGGCTCGCCAAAGCTCCAGGGCTCGCGCTCCTTGGTATCGCCGGCCGAATGCGCACGCATAAACGGCGAGAAGGCTCCCATTTGAACCCAGCGGGTGAAAAGCTCGCCGTCGGGTTCGCCGCTGAAACCGCCGATGTCCGTTCCGCAGAAGGATATACCCGAAATCGATAAACGCTGGCACATAATATTGCCCAATTGCAGGTGCTCCCACGAGGCCACGTTGTCGCCCGTCCAAACGGATGAAAAACGCTGCACGCCCGAATACCCCGCGCGGGTAATGGTAAACGGCCGTTTGTTCTTCATGATCTTGCGCAGGCCCTCGTAAGTTGCCCTTACCATCTGCATGCCGTACACGTTGTGCGCCTTGCGGTGCGAACCGCGGTGCCCGTCAAACTGATGCCGAACGTCGTCGGGGAATGTTCCGGTACCAAATACTGCAGGCTCGTTCATGTCGTTCCATACGCCGGCCACGCCTAACTGCACGAGCTCATCGAAGAGGTTGCCCCACCATTCCCGTACTTCGGGGTTGGTAAAATCGGGGAACTGGCAGCGGCCGGGCCATACGTGGCCTTCCATAAAGTAGTCGTCACAGCGCCGGCAGAAATAACGGTTCTCCTTGCCTTCCCTGAACACAGCATAGTTATCATCCACGCGTATACCCGGATCGATGATCACAACGGTCTTAAATCCCTGGTCCGCAAGCTCTTTGATCATGCGCTTCGGATCGGGGAAATATTTGCGGTTCCAGGTAAAGCACCGGTAGCCGTCCATGTAGTCGATATCCAGGTAAATACCGTCGCAGGGTATCTTCTGCTCACGAAATGTTTTGGTCACCATTTTTACCTTCGACTCCGGGTAGTAACTCCAGCGACACTGGTGGTAACCTAATGCCCAAAGCGGCGGCATCGGATGGGTACCTGTGATCAGGTTATAGCGCTTTACCACGTCCATCATATGCGGACCGTGGATATAATAGTATTGCAGTTCGCCGCCTTCGGCCCAAAAACTCGTTTTGGTTGGATCTTCAGCGCCGAAATCAAATTCGGCCCTGAAGGTATTATCGAAGAAAATGCCGTGGGCTATGTCGTTATGCAGGCTAATATAAAAAGGGATGCTGCGGTATAGCGGATCCTGGTTCCAGGCAAAGGAATATGCGTCAGTATTCCAGTTCTTCAGCCTTTTGCCGCGCAGGTTAAGCTCGGTAGGTTTATCGCCCATACCAAAAAAGCTTTCGTCGGCATGGCAGGCTTTGGTACAATAAACATAGTACCCGCCGAACTTAATATTTTCTTCCCAATGCATCGGAACAGCATCGGTGCTGGTTACATGGCCCTGGTTGTCCGAAAAGGAAATAAAAAAATCATCTTTACGGATATGGCAGTTTACCGCGCTGGTGGAAACAACGTATTCCTCTTCCTGCTCCGCCATTCCAAAAAGAGAGATCTTTTTTTCCAGTTTGGGAACAGCATATGAAAATTCGTCGAGAAAGACGCCGTGCGGGGCGAGCCTTACCCGGATAATTTCGTCGGTTACAATGGTCACCTCAACCTTGGCATTACCATCCGAGAAGTAAAATTTATTACCTTTTTTTTCAGAATCAAAGGGCTTGCCCAGGTATTTTTTTACGATAGGTTTTAAGCCTGTAACCGGGTTATTGACGTGGTGAAACTCCTCTTCCTCTACTTCAGCCAGCTTACCGGGAGTTTCCGGATTGGTTATATTACTATCTTCCATTCAAAATCTAACGTGTCAGCAATGTGTATCTTTTACGCAATATAAGCAATGGGGGTTAAACTTGTTTACTTATATTTTTAAAATAAGTGCGGTGGGGGGGGTGATTATTCGTCCTCCTCGTTGATGCGAAGCGCGAGCAATGCAGCCAATATCATCATACACCCGCCAATCTCCACTGCCAGTAAACGGTTGTTATTCAACAAGTGTGCCATGATCCAGCCAAAAAACAACGATGCTATGATCTCGGGCAATACGATGAAGAAATTGAATATGCCCATGTAAATACCAATCTTATTTTCGGGCAGGCAACCGCCCAGCATCGCGTATGGCATAGATAAAATGCTCGCCCATGCTATACCAACACCCGTCATCGAAACATAGAGCATATTGGGCTGATGTATAAAAGCAACAGATATTAAGCCTGCCGCACCGCAAAGCAGGCAAAGCATATGCGTATATTTTCGCCCGATCTTATGAGCGATTAGCGGCAGGAAAAATGCAAAAACAAAAGTTACAAGATTATAGTAGGACAAGGTTAACCCAGCAAATTCGATGCCCCTGGTATACAGTGCGTCCTTTTCACTTACCGCCCCGAATACATTCCGGGCCACAGCCGGCGAATAATAGAACCACATCAGGAACAAGCCGGGCCAGGTAAAAAATTGCATCAGCGCGAGTTTGCGCATTCTTTTAGGCATAGTTTTGATCGAGTGGATTATCTCGCCGGCGCCGCCGCCAAAACCTTTTTTTGACTCACGCGCTTTCTGGCGCTCGGTTAAATCCACAGGCGGGTATTCCGAGCTGGTAATGATCGTATATAAAACCGCAACGATAAAGGCTGCCGCCCCGATATAAAATGAATAGCGTACCGAAGGCGGAATACTCTCGCCATTGAGGAGTTTGTTGCTTACATGGAACCAATTTGCCATCATCCAGGGTAATGCAGAAGCTACAACAGACCCCAAGCCAATAAAAACGCTTTGCATGGCAAATCCGGCTGTGCGCTGGTCGTCGGGCAGTTTATCCGTTACAAAGGCGCGGAATGGTTCCATGCTAACATTGATAGAGGTATCCAGTATCCACAATATGCCCGCCGCCATCCATAAGGTTGACGACTGCGGCATAAGGACCAGGCATATGGTGCTTAAAATTGCACCTACCAAAAAATAAGGACGCCGTCTTCCTAAAGTTCTGTGCCAGGTATGATCGCTAAAATATCCTATGATAGGCTGAACAATGAGCCCGGTAAGCGGAGCTGCCAGGAACAAGAACGGAATTTTGTCGGGCTTAGCTCCCAGGTATTCGTAAATGGCGCTCATGTTGGCCATTTGCAGCGCCCAGCCGAACTGGATCCCGAGGAACCCGAAGCTCATATTCCATATCTGCCAGAAGCTCAATCTTGGCTTATGGGTCATGCTCACTGTTGTCATAATTTATAGGTTCAATAGTTTGTTGTCTGAATCAGAATTTACAGAATTTTTGAATTTTCAGAATGCCTTAATTTTGGTTTAAATTGTCGATTTTTACGTTATACTTCGGATTAAAAATTAATTTGTATTGAAGACTCTGGCTGCCAAAATTGATCAATAGTCCAATTTTAAAATCATAAGCTACCGTATAATTTTTAGCCTGTGCTATGTGTACATCCTCTAAATTAATCAGTGCCTTTAGTTCGACTAAAACTTTGTCTTCAACGACAAAATCCGCTCTTCGCATTCCTACGTCCAACCCATCATAATATATCGGGTGTTCACGCTCGCGAATAAAACCGAGCCCGGCTTTTGTCAACTCAATAGCTAAACATCTTTGATAGATCACTTCCTGGAAGCCATTTCCAAGCGTATTGTGCACTTTCATTGCACAGCCGATTATCTTGTATGTGAGCTCGTCTTTTTCCAATATGATTCTGTTAATTCTTTAATTCTGCAAATTGTGATTCAGACAAAATTCAGTATCATGCCACTCATGGCCTGAAGCACGATTGGTACACCGTCTGCGATATTGTCTGTCCTGAATCTAGTGCCGCTTAACAGATCGGTTAATTCCTTTTCACCGTTCAATTGCAGCAACGAAAGCAGATCATCCGGCAGCTTTACCTGCATGGTTCGTTCTTCACGTTTAAAATTGGCAGCAACTAATATACGTTGCTTCTCTGTAAATCGTAAAAACAGGTAAAGGTGATCGTCAAACCCATCCTGGCGCTCATTGGCCAACATCAGTTCCCAGAATCTTCCCGTACGCAGGGCTTCCTCGCTTCGGCATAAATTGAGTAACTTGGTGTAGAAACTTCTTAACCTTTTTTGGCTTTCAGACAATTGGCCGCCGTCAAAAGCACCATTGTTCATCCATTTCTGGTGCTCAGGTACACCCCAATAATCAAATATAGTGGTACGGGCATCATCGTTGCTGAAGCCCTCGGCACCGGCGCCCGGCTCTCCTACTTCCTGTCCGAAATAAACCATCACCGGGCCTGTATTCATGGTAGCCGTTATGATCATGCCGGGCACCGCATTCCAGGGATCGCCCGCGAAGTACCGTGACGCCACACGCTGCTCGTCATGGTTTTCCATAAACCGCAGCATCCGGTTATCGATCCCTTTAGTATCCCGGTTCCAAACCTGGTTTATATCCCATGTTGTGGCCTGGGGATGCCCAAAGGTCAGCTTTCGAATGGCATCGTACAAGCCTACTTTATCATACAGGTAATCAAATTTGCCGGCTATAATGTAGTTACTATACTGCTCTGTCTTATAGGCTTCACCTATAAAGATCAGTTTGGGATATTCAGCTTTGAGTTTGGCGATAACCCAGCCCCAGAATTCGACCGGCACCATCTCCACCATATCGCAACGAAAACCGTCGATGCCCTTTTTTGTCCAGAACCGGAGAATATCATACATCTTGTTCCAAACCGGCGGCACCGGGTCGAAATATTTTTGCTGATTGTTAAGATAATCAATCCCATAATTCAGCTTAACGGTCTCAAACCAGTCGTTGATATTGGGCGATGCTGTGAATTTATCGTTCCCCGTGGCTTTCGCCGGGTTTTCGTCGAACTGTCCATCCTTCAACGCACTGGTAAATTCATCTCCGCCAGGATTGTAACCTGTGGGAACTACGAAGGCCTGCCCGGGAGTATAATAAAAATCATTTCCGGGATCGAAGGCTTTGCTTTTATCATCATCTTCGCCAAAATCGCGTATGCCTGCTGATTTGCAGTCAGAGGAATACGTACGGGCGACATGGTTCGGCACAAAGTCCATGATCACCTGCATGCCATGGTCGTGCGTTCTGTTGATAAGAGACTCATACTCAGCCATGCGGTTATTCACATCGATTGCCAAATCGGGGTCGACATCGTAGTAATCCTTTATCGCATAGGGCGATCCGGCGCGGCCCTTTACCACATCCGGATCATCTGGTTTGATGCCGAATTGGGAATAGTCGGTCATCGTGGCATGCTCGATTACGCCGGTATACCACACGTGCGTAAAGCCCATTTTTTTAATTTCCAGCAGGGCTTTATCCGAAATGTCGCTGAATTTGCCGCAGCCGTTCTCTTCTATCGAACCATAATATTTATTCAATTGGTTGGTATTGCCAAACAGTCGCGGCAGCAATTGGTAGATGATGAGTTTATCGTCGGTTCCGGGCTGCATCCTCAGGTCACACTTCAACCATTAATTCATCATTGGCCGCCACAAACTGATCCTTGCCATATACGGATACAGTGATCTCAGTACCCGAAAGGTTTTTGATCTGCACACCGTCCCGGCCTATCTTTATGTTCAGCAAGGTGCCCCTGAAGCCTATGTGGAATGAGAACGATTGCCATTGGGCCGGAAGAAACGGGTTGAAAGACAATTTACCATCCTTAACGCGCATCCCGCCAAAGCCTTGTACCACTGCCATCCAGGTTCCTGCCATCGAGGTAATGTGACAGCCGTCCTCGGTATCATTGTTATAATCGTCCAGGTCGAGGCGCGAGGTGCGCAGGTAGAATTCATAAGCCCGTGCCTCATCCCCGAGTTTCGCCGCTATCACAGCATGTACGCATGGCGACAAAGACGATTCGTGAACGGTACGCGGCTCGTAAAAGTCATAATTGCGGCGTATGGTTTCGGTATCGTACTTATCTTCAAAAAAGTAAAGCCCTTGCAATACATCCGCCTGCTTGATATAGCACGAACGTAATATCCTGTCCCAGCTCCATTTTTGGTTCAGCGGGCGTTCGCTGGCTGGCAAATCCTTAACAAGGATCTGATCCTTGTCCATATAGCCATCCTGCTGCATAAATACGTCCAGCTTTTCATTATACGGGAAATACATTTTTTCGATAATCTCCCTGAACTTAGCTGTTTCCCCGGCTTCGTCAAAATTGACCTTGTCAACCAGGGCCTGGTATTTCTGCGGGTTCCCGGCTTTTACTTTTTCGGCAACATCCATCGCATATTGCATGCACCAGCAGGCTATGGTATTGGTGTACCAGTTGTTGTTGACATTGTTTTCATATTCGTTCGGACCTGTAACGCCGAGCATAACATATTGCTGCTTCTCGTCCGACCAGTTTACGCGCTGTGCCCAGAAGCGTGCAATGGCGATCAGCACTTCCAAACCATAATCGGCTAAGTATTGTTCGTCGCCTGTGTAGCGTACATAATTGAAGATCGCATACGCAATGGCGCCGTTGCGGTGCACTTCCTCGAAGGTGATCTCCCATTCGTTGTGGCATTCTGCGCCGTCCATCGTCACCATAGGGTACAGCGCAGCACCGTCTTTCAAACCAAGCAATTGCGCATTTTCAATGGCCTTGCCCAATTGTTTATAACGATATAGCAACAGGTTGCGGGTTACCTTTTGTTCAGCAGTAGCCAGGTAAAACGGCACGCAATATGCCTCGGTATCCCAGTAGGTCGAACCACCGTATTTTTCGCCGGTAAAACCTTTGGGGCCGATATTCAAACGGTCATCTTCCCCGGTGTATGTCTGATTGAGCTGAAAAATATTGAAGCGGATACCTTGCTGTGCTGCAACGTCACCCTCAATGATGATATCGTTACGCAGCCATTTCTTTTCCCAAGCAGCGGCCTGTTCAGCCAGCATTTTGTCAAACCCCTTTTCGCTGATGGTTTTCAAGGTAGTCCTGAGTACTTCCGACAAGGCATCAGCCGGGTAATTCTGAGAAGATATGTTGGCTGCGTATTTGATCAGCGTGATGGGCTGGCCTTCAATGGCATTCAATGTAACAACCGAACCAATATATTTTTCTTTTTCTATGCTCTCAATCTCCCCTTTGTCACTTATCGTAAATTTCTGCCCGGTTGCTACTTCAAAGCCCGTCTTTTTGGTGCGAAGCTGTACATAACCGCCGTCGCTCCAGCACTCTTTTTCAACTTCATCCCAAAATTTCTCATCGTAGTTAGAATCTTTGTTTACTACGTCACCGTCGATAAACGGAGTGATGGTTAATGGGCCGGAGTAGTTGACCGGCGTGAGGGTATATTTTATTGCCCCGGTTTCGTCGTCAGCGATACTGCAAAAACGAACGGCCTCGACTTCAACTTCAACACCGCCGGCAGTTTTTGCGCGGAAGGTTCTTTTCAGATAACCCTCCTTCATATTTAATTCGCGACGAAATGCGTTTACCTGGCATTTGGCCAAGTCAAGCTGTTCATTGCCTATCACTATATCGATGCCTATCCAGTTGGCCGCATTGATCACTTTAGCAAAATATTCGGGGTAGCCATTTTTCCACCACCCCACGCGTGTTTTGTCGGGATAGTAAACACCGGCCACATAGTTCCCCTGCAGGGTATCGCCGCTGTAGGCCTCCTCAAAATTGGCGCGCTGGCCCATACGGCCATTGCCCAGGCTAAAAATACTTTCGGATATTTTATTCAGTTCAGGCTTGAAACCTTCTTCAATAATGTTCCACTCGTCGGCTAATATATAGTTCTTCATGCAATTATTCAGTTTGTCATTACTTCGCTTCATTTACAGCGACGATATTCCTTCGTCGTTCCTCCCTGCAATGACATGTTTTATTTCTAATTCTTTTAATTTTTCTAAATTCATCTGGTCCAGCCCGCTCACTACCAGGTCGGCTTCCTTTAGTACGTTTGGTGAGCCGATGCCTACAGCCTTCATTCCGCCATTATGTGCGGCTTCTATCCCGGCTATCGCATCTTCAAAAACCACGCAGTTTTCGGGCGCAATATGCAGTTCTTCAGCGCCTTTTAAAAAGACTTCCGGGTCGGGCTTGGCCTTGCTTACCTTGTTGCCGTCGATCACCGCATCGAATAAATGATCGATACCGACTTTTTCCAATATAGTACCCGAATTCTTGCTGGCAGACCCAAGCGCCGTCTTTATCCCTGCGTTCCGGCACAATTCAACAAACTCCTTTGCTCCGGGCAATACTTCACCCGGCGTCATTTTGGCAATCATTTCAACATACCAAGCATTTTTCCGCGCGGCAAGCTCTTCTTTTTCGCTTTCGGTTTTGGTAATGCCGCCCCACTTTAGTATCAGGTCGAGCGAAGCCATACGGCTCACGCCTTTCAGTTTTTCGTTGTCTTCTTCCGTCAAATCGAAACCGAGCTCGTTGGCGAGGCGTTTCCAAGCCCTATAATGGTAAACCGCAGTATCAACAATCACCCCGTCGAGGTCAAAAATGCACGCTTGTATGGTAGTCATTCTAATAATTTTCGCGCTCAGGGTCTTAAAAACACCATTAAACGCGGACACTAAATATATCTATTAATGAGTGTTATTCGGTAATATTTCTAAAACTAATGCAGTTTTGGCGGGCACCATCAGTTTTGACAGCTCTACGGTTTCATCGGTCACTACGTTCCTGGCTTTGAACGCGCCATTTATCCTTTCGCTGTAACGGTCGGTATTGATCGTCTGCTCTTTGTCCTGGCTGTTGAAAACAACCATCACGGTCTTTTGCTTGTCGTAGCGGAAATAGACATATATGCCATGTTCCGGGAGATACTGCATCAATTTGCCGGTTTGTAAAGCCGGCGTGTTTTTACGGTAATTGGCGAGCGTACGAACGTAATTAAATGCATCGTTTTCCTTATTTGACCTGCCGGAAGCAACGAATTTATTATCCTTATCGCCGGGCCAGCCGCCGGGGAAATCCGAACGTACCAGGCCGTCGGGATTGGAATAATTTTTCATCAGTATCTCATCGCCATAGTACATCTGGGCAACGCCGCGCATCGTCATCAACATCGCGAATGCTGATTTATAAGAAGTGACATCTTCTTTAACCATGGACAGCACGCGGCTCATATCATGATTATCCAGGAAAACGACATTCCTGGTTGGGTCCTTGTATAAAAAGTCTTGGGCAAGCAACTCGTAAAGCCGCATCACGCCGCCGTTCCAGCCCATCACGGCATCGTAAATACCATCTTTTATCGCCGCATCTGTAACCCCGGGCAGATGGGTATCGAATCCGCGATTGATCGTGTTACCCTCCGTGAAATATGCCTCCACAACAGGTTCTGTCGCCAGCACTTCGCCGAAAATGGATAAATGGGGAAACTGAGCCCTTACATCAACAGCCCATTGCGCCATGTATTGGGGATCGTTATAAGGATAAGTGTCCAGCCTTAACCCGTCCACGCCGGCGTATTCGATCCACCAGATATGGTTTTGCGTCAGAAAATGCTGAACATACGGATTGTTCTCGTTCATATCGGCCATGCGCTTGTCAAACCAGCCGTCAAGCATCTGTTTACGGTCGGCAGCCGAGCCATGAGGCGCCATTATGGCCTCATATTTGAAATTCGATTTGGTATACGTAGGCCATTGGTGCACCCAGCTTTTCATCGGCATATCCTGTATCGTATAGCCTTCGGTGCCGGCATGGTTATGCACCAGGTCCATCACCACTTTAATGCCCATTGCATGGCATTTCTCAACAAATTGCTTATAAAGTTCATTAGTGCCGTAGCGCGGGTCGATTTTATAGTAGTCCGTAACCGCATAACCGTGATAAGAGGCCGAAGGTTCGTCGTTTTCTACAGCCGGTGTGAGCCAGATAGCGGTTACACCCAAGTCCTTCAGATAATCCAGGTGATTCATGATACCCTGTATATCTCCTCCATGGCGGCTGAACATTTTGGCGCGATTGATCCCCTCCTCCCGCATCCCGGGGATCGAGTCATTGTTCGGGTTGCCGTTCGAGAAACGATCGGGCATGATCAGGTAAACCAGGTCCTTGTCGGTTACGCCCTGCGCACGGTTCGGCGACTGGTCTCTTTTCTTAAGCGCATACTGGTAAGTGAGCGTCTTTTCGCCTGCTTTAGTAAATTTTATCGGGAACGTTCCCGGAGCTGCCGAAGAAAAAATGCGCAGATCGATGAATAAATAATTTGAATTTTCAACTTTATGCACGGCCACCAGCTTCACACCGGGGTAGCTCAGTTGCACATTTCGCGAGGCAATATCATTGCCGTGAACGATCAGTTGCAGGTCGGGATTGTGCATTCCAACCCACCAAAACATGGGCTCCACGCGCTCCAGGGCAGGAATTTGTGCCGAAACACTTAATGCAGCCGAAAGGCAGGCCAGCATTAAAAAAAGTGATTTTCTCATACCAGGTTTTATCAGAAATAGGTTTTGGCGGCATGCAAAAAACGTTTGCCGGCCGCGTTCCAAATTTAGAATAAAAATGAATTGTTGTGAGAAAAAGTGAAAATGTTTGGGGGCAGTGATCAGAGGTTAGAGATTAGAGGTTAGTTTTGTATTGACTCAACCATCAAGCAATACAACAACTATGAAATCAATATCCATCATCTCAATTCCCGTTACCGACCAGCAGGCGGCGAAAGAATTTTACCTAAAGCTCGGTTTTAAATTAATAGTCGAAGCGCCTTTCGATACACACAAATGGATACAAATGGCCTTGCCGCGACAGGAATCCGTTTCTATTACTTTGGTTACCTGGTTCCCGAACATGCCTGCAGGAAGTGTAAACGGTTTTGTGATCACAACCGATAATCTCGATAAAGAAATTGAAGAATTGACAGCCAAAGGAATATCCGTTGGCAAGGTTGACCAAACACCCTGGGGCAGGTTCGCCGCAGTAACGGACCCTGATGGCAACCGGATGAGTTTGCATCAGCACTAAACAAGAATAGTTTGTAATGCCAGTTTTCATATCTTTATATAAATAACAATTAGGCATTTAAAGGCACGATGACTTTGGACGACGCTCAAGACTACGAAATATTTGTAAACAAAAGGACCGACACAATTTATGTAAGTAAGTCGTTGCGGAACACTATGTTGATTACGACGGAAACCGAAGGTGTAAAAGAAATAAATAGGCCAATTAGAATTGTATCAAAGGTTTTTGATTGTAAAGAAGATCAGAAATTTGTAAAAGAAGGCAAAGAATTAGTGCTGAGGATTACGCCCGGCGCACGTCAGGAGGTCAAAATTAAATTCTTTGAAGATACAAGACGCGTCTTCTCGTTACAATTACAACGATATACTATATTATCTGGAGCTCCAAATAATACCTATTTTACTTTTACAGGCGACGAAATCTCCAGGCTTTACAGATTTATTCAAAATATCGCCATACTACCATTAAAGGACTCTGGAGCTCAAAAAATCAATGATAAAGAGTTAGATGAAATTATTTCTTCAAAGGAGCAGGCACTAAAATTAATTAGGGAAAATCCTGAAATTATAGTTGAAGTCTTAAAAAACGATTTAACAAAGTCTGATATTGTCGCTCTTGGTTATAGAAAAGAGCAATTGAACATTTTCAATCAACTTCTAAATAACGAGACATATTTGAGTGAATATATACAGAAATATCATCTTAATGGCGAAGAAGCTGTATGGCAAAATTTCTTTGAAAAAAATACTTGGATTCTGGGATATGGGCTGAATTATATATTTAACTCACCATTAGATGAAAAGAAACTTGAGCAAGTAGTGAAGGGGTATGATGCATTTAGTGGTGGCAAGCGAGTTGATGCTCTACTGAAAACTCGCGGTATTATTAATTCTTTATGTTTTGCTGAAATCAAAACCCACAATTCTCACTTGTTAAAACCAATAAAAACCCCATATAGAGGAGAAAGTTGGGGTATTTCGGATGAACTTGCTGGCGGTATTGCACAAATCCAAAAAACTGTTCAGAAATCGATTAAAAGCATTGAAACAAAAACCCAAATAAAAGACAATCAGGGCGATTTAACTGGCGAAGAAGTATTTATATATAAGCCTAAATCATATTTGATTATAGGCACCTTAAAAGAGTTCAAGGGTGATAATGGAACAAATGAGGACAAATTCTCATCTTTCGAATTGTTCAGACAAAGCATTAAAGATCCTGAAATAATAACATACGACGAGTTATATGAAAGGGCAAAATACATTGTCTCGAATTCGGAATAGAGATGCACTGAAAATCAGTGCATCTCTATTATTACCTCACCATCTATCCAATCCCAGCAACTTCCGTCCCAACGGGCTCAATTCAGCAACGGGATTTTTCTTTTCGCGCTCCAGCGGATCGCCAGGGAAGGCATAGCCCTGCATCGCTTCGCGGCCTTGCCAACTGTTGATGCGCCATTGGCGCAATTCCTCGTTGTCTTCCTGTGCGGGCATCAT
>DASZVE010000003.1:0-17001 GCA_035547095.1 Mucilaginibacter sp.
TATCGTTCCGTTGAGCAACAAGGATATAGGTTACCTGCCGGGCGATGTAAAATCCAAGATCGACCCGTATATGGCGCCGATATGGGATAACCTGAAATTCATTAAGGACCAGTTTAACGACGACGAGCGTATGCAAACCAAAGTGGACGAACTGGTTGCCACCGACAAAATATCCATCGCCCCGCTGGCGTTTATCCGCGGCCGTACACTGACCAAGATTTATTTCATTGTCGACGAGGCGCAGAACCTGACGCCGCATGAGATCAAAACCATCATATCCCGGGCTGGCGAGAACAGCAAGTTTATCTTTACCGGCGACATTTACCAGATCGATACGCCGTACCTGGATGCTGAAAGTAACGGTTTATCCTACCTGATTGATAAAGCAAAGGGCCACCCGCTTTACGCGCATATCACCTTACAAAAAGGAGAGCGGAGCGAGCTGGCGAATTTGGCGACGGAAAGGTTGTAGCTCCACCTAAATCCTCCCCGGTAGGGAGGACTTAAAGCTCTGTGTTCTTTGCGCCTGCTCCGTGCTCTCGAAGGCGGTGACTCAACGTATTTAAAAATGCTATTTGAATATGATAATTTTGGAAATCAAACCCTATCGGAAGAATATAATCCGGAAATGAACTTATCATTTAGAATTACCTCAACATTTGATCTTGACGATAAATACGGTAACTGGCATTTAAAAATGTATCGCGAGGAATTAAAATCAAAATTTTTTAGCAATTTGAACATGTTTAACAAAGTAGTAATAAAAAGATCAATTTCTTATTATTGAAATTATACCATTATCTCATTCGTCACCTTATCAATATCATAACTGATCTTATTCACAAAACCTAATTGCTCTTTTAATAAGGCTTCATCAGGCGTTAGTTCACTTTTGTCGGGCGGTAATTCTGTCTTTCCCGGCGCAAAGTCGATGGTCTTGCCGCCCAGTTTCCTGCTGTCGTCGTTCAGTATGGTGATGCTTTTGCGTATCAGCCGGATATTTTCGGCCCGGGCATTATGCAGTTTCTTCGCAAAAATATCCGAGGCCAGGTTGGCCAGGTACGATGATAAAATATGGCTCAGTACGATGAAACGGTGCAATTCTTTCAATTTTCGTTGCTTGCTTTTGGGTTCGGTCGCCATCCGTTCGAACATAGCCGAAACATTGCCCGATTTGACATAAACATCCTTACGCGCCAGCTTGTAGTCGACCTCATCTACCGGTTTGCCTGCAAGCGTCTCCGCGATTTTGGCTAAATAGTTAGTATTGGCATAGATCAATTTGGCAACATGTTCTTTTATATCTTCAAATTCCCAGCGCGGAAGTATCAAATAAATTGCAGCAAAAGCTATGGCCGAACCGATGATCGTATCTATAACACGCTCCTCAACCAGGCTTAATTGCCCTACGCCCAGGAATTTGAAAAGGATAAGCACATAAGGCGTGGTGAAAATAACCGCCACAACATAATTCAGCCGTATAAAACTGTAGGTGGCGATCATTAAAACGATCAGCACAATAAACAGGACATCTTTATTGTGGATGAGCAACAGCAGCGACACGCCGACAAGGCCGCCGCAAATGGTGCCGATAAGCCTTTGGTAATTCCGTTGCCTTGACAGGCTGAAGCCTGGTTTCAATATAACTACGATGGTGAGCAACACCCAGTAACTATGGTGCCCGTGCACAAACAGTCTCGAAATAACAAAGCCGATGATACAGGCCAGCGAAACCCTAACCGCATGCCTGAATGAAGCAGAGGAGAACGAAAGATTATCCAGGTAAACCTGCGGGGCATAGTCCTGGTGGGTGACAAATTTCGAATACTCTACATCCGGCGACGCGCGGGTTAGTACTTTGGATGACTTTGAATTATAGTAATTGGAAATGTGGCGGATATTTTCGGCCAGGTCGCGCAGGTTGATGAGTATCTTTTTCAAAACCAGGTTGCCGGCTTCCGCTTCGGTATCTATCCTTATTTTCAGTTGTTCCAGTTCGGGAATAAAATCGTGCACATCATGCCGCCGCCGGTTCGACAGCACCGCGAAGCCGGTATTCTCCAGTTCTTGCGCCATTTTGTAAAGCAGTTCGGATATTTCAGTCAAGATACCCGAGGCGCCGAATTTATTCCTTAGCTGGCCGTAATCGTAATGCGTGGCTAATATTTGTTCGTACAAATCTACCAGGTCGATAAAAATCAATACCAAAACGCGGCCCGCGTTCGTCGATTCGCGCACCATAACGCGGCTTTTGAAAAGCTGCTCGCGCACGGCGTCCTGGTGCTGGCTAACCTGTATTTGCTGAGAAACCAATTTGCTATAGTTTTCGTCGATGTCGGTATCCGCCTGATAAAAATCAGCCTTCACCTTCAGGAACTTAACGATGTCCATGATGCTTTCGCCGAGGGCCTGCTGCGCCGCTCGGTAAGGCCTGAGTGTAAAGAACAGGATGCTGAACAGCAGATACCAAACGCCTCCGGCGGTAACAATCAGGCTGTAGCGAAACACCTCGCCCGCAGGAGAAGAATTTTCGATCATCAGGATCATCATCAGCAATGAACCTGTGCCAATGGCAGCGGCCCTTGTCCCGTACACCGCGAGCATCGAAAACACGAAAGTAAGGATCGCGATGGCTGCACCCAGCGTATATACATTCAGCCGGGCGAATCCCGTTGCCAATGCCGTCAAAAAAATGCAAAGGCAGCAAACCGCCATTGCGTTCCGTTTGTAAATGACAGGTCCCGGCGTATCGACGACCGAAACACACAGCGCGCCAACCGAAATAAGAACGCCCTGGTCAAATTTGCCTAAAAAACTTAGAACCAGGGCGGGCAGCAGAATGCCCAGCGTGGTGCGGATACCATCGGAAAAATATTGACTGTAAAAAAAACCTCTTAGCTCGCGGGTATCAATTTTCATAGATGGCAAAAGAAGGGGCGAAAACGCTTGTCAAATTTACAAAAATTAAATTCAATGGGCTTATTGTAGTAATTGTCGCATTAATACTGATTTTAAATTATTAAATAATCATTTTTTTAAGGATTTTATAATAAAGATGATTAAATTCACCGCGATTTTCTGTGATAAACAAAAATAAACCATCTTACCTTTTAATATCATGTCCTCTACTTTAAAACTCAGCCAGCGGGAAACAACTTTTAATCATGAGGTTGTCACGCGTTTCGAGCTGTACAATAGTCTCTTTCAGACACTGCCGTTTTACCAGGTAAAGGACACCGGTATTTTACTGCCCTTTTTTAGTTCGCATTGCGAGAAAGAAACCGCCGCGTTTTCATCGCCCGCGGAGATCATACAATCGTTTTTTGAAAAATATGTACCGGGCATCGACCAGCGCGAGCAGATCAACCGCTTATTCCGCTTCATACAATATATCGAGCGGCAGGTGGTTTTGTTTGACGCGATCGAAGATTCCCTTTTTAATAAAATAGGGAAGACCGACGACAGCGGTTCGCTGCAAAGCCTGCTGCAGTTAGCCGGGCAAAGCGATAAGGTAAGGGAAGAGCTTAGCAAACAGTTAAATAAATTTTCGCTGAGGTTAGTGCTTACCGCGCACCCTACGCAGTTTTACCCGGGTACGGTGCTGGGCATCATGACCGACCTGATCGATGCGCTGAAGCATAACGATTTGAACAACATCGATGTATTGCTGCAGCAATTGGGCAAAACGCCTTTCTTCAACAAAACATCGCCCACGCCGGTGGATGAAGCGTCGAGCCTGGCCTGGTTCCTGGAAAATACTTTTTACCATTCGGCAGCAGGTATACAGGCGAGGTTTGAAGAGGAGTTCGATATTGATCCGACTAACAGCCACCAGGTACTGGAAATGGGCTTCTGGCCGGGGGGCGACCGCGACGGCAATCCGAATGTGACGACTGAAACCACAGCTTCTGTAGCCAGTCTTTTGCGGCAGATACTGTTCCGCTGTTATTACCGTGATTTCAGGGTGCTTAAAAGACGCATTACTTTCAGAGGAGTCGAGAAAACCATATCGCAGCTTGAAAAACTACTGTATCAGAACGCGTTCAATCCGGAGGAAAACCCAAAAGACCTGCAGAGCGAGCTTTTATCCCTGCTCGATTCGATCAGGCATACGCTGGTAAAGGAGCATTATGCCTTGTTTGTCGACATCGTCGACGGCATGATACAAAAGATCAGGCTGTTCGGCTGCTATTTCGCCACGCTGGATATCAGGCAGGACAGCCGTATACTGCGCAATGTGTTCAAATATTGCGCGCAGCAGCCCTCTATCCAATCGGGTCTCGGTAAAGGTTATGAGTCGCTGAGCGAAGAAGAAAAAATAAAAGCTATTCCTCTTAACGAAGCGGATTTCCATTGTCCGGATGACCAGGACGATATGACTAAGGATACGCTGAACACCATCCGCCTGGTGCAGCAAATACAGCAGTCGAACGGCGAGAAGGCCTGCCAAAGATTTATCATCAGCAATTGCCAAGTCGCTTCGGATATTTTGCAATTGATGAACCTGTTTTTGTGGAGCGGCTGGAAAAAGGAATCGCTGACGGTTGATTTTATACCATTGTTCGAGATGGTGAACGACCTGGCCAATGCCTCGGCGGTTATGGAAAGCCTGTACCTGCACCCGGTGTATAAAGAACATTTGAGACGGCGCGGAAACCGGCAAACGATCATGCTCGGCTTCTCGGACAGCACGAAGGACGGCGGTTACCTGATGGCTAACTGGTCGATCTATAAAGCCAAAGTCGAGCTGACTGCGCTGGCGCGGAAATATGGCATCGATCTGGCATTTTTCGATGGCCGCGGCGGACCGCCTGCGCGCGGCGGCGGCAAAACGCATCGTTTTTACGCATCTATGGGCAGTGAAATTGCCAACGATCATATCCAGCTTACCATACAAGGGCAAACGGTTAGCTCCCAATACGGTTCGGTAGATACCGCGACCTTCAATATGGAGCAGCTGATCAATGCGGGCATCGTGTCGGCATTAAAACCCAACGATAACGACCTGCTGAGTAAAGAAAGTAAGGACCTGATCTCCGAAATGGCGGGCGAGAGCTATAAACTGTTTATGGAACTGCGCCAGCATCCGCTGTTTGTGGAATACCTGGAAAAGTTCAGCCCGCTGAAACTGCTTTCGAAGATCAATATCAGCAGCCGGCCAACAAAAAGAAACACCGACGCTGCCCTGAAGCTGGAAGACCTGCGGGCGATCAGCTTTGTAACATCATGGAGCCAGCTTAAACAAAATATACCCGGCTTTTATGGTGTGGGCACCGCGCTGAAAAAAATGAAGGATGAAGGCAGGTGGGAGCAGGTGAGATCGCTGTATTATACCTCGGGATTTTTTAACACGATGCTGGATAACTGTATGATGTCCATGTCCAAATCGGATTTCAGGGTAACCGCTTACATGGAAAAAGACAAAAAGTTCTCGCAGTTCTGGCAAACGCTGAAAGCCGAGTACGATCTGACCAAAGCCATGCTGCTTGAACTGACTGGCAGCGAAGTGCTGATGCAGGAATATCCTGTTGAACGCCGTTCCATCGCCATCCGCGAACGCATTGTGCTGCCGCTGGTTACCATACAGCATTATGCCCTGCGTTGCCTGGACGATTGCGACGACGAGCTTAAGGACGTTTATAAAAAGCTGGCGATCCGAACCATTTACGGTATTGTAAATGCCGGCAGGAATCTTGCGTAGGCTGGTCTAAACGGTTGTAGTACTTTTGCCGGCAGAACCGGAAAAAATTTTCAAAAAATTGTCCGGTACAGCTAATTCAACCGCTACAACCAATACAACAAAACACTAAATTTGCCGCGTCGTTGAACACACAACCGCAACGGTTGTTATATCTTTGTTAACCTTAAACATTTAAAAATGAAAACTAAACTGCTGCCGGCATTACTGATTTGTTTAATGTATGTTGCGCAATCGTGTAATGATCCGAAAACCGCAAAAAAATACAATTATGAAACCGAGGTTGATGCGCCGGGGCTGGGCTTTTTGAAAGACGCTATTGAAGGCGGCCGTACGGAGATCAAAGCTTCCATGCTTGCCGAAAACGTTTCAAAAAATCCGCAGGTGGTTGATTTTGCCAAAATGATGGTTCACGACCATACCGAAGCGGTTGAGGAATTGAAGAAAATAAGCGCCGATAACCTGGTGGACGGTGTAAATGAGATCGGCCCTGAAGCAAAGGAAAAGATCGATAGCCTGGGCAAACACACCGACGGCCAGTTCGACAAAGCGTATATGCAAATGATGGTTGCCGACCACAACGAAGCGGTGACGCTGTTCAGCGAAGCTTCTGAAACGAACAAAGCAGCCATCCAGTCGTTCGCAAGGAAAACATTGCCAACTATTGAAAAGCACCGCGATGCCGCGAAAAACATCCTGGCGTCATTGAAATAATTGTTTACGACGTACGAAGTTTCTAAAACTCCGTACATCTGTTGTTAACGTAAAGGGTTAGCTTTGTATAAAAGGCTAACCTTTTTCTTTTTATGGCAACAGTCGCGCTGGGCAGCCCCAAAGGCAAGTGGGTATTGGTTTCGGCCATACTGGCTTCGTCTATGGCCTTTATCGATGCCACGGCGCTGAATGTGGTGCTGCCTTCATTACAAAAAAGTTTGAACGCCACCGCTGCCGACCTTTTCTGGCTGCTGAACGCTTACCTGCTTATCCTCGCCGCACTGATACTGGTAGGCGGTTCGCTGGGCGACAGGATAGGCAGAAAGAAGGTGTTCATGACAGGCATTTTCATTTTTATCATCGGGTCGTCCGCCTGTGGTTTTGCGCCGACGATTTTGGTGCTTATCATTTCGCGTATTGTCCAGGGATTTGGCGGTGCGCTGATGATACCCGGCAGTTTATCGCTCATCTCGTCGTCTATCAATGAAAATGAACGCGGCAAGGCCATCGGCACCTGGTCCATGTTCACCACCATGGTTACGGTGGGCGGCCCTATCATTGGCGGGGCATTGGCTGATGCCGGCCTTTGGCGATATATTTTCTTTATCAATGTCCCTATAGGCATTATCGCACTCATTATTCTTGGCTTTAAGGTGGCCGAAAGCCGCGATCCGGATAGCGCCAGGGCCATCGATCTGCCCGGATCGGTCGCCATAGCTTTAGGACTGGCCCTGCTTACATTTGGGTTTCTGCGGATACCGGCCGCCGGTTTGAGCAGTCCGCAGGTTTATTTAACCCTTGCCGGCGGCATATTGGCGCTTGCGGCCTTTTTGTATATCGAAAAGCAAAGCAAGCATCCCATGATGCCATTGTCGCTTTTTGGTAACCGGATATTCAGCGGGGTCAATTTGCTGACGTTTTTCCTTTACGCCGGCCTGGGGTCGGGGATGCTGTTCGTATCGCTCGACATGATACAGGAACAGGGGTATACGCAATTACAGGCGGGCATTACTTTTTTGCCCTTTACCATCCTGATGATCCTGATCTCGCGGTTTGCAGGGAGTCTTGCTGATAAGTTCGGCTCGCGGCTTTTGCTGATCTTAGGACCTGCAACCGCCGGCATAGGTTTGCTGATGCTGTCCTTTGTTGGCAACGCAGGCGGTTCTGAATCTTATTTCAGCACATTTTTTCCGGGGATTGTCGTGCTTGGCCTGGGCATGTCGTTTACCGTTGCGCCATTAACTGCAACGGTAATGGGCTCGGTGAGCGATCATCTGTCCGGAACGGCATCGGGTGTTAATAATGCGCTAACCCGCGTTTCAAATGTTTTTGCCAACGCCATTTTCGGCGCACTGGCGGTTTTGTTTTTAGCAGGCGCCTTGCAAAAGCAGCTTGCCGGCCAGCCTTTGATGTCAGCCAAAACGAAGCAATATATACTGGCGCAGGCGACCAACCTGGGCGATGCCAAACCACCGCCGGGTATGACGGGCGACAAAGACGCAATCGCAAATATGTACCGTGATTGTTTTATCCAAGCCTATTCAAAGATCATGAAGTTTTCGGGCGGACTGGCGCTGGTGGGCGCATTAATGGCAGTGGTGTTTATCAGGAACGGTGCGGTGAAGAAAGACAGATCATAACGACGCAAAATGTTGCGTATCTACATTCTTTCATTCAGCACAACGCTTACTTTATCGCCGGCTTCTTTGCCGATCAGCTTGCGGGTTTCGGCTTTGAATGACAATTTATGTGTCCCGTCGCCTAAAGCCATAAAGGAGCTTTGAAAAGGCTGGCCATCGACCGTTCCTTTTACCTTTACCAATCCGCGTGTGCCGAAGAACGCTGCCGATTCAGGCCAGATCACGTATGTCCAGCCGCCTTTAGCCGGACTTTTTTGCAGTGTTGCTGTGAATTGCTTATCAAGTTTCATACTAATTTCCTTCCTTTTTTACGCCTTTGAATAACGCATAAATGGCCATGGCATGACCGTGACCAAGCTGAAAGTCGTCCTTAAGCCATTTAACGATGTCGCTGGCTTTTACAGAAGGTTTAAGTTCCCCATTTTGCAGGAAGCCTTTTTGTTCGGCCATCTGCCTGAAATCGTTGGGAGATTTGCCGGTTTTGGTTTGAATGTTGTCTAAGTAAGCCCGGAATGACATATTGATATTTCTAATAATTCAAATATAAAGGGTTAAAACGCTACCCAATGAGGTGCATATCCGACAAAAAGGAGGGGGGATGGCGATGATTTGCAGTTTCAGACAGATTATTTGAAACTGCTTAAAACGTTATCGTTGTACATTCGTCTCTATCCTTGAATGCAGAAATTAGTATATGCGCATAGTTACCCTTGAAGAACATATTTCATTTCCCGAACTCACGAACAGGCTGCCCGCCGATGCTCTCGGCGGATTCGGACAGTCGCCTGTAATGCAGCAGCTTGCGCCAAAACTGGCCGATGTTGCCGGCGAGCGATTAAGATCGATGGACGACAATGGTATTTCGTTCCAGGTGCTTTCCGTAGATAGTGCCGGGGCAAATTTTATGGATGAAAAAGAAGCGCCCGCATTTGCCAGGGAGTACAATGATCTGATCGCCGTAAAAATAAAAGATCATCCCGATAGATTCGGCGCGTTTGCCCATTTGCCTGTGAGCGTACCGGAGGCTGCCGCCGATGAATTGGAACGGACAGTAAAAGAATATGGTTTTCGCGGTGCAATGATACGGGGAATGGTGGGCGACGAGTTTCTGGACCAACCCCGGTTTGCGCCGGTTTTTGAAAGGGCCGAAGCGCTCGGAGTGCCGCTATACCTGCACCCCGGAATACCACCTAAAAAGGTGGCGGATGTGTATTATAGTAACCTTAATGGCTCGCAGCGCATGTTCGAGCCGCTGGCCTGTTACGGCTGGGGCTGGCACTCCGAAACCGCTATTCATGTACTGCGCCTCCTGGCCGCCGGGATATTCGACCGTTATCCCAACCTGAACATTATCATAGGCCACATGGGCGAAATGCTTCCCATGATGATGGCACGTTCGGAGCGCGCCTTTAAAGCCGGTAATGGCGGCGCTAACCAGCGCACACTTAGCGAAACGTTTAAAAAGCAGTTGTATATTACCACCAGCGGATTTTTTACGCAACCGCCTTTCAAGCTTGCGCTGGACGTTTTCGGCATCGACAATATCCTGTTTTCGGTAGACTATCCTTTCAGCACCAATGAGATGGGAATAGAATTTTTAAATAATACGGGCCTGCCCGAAGATCAGCTTGCAAAAATCACTCATGAAAATGCCGACAGGATACTTAAACTGAAGGTTGATTAAAAAACGATGCACGGATTAAACATTCCTATGCCGTCCGAATCGTAACAGACTTCAAATTAAGCAGTTTTATCAATTGGATATTAATTGCGACGAACCACACCGACCAACCCAGGTGTGCAAAGCGTTGTATTAGCCCTTCGTGGTAGGGGAAAAATGCTGTAAAACGCAAAAATATGCCCAGGAGCAATACCAGGCTAACAACCGACCATATCCACAACGTCTTTAATGCGCCGCCCCGCCATACGAACAGCGAGATAATAACGCCAATATAAATAATGAACACCACGGGCCCCGTCATTCCGTGCTGCGCTGTGCCCATCGGAAAAAAAGCCGCCCATATGGTGGTGAGGGGAATGCTTACCGCCGAAATAGCGGGTATTACGCTGATGCCGGCCCTGCGGCAAGCCATCACCGCGCCGATTACAAATAAAATACCTGTTATGCCGCTCAGGTACATCACCACGGTCATAAAATAATGCGATTTTGTACCAAGCGCGCCCAGTTCGCTCACGGTGTCGCTTACAAAGTTATAGTCGCCATGAATTAATCCTGCGATAGCACCTCCTATCCAGAAAATAAGGGCAGAAACCGTGCCCAGCGTCAGTAAAAATTTTAAGTTCATATTTGTCTTTTCTAAATCCGAACACAAATTTAAACAAAGCAAGGTATTTTGCAATACATAGTACTATTTATTTTGTGCTTGATGAAAAATCGACGATTTCCGTAATCGGAAACATCAAATGTGCATATAAACGAATGGGTGGTTTTAAAAGCGAAGGAGGCTAAATATGGTTATGACGGACCGTCTTGCGCCGGAAGAAGTTGACATAAACGGATAACAGCGCCGCCATAAAAAAAGCCACCGCAGTTACCGTATCAACAAGCGATGCGCTGACGGACGTGCCGCTGAGCCTGTCAGCATAATACTTGATAAAGGAGTTGGGCAGGTTATGTTCGCCCAGCTTTTCCTTTATATTCCATTCTAAATCGGTAATTGGGCAGTAACCCCAGCCAAACCAGATGCCTAGTATGAACCAGCAGCCTGCCGTTAGTGCTACGCAAACCAGGTGTGCCCGCCGCGTACGTTTCCATATCCAGCCGAGCAAATTAAAGCCGATGATAACAAGGTGCAGCAGCGTCAGTAAAATATCGGCAAGGTGAAGAAGCATGAAATGAATGATATTAAAACGGTATATCTAAAATAGTGAAACGGCGGTACACTAGAAATTTTGAATCGCGCAGTAAGAAGAAACTGGGTGTCATCCTGAGGTACCCGAAGGGTGAGCGTAAAGGCCTTTGCCCGCCATGTTTCGAGTGCCTCTCCATAGGAGTCCTTTGGACAACATGACATCCTTTTAGAGGCAGATGTGAAATCTCTGCTGCCGTTTGCACATAAATCCTTTATTATCAACACACAAAACAATTTTAAAACAACACGGGTTTTAAATTTATGAGAAGAATAATTTATATCATCGTAGTTATACTGGTCGTGATCTGGCTGATAGGATTCTTTGGCTATCACACCGGCGGGCATGCTATCCACATCCTGATCATTATAGCAGCCGTGCTGCTTTTGCTGAACATCATTAACGGTGGCGCCGACGCTACCCGGGGGCGGTGGTTTTAAAGTGAGCCAGGATTACTTGCATAAGCACCCGTAGTAGAAGTTACATGCCGCAGGCTGGGCGACAATAAAGTCGACATGTGCCCGTTTGAGTAGTCACCTGAGCATGAACTTCGAAATCGACAAACAAACCTTTGACGACTTAAATATATTTTCTGATGCAGGGTCGAACAACAAATCGATCTTTAGCTTATTTAATTTTACCGTTACGCTTGGAGGAGAAGAGAAGCTGAGGGCCATCTTCAATAAACCCTTGTCCGAGGCATCCGCTGTCAAAAACCGTATCGAGGTTATTCGCTATTTTCAAATTTATCCCTATCACCTGTCTATCGATAAACGAACATGTGATTTTATCGAGTTTTACCTGGAACAAAGTAGTCACAGGTCATATTCGCGCCTGGGGGCGGTAATCGCGAAATTCACTGGCAGCCACAGGCAAAAGCACGATTATTATGTGGCCCAACAAGGTGTATCCGACATAATTCGGCTAATTACAGTTTTGGACGAATTCGCACAAAAAGATGTTACTACCGATCTGCCCTCCATATTAAAAGAAACATGCGCCCGGGTACGTTCGGTGCTACAAGGTGCTGATTTTCAGTGTGCTTTAAAGCTATCCCGAAAGTCAAAGCTAAATGCAGGTGAAATTGCTTCCGCGAACCAGATGTTTAAAAGCGCCGGCTGTGACCGGGTAAAATTGCTGCTTGATATTGTTTATGAGCTTGACGTCTATATTACGGTAAGCAAAAGAGGTATAGAATTGGGATATTGCCTGCCCCAGATGGTTGAAGCGGATGGGCAAAATGTGGTTGCTGAAGGATTGTTCCACCCATTTATTGAAGATCCCGTACCAAATGACATTCGTATCGATCATTCAAGAAACATTGCTTTTATAACCGGCGCCAACATGGCCGGGAAATCGGCCCTGTTAAAAGCGGTAGGAATAAGTGTTTACCTTTCGCAGTTAGGCTTTCCCGTACCGGCAAAAAAATTTAAGACGACGATGTTTAAGGGGTTGCTTACTACCATTAACTTATCCGATAATATCCTTAAAAATCAGAGCCACTTCTATAGCGAAGTTATGCGGGTAAAGTATGTGGCCGAAAAGATGGCACAGTCGGGGAGCCTGTTTGTGATTTTTGATGAATTATTTCGCGGTACCAATGTTAAAGACGCGTATGACGCGTCGTTGGCGATCATCACCGCTTTCGCAACTGTTAAAACAAGCTTGTTCGTGATCTCAACGCATATTGTCGAGGTGGCTAATGATCTGGCTGCTAATGGGGGCATCGATTTTAAGTTTATGGAGACCGTTTTCAAAGGCAATGAACCCGAATACAGTTACAAACTAAAGGACGGGATAACAGAAGAGCGGCTTGGAATGTGGATCGTCAACAGTGAAAATATCATAGAGATCATTAGGAAAATTGGTCAGGAGCCCGCTTGATTTGTAACGGGCGATCATGCAGGTATTAACGGGATAGTCGACGTAGATTGTTTGTTTTGGAATACTGTAGCCTGAAGACTACTTGTATAGGCGTTCATAGTCAGGGCAAGACTGACAGCGTGCCGGCGGTGGGTTTAAAGTTTTAATTGCTGACAGCGGGGTGCTTAGCTAAAGGTTAGTTAGCTGGTATCGCGGGTTCTATATTGCCAACAATTTCGCAAATTGTTTGATCCAGGTTATCTACGGCGTTTTCAAGTAAGCGGAAATATTCTTCGGGCGCGTTATGTCGCTCTTCCCTGATCAGATCCATCATTCCTTTGATCGTAGTTAGCGGAGCTCTGAATTGATGGGCCTGTAAATGTGCTATTTTTAACAACGATGTATTTTGTTGGACGATCCTTTGCTCGTCGGTCTTGCGGTCGGTTACATCGCGCAAAACATAAGATACGCCAATAACCTCGTCATTCCGGTCCCTGGCTGTTTCAAATGCAGCTTCCCACCAGATACCACCATGTTCGCCGTAATCTGTATATCCCTCTTCGAATGCCCGATTGCCCGACAATGCGAATTTGCAATTCTCAACAAACTTCGGGCTAAAGTGATGGTTAAAAAACCGCTCAAAAGAGCAGCCAACGGTGAGTTCGGCATTATACATCTTCCTGATAAACTTATAGGCGACTTTATTAAAGTCAATAACCTGCCTTTGTTTATCCAGCAGAACATGAATGTTCACCGAACTTTCGAAAAATGATCGCTGCCTTATTTCGGCTTGCCTGATAATTTCCTTTTTTTGTTCCAGGTCCACCGTATTTTTTTCAAGCATTTCTAAGCTTATCCTGAACTCCATCAGGCTGAAAGCTTGTTTGCCCAGCATCTTGAGCATCAGTTTCTGCTGTTCATTTAAATGGTGCGGCTTTACGTCGAAAACGCACAACGTACCGATAGAGCAGCCGTCGGGAGTTGTTAATGCTGTTCCTGCATAAAAGCGGATATTAGGCTCGCCAACTACGATAGGGTTGTCCAAAAAACGGTCGTCCAATTGCGCATCAGGTACAACCATTACCTGTTCGTCCTCAATAGCATGTGTACAAAACGAGGTGTCGCGCGGCATTTCCTCAACGTCTGTGCCTTTTTTCACCTTAAGCCATTGCGTGTCTTTTCCAAGCAGTGTGATCAAAGCGATAGGGGTTTGACAAATTTCGGACGCTATTTGTACCAGCTCCTGGAATTCCCTTTCCTCGTCTATATTTAAGGATTTAAACCGCTCGACGGCGGTTAACCGTACTTGTTCATGAACCATGATAGTCGTGAGCCCGGGTTAATCGGAATGCGATTTACAGGCTGAACATATTGATACGGCTTTTGGGTTGTAAAGGTTTTTGCAGAAGCCGACGCTGTCGCGATTTTGGCGTTGTTCGGCGATCAGTTAGTTAGACCACGGTAGGCCCGTAGACTACTTTCATAGGTGTCCGTAATAACGGACTGCGGACAGTGGGAGAAAAATTTGCTGTATTATTGCTCTGAAAATCATACTTTTAATAAGTTAGTTCTTCTCGATGCTAAGATCATGAAGATTTCACCCACAGCGCTTACCAGGTCTTTTAGGCGGGCCATACTAATGCCTGCGATTTTGGCGAGCGTGTTTTTTCTCAATGTATCGGCGCAGCAGACAGATTGCCCGCCGGTGGTTAAGTTAAAAGCGATGTATTCTGATGATAAAAATTTCAGACAGTTGCTCGATTCCATGTTTCTGTACGTTCAACCCCTGCCGGATGGCTCTGTAAATTTTTGGAAAAATAAAAATATAGACGACTTATACAAATTCTTAAATCAGTGGTTTTATACGCTCCCTTCCGTATCAAACGGCCTTGATAACATTATCCGGTTCTCTTTGCTTTACTATCATAATCCTTACGGTCTGCGGTTTGTAAACGATGAGCCCGGTTTGAGCTGGACCATGTATTTTGTAAATGAGCAGGGTAAATTTATGGACAGCCGGCAATCAACGGGCACTATCCATCAATGGCTTTCAGACAGTACTTTACATAATGAGGAATATGTAATGCCCACGAACGGCTATCAATCTTTCAACCAGTTTTTTACAAGAAGTTTAAAAGCCGGCACGAGGCCCATTGCGCGGCCGGTTGATAATTCTGTTATTGTTTCACCCGTCGACGGAATAATTAGTCAGGTAAATGTTGATCTGAAGGCCGACAGCGCTATGCCTGTAAAAGGGAGAATGAAATTAAACCTCAACCAACTTCTTGGAAATTCAAGATTTACCAGTCGTTTTATTGACGGAACGGCACTTTCTTTAATCTTGCTTCCGCGAAGTTACCACCATTATCACTCACCTGTTTCCGGCGAACTGGTAGAATCGAGAGAAGATGTCGGCAATATTCTTTTCGGTAGCCAGCTAATGGATTTTTTTATGACGAATAACGGTGACTTCAGCGTGTTTGAAAATTATAAACATGGTTATTTTATTATTCAAACTGAGCAGTACGGATATGTTGCCGTTATACCCGTCGGACTGGAAACTGTCGGTTCTGTAGTTTTTGAAGATCGCGTAAAAAATATTTCCGCCGGAAAGAAAGTGACGGTTATCAAGGGGGAGAAGCTTGGCCACTTTGCCTATGGCGGGTCGCTGGTGATCTTGTTATTCGAAAAAGGCCGTTTTAGTTCAATAAGCGTTCAGCAGGGCCAGCAAATCGGCATATTTGATCAGGAAGTGAAGTAGATACCACGTGCATTGTAGTCTGTAGCCGGAACCTACGGACAGCGGAGGGAACTAATACCTTTACTGACAATAACTTCCGGCCGAAACGGCTTAACTGTTATACCACTGTATCTTTAAAGCGCGGTAGGCATCCAGTTCGGTATCTGTTAAATACTGGAGCACATTGATGGATTTACCATCCAGTCCGCTAAATGCATAATTGCTGGTTGCGGCTGTATCAAAGAACTGGATAGTGTATTTTTGACTGAGCTGTTGATTGTCCTTTACAATTTCGGCGAAGCGGTTTGCGAAATCATCTTTTTTTGATAGTGTGGCGTAAGGCTTTGCCGCCTTTGCCTGTTGTCTTATAGCCATGGGAGATGTTGATTAGCAGAAATTAATTTTTAACCTTTCGGTTTTGTTTGGACGGCGCGGAGGAGCTGCCTGAAAAAAAACATTCCCCCGAAGGGGAATGCCTACGAATAAATTTATAGTGATTAAACTATCTTCACATTTACCGCGTTAGGTCCTTTACGGCCCTGCTCAACCTCGAACTTAACTTCATCGCTTTCGCGGATGTTGTCGATAAGTCCGGATGAGTGTACAAAGATCTCGCTTCCGCCATTTTCGGGCGTTATAAATCCGAAACCTTTTGTTTCATTAAAAAATTTTACTGTTCCTTTTTGCATTATGTAATTTTTAAATATCCGGCGAAGGTACATTAATTTATCGGCTTAAACCGTAAATAATTTTATTACAGGCAAATAGGTTATTTAGATGACATACCACGCCCTTGCAGATATATTACAGCTAAGCGGCAGCAGGTGTTATTTCTTTTTCACGGAGGATGAAATTGACGCGGACGAAGAGCCTTTGGCCGCCTGGTAATCCGACGGTGCTTTTTTGCCGGTAGTGCTTGGCGCCTTTTTTACGTTTTTACTTCCTTTGTCTTTGCTCATGATGTGTTGAGATAAATGTGAATTGATCGGGAAAGACAGAGAAATGCCAAAATGCGGCCGCTTTGAATTTGACGATGAAAGCTATATTGTCTTTCGATGTAAATATATCGATTTGTATTGATACAATTGACATTTTCGTAGTGTCTCAGTTTGAATTAATTTTCAAAGAAACCGCAAATTATTATTGCCACTATTATTATAACCTTACTTGGCGGTGTCCCAGGGATTATTTCTATTATAGACTTTCTTAATAAGAAACTTCATATAATCTATGATATCGGTCCGGTAGACTTCGGTGTAATCAAAAGCAACAACGGTGTAAACGGAATAGGGTCTTATTTATTTTATTGTACACTTTATAACAGTGGCAATAAATCGTTAATACCGGCAGGCTTTAAGGCCTATTTAAGATATAATGGAAAAGAAGTACAACTCGATCCCGAAACCCTACCAGATAGTATGAAGGGTATATCTGAGGATCAAAAACAACATGCCTATTTTGGACACTTGGAGAAG
>DASZVE010000004.1:0-15959 GCA_035547095.1 Mucilaginibacter sp.
CTATCGAAAAATTCCTCGACGAAAATATGCGGGTTGGACGTTGAACCCGTTAGCCATGAAGACAGAGAAGAGTGCCTATCGGAAAAATTTTTCATTGATCATCGCCTTCCTGATCCTGATATCGGTGACGTTCATCGTCGCACTTTTTGTTGCTTATGACCTGACGTCAAAATATGCTGAGAGCGAATTTGCGTCGAAAAAGATCGACGTGCATGAGCAGACGCTGAAGCCTTACTATGACTTTTTTCAAAACCGCATACCTGAAATAACCTTTTACCAGGGCTATCTTGATTCAGCTTCGGCCGCGCATTATTCTTTTTCCACCTTCAGGGACTATCCATTCGTAAAACACATTGTATTTTATGAGATCGAAATCGGAAGCCCCGGGCCCGCTAACAATAACCCCGGCACAAACCTGGATATTCGTTTGAAGTCAATCTATCAATACTCGTTAAAAGAAGGGAAACTGTCGAGCGCTAAACGCTCACTTCCCGAAAACTTTGGCGATTTTGAAACGATGGCCACCAAACTGAATAATTTTATAGCTGTGGCCGATACCACGCACGAGCCGACGCAAGACGAGAAATTCAAAACTTTTTACGACATCCAGCCTGGGAAGATAAGCTACCTGAACATCCCGCGGCGGGAGGAAATAAAACGATACCGCGAGATACAAAAAGGCATCAAACAGCGCAGCGTATATAAGCAAAACATGATGACTTTTGCCCTCGACCAGCGTCTGCTGACGGTGAAGAATAATCACCCCGAGTTATACAAGTCGGTTTCCATTCAGCCGGTAGTTTATGATCCGATTGAAAATGATGATAACAATATAACGACGGAAGCAGGGTTACCGGGCGCATTTTCGGACTACAAGTTATACTTCAGTTCGCCCAAAAATTACTTGGGGGCCGAGGTGAACCGGCGGTTTATGCCGATTGCGGCCATGGTACTTTTGATCTATGCTTTTCTGGTGGCGATCGGTTGGCTCATTTACCGCAACCTTAATGTAAATATGAAACTCTTTAAGCTGCAGTATGACTTTATCAACAACTTTACGCATGAATTTAAAACGCCGGTAAGTGTCATCAAGATCGCGGGCTCCAACCTGCGAAGCGACAGTGAACTAAGCGAACGGCAGCGAAGGCATTATGGTAAGATACTGGACGAGGAAGCCGATAAACTGAACGAACTGATGAATAAGCTGTTGTCGTTCACCCAACTGGAAAACAACGCCATACAAGCCAAGCGTGAAGAGGTGAACATGGATGACTTTGTAACGGGCTACATTGAAACTTTCCGGATCAGGTACCCGGATTTCGAAATCAGCTATAAGGTACACGGTATCAGTAAATTTTATACAGATCCGGTGTTGCTGGGAAGCATATTTCAGAACCTGATGGAAAATGCTTATAAATACTCAAATCCCGGTCGCAGGCGATTGCACATCGACGTAAAAATCGAAAAACGAAATCTCATATTTTCCTTTGTTGACCAGGGTATCGGCATCGGCAGAGAAGAGATAAAAAATATCTTTCAAAAATTTTATAAGATCGAGAATAAATATAACCAGAATGGCAGCGCAGGGCTGGGTTTGGCTTTTTGCAAGGAACTGGCTAATTTTATGGGCGGAGAAATTACGGTAAACTCAAAAATAAACGAAGGCTCGGAATTCATCGTTACGCTTCCTTACGAAGCAGCCGGGTAAAAACTGAAACAAAGATGGATAAGGAAATAAGAATAGCATTGGTCGAGGACGATGAAAATCTGCGATTCCTTGTAGCCGAGCGGCTGCAATCGGAGGGATATAAAGTTTTTGAAGCAGATAATGGCGACGATGCCGAAGCGATGATCCTCGCCGAGCAGCCCCACATTGTCCTGCTCGATTGGATGCTACCCGGCAAGCCGGGCGCAGAGGTGTGCACAGGCATCAGGAAGCAGGGCTTCGATAAATTTGTGATCATGATGACGGCCAAAGCGCAGGACGTAGATAAGATTGAGGCATATAATTTTGGCGTATCAGACTACATCACGAAGCCTTTTAATATGGACGTGCTGGTGGCCATGATCGACAACAAGATCAAATTTTCGCTGAACGGCGACAAGTCCGAGTCGTACAAGTTCGCCAATATGGAACATCATCCCAATATGCACCTGCTTATCAGGGATGGTAAAAAGGTAGAGCTGACCATATTGGAGAACCGCATATTACTCTATTTCCTTAAAAACAAGAACAAAGTGATCAACCGCGAGGAACTGATGATGGAAGTATGGGGTTACAACGCCGATGTGAATACCCGGACGCTGGATATGCACATTGTGCGACTGAGGAAAAAGATAGAGAATAACCCCGATTCGCCGCAATACCTGCAAACTGTGCGGGGGATAGGGTACAAGTTTGCTTATGAGGGATAAGGCCGGAAGTCAGATTTTGCGGTATACGGTTGAAAGAATAAAATCGCCAACGAAGCATTTTCGGGCTATGGTTTTATAATCAGCTTTCCTGAAACAATTTGCTATATCAGGCAGTTTTGTCGCTTCTATACGGCAGGTTAGCCTGAAAAAAATGATCATCGAACGCAGTAAAAAACGCTGCCACCATTTGCCCGTAAGATGAAAATCGGTATTAAGCCATAGGCCGCCGGGTTTAAGGCATTGATGGATATGGGCAAATATTCTTTGTAGATTTTCCTCGGTAAAATTGTCAAACAGGAATGGCGTTATTACTACGTCATAGCCTTGGTCCAGGCCGATGTTTTCGACCGCGTCGTTTATGAACTCCACCTTGTTTCTGCCTGTATTTCTCTTTTTCGACAGCTTCATCATGTTCGCGGCTACTTCAATGTATGTTATCTCAAGGCCCGACGGATGAACTTTAGCGATCTCTTCCAATATCCAGCCCGTACCGCCGCCGGCGATCAGTAGTTTGCTTCCGGGAGAAATGAATGGCAGTAAATACACCTGCGAGCGGATAAGCGCTTTGCCATAAACCAGGCGCGACAGGCGGTCATAAAACCAGGCTGAATTATTGTAGTTAGCGGCCATGCTGCAAATTGAAGTAAAATAAAGCGAATGTTGTTATATTTAATGAATCATATCAAACCGCTGACCATGAAACCCATAGCCTTAATTTTCTTTTGGTCGTTGTTAACTGTTACAGCTTTTGCACAAAACAACGTTAAGCCAGACGACAAATACAACCGCCGGGAAGCAATGATACCCATGCGTGATGGCGTGAAACTTCACGCGGTTATTTTTACGCCGAAAGATCAGCACGAATCATTGCCTTTCCTGATGCTGAGAACCCCTTACGGTGTAGAGAAATACCCCAGCCCCGAGCGCATGAGTTATGTTAAGGATATGGCTGAGGACGGTTACATTTTTGTGTTTGAAGACATCCGCGGCAGGTATAAATCCGAAGGAAAATACGAGATGCAGCGCATGAGCCGGGATAAAAAAGATCCCAAAGCAATTGATGAAGCCAGCGATACGTACGACACCATTGACTGGCTTTTGAAAAACGTCCCCGATAATAATGGCAAAGTAGGCGAATATGGTATATCCTACGATGGATGGACGACGATCATAGCGGCAAGCGACCCGCACCCGGCTATGGTAGCGGTTTCCGAACAAGCGACGCCCTCGGATATGTTCATGAATGACGACCTGCACCATAATGGCGCGTTCCGTTTAAGTTACGCCTTCGAATATGCTTTTATGGAGGAGATTTCCAAAACAGACTCGTTGTTCCAGTTCGGCAATTACGATACCTACGACTGGTATTTGAAGTTGGGACCGCTGTCGAATATCAATACAAAATATATGCACGGCAAGCTGCCGAGCTGGGACTCTTACGTTGCTCATCCTAATTATGATGATTTCTGGAAAAGGCAGTCGCTGCATTACCGGCTCGATTCGCCTAAGGTAGCTATCCAGCACGTGAGCGGCTGGTGGGACCAGGAAGATATGGTGGGTCCGCAGGATGCTTATAAGTATTTGGAGAGGAACGACAGGCACAACCGTAATTTTATCGTGATAGGGCCGTGGCGGCATGGCGGGTGGGCCGGTGGCGATGGTAGCAGCCTGGGTAATATCAAGTTCGACGATCAGAAAACCGGGGTTTATTTCCGCAAGGAGATACAGGCCAAATGGTTTGCCTGGTACTTAAAAGGCAAAGGCGACGGTAACTTTCCCGAGGCGATCACCTTCCAGACCGGCTCAAATCAATGGAAAAACTATACCGCATGGCCGCCTAAAGAAGCTGTGACCAGGAATATTTACCTGCACAGTAACGGGAAGCTTTCATTTAACGCGCCTGCGAAAAGTGAAAGCGCTTTCGACAGCTATGTTTCCGATCCGGCGAAGCCTGTTCCATACCGGGCCCGGCCTGTTGAGGAAACCTACGGGCCAGGATCGAGGTGGTATTTCTGGCTGACGGAAGATCAGCGGTTTGTAGAGAACCGGCCCGATGTTTTGACCTGGGAAACAGATACGCTGACCAAAGATGTGACCGTTACCGGCGACCTTTTAGCCAAAATATACGCAGCTACGTCGGGCAGCGATGCAGACTGGGTGGTAAAACTGATAGATGTGTACCCCCAGGAGTACAAAAAGGAGTTGAAAATGTCCGGCTATGAGCTGATGATCGCTGCGGACGTGTTCCGCGGCAGGTTCAGGAAAAGCTTTTCAAATCCGGAACCAATAACGCCAAATAAGGTGGAGTTGTATGACATCGATCTGCATGGAGTGGATCACGTGTTCAAAAAGGGACACCGGATAATGGTGCAGGTACAGAGCACATGGTTCCCCATCATCGACCGGAACCCGCAAAAGTATGTGTCAAATATTTTTAAGGCGAAGGCAAACGATTACCAGAAAGCGACGGAAATGATCTACCATACGGCAGGAGTCGCGTCATGTATCAGTTTGCCGGTGATAGAATAGGTCTAAAAATATGTGCTGATCTTTGCGAATACCAGCACGAATATATATTGCAGGATCAGCACACCGTCAAGATAAAAAAAATAATAATATTCATTCTTTTCCCATTTGGATTTGAATATGAGCCAGCCTGCTAATACCGTGCTTAAAGTAAGCGCCCAAAAGTCTGAACTGAGGCCGTTATACCTGAAAAGGAAAAGCAACAAGATATACCCGGCCAGCAACACCTGGCAAATCAGGTAGGCATTCTTTTCGCCCCAGGCGACCGGTATAGTTTTAAGGCCGAATTGCCTGTCCTCGAACAGGTCGCGGATGTCGAACGGTATAGCCAGGGCGCAGATTAGCAAAAATCTTTTGGCAACCAATATGGTGGTATCGCGCATTGAAACCGTTGCCTGGTTCACGGCCTGCGATTCCAGGATGGGCAGCAGCACAATGCTCATGGTCCACACCAGGCTAATGAGGAATAGCTTTAACCCGGGAATGTTACGCAATCCGAATTTTTTATCGCCCATGGCAAAAAGAGGCAAACCATAACTTATAGAAACTACGCCCAGGAAGATGAGTAATATTTTCGACTCGCCCGAAAGCAGCAGAAAAAGCGGGATAATGCACAGGATAGAGACGATGGTAATAGTAACCATAAGCCGGTAGTGGCCGAAAAACCAGCGTACGCGCCTGTACGGCGACTGTTCCGGCCGTGGCGGTTTGGTAATAAGAATGCAGAAATTATAGATAGCCAGCGTTGATACGAATAGCATGCCCTCGACCGTGTAAACCGGTTTGGAGCCGATAAGATAAAATGTGAGCAAGCCCTGAACGACAGCACACAACGCCATGAAAACGTTGCTGAACAGCAGGAAATCAAAGGCGGGCTGTAAGATTTTCCTCATTGGTAAATGAAAAAATGGCAAGCCGCCTTTTTTAGGCCCTTTTTTGCAGGGAAGGGTCAGGTGAGGCTTTTAGTTCAAATATCGTAATCTCCGGCAATATTCCAACGCGCCCGGGGTATCCTAAAAAACCGTAGCCCACATTTACATACAATTGCTGATTGTTTTCGCGGTACATACCTGCCCATTCTTTGTAGATATACTGAATAGGGCTCCACTGGAACTGTTTCGTCCGCACACCGAACTGCATGCCATGGGTGTGTCCCGCAAACATCACATCTATTTGCGGATATTCGGGTATCACCTGTGCGCGCCAGTGCGACGGATCGTGTGAAAGCAGCAATTTTACCGGCAAGTCGTCGGTGTTTTGCGTAGCAAGGTCAAGCCTCCCGCGTTTGCCAAAACGGCTTATCGTCCCCCAGTTTTCAACACCTAAAATGCCTATTTCTTCACCGCCGACTTTCAGCCTCCGGTTCTCGTTCATCAGCAGGTCCCAGCCCAGGTTTTTATGCGTCGTAAGCATATCCTGGAAATTCTGCATGCGTTCGTCCCAACTGTCCCAGTGATAATAATCGCCATAATCGTGGTTCCCAAGTGACGAATATACGCCCAGGGGTGCCTTTATTTTGCTGAAAATATCCTGGTAGTCGCGCATCTCTCGTGTTTGCTCGTTAACCAGGTCGCCCGTGAAGAAGATAAAATCCGGCTTTTCCTTCATCAGCATTTCAACCCCGCCAGCAACAGCTTTCTTATTATAAAAGCTGCCCGAGTGAATGTCAGATATCTGGCCGAGACGAATACCGTCGAATGCTTTTGGCAGATTAGGCAGGTACAGTTTACGATGCTTCACCTGGTAATCGTAAACGCCATTGATGGTGCCGTACGTAAGCGCCGCCAGGGGCACCGAGCCGGCCAGCAGACCTGCCTTCATCAGGAACTCAGAGCGCGGCATTGCATTTGGCCCGGGTTGCGGGGTCGGTTTATTTGAACCGAACTTGAGCGTTAGCCATTTCACTAACCGACGGATGTCGTCGATCAGCACGAATGGTAAAAACAGTATCTTCCCTAATGAGACCAGAAAGAATGCCAGCAGGAACACCGAACGTGTGCCCAACCCGGCCCGCATGAACACACTGATAAATATGCCTATGATCAATACAAGCGACAGGCCCCAATACACCCTGGTAAACGCGCGTGTATGTACGAATTTCCACTTCTTTAGCCCAATACGCACGGCGCCTATCAGGTAGCTGTCGAGAAGTAAAAGGATAATTGAAATTATGGCCAACGAAAGAACTTGTCCCTGCATCTTTTCAAAATATCACAAATTAATAGCGGTCGTCATCCATATCCAGGTCATCCTCGTCCGGTTCAAGGTTGAACAGGCTATTGAACATATCCGAAAATGCAAACCCATTGTCGAGAAATCCTTTGTTGAGCTGCGAAAATTCGGCCAGTCCGTGTAATACGAATTCCATGAGCAGAAGTTGCTGGTTGGTACTAAGGTTGGGATGAAACTTTTTTACCAATTCCTTCAATCCGGATACTGAATTTAGCGATTTCTTATACTGATCGAATGGCAGGTTGTCGTCGAGCAGTACCGTATTGCTGTCGCTAAACCAATTGATGATCTCCGTATAAGGGTTAGGCGATTTAGATTTTTTAGCCTTCTCGGGATCGGGGAAGAATTGCAGCATCAGCGACTTTACAGCTTTTCCTATCAGCATATTAGCCACCTTTGCCGGGCCTTCCAGTTCGCCTTCATAAACCAGCTCGATCTTGCCCGTTACCGCAGGTATTACACCAAGAAAATCGGTAATACGTACAAAAGTTGAAGACTCGCCATTTAGGATCATTCTTCGTTCCGCGTTGCTGATCAAATTTTCGTACGCAGAAATTGTCAGCCTGGCCGACACCCCTGATTTTTTGTCAATATATTCAGAGTTTCGCGCTTCAAAAGCGATCTGTTCGACGAGGTCTTTTACAAGACCGTCAGCCTCAACCGCAACCTTTTGGTCGGGCGAAAGGATGGCTTCCTGCTGGGTTATCTTTCGCGACACCTCGATTGAACGCGGATAGTGCGTCAGGATCTGGCTTTCGATACGATCTTTCAACGGGGTAACAATAGAGCCGCGATTGGTATAATCTTCAGGGTTTGCGGTAAATACAAATTGGATATCTAATGGCAAACGCAGCTTAAAGCCTCGTATCTGGATGTCCTCTTCCTGCAGTATATTAAATAACGCAACCTGGATACGCGCCTGCAGATCCGGTAGCTCATTGATGACAAAGATACCGCGATGGGCGCGGGGAATCAAGCCAAAATGGATCACCCTTTCGTCCGAATAATGCAGCTTCATGGTAGCCGCTTTGATTGGGTCGACGTCGCCGATCAAGTCGGCCACCGTTACATCCGGTGTGGCAAGTTTTTCTGTGTAGCGTTCCGAACGGTGCAGCCAGGCGATAGGCGTATCGTCGCCTTTGGCGGCTATTTCGTTACGGCCGAACCATGAAATGGGCTTAAAGGGATCGTCGTAAAGTTCCGAATCGGCTATGTATGGGATATATTCGTCAAGCAGGTTTACCATCAGCCGTGCAATACGCGTTTTAGCCTGCCCCCGGAGGCCGAGTAAAAGGATATTGTGACGTGACAGGATCGCTGTTTGCAGGTCGGGAATAACGGTATCTTCAAATCCGATGATCCCTTCAAATCCGCCTTCCTTTTTCTGTAGCTGCAGGATAAGATTCTGCCTTAATTCTTCTTTTACCGACCGGCTTTGATAACCTGATCGTTTTAATTCGCCTAAAGTTTTTATATCTGTCGATTTCGTCATTAGTTCAATTTGGAAATGTGGTAATTTGAAAATTTGAAAATTTTTGACCGGCTCATTTTCAAATTTTCAAATTGATTAATTATCTGACTGTTCGTCTCCTGTTTCTGATATAATCCTCAAAAATATATTCGCCCAGACCGTTCAGGGTGCTGTAAAAAGCCTTTCCTCCGTTAGTTTCGGTAAATTTACGCACAAACTGTTGCAGGTACGGGTCCTTGGCTATCATAAAGGTAGTGATGGGTATCTTCAGCCTTTTGCATTGTGCGGCCATGTTCAGCGTTTTGTTCACCACCTTGCGGTCAAGGCCGATACTGTTTTTATAGTAACGCGTACCTTCCTTCAGACAGGTGGGTTTGCCGTCGGTGATCATAAATATCTGCTTGTTATGGGTTTTGCGGCGGCGAAGCAATTCCGTGGCAAGCTCAAGCCCGGCATACGTATTGGTATGGTATGGCCCTACCTGCAAATAAGGCAGGTCCTTTAATTGTATGGGCCAGGCATCGTTACCAAAAACCACAATGTCCAGTGTGTCCTTCGGATATTTGGTGCGAATCAACTCGGCAAGTGCCATGGCTACCTTTTTGGCGGGTGTGATGCGGTCCTCGCCATACAGGATCATCGAGTGCGAGATGTCGATCATCAGCACGGTCGAGGTGAGTGTTTTATAATCCATTTCCTCCACTTCCAGGTCGCGCTCGGTCATCATAAAATCGTTGATACCGTGGTTGATCTGCGCGTTGTGAATGGATTGCGTCATGTCGATCTGGTCCGGACTATCGCCGAATTCATATTCGCGTCGTTCGGCGTTCTTTTCATCGCCCTGTCCTGAATGCGGCGAACGATGATTGCCCTTGCCCGACCTTTTCAGCTTACCGAATATTTCTTCCAGCGCCGATTGCCGTATGCTTTGCTCGGTTTTGGCTGTGATGCGGAATTCGCCGTTTTGGTTATCCTCGTCCAGGTAACCCTTTTGTTTCAGATCATCGATAAAATCACCCATGCCGTACTGATCGTTGGTGATGTTATATTGCTTATCCAGTTCGTTCATCCAAGCCAAAGCTTCGCCCGCATCGCCCGATGTATAATTAAGCAATTCCAGAAACAACTTTAGTAATTCATCAAACCCGCCCTTGGGAATTTGCCGGGGTACATACTTCGAAAACCCGTAACCACGCATAGATAACCTTTCTGAACATAAAGGTAACGGATATTTTGCTTTAATAGTTTGTAAATGACCGCAAAGGCCGAAATGTTAACGAAAAATGACAATGTTCCGGTTTGCAGTGTGCAGTTTCCGGCCCGCAGTTTTGTTGCCAACTGCCAGCTTTTAGCTTAGCCCCAACAGCTTTCGAATGCTATCATCATACGGCGGATTGGCGCCGCGTTTACCGGCAACGAACGACCCCACCGCGCACGCCTTGTCGATGGTTTGCTGCATGGCCTGGCCCGACAGAAGCCCGTTGATAAAAGTGGCCAGGAATGAATCGCCTGCGCCGACGGTATCGCCCAATTGAACCGGGCAGCCGGAATTCTCATAGAATTCGTGATCATGCCATACTATGGCACCGTGTTCGCCTCGGGTTATGCAAATGGTTTTGGGATGATATTTCTGCCTGAACTCTTCCATCTGTTCTTTCAGCGATGCGGTACTTCCTCCGATAAGCAAGGTAGCCTCGTCTTCATTCATTTTCACTATGTCCGACTTGGCTGTAAGCGTTTCGATGGTTTCCAGCGTGTAATGTGGCGCACGCAGATTTACGTCGAATATTTTTAAAGCATCCGTTTCGTCGAGCAAGTTCAGCAGCGTGTTTTTGGTAACTTCGCCGCGACAGGCCAGGCTGCCGAAAACGATAGCAGACGCTTCTTTCGCGCTGCGTTCCAAAGCGGCATCAGGCTGGATATTGTCCCACGATACCGGCTGAGGGATTATATAGGTGGCGTGCTGATTTTTGTCCAGTTCGACGGTCACTTCGCAGGTAGGCAATTGCGGATCACGCTGTACCAGGTCAGAATACAGGTTGTTTTGCTTCAGGAATTCAACCAGTTCATCGCCTGCGTGGTCTTCGCCGACGCGGCTCGCAAATTCAACGCTGGTTCCTTGCTGCGCAAGGTGCATGGCCACATTCATGGGCGCACCGCCGGGTTTTTTACCGTCATCGAAAGTGTCCCAAAGGATTTCGCCGAAGCACAGAACTTTTTTCATAAAGGTGAAAGCTGAAAGATCAAAGGTAAAAGGTTTTTAAAAATAGTTAGCGTTGTTTTCCGAAATCAGTGAGAACAGCGCCGCCCGGCCCCTTCTTGCCGAATACTTTAAATGACCAGCGGGACCAATTGACAAATGAATGCAGGTAAAACCGTATTTTTTCGTTTTTGTTTCAAACGACGTCAGGGAAGACGGGGGTTTAGATGCGATATAAAACAAAAAACGCCATTGCTTTCGCAACGGCGCCCGTGATTGTAAAAGTTATCGGTTTTACGACATTTTAAGTTTCTTTTGTATATCTGCTACATAGCCTTTGAATTTCTTGTCAGTATCAATTAAATCTTCCACGGTTTGGCAGGCATAAATGACGGTTGAGTGATCGCGGCCGCCAAAGAAACTGCCGATGGATTTAAGCGAGCTTTTGGTATGAGCCTTGGCCAGGTACATGGATATCTGCCTTGCCTGCACGATCTCGCGCTTGCGGGTTTGTGATTTTACCATTTCGATAGGCACTTCGAAATACTCGCATACCAGGTTCTGAATATATTCCATGGAGATCTCTTTGGACGAGTTCTTTACAAAGTTCTTCAGCATCTGCTTGGCCAGGCCCAGGTCGATATCTTTGCGGTTCAGCGTGGCCTGCGCCAGCAGTGACACCATAGCGCCTTCCAGTTCGCGAACGTTATTATCAATATTGTGGGCGACGTATTCCAGCACATCGTTTGACAGGTCGATACCATCCTGGTAAATCTTGTTCTTCAAAATAGCCATGCGGGTTTCCAGGTCCGGAACCTGCAAGTCGGCCGAAAGGCCCCATTTGAAGCGTGACAGCAGGCGTTCTTCTAAACCGGTCAGGTCTTTCGGCGCCTTATCCGAGGTAATGATCAGTTGCTTGCCCGACTGGTGCAAATGGTTGAAAATATGGAAAAAGAAATCCTGTGTTTTTTCCTTGCCGGCAAAGTTATGCACATCGTCCATGATCAGCACATCGATGGCCTGGTAGAAATTTACAAAATCGTTGATGTTATTATGTTTCAGGGCGTCGACAAATTGCTGCGTAAACTTTTCGCACGATACATATAATACTAATTTATCGGGCAGCTTGGTGCGAACCTCGTTACCGATAGCCTGTGCCAGGTGGGTTTTGCCCAAACCAACGCCGCCGTAAATCATCAGCGGGTTAAAAGAAGTGCCGCCCGGTTTTGCAGCAACGGCATAGCCGGCCGACCGCGCCAAGCGGTTACAGTCACCTTCAACAAAGCTTTCGAAGGTATAATTCGGGTTCAGTTGCGGATCGACGTTCAGTTTCTTTAATCCCGGTATTACAAACGGGTTTTTTATGTCCTTATTAATGGAGATAGGCACGGGCATCGACTGGTTTTTAGTTTCGGCACCGTTCCCGTTCGAGGGCATATTGGTTGTATACGGCTTGTTAGACGACGACTGTTCTACAACGATATTATATTCCAACCGGCCTTCTTCTCCAAGTTGTTTCTTGATGGTTTTACGGAGAAGACCGACATAATGTTCTTCGAGCCATTCATAGAAGAATAAACTCGGAACTTGTATCGTCAAAACACTTCCTTCGAGTCTCAGCGCTTTTATCGGCTCGAACCAGGTTTTAAAACTCTGAGCCGGTATGTTGTCTTTGATAATCTGAAGGCAGCTGTTCCAAACGGCGGTACAAGTTTTATCCATATATATTTTTTATTAAAATCTTGATTTACAAACCCCCAAGCGAACATCCAATGGGGTTGCTACGGAACATCGAATATTCAAAAAAAAGTCTATTTAAAAAATAAAATTTGAAATTTTTATTGAATAAATTCATCATTTATTAACCTGTGCTATTGTAAAATTTAAAGAAAAAAGAGTTATATTTTGCACGCACGCGGTATAAATAATTAAACTCTTCAAAGACACCTTTTTGTACTTATTACCTCGCGTATTTATCAACTTAAATTCGATTTATTGTTCCTTTTACGCTATCGACACAACAATTGTTAAGCCATATCCGGCGGTTATTCCTGCTGTCAGGACCTAATTTGCTGGAACCCCGGCGAATATTTTTTTCAACGATATTTTGTCAGTGACAAGGCCAAATGATATAATATAATATTTGGCAGCATTTGTCAGTATTCACCGAAGACTGTCCTGAGTGTATCGGCTATTTCACCCAGCGTGGCATAATGCTCGACGGCAGCCAAGATATGCGGCATCAGATTTTCGGTACCCCGGGCGGTTTGCTGTAATTTGTCCAATGCTTGTTGAACAGCCTGGTTATCTCTTTCTGTGCGCAACTTCTTCAGCTTTTCGCTTTGTGTTTTGCGGATCGAGTCGTCCACACGGAAGACATTTTCGGCAGCCGGTTCTTCTTCCGCATACTTATTCACGCCAACAATAATGCGCTCGCCTTTTTCCACCTCAGTCTGGTATTCGTACGACGATCGTGCTATCTCGCGCTGAATGTAATCCTGCTCAATTGCCTTTACTGCGCCGCCCATCGCGTCGATCTTGTCGATATATTGTTGTGCAGCCGTTTCCAGTTCATCGGTCAATGCTTCGATAAAATAGGAGCCGGCTAATGGGTCGACGGTATCGGTTACGCCGCTTTCAAAGGCAATAATTTGCTGGGTGCGCAAGGCTATTTTAGCTGCCGTTTCGGTTGGCAGCGACAAGGCCTCGTCGTAACCATTGGTATGAAGCGACTGCGTACCGCCCAGCACGGCGGCCAGGGCCTGGTTACTTACCCGCACGATATTGTTCATCGGCTGCTGGGCAGTCAGGGTCGAACCGCCGGTTTGGGTATGGAAGCGAAGCTTCTGAGCGCCGGGATCGGTGGCGCCGAGTTCTTTGGTAATATGCGCCCACATCCTGCGCGCGGCACGAAACTTGGCTATCTCCTCGAAGAAGTTGTTATGGCAATTGAAAAAAAACGACAGCCTTTTGGCGAATATGTTAATATCAAGCCCCTTGTCGATGGCGGCCTTCAGGTATGCTTTGCCATTGGCCAAAGTAAAGGCCAGCTCCTGCACGGCCGTCGACCCTGCTTCGCGAATATGATAACCCGATATAGATATGGTATTCCATTTGGGCACTTCCTTGCTGCAATACTCAAATACATCTGTTATCAGCCGCATCGAAGGCGCGGGCGGATAGATGTAGGTACCCCGCGCGGCGTATTCTTTTAATATATCGTTTTGAATAGTTCCCGAAAGCTGTTTCAGATCGGCGCCCTGCTTTTTGGCCAGCGTGATGTACATCGCCAATAATATAGAGGCAGTGGCATTGATCGTCATCGAGGTGGTGATGTCCTTTAACTGTATGCCTTCAAACAAAACCTCCATATCCTTTAGCGAGTCGATGGCAACACCCACCTTGCCCACTTCGCCTTCGGCCATGGCATTATCCGAATCATAGCCAATTTGCGTCGGCAGATCAAAAGCCACCGAAAGGCCCATCGTGCCCTGGCTCAATAAATAATGGTAGCGCTTGTTCGATTCCCCGGCGGTGGAGAAGCCGGCATACTGGCGCATCGTCCAGGGCTTGCCGCGGTACATGTCTTTTTGTATGCCACGCGTAAAGGGAAACTCGCCCGGCAATTCGTTCATGCCCGAAGGTTCGGTATAAACCTCCTTTATCTCGATACCGGATGTGGTTGTGAATTTCATTTGATTTCGGATTTCGGAATGCGGATTTCGGAATGGTCAAATTTATAAATAAAGGCATCGAAGGCCGCTATCACTAAATCCGAAATCACAAATCCGACATCCGATATTAAAACAGCTCTTCCATATCCTTACGGATCATGCTGGTGGCTATGTCGTAAGGGTTATCCTGCAGCGATGCCAGGTGTGCCAGCACGGTTTTACTCAGGTCAAGGCCGGTAGCCGTTTCAGGCAGCGCCTTTACCGCGTTGGTTACTACGCTCATGGTATCGTCCTTTACGCGTTTGATCACATTCCAGGCACGTTCGCTTACATAAATCTGCTGGGTGACATTGTGCTGGAACTCGTTCCTGATCTCGCTCACTACCAAACTATGCAGCTCGTGCGCCGAATAGGCCGTGCCGTTCAGTCGCAGTAACATATTGGCCGGGTTCACCCGTTCCACGAACAGCACCAGCCGTTCATAAGCCTGGAATTTCAAGGGCAGCGTCTGGTTGGCGATGGTCTTTTTCAGCTCGGCCAACTGGACTTTCTCGGCGCGGTCGAGGTATGGCTTTACGAGGTAAAACGCCACATAGACGGTTCCGATGCCGGCCAGCGTATATTTCAATATATCAAGAAGATAGTTTATCTGCATATCCGGGTATGTTGGGCTGAGGTCATAAAAATGGTTAGGCAGCAAAAATCTGCAATTTACCTTATATTTGTATGTTTAATTTGAAATAAAGATGAGTACAGCTGTTGAAACTGGCCCGGTTACATTGACCGAAGGCGCAGTAAAAGAACTGAAGAAATTAAGGGATCAGCAGGAGATTGGTGAGGAATTCGGTCTTCGTATCGGTGTTGAAGGCGGCGGCTGCGCAGGGATGAATTATATACTGGGCTTCGACCAAAAAAAGGAGGGCGACCAGGAGTACGAAATTGAAGGAATTCGCGTGTTCATGCATAAAGCGCACGGTCTTTACTTAGTGGGCATGCAGATCGATTTCCAGGACGGGCTGAATGCACGCGGTTTTACGTTTAACAATCCTAACGCCACCAGCACCTGCGGCTGCGGATCGTCGTTTGCGGTGTAAGACGCTTTGCGAATAGATATAAGGAAGCAGCTTCAGGGCTGCTTTTTTGTTTTAAGAGAATATCTTACATTCGGAAAAAAATAAACAAAATAATCCTAAACTTACGATCAATGAAGAATTTCATTTGTGCTTGTGTTATCACAATACTTGCATTTCAAACAATTGCACTTGCACAAAGCATTAATTTGCCCGCTGATACAGTGACTAAGTTATTGTGTAAAAAATGGGAAATTGACTATGCGGTTTTTCAAGGCCAAAAAATTGTTATGCCATCGTCAACGCCGAAAGTGTATATGGAGTTCTACAAGGACGGGACATTTTCAATCATCGGTGGTGAGCCGGACGCA
>DASZVE010000005.1:0-161788 GCA_035547095.1 Mucilaginibacter sp.
GGGGAATTTATCAAATACCTTAGTGCGGAACGATTTGAAGCCGGTATTCCTTCCTTCCCAAAACGGCGAGTTGGTTGATAAGGCATATACGTGCGGCAGAAAGTAACGTACCTGGTTAGCAATGTGAACGGCCAGGTCGCGCGACTGAATTCCCACATGCACGTGCAAACCGAAGATAAGGTTGGAACGCGCCGCTTCCTGCATTTCATCCACAATTTCGAAATATCTCGGATGATCAGTGATCAGCTGGTGCTGCCAGTGCGAAAACGGGTGCGTTCCCGCAGCGCCTATGCGCAGACCCAGCTCGCCGGCTAACTGGGCAACGGTGCCGCGCAGTTTGGTCACCTCTTTGCGTGCTTCGGTCGTGTCGTTGCAAATGTGCGTGCCGACTTCTACTACCGCCTGGTGCATTTCGGCCTTTACCTGGTCCTCGTGTATCTTTTGCGCGCCGTCGACTATCTTCTGGTCATGCGAGGTCAGCTCCCGGCTTACCGGGTCGATCACCATAAATTCTTCTTCGACGCCTAAGGTAAATTTGTTCATAATTGTCGGTTGGGTTTAGTTAATTGGCTATGGATCATGGCAATTTCTTCCTCTCCTTCCGCGAGGAAGAAATTGCACTTACCCACGCTGTATCATTTTTATTTTTTAGCCGGCGCTTTCTTTGGCGCTGCGGATTTTTTGGCTGCAACTTTTTTTACGAGCCCTTGTTTTATAGTCCCTTCCGCTAAAACCTCGTGGTCTATTTTGCCCGTTTCAACGTCCTTTTTGGCTGCTTTCTTTTCTACTTTCTTCTCATGGTCGAGCAATGGTACGCCGGCAGCGCCGGTTTTCACATATTCGCCCCAGGTAAGGTTATCGCGGCCGTCCTTTTGTTTTTTAGCCCGCTCGATGGCATAATCGGCAGCGGTTTCAACCACCCAGTCGAAGTTATCCTGGCCAACGCTCGTCACCTCGGCATCGGGGGCCGGATTGCAGAAGTCGATAGCATAGGGCACACCATTCCGCACCGCAAATTCGACGGTATTAAAATCATAGCCCAAATATTTATTCAGCTTGATCACACAATTTTTTACTGTTTCCAGCAGCTTTTTTTCTGCCGGGGCCTTACCATGCTCATAACGCAGGTGATGCGGGTTGCGCGGCTCATACTGCATAATGCGTACGTGCTTGCCGCCAATGCAATAGCAGCGGAAGTAATCATCGAAAGTGATTTCCTCCTGTAGCATCATTACGTATTGTTTGGTCCGGCCGTATTTGTCCCAAAGATCGTCCGGGTCAGATATTTTGTAAACTTCCTTCCAGCCGCCGCCGTCGAAAGGCTTCATGTATGCGGGAAAGCCGACATAATTGAAGATTGCTTCCCAATCCAGCGGATATGCCAGGTTGCGAAACGACTCGGAAGTGGTGTCGTCGGGCAATTCTTTCGACGGCAGGATAACGGTTTTCGGAACAGGGACGCCGATCTTCACCGCCAGGGCATTGTTGAAAAACTTCTCGTCAGCGCTCCACCAAAAAGGGTTATTAATGACGGCTGTACCGCAGATGGCAGCGTTTTTTAATGCCGCGCGGTAAAAAGGCACGTCCTGCGATATGCGGTCGACAATCACCGTGTAATCGAGCGGGTGCGCCTGCATCACTTTATTGATGTGCACAAACTCAGCCGTAATATCTTTTTCACCCTTTTGATTAACGCGGTCAACAAAGGCCTGCGGAAATGAGTTTTCCTGCCCGAAGAGAATGCCTATTTTTTTCATGGTATGATTTTTAAGTCTTGATATAAACTCCGAATATTTAAAGTACTCTGTTCGTTGTTTTGTGTTACGTTTTGTTCATAGTCGATGGTCCATAGTCCATAGTTTTGCAAAATTGGCCATGGTCTATCGACTATGTCCTATGGACTGTCCTGTTCCGTCCGTTATTTTGAAACACTTCCCTGTAACAGTCTCAAATCTCATATCTCACATCTCAAATCTATTTTATTGTCGATAAATAATGCGGGAACATTACCCGCCACATGGGCCAGTCGTGTTCGCCGATGCCGCGTATATCCAGCCAATGATTAATGCCCTTCTGCGATAAAATGTTTGACAGCCGGTCGTTATCCGCGCGGCAAATATCATGTTCGGCTGTGCCCATTATAATGTTCATGTGCCACAATTCGGGCTGATTACTGGCCGGCAAAAAATCGGGCGGGTTATTGTAAAACACATCATCGCTATAATAACCATCCATAAACTGCTTTATATCGAACGCACCGCTCATGCTAAAAAGGTGGGCCGCTTTATCGGGATGCTTTAAGGCGAAGTTGGCCGCATGGTAACCACCGAAACTGCAGCCTGCGGTCGCTACTTTGGGCACGCCCGTTTCGTGCATGGACCAGGGAGCCAACTCCTCGTACAGCATACGGTCGTAAAAGGTGTAATTGCGCGCCCTGTCGGCCGGGCGGATGCCTTTGTTGTACCAGGTAAGCCAGTCGAAGCTGTCGGGGCAATAGATCTTAACCAGGCCCTCGTCTACAAACCAGCTTACCGCATCGATCAGCCCTTCGTCCTTATTCTGGTAATACCGTCCCTGCGAAGTGGGGAACAGGATCACCGGGTAGCCGCGGTCGCCGAATACCAGCATTTCCACATCGAGACTCAGTGCGCGCGAATACCATTTGTAATAACGTTCTTTCAAAGGCATGCCGATTTTGAATGTAAGTTAGCTGCTTTGATTTAAATAGACAACAATCTTAAAAATTTTGGTTGACCGTAATACGTTGAATATTTTACGTTTATGATTCAGGCCAATGTATGAAGTCAAAACCCATAGATAACGTACAACGTATAACGTCAAACGTACAACCTTTACCTAAAAACCCTACCTTTGCCCCCTTTAGAGATTTGTGAAGATGTACCTGAGCTGGAATGTGAGCGAAATGACGATCGCCGAAAAGGAAGTATCCATTAATTCTGAATATCTTAAAAGGAATGTTACTGTTGCCCTGCTGATGCCTGGGTCTGAAACTACCGAGCCTGTAAATCTGCTTTTATTGAACGATGGGCAGGAAGCCGAAAACCTGAAGTTAAAAGATAATCTTGAAGTTTTGTACGATGCCGGGTTATTGAAGCCCGTTGCTATTGCCGCCATCCATGCCGGCGCCGATCGTATAGAGGAGTATGGCGTAGCCGGCAAACCGGATTATAAACAACGCGGCTCAAAGGCCGGCGCCTATACTAAATTTATTGTGAACGAGCTTTTGCCTGCTATCAAAAAGCAAACCGGCATCGACGAATTCGATACCACGGTTTTCGCCGGGTTTTCGCTTGGGGGACTGTCGGCTATGGATATTGCCTGGAACAACCCCGGATTGTTTGATAAGACCGGCGTATTTTCCGGCTCGTTCTGGTGGCGCAGCAAAGAGTTGGGCAAAAGCTATACGGATGCCGACCGCATTATGCACGGTGTTATTCGTGAAACTACGGGCAAGCCTGATCTGAAATTCTGGCTGCAAACCGGCACCAAAGACGAAACAACCGACCGCAACAAGAACGGCATTATCGACTCGATAGACGATACTGTCGACATCATTAAAGAACTGGAAACCAAAGGCTATAAGCGCCCTGCCGATATACAATATCTTGAAATGTTTGGCGGAACGCACAGCGTAGCTACCTGGGCCGCTGCTATGCCGAAGTTTCTGATCTGGGCGTTCGGGAGGTAGGACAGAGGCCTATGGACCATAGCCGATAGACCATAGCTAATTCTGCGCACATGGACTGTTCATCCTTTATTTTATAAGATAAATTGCATATCGATGCAACCTTTTAAGCATTCCGTGAGACTAATAAGTGTCTTTTAAAATCAGGGCCATGAAAAACATAACATCAGCACTATTAGCTTTATTGGTCATTGCGGTTGTTTCCGCAGCGTCCGCCCAAAGTAAAGACGCTTATACCTACAAGCCTGAATCGCAGGAATTGTATAAGACCATAGTTCATATGGATAGCGTTTACTTCAACGCATACAACACCTGCGGCATGGATACCCAGGCCGCTATCTATTCGGATAGTATAGAGTTTTACCACGATAAGGGCGGTTTAATGACCTCGAAACAAGCCCTGCTAAAGGCTTTAAAGGATAATATCTGCGGAAAGGTTACCCGTGTGGTGGTTCCCGGAAGTATTGAAGTTTATCCGATAGGTACATGGGGTGCCGTCGAGATAGGGCTGCACAGGTTTATCAATCACCAGGAAAGCGAAACGCCATCCAAACCGGATAAATTTATCGTCGTTTGGCGGCACCAAAACGATAGGTGGCAGATAACGCGCGTTATCAGTCTGCATTAACTGTTCCGTCCGTTCGGGAGTGAAACACCTGCCGGACGGGAATATTACTGTCCGGGTTGTTCCGCGGGAGTGTTACAAAATAGCGGACGGAACATTTAAAGGTTAAAGGATGAAAGGTAAAAGGCGAAGGGGTTTAACCGTGTATGGTTTACCTTTCGCCTTTTACCTTTAACCTAAGGTGTCCGCAACTGTTTCACAAAATAGCGGACGGAACATTTTAAGGTTAAGGGAGGAAAGGTTAAAGGCGAAAGGCTTAACCGTGTATGGCTTTTACCTTTCACCATTACCTTTAACCTAAGGTGTCCGCAACTGTTTCACAAAATAGCGGACGGAACAAAACACAAAAGCCAGCTTTCGCGTGGCTCTTGCTTTGATCAGACATTCAATTTCAGACTTTTGCAGCGTCGCGCAGGGTTTTTACCTGGTTATGCGCGCTGTTGATGCCGCTGGCCTGGCGCTGCACGATGTCGTACGCATCGGCGGGCAAATTACCTTGGGTGAGCGCATCCTGGTAGGCTTTCTTGATAGCATCTTCGCCGCGTTCGGCCTCTGAAAGAATGCTTTCACGGTCCGAGCCGCCAAAAAGCGATTTGGTGTCGATCCATGCCCTGTGCAGTTTACTGGCAGCGCTGGTGCCGGTCTCCACACCGTCATTGCTTCGCTGGCCAACCAGTGCAGCGAGTTCTTCCGCATTTTGCCGGCTTTGATCGGCGAAACTTCTGAAAATCTCCTTAAGGTCAACGTTGGCATCATCAATATCGGCAAGTACTTTTTCAAATCCCGCTATGCGGTCGTTATTGATCTGGATCAGATCATTTAATACATCAACTTTTTCCTGTGTCGTTTCCATAGATCATATGTTTTTATGTATCATAGCAACCTCAAAATGAGCCCGGTGTTTTTTAAAAAGTTATTTTTTTGTTTCAGATAAGTCCATAGAACATAGGTTCATGGCCAAATGTGCTAAGCTTCGATGGAACTGCCATGAACTATGGCTATAAGCCATGGACTAGATGTTAACCCTGCATCATCATTCAGTCAAGACTTAGTGCCCGCTTTAAAATGCCGTAAATAAACCGTACCTTTGCGCCAAAATTCAGAGGCGGCATTTTCATGCAAAAAATAAGAAATATAGCGATCATCGCGCACGTCGACCACGGCAAAACCACTTTGGTTGACAAGATTTTACACAGCTGCGCCATCTTCAGGGACAACCAGGAGACGGGCGAACTGATATTGGACAGCAACGACCTGGAACGTGAGCGTGGCATTACCATCGTTTCAAAAAACGTTTCGGTGCGATATAAAGATGTTAAGATCAACATCATCGACACCCCCGGTCACGCCGACTTTGGCGGCGAAGTGGAGCGCGTGTTGAAGATGGCTGACGGCGTATTGCTGCTGGTCGACGCCTTTGAAGGCGCCATGCCCCAAACCCGTTTCGTAACCCAAAAAGCACTGTCGCTGGGATTGAAACCTATTGTTGTTATCAACAAGGTAGACAAGGAAAACTGCCGGCCCGAGGAGGTGCACGAGCAAATATTCGAGCTTTTCTTTAACCTGGAGGCTACCGAAGAGCAGTTGGATTTCCCGGTTGTGTACGGATCATCGAAACAGGGCTGGATGAGTCTCGACTGGAAAAAACCTACCGAAGATATTTTCCCGCTGATGGATACCATCCTGCAGCATATCCCGGCTGCTCCGGAAGTGGAAGGCACTTTGCAAATGCAAATCACCTCGCTTGATTATTCGTCGTTCGTAGGCCGTATCGCTATCGGCAGGGTGGCACGTGGTATCATTAAAGAAAATCAGCCCGTTTCGCTGGTAAAGCGCGACGGCAAGATCCAGAAGTCAAGAATAAAAGAGCTTTATACTTTTGAAGGCCTGGGTAAGGTAAAAGTATCCGAAGTGAAGTCGGGCGACATATGCGCCGTTGTGGGCATTGAAGGATTTGAGATAGGCGATACCATAGCCGATTTTGAGAATCCTGAACAGTTAGCGGTGATCAAGATCGACGAGCCGACAATGAACATGCTGTTCACCATCAACAACTCGCCGTTCTTCGGCAAGGAAGGCAAGTTCGTTACCTCGCGCCATTTGCGCGACCGCCTGTACAAGGAAATGGAAAAGAACCTGGCGCTGAAAGTGATCGAAACTGATTCGCCAGACTCGTATTTGGTTTATGGTCGCGGTATCCTGCACCTGTCGGTATTGATCGAAACTATGCGCCGCGAAGGTTACGAATTGCAGGTGGGTCAGCCGCAGGTTATTGTGAAAGAAATTGACGGAGTAAAGTGCGAGCCTGTAGAAACGCTGATCGTCGACGTTCCCGGCGATGTGGCCGGCAAGGTGATCGAACTGGTTACACAGCGCAAAGGCGAACTGCTGGTGATGGAGCCAAAAGGCGACCTGCAGCATTTGGAATTTGAAATTCCGTCGCGCGGTATCATCGGTTTGAGAAATAATGTACTCACCGCCACCGCGGGCGAGGCCATTATGGCGCACCGTTTTAAGGCTTACGAGCCCTGGAAGGGTAATATACCCGGCCGTCTGAATGGCGTTCTGGTGTCGATGGAGAAGGGCCAGACAACAGCCTACTCGATAGATAAGTTACAGGACCGCGGCCGGTTCTTTATCGATCCGGGCGTGGATATCTACGAAGGCCAGATACTGGGCGAACACATCCGTGACAACGACCTGGTTATTAACGTAGTGAAAGGCAAGCAGCTAACCAATATGCGCGCATCCGGCAGTGATGACAATGTGCGCATAGCGCCGGCAATCAAGTTCTCCCTCGAGGAAGCGATGGAGTATATACAAGCCGACGAATACATCGAAGTAACGCCGCAAAGCCAGCGCCTGCGTAAGATATACCTGACGGAAAACGAACGGAAGGTGAATGCGAAAAGGTTTGTGAACCAGTAGTTGGAATAAGAATTGTTTTGATTAAGCGTTGTATAGAAAAATTTGATACTTTTATACCGAAAGTGAGCGAGTTAATGCTGTCTTAACCTTAATCAGATTACGAAATGAAATTTAATGCTAATTACCCCGTCTTCATCGCTATTTCGGCGATGATAAGTTTATCATTTTTATCCTCTTGTAAGAAAAGCAATAGTAACCCAACACCTATATCTACAGTAGATAGTTTAAAAATAGGTTTGGTGGCATATTATCCATTTAATAACAACGCAAACGACGCGTCAGGTAATGGCAATGATGGAACGCTTAATAGTGTTACAAGTACCAACGACAGGAACGGAAAAGCAAATGCCGCTTACCAGTTTGATGGAGTCCAAAGTTACATTTCGGTGCCTGATAAGCAAGCGCTTCGACTGGCCAATACGGATTTTACATTAAACGCCTGGATAAAGATGGATGCTTATAATGCAGCCTCAGGCTCTATTATATTGGCCAAACGAATCACAGGCCTTAACAATGGCTATACCTGGGGTGTACACGGCTTGGTGGACGCAAATGCAGGTAAAGTGACTTATGGACCTGGTGGCGGCAGCAATAATGCATTTAGTAACGGTACGGTTCCTATCGGCTCTTGGCATATGGTTACCGCTGAATATACATTGGCAACCGCTCAGCTGCGTATTTATATTGACGGTACGCTTAATAGTGTATCAGACGGTATTTCGTCGGCAAATCCGAATATTACAACCCTGCTTTTTATCGGCGGTGATGACCCGAGTTTAGGCACAAGCTATTTCTTCCAGGGATCGCTGGATGAAGTAAGAATTTATTCCAGGGTACTAAGTAATAATGATTTGCATAAACTTTACACCTCAACAAACTGAGAATTTGAATTATAAAATATTTGAAAAGAGGCGTGCTCCAATATTCAAAATATTGGAGCACCTCTTTTTATATCGCGCCTATAATGATGTAAACAATCGGAGAGCGATTAATTGCTTAACTTAGCCGCATGAAAGATAATGAACGGCTGAAGCCATCCATTTTCTCGACCCGGTATGTACACCTGACCAAACTGCGCGATGCTACTTTGCGCGACCTGAAAGACATCACATCGGCCAATAATAATTTGAGCCTGATAGATTTTGGCTGCGGCGATATGCCCTATCGGTCTGTTATTGAACCGATGGTGGGAAAATATATCGGCGTCGACCTGGAGATGAACCCCAAAGCCGATTATCATATCGATTTCGACAGTAAAACCACGCTACCCGATGATTTCGTTGACATTATCCTCTCGACACAGGTATTGGAACACGTCGATTCGCCATCCGGTTACCTGGCCGAGGCTTTTCGCCTGCTTAAGCCCGGTGGCCACATTATTTTAAGTACGCACGGCTACTGGTTTTATCATCCTACACCAAACGACTACTGGCGGTGGACAAGCGCCGGCTTACGCAAAACAATTGAGGCGGAAGGATTTCAGATCAAATCGTTTTTCGGCATTATGGGTTTAGCAGCAAGTGGTTTGCAGTTGTTCCAGGATGCTATTTGCATTAAGCTGCCCAAATTCCTGATACCTCCATTTGCTTTTATTATGCAATTGTTTATCAGGCTGTTCGATAAGATCAACAAACAAGCGCAGCGAGATCGTGACGGCTCGGTATATGTTATCCTGGCACAAAAACCAATGAAAGGGTAACATGGAAACGTTTAACTTGTGTATCATCAAGCCAAACGATAATGCATTTTCAGAGACCTTTGTGCAGGAACATATCAACCGCCTGCCGGGTAATAAAAAGGTTCTGTACGGAGGTGCTTTCCCTGTTTATGACGACAAAGGGAAATATCTTATCAGGTCAAAACTTGGATTGCTCAGCTATCTCATCCAGAAAAGAATTTTCCGCAAAAAGAATATCGGCGTACGCACCAGGGCATTGGTCAATTATTTTATTAAAGAAAAGATAGATGTAGTTTTCGCCGAATACGGCATGGTCGGAGCCATGGTTACTGACGCATGTAAACGAGCGAGTGTACCTTTGGTTATCCAGTTTCACGGCGCCGATGTTCATCATAGGCAAACAGTCGCTGCCTACTATAAGTATTACCGGGAGGCATTTAAATATGCAGACAAGCTCGTGGCGGTTTCACGCGATATGGTAAACGAGTTGGTACGCCTCGGCGCGCCTGCCGAAAAGGTCGTGGAGGCTTCATGCGGCGTTGATACAGAAAAGTTCCCGCTGGTAGATGTACTTCACTCCGGTCGGCAGTTCTTATCGATAGGCCGGTTCGTCGAGAAAAAATCACCTTCTTCGGTCGTTAAAGCATTTAAGATCGTATCTGAAAAATTCCCCGATGCCCGGTTGACCATGGTCGGCGACGGGCCATTATTTGATGAAACCAAAGAATTGGTCGGCAAACTGGGTTTGGAGAAAAGCATCGAATTAACCGGGGTTCTAAAAACCGGCCAGATAAAGGCGCTGATCACCCGGTCGCGTTGTTTTGTACAACACTCGGTTACGGCGGCCAGCGGTGATATGGAAGGCACGCCGGTAACGATATTGGAAGCAGGCGCTTCGGGACTGGCTATCGTCAGTACCCTGCATGCCGGGATAAAAGAAGCGGTTGTTAACGGTGAAACCGGCTTCCTGGTACCCGAGCACGATATTGAAGGCATGGCGCAATGCATGATCAGGATTGCGGCGGACGCAGAGCTGGCTTCAAGGCTGGGAATTAAGGAATCGGAGTATATTTATAAAAATTACCGTATTCAGGATAGAATAAACACCCTGACCTCCATATTATTGCAGGCGATAAAAAATAAAAAGAATGATAAAAAGACTGGTGCATAAATTGATCGGAAAAATGGGCTACGAATTGGTCAAGCCAGATAAGAGATTAGTTGTTGACGGCTTGCCGGCGGATTTTGAAAGATCGACAGTAGATACTTACAACAAAGTTAAAACCTATACCATGACCACCCCTGAACGTATTGCCGCCTTGTGCAATGCGGTGAATTACCTGGTAAAGAACGACATAAAAGGGGATTTTGTGGAGTGTGGCGTATGGCGGGGTGGCAGCACCATGGCCGCTATCGATACGTTAATGAAAGCAGGCGACCAAAGCCGGGAAATTTATCTGTACGATACTTTTGAAGGTATGTCGGAGCCGACAGAGCAGGATAAAGTATTTACCGGAACCGGCGCCGATGAGCTGATGAAAAGCAGCGACCGTGAAGACCCGACCTCGGTATGGTGCTACTCGGCGTTGGAAGAAGTGCAGAATAATGTCGGCACGCTAAAATATCCTGTTCAGAAGATACATTTCGTAAAGGGCAAGGTTGAAGATACGATCCCGCAAACTATGCCCGGGAAAATAGCGTTACTTCGGCTCGATACGGACTGGTACGAGTCGACAGCCCATGAATTGAAACATCTGTATCCTTTACTTGTACCGGGCGGCGTAATCATTATCGACGATTACGGCCATTGGGAAGGCGCGCGGAAAGCCGTTGATGAATACATCGGGAATGAGAAGCTGCCATTATTGTTGAACCGGATAGATTATACGGGCAGGATAGGTATTAAGTATTAAGCCGATGGGCATTGTAAAAAAACAGGTTTACAAGAATACCATAGTTTCATACGCAGGTATGGCATTCGGCTTTGTAAACCTGATCTTTTTATATCCTCATTTCATGACCACCGAGCAGATCGGTTTATTCCTGCTGCTCATCAGTCTTTCAGTGTTGTATTCGCTCATTGCCTCGATGGGCGTGCCAAGCATCATACTCAGGTATTTCCCTTTTTTTCGTTCGGAAGATAAAACCCACAACGGTTTTTTATATTGGATCGCCGGCTTTGCGCTGATTGGGTTTGTGGCCTCTACTTTGGTTTTTTATTTGCTGAAGCCCGTCATCGTCGCCAGCTTTATTAAAAAAGCGGCGCTGTTTGTCGATTACTACTATTATTTAGTCCCGCTGGCGTTTTTTACCATATTCTTCAATTTGCTCGAGGCCTTGGGCAAAGCCATATTTCAATCTATTTATTCCAGCTTCCTGAAAGAAGTGCTTCTGCGGCTATTGACGACGGTTGCATTGGTGATCCTCGCGTTTCATTGGATAACGTTCCAGCAGTTTATCGTCATCTATATTTTACTGAACGGTTTGATATGCGTGCTCCTGGCTATCAGCCTGGTCTTTTCGGGTAATTTTTCGTACCGGCGCGGAACACGGCGGGCAGGGGTGCCAGGTAACAAGGCGATCATTAATTTCGGCCTTTTTACGTTGCTTTCCAGTACCGTATATGTTCTGCTTCAAAATATCGACCGGTACATGCTTAGCGCTATGGCCGGGCTTGCTGTACAAGGCGTTTATGGCATTTATTCAGGTATCGCCATCGCTATCAACGTTCCGCAGCAGGCGCTTAGCCGCACTACCTACCAGATAGTGGCCGAATCGTGGGCGACAAAAGATTTGAAAAGGATCGATGACATTTATGCTAAAACGTCCATCATACAAATGGTAGTCGGCTGTCTGCTTTTTGCCTGTATCCTGGTGAATAAGGACAACCTGCTCGGCATTTTGCATAAGAAAGAATTCAGTGATCAGTATAATGTACTCATCGTTATTTGCCTGGGGTTCCTGGTCGATATTACCGGCGGACTGAATACCTATATCATTACCACTTCACATAAATATCGTCTGATTACCATATTGGTTATTATCTGGAGCATCTTCTGTGTCGCTTTAACCTATTTATTGATCCCGCCTTATGGCGGAATGGGAGCTGCAACGGCTTACCTGGTCACCATTACGGGGATTAATTTCTGCACCTGGTTTTATCTTAAATACAGGTTTAAAATGCAACCATTTAATTACAAGCACATTATCGTCATTGGTATAACTATTGCTGCTTACCTTACCGGCAGATATTTCTGGAATATACCCAATCTGTATCTTGATGCGTTTGTTAGAACCTCTCTGACTGCAGCAATTTACTTGTCGTTATCGTATCTTTTCCGTGTATCCGCCGATTTGAATGAAAAAGTGGATAGTACCTTTAAACGTATAAATATTTTTAGCCGATAATGATTATAATTAGTTAATTTGTAAGTGAATAGAACGTATTCACCGGCATTAACATACCTAACCTTGCATGATAAAAATTCTACGCCTTTTACCTTTCGTGATAATTTTACTTGTATTGGCTGCGCTGCCCGGGAAGGCTATTTGTCAGATCGCGGTGCCGCAATGGGTAGATGATATCGGCGGACCGGGTGCAAATTCTATCCCCGCAGCAGTTAAAGTCGACAAACAAAATAATATTTACGTAACTGGTATATTTAACGGTACGGTTGATTTCGACCCTTCGGCCGGCGTCCATAATTTGACTTCAAACGCTAACAGTTTCGATACTTACCTCGCCAAGTATACGTCGGCAGGGGCGTTGATTTGGGTTGTCGCTTTTGGCGGTACCGGTATCGACCAGGTCAATAACATGACAATTGACGATAATGGTAACCCCACTGTTATCGGCCAATACGATTCATCATCTATTACTGTAGGAGGTACGACGCTCAACAATCAGGGCGACAAGGATGGTTTTATCGTAAAATATAATACTAATGGCAGCTTTATGTGGGCCAGGTCCATCGGCGGTGGAGGCACCGATTACGGCGACAGGGTCGCTGCCGATCACCAGGGCAATGAGATCGCAACTATTCAGTACCAGGGAACCGTTTCTGTCGGCGGCCAGAATTATTCGGCTGGTGGGGGCACCTTTAACGGATTATTAATCAAATACGATCCTAATGGAAATGTTTTGTGGGTTATTAACTGGATTGATTCAGGTGACAGCGAAGGGCGTTATCAAAATGTCGATGCCAGTAACAATGTTTATGTCATAGGCGCTTTTGACAGCAATGTGAACTTTAATCCCTTGGGCACAGCGTCCTACTTGAATGGCAATGGCGGCGCCATATTTCTTGCCAAATATTCTCCTTCGGGGCAACTCGTTTGGGTGCAGCCGATCTCGGGGAATGGCATTAATAACAACCTTAACCTTTGCCTGGATTCAAATGGTAACGTTTACATAGATGCGCCTTTCGAATCGGGCGTTACATTCGGCGGTGGCGCCAAGACTTTAAACCCAACGGGATTTGAAGACATCTTTTTGGCAAAATATACCACCAACGGTGTTTTTGTTAACGCCGTCGATATTGGTGGTTTCGGAGCGAGCATGTACAATTATGGGATAGTGGCAAGCTCCGATAACAATGTATACATATCGGGATATTTCAACGGGACGGTAGATTTCGATCCGTCTCCAACATCGTCGGCTCCGGTAAGTTATCATGGGAATACAGATCTGTTTCTGGCCAAATATGATTCAAACCTGGATTATAAATGGGCCTTCAGCGCCGGTAATGCATCATGCGGGAATACCCTGGGGCGAAATATTGATGTCGATAGCAATAACGACGTAGTTTTGGTGGGGTCTTTTTGTTCCACAGTAAATTTTGACGCGTCAAAATGCACTAACTATAATCTCACGGCGCAAAGTAATGTACGCGACAGCTTTATAGCTAAATACGTGCAGGCGAAACCGACACCCACTTCACAGATCACGTCATTTTCTGTGCCGGGCGAGGTCAGCTCGGCGGTAATAGATCAAACCAAGCTGCAAATAACGATCACTGTTCCTCCTGGCACCGACGTTACTAACCTTTCTCCAACCATATCAGTAAGCAGCGGTGTGACTTTGTCGCCTGCTTCCGGTACACCGCAAAATTTTTCAGGACCGGTAACCTACACGTTGACGACGGCGGCATGTACTTCCTTAAATTATTCAGTTAACGTTGTATTTGCAAGTTCCGCTAAACCGGTCACCACCTGTTCTGGAGCATCGGATATCTTGCCTGGCGACGCAGCCAACCCTACCCCGAATAGCTATCTGTGGCAAATATTGCAAAATGGCGTATGGGTAAGTGCGCCGGGCACCAATAATACTAAAGACTACCAGGCGTCGGCGTTGGTGAACAATACAAATGCAAATGTCATTTTTAGCCTGCGCAGGCAGGTAACGACAGGAACAAATGTAACTGACGATTCATTTTATGATGTAACCGTCCAGCCAGCTACTCCAATTGCCAATAATACGGCCGCCTCGCCTGTCACAAACACTTTTTGTGCTGGCGGTAACCCCGCCGTGATTATCGGCAGCGCACCAACGGGCGGCAATGGTACTAATTATACCTACCAATGGCAAAATTCGACCGACAACATCAACTTTGTGAACATTACCGGAGCTAATTCAAAGGATTATGATCCGGCTGCAATAAGCGTAACAACCTATTATCGCCGAACAGTTACTTCAGGCTCGTGCACGGCGCCATCGGTAAGCAACGTGGTTACGATGGTAGTGCAGCCCCCGTTGGCTAACAATGTCATAACCGCGCCGGCGGTAACGACATTTTGTGCGAGCGGTACTCCGGGCAGCCTTTCGGGCAGCGTGCCGACCGGTGGTAACGGCAGTTATACTTATCAATGGCAGAATTCGGCGGACAATACGACCTTCACAGATGTTGCCGGAGTAACAGGTATTAACTACGATCCCGGTACCATAGCCGCTACTACTTATTATCGCCGTACCGTCGTATCGGGTGCGTGTATAACCCCGGTTATCAGCAATATAGTAACCATTACGATACAGCCGCCTGTGTCGAACAATACGCTCACCGCACCGGCGGTTGCCACGTTTTGCGCTGCCGGCGACCCTTCGATTATTACGGGCAGTACACCCGCCGGGGGCAACGGCTCATATAGCTATCAATGGCAGGTATCGACCGACAACACTACATTTTCCAACATTGGCGGGGCCACAGGCCAGAATTATGATCCGTCCCCGATCAGCACAACAACCTATTACCGAAGAGTTGTAACATCGGCAACCTGTAATGCCGATATAAGTAATGCAATAACCGTTAATATAGCAGCTATACCGGCAGCGCCTGCTGTTACGTCAGCATCCGTTTCAGTTTGTCCGGGCAACGTGGCAACCTTGTCGGTAGCGTCGCCGCAGGCGGGTATAACCTATAACTGGTACGACTCGCCTACGCGCAGTAACAAGCTTTATACAGGTCCAACTTATTTAACCGGACCCATCAATGCCACACAAGCTTTCTATGTAGAAGCGGCTACTTCCACCTGTGTAAGCACAACGTTGACCAGTGTACAGGTAAATGTAATTGCCGTACCTACCCGTCCGCAGGTATTAAGCAGCGGGGTGACCGTCTGTTCGGGCGCAACAGCTACGCTGCATGTATCCAGTCCGCAGCCTGGACTAACATACGCCTGGTATACCGTGCCGTTAGGCGGTACATCTGTAGGCTCGGGCGCCGATTTTACTACACCTGCGGCGCAAGCCAGTATTATTTATTATGTGGAAGCGGTAAATACCAGCGGCTGTCCATCTTTGCCGCCGCGTACCCCTGTTGCTGTTACGGTGGTTCCGCTGCCTTCAGCGCCCGTTGTGGCAGGGACATCAATTTGCCCCGGAACTTCAGCGACGTTGACGGCTAACAGCAATGACCCCACCATCGTCATTAATTGGTACAACTCAGCCGTAGGTGGGTCGGTATTATCAACAGGCAATTCCTTCACAACTCCGGCGCTCAGTTCTGCAACCACTTATTACGCGGAAGCTGTAAATACCAATGATTGCGCTTCGGCTGCCCGCACTGCAGCGAATGTGACCATGATCCAGCAACTGGCGCCGCCGGTGGTTAAGGTCAGTGCAACTACGATTACCAGTGTAACCTTTACCTGGGACCCGGTGCCGGGCGCGAGCGGCTACCAGGTGAGCACAGACAATGGACTTACTTTTAACGACCCAAGTCTTGGCAGTAATGCCCTTACGCAAACCATCTCAAATATGCAAACCGGGCAAACAGTTACATTGATCGTGCGGGCGCTGGGCAGTTCGCCGTGCCAGCAAAGTGAAGGATCGCTTTCTGTGACCGGGACTGCGGAGAGTCAATTAGGCGACCAGATTTTTGTGCCTAACGCCTTTACCCCTAACGGCGATGGTAAGAACGACATTTTCTATGTCTACAGTTCGGCGATTAAAAGCCTTAAATTTTATGTGTACGATCAATGGGGCGAGTTGATCTTTACCTCGCAGAATATGGCCGCAGGCTGGGATGGCACCTATAAGGGTGTAGCCGAACCAGTGGGTGTATATGTGTACTATGTTGAGGCGATAGCCAACGATGGAAAAACATTGAAGAAAAAAGGGACAGTTACTTTAATACGGTGAAAAAGGCGATAATTTTTATAATAATTCTGCAAGTAGTAGCTGTTTCCAGGTTAAGGGCACAGGTCGATCCGCATTTTTCGCAGTATTATGCTTATCCGATGTGGCTCAACCCGGCTTTGACGGGCGTATTCAACGGCGATGTGCGTATAGGCGCCAACTACAAAAATCAATGGGCCAATATCGACAACGGTTATAATACCGGCGGCGTTTCGGCTGATTTCCGTTCGGGCGAAAAAGCAGGATTTGGTATTAACATCATGAACCAGGCAGCAGGAAATGCAGGTTACAATTATTTCGCGGCTTACGGCTCTTTTGGGTATGGCATATCCATATCAGCCGACGGTACGCAACGCCTCCATTTCGGTGTGCAGGCTGGTTTTATTAATCGTAGTTTCGATCCAAACAAACTGCAATTCGGCGACCAGTACAGCCCTTACACTGGCTTCGACCCGAACATACCCAATTTTGAAAATTTTGCAACAACCAGTGCAATAGTCTTCGATTCCAGCACCGGCATTTACTATTACGATGGTAACAGCGAGCACGGTGCAAATCCATTCTTCGGCGTTAGCTTAGCGCATTTGACACAATCCAAAGATGCCTTTGCGGAAGAGGGGCTGAACAGCCGTATTCCGCTTCGCTACACGATTCATGGCGGTGTAAAATTGCGGATCACAGACGATTACGATTTAACGCCCAACTTTATATTCATGAAGCAGCAGGCCAACGAGCTCAAAGCACTGGGAATTTATAATGAATTAAAAACGGATGATGATAAAAGTTTAATATTCGGCCTGTTGTACCGCGTTAACGATGCAGCGGCTGCCAGCGTAGGATATCACCTGAACAACATGAACATAGGTTTAAGCTACGACATCAATTCATCGGGCTTAAATGCCGCTACACACGGGCAGGGTGGCTTGGAACTATCTTTTAGCTACATATTTGGAAAACACGAGCCTGAAGGGCCGGAACCTGTTTGCCCGAGATTTTAAGCAGACACATGAAAAAGATCTACCTGGCTATATTATTCTGCTGTATACTACCGGTTGCTTTCGGGCAGTCGGCTAAAACTTACCGGCTGTTGGGCGACAAAGCCTTTAATAACAAAAATTACTACGAGGCCGCCTATTATTACGCAGTAGCTTTAGGCGAGCGACACGATGTATCGCCGGGACTTGCTATTCCATTCCATTCTAACTTTGGTAAAAATAAAAAAATAAGCCCGGCCGGCCGCGGCTATCTTTTATACCAGCTTGCCGAGTCATATCGCCTGTTTGAGGATTACACCGATGCGGAATATTACTATGAACGTGTTCGGGCCGGGTATGAAGCAGATTACCCGTTAACCAGGCTGTGGTGCGGCATTTGCATGCGGGCAAACCGCAAATTCGATGAGGCCATCAACCTGCTGACGCAATTCAGGAATTTATATAAAGGCGATGCAAATTATTTGGCCCTCGCCCAAAGAGAAATAGCGAATTGCCGGTTTGCTAAAGAGCAGTACGCATTACCTCCGCAATATGATATCTCAAAACTAAAGGGGCCGGTCAACTCAGGCGCAGGGAATTATGGCTTGAGCGTGTATGAAAATGGGTTTATGGTCACCTCTGCCAAATACTCGAAGGCCGATAAAAGAAATATAAACCGGATCTATTATGTAACGCACCATGACACTGCTGCGCCCAAACTAATCAGCTTCGGAAGTCGGGAAGGTAAAGAGTATGGCACGCCCTCGATCGACGGCTCAGGCAAAAGAATGTATTTTACCGTTTGGTTTAAACAAGGACCAGAAACAATAACCGGCATTTATTTCAGCGTGCAAAATAATAACCACTGGTCGGCGCCGCAGTTGTTGAATGCGCAGGTAAATGAGGATGGTTATAATTCAAAACAGCCGTTCGTTACACCCGATGGAAAGAAGCTGTTTTTTGCCTCGGATAAGCCGGGCGGCCAGGGCGGCGATGACATCTGGGCAAGCGATTTGGGTGATGACGGCCAGCCGATCAATTCGGTTAATTTGGGCAATATGATAAATACGGCTTTTGATGAGCAGTCGCCGTTTTATGATATAACGGCAAAAAGGCTGGTCTATGCTTCCAAAGGTTTCACCGGCATGGGCGGGTTCGACCTTTTTGAAAGTGCCGGAGAAAACAACATATGGTCGGCGCCGCGAAATTTGGGCTACCCCCTTAATTCGACCAAAGATGACCTGTACTATTTGCAGGATAAAAATGATCCGGATAAATTTTATTTAAGTTCCGACCGTGAATCCGATTGCTGCTTTAGTGTGTTCGAGGGCAACATTAAAACTTACATGGTAGCGGGGCAAGTTGTCAATTGCAACGGCCGGCAACCTGTGCCCGGGGTTAGGGTGACGTATACAAGCATGTCGGCTATGCCAAAGCCAATAACAGTTATCACCGACAACAATGGCAAATATGTCTTTACCGTAAAAACGGGGATAGCAGGGAAAATAATATTTGAACGCGATAGCTATACTTCCAAGACGGTGGAAATATCCAGCCCTGGTCCCATGCGCGGCGATACGATGCATAATGACGAAACCTGCATGTTGTTGTCAAAGCCCGGCGCCAGGTATACGATCAAAAACATACAGTTTGATTTTAACAGTTTCGACCTCACACCAAAAGCCAAATTAGCCCTGGACACATTGGTTAGCGTATTGAAAGCCAATTCGGAGTTTAGGGTGTCTGTGAGCGGACATACCGATGGTAAGGGCGGAGAGGAGTACAACCAAAAGCTTTCGGAAAAACGGGCGGAATCCAGTGTTCGTTATCTTTTGGATAATGGTATCACCGCCGAACGGATACAATCAAAAGGCTATGGCAAAAGCCAGCCGCTGGCGCCCAATACACTTCCAAATGGTAAAGATGACCCGCAGGGCCGGCAGATAAACCGCCGCGTCGAATTTACGATCCTGCAGCCCGGCGAAGGTGAATAGTTCTCCTGCAACTCGCTATATTTGTAGCCCGTTATTTATTTGAAAAAAGTAAATCTCCTGCCGCGGATATTTGTTAATAATTGACCATGCAGAACCTGGCGCCCATTGCACTTTTTGTTTACAACCGGCCTGATCATACCAGGCGTACGCTTACTTATTTGCAAAAGAATCTGCTTGCGGAAGAATCAAGACTATTTATTTTCTCGGACGGGCCAAAAACCGAGGCCGACAACGTTAAGATCGACCAGGTAAGGCAATTGGCGGCTGAAGTTACAGGATTCAAATCGGTTAAACTGATCGAGCGGGAAGATAACCTTGGGCTTGCGAATTCCATCATCAGCGGCGTAACCAGGTTGGTAAATGAATACGACAAGGTGATCGTTTTTGAAGATGATCTTTTATCATCGCCGTATACGTTGCAATATTTTAACGAGGCGCTCGACCGTTATGCTGCCGAAGAAAAAGTGATGCACATCGGCGGCTATATGTACGACCTGGATGGCGGAAGCCTGCCCGAGACTTTTTTTTACCGCGCCGCTACCAGCTGGGGCTGGGCCACCTGGGCCAGGGCCTGGAAATACTTTGAGCCCGATATAGATAAGTTACTCGCGCAGTTCGACAAGCCAAAGATCCACCATTTTTCCATTGAGGCAAAGATGAACTTCTGGAAACAAATGCAGCAATTTAAAGCCGGTAAGAACAATTCGTGGGCCATACGCTGGTATGCCTCTATTTTCCTCAGAGGCGGTTTAACGCTGAACCCATCGCATTCCTTCATACATAACATCGGGCACGACGGCAGCGGCGTCCATTCGGGCAGCGAAAAAACCTACCAGGTGCAAATAGCCCAAAAGCCGGTAACCCAATTCCCGGCCGAAGTCAAAGAAAATCACCAGGCATACCAGGCTATCAAACAGTTCCTCGCCAAACGCAAAGGCACCATCCTGCAAAGGGGCTGGCGATTTATCCGGAAAATGCAGACGAAATATCTTGTGAAGAAATAATTATTTAATTGCTTTCAGTACAATATACGGCGAAAGCGCCTTGCTTTCGACCGGTATAATTTGGGTTGCAATTTTGCCTGTCAGCCACAGCAGTTTAACGAAAGCTTTTGTAAACCCCGACTGTTCATTACGGTTTTCCAGCCAAATAGAGAATCTACCGTAATAGTAAGCTTTAATATCCTTCAGGCCCAATTCTTTGCAGCAGGACGCAAGCAAGTTCGGGTTCATGCTATCGATGTTGTGCTTTTCGTAATTGGACATGTCGTATTTACGCTGCACCCAGCCGTTGATGCCGGTAAAATTAGGCAGCGTAATAAATAACGTTCCGCCCGGTTTTAAAAATGGCAAGTGCCGCGCGATAACATCTTTCGTGTCCTGGAAATGCTCGATCAGTCCGCAGGAAAGCACCAGGTCGTATTGCTCTGTTGGTTTGTAATTGAACAGGTCGCCTTCGATGACGGCTATATCGCCTTCGGTTAACCGGTTTGCATTCAGCACCTGTTTAAGCACGGGCGCGTGAACATAAAAATCAAAAAGCGTCGTTTCGAGACCGAAGTACTTTTTCAGGAAGATGGCATAATAGCCCGGAAAGCCGCCCAGTTCGATAGCAGTCTTTGGCTTGTTCTGGGCAATAATTTCGGATAACAGTTTATGAAAAATGTAATCAGGCGGTACGGTAAAGGCCACGTCTTTTTTCGCCTCCCAGTATGCGGCCCAAAATGCCTTATCGGTGAGTTCGTTGCTCATTGGGATGCAAAGAAAAGAAAAATAAACGTAGAGACGTGATGCATCACGTCTCTACGCGCGTGTTATTTCAATTGCTTCATGATCTCATCGATCGCCCGGTCCAATTGCGGATCCTTATTATCGAGGCGGTCGGTAAAGCCGGTTTTGACATAGATATCGGGCGTTACCCCGTTTTTTTCGATGTCTTTTCCATCCAGCGTAAAGCAGCCCCAGGCCGGTATGCGGTAAAACGACCCATCGACCAGCCCTTTGCCGCTGGTGAAGATGATCCAGCGGTAGGTTTCCGTGCCGACGATCTTACCTAAGCCCAATGCCTTGAAGCCAGTGGCGGTCATTTCGCCGTCGCTTAAAGTTTGCTCGTTTACCAGCAGGATGATCGGTTTGGCCGAAGGTGCAAAGTTGGGCTGCTGCGTCTTTTGCCCGCCGCGGTACTGCCATTGCAGGTACGGCCGGCGTGAAAGGAACTGCAGTACCGGGTCGTGCACATTGCCGCCGGTATTGTAACGCAGGTCGAGTATCAGCGCGTCCTTTTTATAGGCATCATCGACCATGTCTTCCAGGAAGTTCTGCAGCGCATCGGTACCCATGTTTTTCATATAAACATAAGCTATGCGGTCATGGCTTTTTTCGGTAACCGTTTTACGGTTGTTCTCAATCCAGTCGTCATAAAGGTTGCCGACGAAATCACCGTCCTGTTCAGGGTGCAGTTTTACAGAAACGGTTTTACCCTGCCTGTCAAAACTCAGCTCCATTTCTTTTTCGAGCGACGGCTTAGTGAAGTAAATGTTTCTGTCTTGTTTTTCGTCGACCGCAACACCGTTAACGGCCTTTAGCCGGTCGCCGGGCTGAATGTCTACCCCGACCTTGTAGGCCGCAGAGGTTTTTAATAATGTTTGCACTTTGTACGGGTCGTCATTGTCGAACACGATACCTGTTTCCATGGTGCGGTAATGCAGCGTCTTATTCTCCTCCTGGCCGTTAGAATAAAATCCCTGGTGCGATGAGTTGAGCTCGCCGAGCATATCGTTCAGCAGTAAGCGCAGATCCGCTCTATTATTCAGGTAAGGCAGGTAGACAGCATACTGGTCGTGCATTTTTTTCCAGTCGGTGCCGTGAAAGTTACCATCGTAATAGTTCTCCTCCAGCCCGGCCCAGGCCTCGTCGAACATCTGCTTAAATTCACCCGCCAGGTTGCGGTCGAACTTAAAGCCGATGTCAATTTTATCCATCTTATTTCCGTCGACATTCAACGTATAAATATTGCCGGCGCTCAGCGCATAATATTTGTCGTCTCCCTGGACGATATCATAACCAAAATTTTCACCGCCGGTCACCTTTTCCGTTTTGCTATCTTCAAAAGGTTGCAGCAGGGTGCGGTAAATGGCCCATTTGCCATCGTCCTGATCCGAAAGATAAAAAACGTAAGTTTTATCGCCTTTCTGAATCACATAAGGCGAGCCCTGCCTGCCATAAACGCCGCTCACGCGCTCCAGGCGTTTCATCAGTTCTTCGGTATTGATAGTTATTTCAGCCGGTTTTGGCGCGGATTGTTCCGGCTTTTTGGCTTCAGCCTTTTTGTCTTTCGGCTTATTGGCCGTCGAGTCCTTTTTTGTTTCTTTGAACAGGTCGGCAAACTTATCTATCCTGAACGGGTCCTCGAACTTGTAAAGCGGCATGCGGTAAATATGCACATCATTAGCGCCGTAGGGGTAATTGGGCTGGGTTCGTGAAGAGCTGAAATAGATATATTTCATGTCCGGCGACCAGAACGGTTCCGATTCCGAGACGCCGCTGTTGGTGAGGTTAAGTGTTTGCCCGGTATTGACGTTGTAAACAAAAATATCCGTTTCAAAATTCCGATAAGCATTATATACCGCGAATTCACCGTTCGGTGAGATGTACGGAACGGAGTTTTCAAAACCCCATATTTCGTCGTGCGCGATGGTTTTGCTCTCCAGCGTTTTCAGGTCGATCATCCGTATCTCGTTACGGCCGCTCATATATACGCCCTGTGTATGCGTTTTATTTACCGTAAGACCCCTGTCGGTTTGTTTGTCGCTGGTTATCTCTTTTTCTATTCCGCTGCCGTCAGCCGAAATGGTGTACCAGTTGGTGTAGCCGCCTAGCGTCTGGCTAAAGATCAGCGAACGGTTATCGGGCAGCCATTTTACCTCAGTTATCCTTTCGGCATTGCCGCGTTTCATCTGGCGGATGAATTTTCCTTCCGGGTCGCTCACAAAAAGCTCACCTCTCGAAACAAAGGCCATCTTTTTGCCATCGGCCGAAACATCAAATGCTTCGATCTTGCCTTTTACATCGAATTCCTGGTCCTTAGGTAATACGTCATTGCGGAAAATGTTAATGTTGAGTTTTTGAGTTTGCTTTGAAGCAACATCGTACACATACAACTGGTAGTCTTTTTCGAAAACCACCTTATCGCCATTGGCGCTTACGAAGGGACGTTTGATGGAGGTTGGGAATTGTGTTAAGGCGGTCTTTTTACCGTCGATAAAGGTATACAGGTTATATTCCTGGTTGCCTTCGTCTGATACGAAATAAATATCGCCCTTCTGATCGATCGTCGTCCAGAAATCCTTCCCTGTCCAGGTGGTGTATTGTTTATATGCTTTGGTTTTAGGGTTGTACGACTGGATGTCAGGGTTATATGCGCCCTTATAACGTTTACGGTTGGCAAACAGGTAGCTCTCCCACGTGTCGCTGAAAAATAATTCACCCGAAGTAGGGTGCTCAACTACGCCATGAATGGTATTAAAAAAATTGCCGAACAGGCGCTTCGGCGTGCCGCCATCGATGGTCACTTTATACTCGCTGAAAGAATTGTAGCGGTTGGAGGTGAAATAAATGGATTTTGAGTCCCAGCTCCACGAATCCACCTGGTCGTTGGCATCATGGTAAGTGAACTGCTTAATGTCGCCGCCGGCCATTGGCATGATGTATACATCGTTATTGCCGAACTGGTTAGACGAAAAGGCCAGCCACTTACCGTCGGGCGATACATGCGGACTGGTTTCCTCGCCCTGCATGGCGGTCAGCCTCACAGCTACCGGGTTGTTAATGTCGGCTTTCCATAGGTCGCCCTCATAGCTGAAGATGACGGTCTTGCCATCAGGTGTAAGTGTTGGGTAGGAAGTAAAATATGCTTCCTGTGTTTGTGCATGTGCAAGGTTCTGCAGCAACAGGCCCGAAAAGAACAGCAGGTACAGTTTTTTCATATCACTTGATTTGAATTGAATAAATGTATTTTTGAGACATTGTGAAAATAGTGCATTTAAATACCTACGACGGTAACGGCGGCGCCGGCAGGGCCTGCATCCGCCTGAATAATGCATTATTGAACCAAAATATCGATTCTAAGGTTATCGTGCATTACAAATTCGGAAAAAACCCAAACATTGACGAGTTTAATTCGAATTTGTTGCAAAAGGCGGTTACCGCAGCCAAGATCGTGCTGGAACGAATACTTGCCAAACGTTACCTGAAGGCGGTCAAAACACCTTTCTCCTTCGCGTGGCTCGGCCGTTCTGTCATCCATCATCCCAATGTTAAGAATGCCGATATTATTCACCTGCATTGGGTGAACCACGGTTTTTTAAATCCAAAACACATCACCGAAATAGCCCGGCTCAATAAACCCGTGGTATGGACTTTTCACGACAGCAATTCTTTTACCGGCGGCTGCCATGTGCGGTATGAGTGCGATCATTATAAGCGTGAATGCGGCAATTGCCCGCTGTTGAAGTACTCGGCTGCCGATGATGCTTCGCACAGAATATGGCAGCAAAAGCGGGATGCGTATGCTAAATTGAATTTTACGGTTATATCTCCGAGCAGTTGGAATAAGGCATCGGTGAGAGAAGCGAGCCTCACGAAAGATAAGGCGGTCGAGCAGATCCCCAATACGCTAGAAACAGAGATATTCAAACCAATGAATAAAACTGAGGCTAAAGGAAAGGCCGGATTTGCCGCGGATAAATTTGTTTTCCTGAGCGGTTTTATGCCCTCGCGTAAGGACATGCATAAGGGAACGGGCTACCTGATGGAAAGCCTGGAAATATTGAAGAACAGGTTGGGCGTTGCCGCCGAAAATATCGAGTTGGTAGTTTTTGGTAACAGGAATACGGAAGATCTGCCTGAGTTTCCCTTCAGCACCAGCTTCCTTGGTACGATCAATGACGACGAAAGGCTGGCGCTTTGTTATGCGGCTGCGGATGCTTTCCTGATCCCCTCGCTGGAAGATAATTTACCGTACACGGTTATGGAAAGTCTTTCGTGCGGTACGCCTGTTATCACCTTTACCACGGGCGGCATACCCGATATGGTGAAGCACGAATATAATGGGTACCTGGCAGCGTACCGTTCATCGGAAAGCTTTGCAGATGGGATGGAATGGATCATTAATTATCCGGAGAAAGAAAAGTTGCAACGGCAAGCCAGGCAGACCATAATGGATAATTTTTCGGAGAAAGTGATAGCAGAAAGGCATCTTGAGTTATATCGCAAACTTTTAAAAGCTTCCCCTTCAGGGGACGGGAGGGGTTAATGTTTCAGCCCAAATTAAGCGTTATAACCGTCGTTTATAACGATGTTATTCACATCGAAAGAACTATGCTTTCGGTGCTCTGGCAGAACTACGCCAATATCGAATACCTGGTTATCGACGGGCTTTCAACAGACGGGACACTGGATATTATCGGGAAGTACAAGGACAGGATTACACTGGTGAGCGAGAAGGACAATGGCATTTATGATGCCATGAACAAGGGGCTGAAACTGGCCACCGGCGATTACGTACTTTTTATGAATTCGGGCGATGAATTATATGATCCGGATACGGTATCCAAGGTTTTTGCTTCAGCCGATGATGCCGACATCTATTACGGCGAGACCGAGATGATCGATGCCAAAGGGAAAAGCCTGGGTCAGCGACGGCATAAAGCGCCGAAAAATTTTACCTGGCGCGATTTTAAATACGGCATGAGCGTGAGCCACCAGGCTATTTATATTAAACGTTCGCTGATCGAACCGTTTAACCGGCAATACCATCTAAGCGCGGATATTGACTGGATATTGACAGCCGCAAAAAAGGCTAAAAGCATCGTTAACGTGCATCAATATGTCGCCAGGTACATGGTTGGAGGAATGTCTAAGAAAAAGCATCGGCAGAGCCTGTCCGAGCGCTTTGCCATTATGCGGCATCATTATGGCTTGCTACCGACATTATTCAATCATTTTGTGATTGCCTTTAACCTGGGATGGTATTGGCTGGTACATCGGAGGACGAACGATTAAAAGGAAAGCCGTCGTGGCGAGTTAACAGAACGAGTCCGAATTAACATCTTGTCATTCTGAACGTAGTGAAGAATCTTCTAAGATCAGCCTTGGAGGCATTATTGTATAAGATTCTTCGTTTTACTCAGAATGACAAGCGAGTGTATTACGCCGCTTTCTTTTCTTCTGCCGATTTTTGGCGGATACCTAAAAAGATCGCACCGCCCAGCGCAAGCACCAAAACTATGGAACCGGCGAGCGATATTTTCTCTCCGGTGTAATAGGATGCCGGGTGGAAAATAAATTCGATTTTATGGTTGCCCGCCGGGATCACTGCCGCGCGCAATATATAGTCGGCCCTGAAATAAGGCTGCTCCTTGCCATCGATATACATCTTCCAGCCCTTGTCATAGTAAACTTCCGAAAAGACAGCGATTTGGTTAGTGGTGCCGCCGCTCTTATAAACCATGTGGTCGGGCGAATAACTTACCAGGTCGATGGTCGCATTGGGATCGACAGCGAGTGACTTTCCGGCGATCAGGTTTTTGAATTTTTCGTCGACTATTACCTTTTCTTTTGGCGAAAAGGCAGTAATAGCCTTCATTTCTTCGTCGGCGTTTTTTACGTACTCTACATCTTTGATAAACCAGGCATGGCCGCAGGCAGTCTCATTCTTTTGAGACGTCATATCGCCGGTTTGCGGGTTTTGGGTAATAATGTATTTAACGTTCATCATATCCAGCACATCGTGGTTGACGCTTTTGGAGAACTGGTTATCCAGTATTTCGTCGAAACGCTTCAGCTTCGCAGCCGAATACCCCCAGAGCGATTTATGGAAGAACGGCGTGACAACATCATAAGTCGGCGCCTGGTTCAGGTCCACGACTCTGTAGTCAGGGTCGTGATCCAGGTTGATAAGCTGGTCTATCTGCCGCTCTTTTGGCTGAAGCGATTCTTGCTTATCGGCAAAGCTTTCGTCCTTCAGGTAGCGCTTGTCAACCTGCCACAGGTCGATCAGGATCAGTGCGAAGAAGGCCACCGACAGTACCGTTGCATTGATCTTTTGCTTAATAAACGCCCATGCTATAGCAAAAGCGACCAGGATAAAAACAAGCGAACGGATAGCGTCGCTGCGTTCCATGCCTTCGCGGTCTCTTACCACAGCGCTTGAAACCGCATTCGCGGTAGCACTGTCGCCTTTCATTAATTGTGCCAGCTGGCTGGTGCCGTTTGCCTGGTCGGGTGAGCGGAAGCTTAATAATAAGTCAGGCAATACGATGAGCAACAGCGTCAGGCCGCCGGTGATGTACAGGGACAGCTTTAATTTTTTGAATATTGCCGTTTTATCCGGGGTGTCAATGATTTCGCGGATAGCTAAAATAGCCAGTATCGCAAAGCAGAACCCGGTTACGGCTAATATCGATTCAACCGTGCGGAACTTATTATAAAGCGGAAAATATTTGAAGAAGATGTCGGATACGAGCGGGAAATGCTTGCCGAACGACAGCAGCATGGTCAGGATAACCGTAGCAAGCAGCCACCACTTGAAGCGGCTTTTTACCGTAAGTAAACCGAATATAAAAAGAAAACATATCACCGCACCGAAATAATAAGGTCCGGAAGTGGAAGGCTTGTCTCCCCAGTACAAGGTTAGCCCCGGTATGCCGCCTGTTATCTGGTTGGCGGCCCCAACTGCTTGTTCTTCACTCGCGCCTTTGGATGAGAATATCTTTGCCGTTTCTGAACCCTGGTCGAGGCGTTCTCCGCCTTCCCCGGTAGCGCCGCCGTAAGCATTCGGCACCAGGAAAGTTAAACATTCCGATACACCCTGGCTCCACTGGTAAGCATAGTCCCGCGACAAGCCGTTGCTGGGCTCGCTGGTATGCTGTGTCAGGTTTGACGGGCCGCGCGTAGTGTATTTGCCATACTCATAAGTGCTCCATAACGACGAAGCATTAATGGCTATACCGATGACCAAAGCGGCAGCGAGATAGGCCAGCGATCTGAAAAAATCCCTGGTGGTTTTGTTCCGGATGGCATGATATAACTCGATACCCACAAGAATAAACAGGGCGAGCATCAGGTAGTAGGTCATTTGCACGTGATTGGCGCGTATTTCCATCGCCAGGAACAAAGCCGTAAGCGAACCGCCGAGCAGGTATTTGCCCCGGAGGGTAAGGATGATGCTGGCCAGCAACGGCGCAAAAAAGGCAATGGCGAAAATTTGATTACTATGACCCGCTGCAAACAGGATAATATTATAAGATGTAAAGGAAAACGCGACAGCGCCGGCCGCCGCCAGCCAGGGCCTTAACCTCAGGACGCAGAACAGGAAATAGGACCCTAATAACAATACTAAAACCGTCCCGATAGGATTAGGGAACCAATAGTTTATCGCATAAACTATATGCGTGGTGATGTTATCGGGATAGGGCGCCCAGATCTGGAAGGTTGGCATGCCCCCGAATATCTGGTTTGTCCAAAGTATGGTCGTGTCTTTTGCCCTGTAGGCATTGATCTCTGTTTGGGTCGACTGGGCGCCCACTACGTCACTTTGGCCCAATACTTTTCCGCTAAAAGCCGGTGTGAAATAAAAGAAACAGATCGCTAAAAAAATGCCGATCATGGCAAGGTGGATGCCATTTCGCTTGAGCCAGTTATTCATCTAATGTTTTTTGTATGGATATAATCAATCCTCAAAAATAGAAATTTGAGTTATAATAGGAATTAAATTTCGATTAGACCCGGATAACGATATGCTTACAGGTCAGAAGATTAAAAACAGTAGTCCCAGTCCCGCTAAACTGATGACGTAGGCAATAATGGAAATCTTATTAAATTCTTCACGATGGCGGTATAGGTCAAAAGCATTGTATAAGGCAAGCACGCCGAGTATGATCCAGAAAAACCAGTTGATCTTGTGCTGCGAATTAGTGAATATGGCCAAACCAAGTGCCACGACGATATAATTTATCGTTATCAGCGTAAATGATTCAGGTGTGCCGTAGTGGCGACGCTTAAAAATGGTACCGCCGGGTTGCAGCGGATTTTCATTTAATTTCTTCATAGTCCACAAATTCGCCCTCGGAATCGGGAACAGATTGCTTTTTTTCAGGTATATAATCCACCTTAACTTTTCCTTCAGGCGGGCGTTGGGTGCGGTATTGCTGCTGCCCCTGCTGCGCTTTGTCAACCACGCTTTGGAATAACATCGGCAGAACGAGCCTGATAAGCGCCCGTATAATATACAGAACAAGGATAGCTATGAACAGGAAACGAATTAGTTCCATTTGGATCGAAATTGGACTACAAATATAAGTTTATAAAGCGTAATTTGTTTTATATCGCTTTTACCTGTTATGACGAATGACCGCCTGAAATATTACACAGTTTTATGTGCGAATGTGTAAATATGCGGGTGTGCAGATGATTTATGATTTACAGATGATAATTTAATGTGCAGATGTGCAAATTTCAGATGTGCGGATGTTGTTTTACAGCTTACAATTCTTATCTGCACATTTGCACATCCGGATATCTGCACATCAGAACCGTTCTTCCATCATTTTTTCCAGCGCGAACATTTCGTCGCGCAGCTTGGCGGCCTGCAGGAAGTCCATGTCCTTTGCTGCGGTGAGCATATCCTTACGGGTGTTCTCAATAGCTTTTTTCAGGTCGGCTTTGGTCATGTACTGAACGATCGGGTCCGCGGCGATCGAGGCCGTTTCCGCTTCTACATAAGCCTTTTGCACGCCGCCGACAAAATCGACTACCGAAGTTTGTTCGATGATGGCTTCCCTTGATTTGTTTACTGTTCTTGGCGTGATGCCATGTTCCAGGTTGTAACTGATCTGCTTTTCACGGCGGCGGTTGGTTTCGTCAATGGTGATCTGCATCGATTCGGTAACGGTATCGGCATACATGATCACCCTTCCCCGGTCGTTACGCGCGGCGCGGCCGATGGTTTGTATCAGTGAGCGCTCCGAACGCAGGAAGCCTTCTTTATCAGCGTCCAATATGGCTACCAGCGACACCTCTGGCAGGTCGAGCCCTTCACGCAGCAGATTAATGCCTATCAGTACGTCGAACTCGCCAAGGCGAAGCCCTCTCAATATCTCTACGCGATCCAGCGTTTTCACTTCGCTATGGATATAGCGGCATTTGATGCCCAGCCGGTCCATATATTTAGCCAGCTCTTCGGACATGCGTTTGGTTAGCGTGGTTACCAGCACGCGGTCGCCCTGCTTTACCGTTTGGTCCACTTCTTCCAGCAGGTCGTCTACCTGGTTTATAACCGGGCGCACATCGATCACCGGATCGAGTAAACCTGTCGGCCTGATCACCTGCTCGACCACCACGCCGCCCGATTTTTCCAGCTCAAAGTCGCCCGGCGTGGCGCTTACATAAATGGTTTGCGGCGCCAGGCGTTCAAACTCCTGGAAGTTGAGCGGCCGGTTATCCAAAGCGGCGGGCAGACGAAAACCATATTCAACCAGCGAGATTTTGCGCGAACGGTCGCCGCCATACATAGCCCGGATCTGTGGCACCGTTACGTGACTTTCATCGATCACCATCAGGTAGTCGTCCGGGAAATAATCGAGCAGACAGAATGGCCTTGCGCCGGGCTGGCGGCCGTCGAAAAATCTTGAATAATTCTCTATGCCGGAGCAATAACCCAGTTCGCGGATCATCTCAAGATCGTAGTTTACTCTTTCTTCCAACCTCTTGGCTTCAAGAAAGCGTTGATCGCGAATGAATTGCTGTTTGCGGGTTTCCAGTTCTTCCTGTATGGCCCAGATAGATTGTTGGAATCGTTCGCGTGGCGCCACATACAGGTTGGCGGGAAAGACTACCATGTGAGTCATCTTCTCCAGCGTCTTGCCGGTCGATGGATCAAACGTGCTTAATTCTTCAATATCATCGCCGAAAAACGAAATGCGATAAGCATAATCGAGGTATGCCGGGAAAATGTCCACTACATCGCCTTTTACACGGAAGGTCCCACGTTTAAAATCGGCGGTGGTACGCGCATACAATATCTCCACCAGCCTGTGCAGGAAAGCGTTCCGGCTGATCCTTGTACCAACAGCAAACCGGAACACCGAGTCTTTAAAATCATCCGGGTTGCCCATACCATAAATACACGAAATGGACGATACCACGATCACATCTCTTCGCCCCGACATGAGCGCCGAGGTAGTACGGAGGCGCAGCTTCTCGATCTCGTCGTTGATCTTCAGGTCTTTTTCGATATAAGTGTTCGTCGTCGGTATAAAAGCCTCAGGCTGGTAATAGTCGTAATACGAAACAAAATAGTTGACCGCGTTCTCGGGGAAGAACTGTTTAAACTCGCCGTAAAGCTGTGCTGCCAGCGTTTTATTGTGGCTTAATATCAGCGTAGGCCGCTGTGTTTGAGCGATGACGTTGGCAATTGTAAATGTTTTTCCCGAACCTGTAACGCCAAGCAGGGTTTGGTACGTATCGTTATTGTTGACACCCTGTACCAGTTGACGAATGGCTTCGGGCTGGTCCCCGGTCGGCTGGTATTCAGAGGTTAATTTAAAATCCATAGATCATTACAAAAATACGAATAATAGTATAAACGGTTTGTGTGCCGAAAGTCAGTAATCGCGCTGTAAGCTGCCTATTACCGGATAGTTCTCGTATATTTTTCATGCTTTGCAGATTGTGTTGTCAAAGCTAAAAGCGGGTAGTGACAACTATATGTCAGCAGGGTTTTGAAGAGAATTATAGGGCGAATATGGTGTTGAAAATATTATAACCTGTAAAAAAACTTAATGCCTGGGCGTTTCGTTTATTCAATCATAAAAGGTTAAGCGTCAACAAAATTTTTAATTATAATCTAATGATTGTTTTAGAAAGATTACGTGCTAAACCGGTAGATTTAAGCATGTTTTTTGTCCTTAACAAAACCAACACCCTGGGTAACCAATTCCTGGCCGAACTGCGCGATGCCGTCGGCCAGCAGGACGGCATGCGTTTCAGGCGCAACCAGGAACGTTTGGGCGAAATCCTGGCGTATGAGCTTAGCAAAAAATTGAGGTATGTGCCCGTTGAGGTTCAAACACCGCTGGGCACTGCGTCGCTGAACGTGCCTGAAACCTATCCTGTGCTGGGGACGATCCTGCGTGCCGGATTGCCGTTTCACCAGGGATTTTTGAACTTTTTTGATAAATCGCCGTCGGCTTTTATAACAGCATATCGCAAAGTGAGGAAGAATGGCGATTTTATTATCAATATCGACCATATTTCCACACCTAATCTCGACGGCCGCATACTCATCCTCTGCGATACTATGCTGGCGACCGGCCAAAGCATGGTCGACGTTGGTAAGGAACTGATGGGCATGTATTCCATTAAGGAACTGCACATCGCCGCCATTATCGCAAGCGCCGTGGGTATCGAACACGTAAAGGCCCATCTGCCGAAAGCGCACATCTGGGTTGGCGCTATAGACGAGGAAATGACCTCGAAGGCTTACATTGTTCCAGGATTAGGTGATGCGGGGGATCTGGCTTATGGCGAGAAAGCTTCATAGAATTTCGGATTTCGGAATTTCGATTTCGGATTTAACTTTGTTTGATGGATAAAAATAAAGTTGATCTACGCCTGATCATTTGCGATTTTGACGATATCACCCATGATGACATTACTAATCTGACTAACATTAAACCTACTTACATTCGAATCAAAGGCGAGAAAAGAAATCCTAAAAATGTTAATTCCGCAGTTTGGTCAGGCAATCTTTGGTCAATGGATAGTGGGTTGGGCCAACTTGTGTCTTTTGAAGATCAAATGAATAAACTGTTGGATATGATCGAAGAAAAAATCGACGTTTTCAAAGTATTATCTTCAAAATATTATCTCGAGTTTGCCTGTGCTGTTTTTACTTATAAAGATAACGGCGAGAGTACGCCGTGGATACATTTAGATCGACGCTATAACAGGATTGCCAATTTATTGAATATAGAATTTGATGTTGATCTTTATGCATGGTAACTCAGGGCGACTAATTCCGCATTTTAAATTCCGCATTCCGCGCTAAAAGTGTCACTAATGCGGAATGCGCACTGTCAATTGCGAAATGTGTAATTTTGCACTACACATTCTAGATGAATTCCGCATTCCACACTCCGAATTTCGCATTAAAAAAACATCTTTTCTTCGACCTTGACCATACCATTTGGGATTTTGATAAGAATGCCGAAGAGGCTTTGCACGAGCTTTATGGCATTTATGGTTTAAAAGAACTGGGTCTGCATTCGGCCGATCTGTTCATCGAAACTTATACGCGCAATAATCACCGGCTTTGGGCCGAATATCATTTGGGCAGGATCACCAAAGACCAACTGAGGGAGGCGCGGTTCAAGCAAACATTTCTCGACCTGGGTATGCATCCCGATGTGATACCCGTGGGTTTTGAAGACCATTATGTGCGGCTTTGCCCAACCAAGACCAACCTGTTCCCCGATGCGCATGAAACGCTGCAATACCTGCAGGCGAAATATGTGCTGCACCTGATCTCGAACGGCTTTCGCGAATCGACCGAGATCAAGATCAGCGGCACCAACCTGGGTGGCTATTTTCAAAATATTATTATCTCCGAGATCGTCGGGGTTAATAAGCCCGACAGGGCCATTTTTCAGCATGCACTCGATCTGGCAGGTGCCGAAAAGCACGAAAGCCTGATGATCGGCGATAGCCTGGAGGCCGATGTTTACGGCGCGCTCCATTTTGGCATGGACGCCATCTATTTTAACCCACTGGATCTGCCCAAGCCCGATGATGTGCCCACGCAGGTAAATAGGTTAAAAGAGTTGATGCTTATCCTATAAATCCGGCGTAAACACAATTCCAGTCCCAAAACGGAAATTCGCCTGGAAGCCGCTGTTGCTTGTCACGCTTTGCAGTGCATACAATTGATCGTTAGGAAACGATGAGCCGGGAAACGGGCCACGCAGATCACCAAACCTCAGTATTTGTTTTTTACCTGGGAAAGTTGGCACGAAATCTATTTGTATGATGCGGAGATCCAAATTCTTGTTTAGTTTCAGGTCCAGCCCGGCTCCGGCATCTATGCTGAACGCCATAGCATTTACTTTAAGCGTTTGTGTTTGATAAATAAGTGAATGGCTGTTGCTTATTAACTTATAGGATGCATCTTCCATCCCAAGGCCGATCATTAGCTGCCCAAACGGGTTTAACTTATGGGCCGACTTAAAATCTTTATATTCCGCCCCGGCCAGGAAAGATAAGTAGGTTTGCTTTGCATGATCGGTATACCCCGGTATGACGAGGACATAAGTGGGGTCCTCAGCGCTCCCTCTGCCAAATGAGCCGCCCGGAATGTTACCATCTGCGACCGACCCGGTAAGCCAGCCAAAGGCTACTTTGGCCGCAAAGTGGTCGGAAAGGCGATAAGCGCCGGAAACATCGAAACCGTTCAATTGATGCGACATTTTTTTGCCGATGGTATCGCTGAAGGAATTGCCACCAATGTTTGCGTCTTCTCTGTAAGTGTCGCCCGTAAAATTGCTGAAGATACCGTGTGAGTATCCGACTGAGATTTGCAGTTTGTTGCTGCCTTGCCCGAATGCTGCTCCGGAGCCGGCGAGCAGTAACAGGATACTGTACAATATCTTTTTCATGATCAAATAATTATGATAAATATCTACGGTTTAATGACGAATTTGGCGATGCAGGAATTAAGAACAAGTTACCACACGCCTGCACGCCGGACAATAATCCAAATGGAGTATTTTATGTAATTTTATTTCGGCGGACCGAACGCAAGAATTCGCCATCAACATGACCGTAGAAGTCGAAAAAAAAGCTATTGAAGGCACGCTGGACATTTACCGCAGCCGCATGGATACCATTCCCGATGAACAGTTTGATGTGACTCCGCCCGGCGGCGGCTGGTCGTACGCAGAGGTATACTCACACATTTTACAAGCCAACCTGGGATCGACGATAGCTGCCGAAAAATGTACGCTCAGCACCTGCAAGCCGGGTGCAAAGGGCCGCTCGATTATAGGTTTTTTTGTGCTGACGTTTAACCGTTTTCCGCCGTTCAGGGTAAAAATGCCCAAGACTTTGGCAACAGCCAACCCGGTAAAAAAGATCAGCAAGGAAGAAGCCCGGAATTTACTGGTTAAATGCCGCCGGCGCATTAATGAGGTTGCGGCGCTTATTCCCAAATCATCGGCCCGCTGCCGGATCAAACATCCGCGCCTGGGCATGCTCAATGCAAGCCAGTGGTTCAGGTTTATCCTCATCCATTCCAAACATCACCTCAAACAACTGGACCGTATTGAAAAAAGCGTCAGCGGTAATAATTGAAATAGCTGCCGTTCAATTGCATTAAAGTTAAACCCTTAGGAAAAATTTCGCAGCGGATGAAACCTTTTTCTTTTTACATAGTCTTAACATTCAGATAATTTACAGTTCCGACATTTGCACAATATTATAGTATGAATTTTGAGTTTGGGTATCTGGTTGTTGTAGGGTTGCTCTTATTATTAGGAATGTTCTACATCAGCCCTTATGAACTGAAAGTTAATGAAGACGAAGACGACGAATAGTCGTTATTTTCTCCAGTCTTTTCACATATTCACCGGTAAAAACTACCGGACGGCAAATTATCCCCCTTTAGTTTTATGGCAAAGCGCGAAGTAGACATCGTAGTTATATCCGATGTGCACCTGGGTACGTATGGATGTCATTCCAAAGAGCTTCTTAAGTATTTGAAGAGTATCAAGCCTAAAATACTGATACTGAACGGCGATATCATCGATATATGGCAGTTCAGCAAATCGTACTGGCCCGAAACGCACATGAAGGTGGTGCGCCGCATCTTAAAATTTGTGACTGAAGGCGTGCCGGTTTATTACCTGACCGGCAACCATGACGAGATGCTGCGTAAGTTTGCCGATTTTGACCTCGGGTCGTTCCAGTTGCGTAATAAGGTGGTCTTAAATATCGACGGGAAAAAAGCGTGGATATTTCATGGCGACGTGTTCGACGTTACCATGCAGCATTCAAAGTGGCTGGCTAAATTAGGCGCGGTAGGTTACGATACCTTGATCCTGATAAACAGCTTTGTGAACTGGTGGCTGACAAAGATAGGTCGGGAAAAAATGAGCTTTTCCCAAAAGGTGAAGGGCAAGTTTAAGGATGCGGTAAAATTTATTAACCAGTTTGAGCAGACTGCTGCCGACCTGGCCGTCGAAAAAAAATACAGCTACGTAATTTGCGGCCACATACACCAGGCCGAGATACGCGAAATGCAATCGACTGATAAAACCGGCTCGGTAACCTATCTTAACTCAGGCGATTGGGTTGAAAGCCTTACGGCACTGGAATATCATAATAAAGAATGGATCATATTCAAGTACGATCCTGCAAACTTTAAAGGCGAGGCAGACGAAGATGACCACACCGATGCCGAGGACCTGGATGCCAAGCTTGACGTAAAGAATCTGCTGGAGCGCTTTAAGCTGGAGGCGCATTAATCCTTTTGTTGTAAAGTTGAAAAGTTGTAAGGTTGTAAAGTTATAAGCAACTACTTTTGTTGTAAAGTTATTCGGCACAAGGCTTCTAATGTTAAAACGACTTTAACATTTCGGCCTTCCCAACAAAAATGAAAATCTTATACGCCATACAGGGAACAGGTAACGGTCATATTAGCCGGGCGCGGGAGATTGTTCCCTTGTTGCAGCAATACGGTGAACTGGACCTGCTGGTGAGCGGTACGGAAGCCGAAGTGTCGCTGTCCCAACCGCTCAAATACCGCCTGCATGGATTTAGCTTTGTATTCGGCACTAAAGGCGGGGTCGACAAATGGGCCACTTACAAGTTGATGAACCTGCGGCAGCTATGGCGCGACATGCATGACCTGCCGTTAAAGCAATACGATCTGATCATCAATGATTTTGAGCCTGTTAGCGCCTGGGCCTGCAGGCTGCAGAAATTGCCTTCTGTTTCGCTGAGCCACCAATGTTCTTTTCTTTCGCCGAAAACACCAAGACCCGGGCGCTGGAACTATGCCGAGTGGCTGTTTAAGTACTATTCGCCGACAACGCACCGCGTTGGGTTTCATTTTGAGCGTTACGACGATTTTATCCATACGCCGGTTATCAGGAGCGAGATAAGGAACCTGGAGCCGGTCAATAAAGGGCACTATACGGTTTACCTGCCCGCCTATGATGACAAAACATTGATCCGGCACCTCGGTCAAACCAAAGCCCGTTGGCATATTTTTTCCAAACGGCAGAAAGCGCCTTATAAAAAAGGAAATATCCAGGTCTTCCCGGTAGATAACAACGAATATAACCGGAGCATGGCCAGTTGTGAGGGTTTGCTCACAGGCGGCGGGTTTGAAGGCCCTGCCGAAGCTATGTTCCTCAAAAAAAAGGTGTTGCTAATACCTATGAGCGGGCAATACGAGCAGCAATGCAACGCGCTGGCGGCATCAAAGTTGGGCGTGCCCGTCATTCAAGCCATCGACGAGAATTTTTTACCTGGAATAAACCGCTGGATAGAAGCTGAAAATAAAGTCGTAGTAGACTTTCCCGACCACACCGCGATGATCATTGAAGATATGATCAAACGTTACTCGCAACAGAAAATGATTTTAGCATAAACGCTTTTTATGCTAATATTGCCCTGGGATACCGCGCATGATCAAGCTTTTCAGGTCTTTTAACCCCATCAATATCCTCTGGCTGGCTGTGGTCATGTTTTTGTTGCGTATTTGGTTTCTTAACATAATACCCGACAAAGTTGAATTTCCTTTTGCCGAGCTTTTTTCGAGACTAAGTTTGCCCCCAAGTTACCAGTACAATTTGCCGCCGAAGCTAAATTTTTTACTGGCAAGCGCGTTGGTGTTTCTCCAGGCCATACTGCTCAATTACCTGGTCAATTACCATAACCTGCTGGGGCGATCGACCTTTTTGCCCGCGTTGATGTATATTGTCGTATCCGGGCTGTTTACGCCATTTTTTTTGCTGGGGCCGCCGCTGATATGCAATTTCCTTGTATTGTGGATGCTCGCAAAAATGTTCAGCTTTTATAAGGGCGACGACGTCAAGTCAGCTTCATACGACCTGGGCATGATCGTGGCGGTAGGGACCTTATTTTACCTGCCGTTTATTTATATGTTCCTGGGTATCTGGATAGCGCTGATCACCTTCCGCCCATTCAACTGGCGCGAATGGGCAGCGTGCATTATTGGTTTCGTTACTATTTTTTTCTTCCTGGCCGTGTTTTATTACCTGAACGACCGGATGAACAACTTTTACAGCATATGGCTGCCGCTGGCTACAAAATTCACTGTTCACATCAATTTCAATTATTACCATTATCTTGTTTTAATCCCGGTAATGCTGATCCTGGTTTTTGGGCTTTATAAACTGCGGCAGAATTTTTATAAAAGCTTCGTTCAAACCCGAAAGTCGCTTCAGTTGCTGCTCATTATTGCATTGATCGGTGGTTTTTCATTTTATATACGGCCCGATTTCCACCTCGATCATTTTTTGCTCTGCGCCATTCCCGTGGCCATATTTTTCGCTTATTACTTTTTATACGCTACCACCCGGTGGTTCTACGAAAGTGTGTTCATCATACTGCTGGCCAGCATGATCTACTTTCAGTTTAACAATTTTTAACTTTTGCATTCGTTCAAATTTCGGGGGTTATGTTAATTTTGTCACATGAAGTTTGGAGTAGTTGTATTTCCCGGTTCTAATTGCGATGAGGATATCATCTATGTATTAGAAAAAATAATGGGCCAGCAGGTGGTCCGCCTTTGGCATAAGGACCACGACCTGCAGGGCTGCGATTTTATAGTATTGCCCGGCGGTTTTTCATTCGGCGACTACCTGCGTTCGGGCGCTATCGCGCGTTTTTCGCCCATTATGCAGGAAGTGATCCAGTTTGCGGCCAAAGGCGGTTATGTGTGGGGCGTATGCAATGGTTTCCAGATACTGACGGAAGCGGGAATGCTGCCCGGCGCTTTGCTGCACAACAAAAACCGCAAGTTCAATTGCAGCAACATCTACATGATCCCGCAGACGAGCGATTCGTTGCTTACCTCGCAGATCGATCCGCAGCGTGCTTTGAAGATACCCATCGCCCACGGCGAGGGCAATTACTATGCCGGCAGCGATATGCTGAAGTCCCTGAACGATAACGACCAGGTGCTTTTCAGGTATTGCGATGAATACGGCAACATTACCGATGAGGCGAACCCGAACGGGTCGATTGAAAATATAGCCGGTGTATGCAATGCCGGCAGGAACGTGTTCGGCATTATGCCGCACCCCGAGCGTGCCGCTGACGCGTTGCTGGCAAACCAGGATGGACTTGCTATTTTTGAATCGATATTGTCAATGGTTAAAGCCTGATGGCCAACCTGGTAATCGACATTGGCAATACCCTTACCAAGATCGCAGTTTTCAGGCAGGACGAACTGCTGCAGTTTGAACAACACCAGGCTGCGGACGCGGGAATTATACTTGCCCTGGTGGAAAAGTATGCTGTAAGGCAGGCCATCGTCGCATCGGTGCGAAAGGGCGCCGAATCGTGGCAGGAAGCCGTTAGCGAAAAGCTGAACCTGAAATATTTTGGCGCGGGAATGGCTGTCGGTATCGTTAATCATTATAAAACGCCTGAAACGCTCGGCCCCGACAGGCTGGCGGCGGTAATTGGGGCGCACCGGCTGTATCCCGGTCAGGGCAACGTGGTAATAGGCGCCGGCACCGCCATAACATACGATTATGTGGATGCCGCCGGGAATTATTCCGGTGGCAGTATATCGCCGGGGCTAAAAATGCGTTATAGAGCATTGAATTACTATACCGGGGCCCTGCCGCTGGTAGACGCCGACGAAAGTTTTGACAGCGCGTACGGCGATGATACCACCTCGGCTATACGCTCGGGTGTGCAGAACGGGATAAAATATGAGTTGAAGGGTTTTATTGAAAGCTATCGCCCGGAAGGCTCCGGATCGAACGTTATACTAAGCGGCGGCGACTGCAATTTTTTTGATACTCTGCTGAAAAATAGCATCTTTGCGCCCTATGTTAAAATTGAGCCTCATTTGGTTCTGAAAGGATTAAACGCAGTTATACAACACGATAATGATTAAATATACCCGGCTCTTTATAACATTTTTACTCGCGATCATTATTACAGAGGCCCAGGCGCAGTCAACTGCTACTACAAGTTCCCCGTATTCAAAATTTGGAATAGGTGATATAGACAACCAGCTTATGCCGCAAAACATCGGCATGGGGGGTATTGCTACGGCCACAAACAATATAGGCGGCTATAATAGCATAAACGTCATCAACCCTGCTTCATACGGTAAGATATTTTTTACCACCATCGATGCAGGCGTAGCGACCAACGTATTGACGCTGAGCAAAAACGGGTTTGCGGACCAACGGAACGCCAATACGCGGCTAAGCCATATCGTTATGGCATTTCCGGTTACAAAAAGTTCGGCCTTGAGTTTCGGTATAATGCCCTACAGCGAGATCGGCTACAGTTATAAGACCTCGCAAAAAGGATTCGGCACTTCGCCCACACCCTCGGGCAGCGCCAATGTCGATACAAACGTTACCAATTACGTATATTCGGGCGAAGGCGGGCTGACCAAAACCTACCTCGGTTACGGCTTCGGCATAGGCAGGCACCTTACTGTCGGCGCCAACGTAGCGTTCATTTTCGGTAACTTAAAGCAGTTCCAGTCCACGGAGCTTCCTAACCTGGCCGGTGCTATAGATTCACGCATCGAAGAAGACAATAAAGTAAACGGCGTTAATTTCGACTACGGCGCGCAATATACCATCGATGTGTCGGCTAACAAACATTTTGTACTGGGCTATTCGGCTTCCGTTGGGAACAGGCTGAATGAACAAAGCGGCTACATCGTAAGTCAGTATTATTACGATCAGTCGGGCAATCAGCAGGTAGCGGCCGACAGTATAATAAATACACAAAACCCTAATGCCAAGCTGCAGCTGCCGCGCATAAATCGTTTCGGCATTTCGTTCCAGAAGGATAACAGCTTTATGGTCGGGGCCGATTTTTCAATGGGGAATTGGTCCGACCTGTCTATTGCAGGCGTGAATGCAGGGCTTCAGAACAATAAAATATTCAATATCGGCGGGCAGATTACGCCTAATGCCAATGCACTGTCCAACTATTTTGCATTGTGGGATTACCGGCTGGGATTTATCTACGAAAAGACCTACCTGAACGTAAATAATGTGAACCTGAACAGGTACGCTATTACTTTCGGCCTGGGTATACCATTGCCGCACGACCGTGCTTCATCGGCTTTCTACAAGGTCAACTTTTCGGCCGAGATAGGGCGCCGCGGCACCTTGACCAGCGACCTGATACAGGAAAGGTATGTCAATTTTCATCTTGCGTTCCTGCTGAACGACAGGTGGTTCCAGCGCTTTAAATTTGAATAACATCGATCGATGGCCGGGGCAAAACAAATATCCGCTTTATTTTTGCCTGCTCTCATTACGCTTACCCTATTGACAGCAGGTTGCGAGAACGACCTGCGCGACATTAAAAAAATATCGGCGAGCGAAGTAAATAAACCGCTTGAGGAATATACTGGTGTGGATGTGCTTTACAGCGACTCGGCTTACGTGAAGGCCCATTTGACCGCCCCGCTGATGCTGGATTATGATAAGCTAAAAAATCCTTATATCGAAATGCCTAAAGGCGTAAAGGTGGTGTTTTACGATAAGAATATGCAGCAAACCTGCACCATTACGGCCGACTATGGCATTCGCCACGAAAAGGAAAAGCTGATAGAGCTGCGAAAAAACGTAGTCGGTACGAATGCAAAGGGCGAGACATTTAATTCCGACGAGCTGATATGGGACGAGGCTTCGAAAATGATCCATTCGGATAAGCTGGTGCACGTACGCATGGCCGACGGAAGCTTAACCGATGGCACCAGCTTTGTGAGCGACGAAAACCTGGAACATTGGAAGCTGAACCAGGCTACAGGTATTATTCATGTTAACAGCCAGGACGTTCCGCAGCAATAGCGGCCGGCGGGTTGATTTGCGCGGGTCAATTTTTTGTGTTTATATTTTTATCAAAAATTGTATCTTGCGCGCTCTTTTAAAGAAGCTTAAAGCTAAAGGACCGAAACCGAAGACTTTTGAAAAGAATTCCGGCATAGGCTTTCGTCTTACGTTTTTAGCTTTTTTGCTGAGAAAGATTGATATAATATAATAAATAACTGTATATGGGTGTAATGACTTATTTGCGCGAGCGCATGGGCAGAATCCTGGCGATTGTGATCGGAGCTTCGCTTGCCGCATTTATTCTGGGTGAAGTATTGCGCCAGGGAGGTTCCTTTTTTCATGCCGACAGGAACGAACTGGGCGAAGTTGACGGGCAGAAAATCGCTTATGACGAGTATTCCAGGCAGCTTGATCAAAATACCAACCAGATGAAACAACAATACCGGATGAACAGTTTGCCGCCGCAGTTTGTTACAAGGCTGCAGCAGGAAACCTGGGACCAGAAGGTAAACGAGATCATTTTGGACGATGAAACCGATAAGCTTGGATTGGTTGTAAGCACCGATGAGCTGAAATCGATGATAAGCGGCGACAACCCGAGCCCGCAGATCATGCAGGCTTTTGCCGATCCGAATACCGGCCAGTTCGACAAGGTTAGGTTTATCAACTTTTTGCAGGGCTTGCCTTCCGCACCTGCTGAAACCAGGGCCAGGTGGAATACCTTCGTTTCTCAAATGATGGTCGCCAGGCGCGGCGACAAGTTTTTGGCCATGGCTACCAATGGCCTGTATGTGAACTCGCTGGATGCCAAAGACGATTATGAGAACAGGAATAAGCTGGCGAACTTTAAATATACGATGCTGGATTATGCGTCGATCCCCGACAATAAAGTTACACTGACCGACGACGACTATCAAAGCTATTATAACGAGCATAAGTACGAGTTTAAGAATAAAGAGGAGCTTCGCAGCTTCGACTATGTAACCTTCAGCGCAGCGCCTTCAAAGGACGACTCGGCGGCGGTAAAGGAACAGATCGCAAAGCTGATCCCTGAATTCAAGAGCAGCACCAACGATTCGCTTTTCGTACAGGTAAATGCCGAGAACAAAATGCCGCTTGTTTTCAGGGGCAAGGGAAAACTGGGCGACCCGAAACTCGATACCGTAATGTTCGGAGCGCCGAAAGGTTTTGTTTACGGACCGTATTTATCTGACGGCAGTTATAAGATAGCCAAGCTGGTGGATACGAAGGTTGAGCCGGATTCGGTAAAAGCCCGCCATATTTTAATAGATGCCAGAACCATCGGCGAAGCTAAGGCACTGGCTAAGGCCGATTCGCTGAAGAAACTGGTTGAGGGCGGTAAATCATTTGCCGACCTTGCAAAACAATACTCTATTGATGGTTCGGCGTCTAAAGGCGGCGAGTTGGGTACATTTGCCCGCGGCGCGATGGTGCCCGAATTTGAGGATGCCGCCTTCAGCGCTAAAAAAGGCGAAATGAAGATCGTTACTTCGCAATATGGCGTGCACCTGATACAGGTAGAAGATACTAAAGGATCGGCCAAAGTAGTAAAGGTGGCCATTGTGGATAAGCCGATAGCGGCGAGCACGGCTACGCAAAACGCGGCATATAATAAGGCTACATCGTTCCTTTCCGGGCTGACCCAGGATAATTTTGACGCCCAGGCTAAAAAGGCAGGACTGACGGTGAAAACGGCCGACGACGTAAACGCGCTGGCTTCAACGCTGCCCGGCCTCGACAATGCGCGCGAACTGGTAAGATGGGTATTTAAGGCCGAGAAAGGCGACTTTGGCAACCAGGTATTTGTATGCGGCGATCAGTATGTTATCCCTAAGCTAACCACCATTAAGCCGGTGGGCATAGCGCCTTTGGACGCGATCAAAAAGCAGATCGAGCCCGCTGTGCGCAATCACGTAAAGGCCAAACAACTGGAAGATAAACTGCAAACCGCCGAAAATGGCAGCTCGTCCATCGACCAGGTGGCCCAAAAAGCAGGCGGCAAGGTTGTTCCCGTTCAGAACGTGGTTTTTGCCAACCCCGTTATCCCTGGCTTATCGCTTGAATATAAGGTAGTCGGTACGATTTTCGGTTCGCAGCCCAATAAGATATCAAAACCTGTTGAAGGCGCGCATGGCGTGTATGTTTTCTCGGTAGATAACTTTATCAAGCCGGCGCCGCTTACCAACGCGGTACGCGAGCGCGAAACTATAGCGCAGACGCTGCTGCAGCGTTCGCAAAACCAGATATTTGACGCTATGAAAGATAAGGCGAATGTAAAAGATTACCGCGCCAAATTCTTGTAAGAGATTTTGAACTAACTTTGTATCCGGGAGTGCATAGCACCTCCGGATTTTTTATTTTATAGGACTCTGTGGTCCCTGTGAAAATCTCCGTGCCCCTTGTGGTTACAATTTTTACCACCGAGAGCGCAAAGATGGAAACACAAAGTACACAGAGTAATAAAGAGGTTAAAAATACGCTGTGGTCCCTGTGAAAACCTTCGTGCCCTTTGTGGTTACCATTTTTACCACAGAGAGCGCAAAGATGGAACACAAAGTACACAGGGTAATAAAGAGGTTAAAGAATGAATATCCAGGAAAATATTGTCAATAAGGTAGCGCAGAGCGGGCTGATAACGCTTGACCCTGCCGCGTTTTATCCGCAGGGCGAACGGGTAGTTTATGATATTAAGGACAACCTGTTCCAGGGACTTATACTGCGCGAAAAGGATTTCAGGGAATTTGTAAAGAACCATGACTGGGCTCAGTACGAGGGCAAAAATGTTGCCGTTACGTGCACAGCCGACGCCATTGTGCCTGCCTGGGCCTATATGCTGATTGCTAACCGGATGGCGCCTTACGCCAAAGATGTGGTATTTGGCGATAAAGAAGTTTTGGAAACCGTGTTGTTTGAGAAATCCATGGCAGGGGTGGACCTGGAGCAATATCGCGACCAGCGCGTCGTTATTAAGGGGTGCGGCGAGATCGATGTGCCGGTTTCGGCTTATGTCGAACTGACCAAACGTTTGACGCCGGTGGCCAAAAGCATCATGTTCGGCGAACCGTGCTCGACCGTGCCGATCTACAAACGAAAAGATTAATGATTTGCCTTTGTTTTACAGGCAGCCGATGAAGAGATATTTTTTTGCCTGTGCCCTTATTCTTAGTTGCCTGAACCACCCCTTCGCCCAGGAACTTGCTAAAACCCGCGAAGCCGCGTTTCAACCCGGCGAGCGTCTCAGTTATAGTTTGAAGTATGGCGTATTCACCGCGGCACAGGCCAATATCCGCGTCGAAAAAAGCGACCTGAAATTTGAGGGTCAGCCCGTTTACCACATCATCGCCGAGGGCCGCACCGCCGGCACATTCGATATTTTTTATAAGGTGCGCAACCGCTACGAAACTTATGTGGACGAGAAAACGCTGCTGCCTTATTTTTACGCCGAAAACCGCCACGAATCCAATTACAAGCAAATGGATAACGTGGTTTTCAATCACAGCAACAACACCATAAAAGCTAACAAGGGCATATTCCCGTATACGGGCGACGTATTCGATTTCGTGTCCGCTTATTATTTTGCGCGCTGTATCGACGTCTCCAAAATACATGTGGGCCAGGTGCTGGACATGCGGTATTTTTTAGACGACGGTATACATACGCTCACCATCACCTACCTGGGTAAGGAAAAGGTTAAATGCGGCCTGGGAACGTTCAACTGCCTCAAGTTTAATCCAACCATTATACCCGGTCATATTTTCAGGAAGGACAGCAAGCTGTATCTTTGGATAACGGACGATGAAAACCGCATACCGGTGAAAGCGCATGTGGAAGTGATCGTCGGCAGCGTTACGATGGACCTAACGGCCGCCACCGGGCTGAAATATCCTTTGAACCCGCTAAGCAAGGATACCGATTGAGATCGTATCTTTGCAAATAGAATTCAGCGCAATCAGATAATCATACAAATAAACGGTCAATGATAGAGGTGGGCAGTGTATTGGTGCACGAGGAAGTGGTAAAGGAAAATTTCGTCTGCAACCTGAACAGGTGCAAAGGCGCCTGCTGTATCGAAGGCGATTCGGGCGCGCCGCTTGATCACAGCGAGCTGGCCATACTGGACGAGATTTACCCTAAGGTAAAGCCGTTCATGACCGCGAAGGGCATTAAAACCGTCGAAAAAGAAGGTACATACGTCAAAGATTTTGAGGACGACTATACTACTCCCTGCGTAGATACCAACAAGGAATGCGCCTACGTGGTTTGGGAAAACGGTATTACCAAATGCGCCATCGAGAAAGCTTATGAGCAGGGCGTTATCAATTGGAAAAAGCCCATTTCATGCCATTTATACCCTATCCGCATCACCAAATATCCCGAATTTGATGTGCTGAATTACGACCGCTGGAGCATCTGCAGCCCGGCCTGCGCTTTTGGAAATGAGCTGAAAGTGCATGTACACGAGTTTTTGAAAGAGCCGCTGATACGCAAATACGGCGAAGAGTGGTACACGGAACTGGAAAGCAAAATCGCTGAGATTTAGTCTGCCCTGCTGCATACTGCTAACTGCCCACCGGAAACTGCTAACTTTGCGAAATGGATGTGCACAGCAAGGAAATCCGCAGCTACAATATGTCGCGGATACGGAGTAAGGATACTAAGCCTGAAATGCTGATTCACTTATAGCCGATTGACAAACTTTCCCGCGTGACTTAGTTTTAGGTCATGGATTTATATTTAGTAAACGACCAGCCAACAACTTGCCCGATCTGCGGCGCGCGAACCGATATTATTGCAGACTTTTATCATACTAATTTAAAGCTGTTTGTAAGTGAATGTTTAAATGTTCGCTGCAAACATGTAATTTTAGAGGTAGAACCTGAATCACCATGAAGGAAGGCCAACAGCTTTGGACAAGAGATGAATTGATTTTAGCTATCAATCTCTATAGCAAAATCAGATTTGGTCAAATGCATCAAAACAACCCGGCTATTATTGACCTGGCCTCCATAATTGGCAGAACGCCCGGTTCGGTATCTTACAAGCTTGTAAATTTTGCCAGTCTCGACCCACGACTGAAACAAAAAGGCATGGTTAACGCCAGCAAGCTAGACCGCGAAGTTTGGCAGGAATATATGGAGCATTGGGACGATATATATATCGAGAGTGAAAATTTGCTTGCAGAAAAGAAACATACTACCGTTGAGAAATTGTACAATATAAACCTCAACGAATACCAAGAAGTTGAGGGCAAAGAGGTACAACGTAACGTCAAAGTGCGTGTTAATCATTATCTATTTAGGGAGGTTGTGCTCACAAACTTTGATAACAAATGCTGTATCACCGGAATAGACATTCTTGAGTTGATAGTAGCAAGTCACATCGACCCGTGGAGTGTGGACAAAAAGAATCGCTTAAGCGCGAAAAATGGATTGGCGTTAAACATGCTCCATGACAAGGCTTTTGACAAACATCTTATAACCGTTACGGAAGATTTAAAAATTAAAGTGTCGCCTAAATTTCACAAACACAAAGAGATAGCCAGTATCAAACAGAATTTTATCGATTATGAGGGGAAATCATTGATACAACCAAAAAAATTTTATCCAGACGTAGAATTCTTGAAAATCCACAACGAGAAATTTGCTTTGAAAAGTTCACTTATATCCGATTGACAAACCTCTAAAGGCATCATACTTTTATGAATGCCCAACATTAAATTTTCCTACCTCTACCGTGACGCCGGCAATTACAAAACCTATGGTTTTGTCATCTTCGCGAATCCAGAAGATATTGAACTACCGGTTTTAGAAACACGAATCCGTTCTAAATTAATCGACCACGAATGGTTTTATGTTAATGACTGGAAACTGCCTGATTTACATTTTTGCACTTGGGACAACGAACTCGATCATACTTTTCATGAATTTGAGGCGATAGAGTACTGTAATGAAAAGCCCAATGCATCTATTACATTAGCGGAATTCATAAATTCAGTAGGAAATACCAAATTATTCTTGTGATCCGCGTGAAGGGTGCAAGCGGATAATGGCGCCGTGGTTAAGGTCCTGACGGACAGGGTGTATCAAGTGTTGCAGGTGTAGCAGGCTCCTGAAATACACTACACCTGCTCTCATTTACAAATTTGCGGCGGCCGGCAGGTGCAGTCGCTGTAATTTTTTACAGTCGCCCCGATTGATTGCCTAAAGTTTATTTCTTTGTAACTGCCAGGCGGTTTACATTGCTTTGGGAGATAGAAGCGTTTGGGCGTCTTGAATTTCAACTATATCTTTCCTGATGCGCAAATACTTAATTTTTACTCTGGCCGTTCCGATCCTTTTCCTATCAAAAGTGCGGGCACAGAACGTGCAGCCAGATTCGGTAAAAAAGATTGCAATTGCCGATGCGCGGAAATTCAAACTATTTTTTTAGAGCCACGAGTCAAGAATTAAGACAGATTCGGGAAAAGGTTCTGTCGTGATTGCAGAAGTGAACCGGCACTTTTCAACACACCACATTTGGCCCGGCAGTTTGTATTATATTGCCTTTTGTATGAAAAGAGAGGTCATATTGGAATTGTTCGGCAAGTTTGAACAGGCTTGTTATATTTATAATGGGATAGAATGTTGGAGTGCGCGTGAACTACAGGAAATATTCGGCTATTCAAAGTGGGTTAATTTTCTGAATGTAATTGATAAGGCGAAAAGAGCCTGCGAAAATGCCGGTGCAAGCCTCTCCGATCATTTTGCCGATATCGGTAAAATGATCGCAATTGCTAAAGGCGCTCAACGTGAGGTGGGAGATATTGCGCTAACACGTTACGCCTGCTACCTGATCGCACAGAACGGCGACCCGGGCAAACCAGCTATTGCCTTTGCCCAAACCTACTTTGCCGTTCAGACACGTAAACAGGAAATAATAGAACAGCGCCTGATAGACGTTGAGCGTGTAACCGCCCGGGACAAGTTAAGCAAGTCGGAAAAGAAATTATCCGGAATCCTATATGAACGCGGTGTGGATAGTGCAGGCTTTGCTATTATCCGTTCCAAAGGCGACCAGGCATTGTTCGGTGGCTTCAGCACCAATGACATGAAGAAAAAACTGGGAGTTCCGTCATCCAAGCCTTTAGCTGACTTTCTGCCTACACTGACGATTAAAGCCAAAGATTTCGCCAACGAGCTGACCAGTCATAACGTGATCGAAAAAGACCTGAATACCAACGCCAAAATATCCAACGAGCACGTTGAAAATAATAAGGCGGTAAGGAATATATTGCTGCAACGCGGTGTTAAGCCCGAGTCGCTGCCGCCCGCCGAAGACGTGAAGAACTGGAAAGGCGGCTGGAAAATGACGAAAAGAAGGCCGCTAAGGGTGATAAATAACCCCGCATCAGCAGCTTGCTACATCGCCAGGCACTGCTGCGTAATGGCTAAAAATTCTTTATTAAGTCAAAAGTCTTAAATCGTTAGTCCAAAGTCGAATACCCTTACCTGGCATTAGACTTAAGACGTTAGACTCTGGACTAACATCCGCTGCCACTGTCTGTCCGCGCTTGCACATCCTGTACTTAAACCATATCTTGCCTGATGCGCAAATACTTAATTTTTACCCTGGCCGTTCCGATCCTTTTCCTGTCAACCGTGCAGGCACAGCAACTGCCGGCGGATTCAATAAAAAACATAGCGATCGCCGATGCGCGGAAATTCAAACTGGATAAGGCTGATTTTAAAATTTTCAGGCATAATCGCCGCAATTCAGGGTCGGATTATTTTAAACCGGGCAAGTCGGCCGTAAGTGATACCGCGCTGCTAAGGGACTCGGTTTATGTAAAGGCCTACCGTGCGGCGGCCTACGCCAAAACACGTCACCGGCATACCGCAGGGCATTACGTCCTGCTCGGCGGAGTCGCCGTAACGGTCGTGGTGCTCGTCGCCCTGGCAGCGGCTACTAATTCGGTATTAACGGGTTATCATTGAATCAGGAGGCCGTACAGAATTCGTCGTGCATGGCGTATAAGGGCTCTTGATTCTTGGCTCTTGGCTCTCCTTTACTTACCTTAGCATTTGCTATGAAAAAAGGTCACCACCATTCACCATTGACTATTCACTATTCACCATTCACCTTTATCCTTTTACCTTTCGCCTTTCTCCTGGCCTCGTGTTCCCCCAAGGGTCCCTACGCTGCAACGGATAAGTTCTACCGGCATCACGCGGATTCGCTGGCGAAGGTGATCGAGGTGGCCCAGCCTGCTGTGCTGGCGGATAGTTCGGGGGCGGTGTTGCCATCGGCTTTTGTAGGTACGGTGAACTTCAATATGCGCAAACCCAATTATGTGATCATCCATTTTACGGCGCAGGACAGCATCGGGCAAACGCTGCACACCTTTACGGTTCAGCGCAGCCAGGTGAGCGCACATTACGTGGTGGCTAAGGACGGCCGGGTGTACCACATGCTGAACGATTACCTGCGCGCCTGGCAGGCGGGGGTGAGCAAATGGGGCAGCGTAACGGATATGAACAGCTGCTCGGTAGGCATTGAGATCGATAACAATGGCGACGAGCCGTATACCCATGCACAGGTGCGCAGTTTGATAGCGCTGCTGGGCTATTTAAAGAAGACGTACAACATTCCAAGGGCGAATTTCATTGGTCATGAGGACATTGCTCCCGTCCGCAAACCCGACCCGGGTCCCTACTTTCCATGGAAGGTGATGGCCGACCATGGCTTCGGCTACTGGAGCGACGAGGTGCTGGAACTGGCCCCCGACAATTTCGACTACGCCACGGCCCTCCGCCTCATCGGCTACGATACTTCAAACCTGAACGCCGCCATTGTGGCCTTCAAACGTCATTTTGTGCAGAAGGATAGTGATGCGAGGTTGAGTCAGCTGGATTTGAATGTGTTGTATAATGTTTATCAGAAGTATTGGTTTAGTGAATAGTCAATGGTGAATAGTGAATGAAGAGCGTGAATGGTGAATAGTCAATGGTGAATGTTACTTTAGGGAAAAAAATTACGTTATGTTTTTAAACCTAAATCACCAAAAGCTGGAAGTATATTCAATTGCGCGGCAGTTCGTCAAAGAATGTTATTTCGCGACTAATCATTTTCCTACGGAAGAAAAATACGCCTTAACGCAGCAAATTAGACGCGCTGCGTTATCTGTGCATTTGAACATCGCAGAGGGAAGTTCACGAAAATCGGATGCGGAACGCAAACGGTTTTATGAAATAGCCAGAGGATCAATAATTGAGGTTGACGCGGCTTTAGACATAGCCTGTGACTTAGATTATTGCACAGCCGATGACTTGAAATCTTTAGGTGTAATTTTGGTTAAGTGCTTTAAATATTTAAGCGGCCTGATCAATTCCCACGGTCAATAGTCAATGGTGAATAGTCAATAAAAAAGCGGAAATTGACCATTCACTATTGACCATTCACCTTTCACTTCTTAACCCACCCGTCCTTCAAAGTAACCGTCCGGTTAAACACCAGCTTCTCCGTCGTCGAATTCTTATCCAGCGTAAAATATCCCTTTCGTATAAACTGGTACCCTTTGCCGGGAACCGCATTCGCAAGGTCGGGCTCGATATAAGCGTTCGGGATAATGTGCAGGCTATTCGGGTTAATATAGTCTTTGAAATCCCCATCCTCGCTGGACGGATCCTCCACCTGGAACAGGCGATCGTATAAACGAACCTCGGCGGTTTTGGCGTGAGGGACGCTCACCCAATGGATAGTGCCCTTCACCGTCAAGCCGCTGGTATCGTTACCCGACTGTGATTCGGGGATGTGCGTACAATGCACTTCGGTAATATTGCCTTCGGTGTCTTTGGCAAAGCCCTCGCACTTTACAATATAGGCGCTCTTCAGGCGCACCATATTGCCCACCGCCAGGCGGAAAAACTTCTTCGGCGGCTCTTCCATAAAATCCTCGCGCTCTATCCACAACTCGCGACTGAACGGAAATTCGCGGCTGCCGTCGCCGCCTTCCACCTCGGGGTTGTTCTCGCCGTGGAATATTTCGGTTTTGCCTCCCGGGTAATCAGTGATGATCAGTTTTATCGGGTCCAGCACGGCCATGCGGCGCCAGGCGGTTTTGTTCAGGTCCTCGCGTATGCAGGATTCCAGCAGCGCCATTTCTATCATGTTCTCGCGTTTGGCTACGCCAATCCGCTCGCAGAAATCGCGTATCGATGCCGGCGTATAGCCACGGCGGCGCAGCCCGCTGATGGTCGGCATGCGCGGATCGTCCCAGCCGTCCACATAACCGTCGTTCACCAGTTGCAACAGCTTGCGCTTGCTCATCACCGTGTAATTCAGGTTCAGCCGGGCGAATTCGTATTGTTTGGATGGAAAGATCTCCAGTTTTTCGATGAACCAATCGTACAGCGGCCTGTGCGGTATAAATTCCAGCGTACACACCGAATGCGTGATCTGCTCGATCGCGTCCGACTCGCCGTGCGCAAAGTCATACATGGGGTAGATGCACCATTTGTCACCCGTGCGGTGATGGTGCGCGTGCTTAATTCGGTACATAATCGGGTCGCGCATGTGCATGTTCGGCGAAGCCAGATCGATCTTCGCGCGCAGCACTTTGGCGCCGTCGGGATATTGGCCATCCTTCATTTCAGCAAACAGGCGCAGGTTTTCCTCCACGCTGCGGTTGCGGTATTCGTTACCCGTGCCGGGCTCGGTAGGTGTACCTTTTTGTACGGCTATCTCCTCGGGCGAGCTGTCGTCCACATAAGCCAATCCTTTTTTGATCAGCTTCACCGCGAACTCATACAACGGGTCGAAGTAATCGGAAGCATACAACTCATTCGCCCACTCAAAACCCAGCCAGCGTACATCTTCTTTAATGCTATCCACATACTCCACATCCTCTTTGACCGGGTTGGTATCGTCAAAACGCAGGTTGGTTTTCCCGTTATACTTTTGCGCCAGCCCGAAATTCAGGCATATCGACTTGGCATGACCTATATGTAAATACCCGTTCGGTTCGGGCGGAAAGCGCGTCAGTACACGTCCGCCATGCTTACCCTCACGGATATCTTCTTCAACAATTTCTTCTAAAAAATTTAATGATCGCTCTTCGCTCATGATAGGGCAAAAATAGGAATTTCAGGCGGGTTTTTTAGAAGTCAGAGGTCAGATGTCGGAAGTCAGATTGAAGCGGGAATGACTTAAGACTTAGAACTCAAGACTGATGACTTTTAATAGGGCACTCGGGCGGGCTGTACGTTTATACTGAACAAGCCTTAGCCTCGGCTTGTGCTGAAGCCCTGAAATAAGCTGGTCGCCGTTGCCTTTGGCACATCTGTATAGACTATGATTTTCGTGATAAGCATCTTTAACGCTTCGCCTTTATCCTTTACTCTCGCTACCTGATTCCGTAGAATATCCTGAATCCCTGTTGGTACCGCTTGTTGCCTTCGTAGGCAAAGCCGTAGTCGATGCGAAAGATGAAGCGCTGGATGCCAACATAATATTCCGTGTAGGTGCGGTTTTGGTTGGTACTTAAATAATTTACCCCAACTATTTCGTCGAGCTTAAGCCTGCGCAGAAAAGGAATGTGGTTAAAAATACAGCCTGAAAAATTATGCTCATAATGCGCTTCGACGAACGGGCCGTCGGTGCTGTAGGTATAAAACGGCAGAAAATGGAAGCTTCCCGGCGTCGGATCGAAAGTGGTACCCTGGTTGCCAAGGAAGTGGTTATAGTCCATGAAATATAACCGCGTATGGTTGAAAAAATCTCCGGCCACAAACTTAAACGAAGAATAGCCGAGCAGATCGGGCGCAAAATGATCGTGGAATAATTCCAGCGATGCAAAATCGTAATTTACATCCGAACCTAAAATACCGCTGAAGCCCCTGCGATAATTGAGCTTGATTTGCGGATATGGGGATGGTTCGTAAACGCGCCCGGTAGGACGGGTATCGTATTGCTGATCGAACGTATAAGTGAACGATGTGCTTAATGTCAGCGCCTGGTTTTCGGGGAACAGCAGGGAATGATCATTCGCAGGCGCATCCGGCATTAACGGGTTATTGGATGTGAGATGACGGTGAGGATAATTCCTGAAAGAATAAAACGAAGTATTGTACAATTGCGTGCGGTTCGCATAAGACAGGTCTGCCTGCCATACCAGGTCCTCTGTAATTTGATGCTGATAGCCGAATTCGCCGTATTCAGACCGGTAATACTTTACAAAGTTTTGCTCGCTCAGTAAGGTACTCAGTGTGTTAAAATACAGCGAGCGCGTGCCCACATTGCTCAGGTCGAGTATATCGCTGCCAAAGCCTAAAATGAATTTTCCCCGCTTCAGAGGATCGTAATCGTACACTATACGCATATTTGCGTTGAACAGGTTATCGGCAAAACCGTACCGGGCATTCGGCGTAATGCTGAACGAACGGTAATCGTCGAAATAATGCGTATAAGTGCCCTTCAGGTTGATGCCCAGGCCTTCCACCGTGTTATAATAAAGTGTTTGGATGAAGGGGTAGGTAGTAATTGAATCTTTATTGTTATGGTAGGTCGCCTTATAGCCGAATACTAAGTATGGGATTACATTGAAGTTATTGCGGGTTTTCTCAGCATTATATTTATCGACGGAGTTCTGTACTTCGGCCATAAAATCCTTCCGATTATAGTCAGATCGTTCCTGCAAGGTCAGCGGTACGGGGCGCTGCCTGTCCCACCACGCCGAATCGCGCGTTTTGGCCATGGTGTCGGTATGCATTCTTTCGCCGTCGAAAAAATGATCAGGATAATTTGGCGACAAATTGTAATTGTTGTAAAGGCCGAGGTAATACCCCTCAAACCCGAAGCCAAGTACGCTGCCCTTGAAAGTGTAGCGTACCGACAGCGGCTCCCATACACTATCGCGAATGGGCACATATTGCTGGCTGATCTGCAGCGTATCGACCAGGTTCAGCAGGTTGGCCCCACTGGTAAGCTGCAGGTCGATGCCATAAATACGCCAGTCGCCGTCGAGTACATAAACATAGCCTGTAAAGGCCTGTTCAAAACGGTGTTTGGGTACCACCTCTATTTTATGTACAACGAGGCCGTTCTCAGATTTCGAGCCGACCAGGTAATAGTCGTAAAGGCTAAAAGCGTTAACAGCAAAGGGTGAAACAAAGCCCCGGCTGCTTAATCCCGGGATTGTGAAAATGTCCTTGTAAAAATTAGCCGCCAGGTCCGACGCCCGGTTATAGCTGAAGGCGGTGTTCTGACCGGCAGCACGCTGGGCAATTACTACTTCCTTTACCTTATCGGGCTGCTGAAAACTAAAATCTGAAAGTGATTCAGTTTGGTACAAAATCCCCCTGCCGCTGCTGTCCAGGTTCAAAGCAGCAGTTACATTCTGGCCCATCAGCGATTTCGGGGCCTTTACCAGTTTTTGGACGCCCTTGATATACTCGACGCATGAGTAGGCCCGTACCTGGCTCAGAAAGTATTGCCGCCTGGCCATTACTTTTTTGATCATATCTACAGCCGAGTCGGGCGCGCGGCCATGGGTTCGCTCAAACTTCCTGATCTGGTAGATCTCATCGGCCATCTGCGCGTTATGAACCACATTCTGGTTGGAAATGGTGATCTTTTCCGTTATTTCCTGGTAGCCAGGGAAACGGTAAACAATATTGTAATCGCCAGGGCTAAGTTTCAGTTCATAATTGCCGTTTTCATTGGCAGTGGTGCCATAAGTCGAATTTTTTATGTAGACTGATGTAAATCCTACAGGCTTATGAGTTTGCTTATCGGTAACGCGGCCGCTTAGCAAGTATACCTGGGCGGAAACACGAAGTATGCAAGTGAGTAATAGGATTAGCAGCAGGTATTTTTTCATGTATAAACCGAAGCTATAACAGCCTAAGGCGAAAATGTTTTGTAAAATAGGGATTTTGAGGAGAAAATAAAGCTAAGTTCAATGAAGTCCCATGAGGCTGGCTCTCTCGGTTCCTGGTTTAAAGTGGATAAAAGCTTCTGCAGCCTGCACGCCTGCCTCAAGACCCCTGAATTCTTCTAAAGGTTTAAAGTAGTCGTTATAGGTCTTTACCGGATTCTGGGTTTTATGGGCGAACATGGCCTGTTTCTTTTTCTCGCGCATCGCGGTAATATCAACATAATCTGTCGGTGTAAAGCCCATCGTTTCGACACCGGTATTTACCTCGTAAAAATACAGGTGAAAGGTACGATTCGAGCGAACCCAGGCGGTTAGCGCGAGCGTTCCGGTAACCTGGTGATCGGGGTGGCCGTCCACCGGCCACTGCGTAAATACAAGGTCGGGTTTGACCGTCGAGATCAGTTTGGTTATTTTATCGTTCTGACTTTTGTCAAGAACCGTGTTGCCATCGACCTGCCCGAAAAACTGCGGGTTCGCATTTAATATTTTGCAGGCTGTCTCGGCTTCAGCAGTTCGCAATGCAGCCATTTCGGCATAACTCTTATTCGAATCACTGGCTTCACCGCGGGTGATGTAAAGGAAGGTAACGTGATGCCCGGCCTCGCTGTACCTGGCCATGGTTCCGCCGCAGCCGAATTCCGGATCGCCGGGATGTGCGCCCAGGCAGAGGATGCTGAGCTTTTTATCATCCGCCGATGAAATACACAGCGTGCCCGTTTTCGGCTTCGCAGTTGCAGCGGCAGGCGCCAGGGCTATTCCGCTTAGTGCTATAGCTGAAAGCTTCAAAAAGTCACGGCGGGCAGTTTTGTTCGTCTTCATAGCTTAAATGTAAGCCTACGATTTAATGCCTACAACTTTTTTAACAGATGCAACCTTTCTAACTTTTACTACATTTATAAAACCAATCATGAACCATTCATCAATTGTCGTTATCGGCAGCACCAACACCGATATGGTGATCCGGACCGATCATTTGCCTGCGCCGGGGGAAACTATCCTGGGCGGCAGTTTTTTTATGAATCCCGGCGGCAAGGGCGCCAACCAGGCGGTGGCCGCACAGAGACTTGGCGGCAATGTAACTTTTATCGCCAAAACCGGTAACGACATGTTCGGCGAGGCTGCCATAAAGTTGTTCAGGGACGAAGGGATAAATACAAGGCACATGCTGACCGACCCTTTGCACCCATCGGGCGTAGCGCTGATAACGGTAGATAAAGATGCCGAAAATACTATCGTGGTAGCATCGGGCGCCAATGCGGCATTGTTCCCGGCCGACCTGGGCGCGGCAACAGAAGTTATCCAAAATGCGGCTTTTATCCTGATGCAGCTTGAAATACCGCTGATGACCGTAACCTATGTGGCCGAATTGGCTTGGGTTAGCGGCGCCAGGATCATCCTGAACCCTGCCCCGGCCTGTCCGCTGCCGAACGATCTTTTGAAACTCATCAGTATTATCACGCCGAACGAGACGGAAGCGGAAATGCTCGCGGGCATTCGTATAACAGATATTAACAGCGCGCGTGCAGCTGCGGGGGTTATTCGGGAAATGGGTGTGGAAACGGTGATCATTACGCTGGGTGCAAAAGGCGCACTGGTCAGTACGGTGGGCATAGAAGAATTGGTCCCTGCCCCGGTTGTACACGCCGTCGACACAACGGCTGCCGGCGACGTGTTTAACGGCGCGCTTGCAGTTGCGCTGGCGGAAGGCAGGTCGTTAATGGATGCGGTGAGTTTTGGCTGCAAAGCAGCGGCCATAAGCGTTACGCGGCTTGGCGCGCAGGCGGCTGCGCCTCACCGGCACGAAGTTGAACCAAAATAAATATCGATCTTATGTTCATTGTACATACTTACGCTACTGCTATCCTATTCTGCGTGGTTACCATGCTATGCTGGGGATCCTGGGCCAACACGCAAAAGCTGGCGGGTAAAACCCTGCGTTTCGAGCTTTTTTACTGGGATTATGTTATCGGTATCTTGCTATTCTCGTTGTTATCGGCGTTCACTTTGGGTAGTATCGGCCATGAAGGCCGGAGTTTTACTACAGACCTGCAACAGGCATCTGGTGCGAACCTCGCGAGTGCATTTATCGGCGGTGTAATATTCAATGCAGCCAACATCCTGTTCTCGGCAGCGATAGCCATTGCCGGAATGGCCGTGGCGTTCCCGGTTGGTATCGGCCTTGCACTGATCCTGGGCGTGTTGCTTAACTATTTCGCGGCGCAGAAAGGCGAACCGCTCTGGCTTTTCCTGGGCGTGGCGCTGATCACGCTGGCTATCGTTCTGAATGCCCTGGCGTATTTAAAGAAGGGTGGCACGGGCAAGAAAGTTTCAGCTAAAGGAATCGTTATCTCCTTGATAGCTGGATTGCTTATGTCGTTCTTTTATCGTTTTATCGCCGCGTCAATGGACCTGGACAATTTTGTCAGCCCGGCTGCCGGCAAAATGACGCCGTATACAGCCGTTTTCATTTTCTCGATCGGCATTTTCGTTTCTAATTTCGTGTTCAACACCATCCTGATGAAAAAGCCAGTCGATGGCGAGCCCGTTAACTATGCCCAATATTTTTCAAACAGGTTTCCGGTTCATTTGGTAGGTGTCCTGGGTGGCTTGATATGGGGCTTAGGCAATTCACTCAACCTGATAGCGGCAGGCAAAGCAGGACCGGCAATTTCGTACGGTTTGGGGCAGGGTGCTACCCTGGTAGCTGCCCTTTGGGGCGTATTCATCTGGCGCGAGTTTGCCGATGCGCCTAAAGGCGTCAATGTTTACCTGTCGGCGATGTTTTTGCTGTTTGTTGCAGGGTTAAGTTGTATTATTTATTCAGGCGCCTGATCGTTACACCTACCTCAGGACTTCGTTATCCAGCACCAGCAGCCAGTCGCTATTGCCGGGAGCGGCGAAAGTATGTTTGGTAACAACGGGCGCGAACATGCCAATCTTTTTGAAATTGCCACTTCGTGGATCGTACCACAAGGCATTAACGCCTTCCATATTCAGCCTGGCCAGTTTAACCGTTATGCTCCCGCCTTTGGGCAAGTAAGCCAAATAAGTACTGCGGTCAGTCGTTTTCGCCGCACAGACATAGTCAGCACTGCCATACTTGCCGCGACCTTGTATGATAATTGAATTGTTTGTATCAGGTACCAGCTTTTCCCAATGACGTGAACTGAATAATTTAAAACAATATTTTGTTTGTCGCATGCCGATAGTATTCATTAGCGGTCGCCAATTGGTGAGGGTATAGCATTGGTTATCCGGCTGGCCCGGGCTAAAGCTAGTTCCGGCGCAACCGCTTAACAGGCCGTCATAATTTTTGCGTCGGATAACCTGGTAATTGGTATTGTCTTTTCCATGCGGTATATCTTGTTCGTAACTCTGGTCGAGCTGAAAGATCATGCGCCCTTTGCCGTAATGCTCAAGTTCGGTTTTGTATTGGGGAGTGTCGGGACCGAGGTTCTTTTCCTCGAAATCATACAGGCCATCTATATCGATGTATTTAGCGTACCGCTTATTGCCGGAAGACCAATTGGTCGGATACGCGGACTCGAAATGTCCTGTCCACAAGTGGCCGGGATCATATTGCTTTATCCCCTGTATAATGTTGTCCATGTGCCGGTATAACGGACTGTCGCAGGGATTGTCTCCGCCCGCTTCCCAAATGATATTTGTAAAATCCCTGTACCGTTTGCCCAGGAATGCCCCGTACGCACGACTTTTCGCCGGCGAGTTATGGGAATCAAGTACTTTGCCCCACCAGCCCTGGTTTTGGTCGCCTTTATAACCCATGTAGCAAGGTACCAGCAAAACCAGCATACCTTTCTTTTGAGCCATCCTCAGAAAACGATCTGCATGGGCAAAATAGGTCGTGTCGTAGGTAGACAGATCCCATTTGACTTTAAAAGGGGATATGCCCTGCCAGTTCGGGGGATCGCCGGCGAAACGGGTATCGTAAGAAATAATACTTACCATCAATGTATTGAACCCCTTTTTCTTTACGCTGTCGACAAACGCAGCTTCATCAGCTTCCGAAAGCGCCTGGATAAGGCCCCAGGCCGATATCTCTTGGATGAGAAAAGGTTTGTTGTGGCTGTCGGTAAGATATCTCTTATCATGGCTTAGCCTGAGGGGAAATATGGTTTGCGCTTTTGAAAAAGCGCCAATTAATAGAAACGGCAAAAGGAGGTAAAGCTTTTTCATTTTGGTTATAACAGGGCTGTTACACCAAATATATTAAGAAAAGTAATAGTTTGTTTACATGCCCTTGCGGGTAACCCATACCTGGCTTTTGATGAGCCATTTGCCGCTAACCAGCCTGAAAATAAAGCTGAATGCTCCTTCTTCGCTAAAGGGGTCGCCATGGATTTCGCCGCTGTACGTGGCGGGTACGATCACATAAATGCTTTCATCGCTGTGAAGATAAACCGTTATCCGCCCGATTTTCCCCTTGAGCTCTTTAATCCGCAGGGTTTTGCAGGTTTGTTCGACCGTGTTGATCCACTGAACGCCCGCAGTTGGGCCGTTCCAGGAAAATGGCGGTTCTTCATCGGCAATAACCGCATTAGGGGCATACAAGTCGGCGACCGCATCGATATTGAAAGAGCCTGATGCAGTAACTACCGTGTTAATAAGGCCCGTTATAGCTTTCCTGGTTGCCACGGAATCGGTAACCGAGGTATCGGCGCCGTGTTTTGGGGTACAGCAAATTTCCGCAAAGCTTTTTGGCACAAAAAGCCCGGTTAAGAAAAGGCAGCAGGCAATAACAGACAGATTTTTACTCATAACAGCGGCCAGCAAATATAGCCAATCTTTTCACTTTTTCTCACTCATATAATCCAGCGTCAGGTTGCAAAGGGTTTTGACACCCAACGGAAAAACACTTTCATCAACGAAAAAATCGGCCGAATGGTTTGCGGCCACATTCTTCGGATCGGCCCCCTTGGGCATCCCGCCCAGGAATACATCGAGCCCGGGCACTTTTTGCTGGAAAAAGCTCATGTCCTCCGAACCGGTCATAGGCGCGCCGAGTATCACGTTGTTTGCGCCCGCAGTCTGCTGCAAGGTTGGCAGCATTTGCGCTGTCAGCGCCGGATCGTTATATGTAACCGGGTAATGCACACTGTATGGAATATAAATTTCGGCGGTGGCGCCATTGGCGGCAGACGTACTATTCACGATCTGCTTAACCCGGGTAATCAGCGTTTGCTCGTCGGCGTCGCTCAGCGCGCGCAGTGTGCCCAGCATTTCCACTTTTTCGGGAATGATATTGTGTCTGTTACCACCATTAATAGCGCCTATAGTTACAACCGCCGGGTTTTCCTTCAAGTTAATGTTGCGGCTGACTATAGTTTGCAGGTTGTTGATGATCTGCGCCGAGGTGACGATCGGGTCGACGGAGAACCAGGGCTCGGCGCCGTGCGAGGATTTTCCCTTAATAATGATCTTCATATCGTTCACCGAAGCCATGGCGCCGCCCGGTCGGTAAGTGATGGTACCGGCGGGCATATACGAAAAAATATGCTGTGCAAAGATCACGTCAACCTTTGGGTTTTCGAGAACGCCTTCCTTTATCATTTCTTCAGCACCGCCTTTTTCGCCCGCGGGAGTACCTTCTTCGGCCGGCTGGAAAATAAATTTTACCGTTCCGTGCAACTGGCTTTTCATGGACGACAAAATTTCGGCCGCAGTCATCAGCATGGCCATATGTGTGTCGTGCCCGCAGGCATGCATTACACCTACCTGCTGGCCGTTGTAGGTAGTAATAACTTTGGACGCGAATGTAACCGGAGTGCGCTCTGTCACCGGCAATGCGTCCAGTTCAGAACGTAGGGCCACAACCGGTCCGGGATAAGCACCTTTCAGGATAGCCACAACGCCCGTGGTCGCTATGCCGGTTTTCACTTCCATGCCAAGCGATCGCAGGAAGTTAGCTACGATACCAGCCGTTCGTACCTCGCGGTTACCTAGTTCAGGATGCTCGTGAAAATCCCGTCGCCACGCCACGGTTTGGCTAAACAGCGAGTCGGCTTTTTTGGCGGCTATGGCTTTCAGGTCCTGTGTTTGCGCAAAAGCCTGCATCGAGGTGATAAGCGACAGGGCGAGGCACAGTCTTTTCATGACGGTATTTTTTACCGAATATAAAAAATAAAGGTGGTTCAGCCGAACCACCCTTTGTAAAACATGGACTTAACACCGTTAATTATTAAAACCAGTCAGGTCTATCGTAAATATCAGTACCGAGTTCGCCGGGATGCCGTTGGTTGAAGCGTTGCCATAGCCCAGCGCCGATGGCACCAGCAGCAATATACGCCCGGCGGTGTTAATGTGGGGGATACCTATTTGCCAGCCTTTAACCAGGTTCGTCAACAACTGGTTGCCAACGGTGCCTGAATCGAATACAGTGCCATTTAGCAATTTGCCGGTATAGTTAGCCGTGATCACCGAATTGGCGTTGGGATAACCGCCACTGCCCGGTATCAATACCTGGTAATAAAGGCCCGACGGGTCTTTGGTCGGATTGAGATTGTTAGCCTTAATGTAAGCCTGTATCGCCGCGTCGTCGGCCGCGGCTTGCTTAGCAGGATCGAAAGGCGTATCTTTTTTGCACGATGCCGAAGCCAGTGTAAAAAAGGCGAAAAGCAGTAAATATTTCTTCATTCGCGGTGATTCTAACTAAACTGTAACTGATTTACGGAAGAAAAATTATACCGTCGTTTTGATTTTCAGTTCATTCATTTGCTCTGCTGAAATGGTCGAAGGTGTATCGATCATGATATCGCGGCCCGAGTTGTTTTTCGGGAAGGCCATTACGTCGCGTATCGAATCGAGGCCGGCAAAAATAGAACACAGGCGGTCGAACCCGAAGGCGATGCCGCCGTGCGGAGGAGCGCCATATTCGAAAGCATCCATCAAAAAGCCGAACTGCTTTTGAGCCTCTTCCTTGCTAAAGCCCAAATGTTTGAACATCAGCGCCTGTAAGTCACGATCATGGATACGGATAGAGCCTCCGCCGATCTCGGTTCCGTTGATCACCAGGTCGTAGGCATTGGCGCGAACGGCCCCAGGTGCGGTGTCCAGCAATGCAATGTCTTCAGGCTTAGGCGATGTGAATGGGTGGTGCATGGCGTGATAGCGACCGGTTTCCTCGTCCCACTCCAAAAGCGGGAAATCGACAACCCAAAGCGGTGCATATTCATCTTTATTACGCAGTCCCAATTTGTTACCCATTTCCAGCCGCAATTCATTCAACTGTTTGCGCACTTTATCGGCCGGACCTGCTAACACCAGCATCAGGTCGCCGGGCTGTGCATTGAAGGCCGCCGCCCAGTTGGTTAATTCATCCTCGCTATAAAACTTGTCAACGGATGATTTTAAGGTCGAATCGGTATTGTACCGGCAATAAACTAAACCTGTTACACCGATCTGCGGCCTCTTCAGCCAGTCGGTCAGTTCGTCAAGTTGTTTTCGGGTATACCCGGCGCATCCCTGGGCGTTAATGCCGACAACCAGTTCAGCGTTATCGAAAACGCCAAAGCCCTTGCCCTGAACAATATCATTCAATTCCACAAATTGCATCCCAAAGCGAATATCCGGTTTATCGGAGCCATACATCCGCATGGCGTCAGCATACTGCATCCTTGGAAATGCGTCGAAATGGATATTCTTTACGGTTTTGAACAAATGACGTGTCATCCCTTCAAAAATATGCAGGATATCTTCCTGTGTAATGAAAGCCATTTCGCAGTCGATCTGCGTAAATTCCGGTTGGCGGTCGGCACGCAGGTCCTCGTCGCGAAAACATTTTACGATCTGGAAATAACGGTCGAAACCGCTTACCATCAGCAATTGCTTGAAAGTCTGCGGCGATTGCGGCAAGGCGTAAAACTCGCCCGGGTTCATGCGGCTGGGCACCACAAAGTCCCTCGCGCCTTCGGGCGTGGATTTGATGAGCACCGGGGTTTCTACCTCGATAAAGCCCAGGCCATCCAAATATTTTCGGACCTCCTGCGCCATTTTGTGGCGAAGTACCAGGTTGTTGCGTATCGGGTTGCGGCGCAGGTCGAGGTAACGGTATTTGGCGCGCAGTTCCTCCCCGCCATCGGTCTCGTCTTCGATCAGGAAAGGTGGTATACGCGACGAATTGAGTATTTCCAATTTGTCAACGGCGATCTCGATCTCTCCGGTAGGTATTTTAGTGTTTTTACTGGTACGTTCGATCACCTTGCCGCTGGCCCTGATCACAAACTCGCGCCCGAGCCCACGCGCACTTTCACGCAGACCAAAATCCGTATCTGTATTGAATACCAGTTGTGTTAAACCGTAGCGGTCGCGGACGTCGACAAAGGTCATTCCGCCCAGGTCGCGCGATTTTTGCACCCATCCGCAAAGGGTAACGTGTTGCCCTACCTGGCTGATATTCAATTCGCCGCAAGTGTGTGTACGTAGCATATCCTATAATTATAAAGGATTGCAAAAGTACATTTTTGAGGCGAAAGGAAGAACAAACTTTAAACTTAGAGGGAGGGCAATCCGTTCAAAACGGAACGGAAGATAGAGTATATGGTTTTTTGAAAAATTTTTCCCGATCTCAATCAAAAGAAATATCTTCGAAATACCGAATGAAAAGAGCCTTGCCCCTAACAGCCCTCACAATTTTCTGCGTAACAATCGCCGGCTCGGCGTTTGCACATAAAATTCGGCACGTCCATAAGGTTAAGGTAAAATCGCCTGTATTCCATCTAAATAGCAATATTGACTCCATATCGCCCTACGATCTTTTATATTTTGCCCAATCCTTGATCGGTACGCCTTACCGCGAGGCATCTTCCGATCCAACGCGTGGCTTTGATTGCTCGGGTTTTGTGAGCTATGTATTTAAAAGCTTCAACGCTAATGTGCCGCGCTCTTCGGGCGACTATGCTGATTTAGGCCGCAAAATAAGCTTGGCGGATGCCCGCCCTGGCGATATAATCCTGTTCAAAGGGACCAAAAGTCACCATCCGCATTCGATAGGGCATGTGGCGATCGTTTACAGCAATGATGGTAACGAGCTCAGGTTCATTCATTCCACTTCAGGGAGGGAATACGGCGTTACCATAAGCTCGATGGATGAGGGCAACTACAAACACCGTTTCGTTAAAGTAGTGCGCCTGCTTAAACAAAACGATTTCCTGCAAGCACCTGAAGTTTTCCAGGCACAGGTGAATTAATTTTTCTGGACATAATAGGACCGTAATCTACGAACTACAAACCACCCAGCCCCAAATTGATCTCGGTCGCCAGCAAACCGCTTCCACCTCCGTAATGCTGAATGATCTTAATGCCAGGATGTAATTTGCCAATGGTTTCGCGCAGGTAAGTATCGGAGGCTTCTTCAATTCCACCGCCCAGGAGCACCAGGTCGAAGCGCTGCTTTTCGCAAGCAGAAATGGCAAGTCCGTCGGTCAAACATGCGGTAGCCTGCCAGTTGGGATTGTTATTGATCAGGCGCTCGACCGTTGCCAGTATCTGCTCATTTCGGCCTATGACGAGGATTTGGGCTTTGTCCATACGCAAATATAGTTGACCGTTTTCAGTTTGCAGTCGGCAAAAAACAACTGGTCACTATCAACGGCCTAGTGCCAGCTTTTTGTAAACTCTACAATAGCCTGTAAGTAATAACAGCCGTTCTGATCCTGTTCGCGCATTTTGCCGGCAATACTGTTCACTACCTGCTGTATTTTTTGTTCAGCGGCAATGTAAGGACACTTTGTCTGCGGGTTATTGAACTCGCGCTGGTGGATCATGGCTATCTGGTTCAGCCGGGTTTTGATAGTATTTAACAGCGGGGCATTCTTCCTCATACGGCACCAGGCTTCAAATTCACCGATGTGGCGGGCAATGATGGCCCGGGCGGCAGGAACGCCGGCTTCGCGCATCTTCAAGGTTTCGTCTTTCATTTTCGAAAGCTCGTCCACGTTTACCAGCGTTACAGTTGGCAAAGCAGCAGCGCCTGCTTCCACATCACTGGGAACCGACAGGTCGATCACCAATTTATCCCCGTTATTTTCAAGATTTTCTTTCAGGATGGTCGGCGTTCCGGCGCTGGTAGCAACCAGTATGATGTCCGAGCCGGCAGTCAATTGAGGCAGATCGCTTAACGGGGCACTTTTCAGGCCTAATTCGGCTGCCAATCGGGCGGCTTTGTCTTCCGTCCGGTTTACCAGGGTAATGTTACGGGTGCCGAGATAGTCCACCAGGTTGCGGCAGGTATTGCGACCGATCTTGCCCGTGCCCGCCAATAATATCCGCAGGTCGGCATAGTTGTTAAGATGCTCCTTAATGTACTGTACCGCGGCAAACGACACCGAGACCGTGCCGCCGCTAAGCGACGTTTCATTTTTAATTTCTTTCGACGATTGCAGCACGGTATTTACCAATCGCTCTAAAAAAGCGTCGATGCAGCCGCGTTCTTTGGCGAATTTTACGGCTTGCTTTAATTGTCCTACAATTTCGTAATCGCCCAATATCTGCGAATCCAGGCCTGCACCCACATTAAAAAGATGCTCAGCCGCATCCCTGCCTTTTTTGATGTATGCCAGGGTTTCGAAAGTTGCTTCGTTGCCGCGGGTTTGGGAGCAGATCAGGCGGATCAACTGCCGGGCATCGGCCGCAAAACCGTATATCTCAGTGCGGTTGCAGGTTGAAAGGATAAAAAAGGGCCCAACTCCGCTGGCTTCTGCCTGCACGATGGCGCCTTCATATTGTTCGCTCCCTATGGCAAAAAGCCCGCGTGTCGCTGCATCAGTCTTTTTATAATTGATGCCGATGGCAAAGAAACGGGAAAGATCGGGGTATGTATTCGTTTGCATAATTGTGAACCGCTAACTACCGGAGATGGTACGGTGGGGCAAAGCTGCCTTGCCTGCTGTGAACCTACTATCGCTTTGCCCCCGTACCATATTGATTTAGTCTTTAACTGTTACAAAAATGTTGGTTATACGGTTGCCCGGGCATGACCTAATAGCGATAAAAATGTGATTGTAGTCATTTTTTGATGCCATGAAAAAGCGGGCCGGGCCACTAACCCGCACCCGCCTTCTATTAATCAACCATTGTCCTTAGTAGCTTACATCTGCACTACCTGGCTTCGCAGGCTTTCAACTATCTTACCCAACGATGTGATCAGGTTGGCGGGTACGTGGTTTTTGTTCGCGCCTGCCACCAGGTCAGCTTCAAAAGCGTCGAAATCGGAGTTTGTCGCTTTGCCATTCATGCGGGGGTTTTTTGCCGGGTCGTGGGCGTCCACCATGTTCATGCCGGTGTAATTATAATCCTTTGCGCCGGTACCAACGGCCACAAAGGTGGATATGTTCATGCTTAACTCGTCAAAGCCGCTTAAATTTTTGTGAGTCACTTCGCTAAGCAGCGTTGTAAAATGTCCGTTTATGCGGTTATCGGCAGCAATAATAAATATGGTGCTGTCAACCACGCTGCGGATACCCAAATAACCTTTCTCAATCATTTTGCCCGGGTTGGCCGGGTCGGCAACCATTGCCGTTCCCCCCAGCGAATCGTACAGGGTGGCTTTAACAGGGGTTACTTTGTTCGAGTCCTTGTGGCAGGCTGATAAGAATAATCCAGCAATGGCGGCGATCATCAGCGCCGGAAATAGATTTTTAGTTTTCATGTTGTTAGCTGTTTAAAGTATATGATCAATGAATTTGTAGACTTTGTAATAGACGGATGAGCCCGCAACCGGACAACTCGATACGAGATCTTTTTCCGTCGGCGTAAAGCGCCCGGCATTTAAATGGAAATGAGTTTTAAAGTTTGCCGTAATAGTATTCCCCGAAGTTTGAAGCGGCGAAAACGTAAATACGACGATCTGTGTTTGCGGATTGACCAGCGCGTGATCCACGCCTTTTTGCTGGTACAACCAGGTGTTAATGGCATCGGCTTCGTCCTGGCTGATCGGTTGCCGCACGTCGATGCGGGCCATAACGCGGGTATGCGCATCTGCTTTGGGGCGGTACACCCACCAGATGTGCACTGCCAGCAAAAGTGCCAGGAAAGCGATGCCCGACAAAGTGTACAGCAGGAATTTCCCGATGGTTTTTGCTTTCATAGTTTTAAAGTTTTAATTGTCATAATGATTGATCGGGCATTTAAGAGCCTTATTGAGACGAACGCATTAAAGCTGCTGCCGGATTGACATTTGACGAAAACTGTTTACAACGTGAGAGAGTAGCCCTTTTTGGAGTAAACTTTGTACAGCTAATCAGTATATTAGCCCGGCGGATAACCGGTTCACATGAGAAAAATCCTCCAATACCCGAAAGGGGAATGACAACACTGCCATCTTTTTGACGGAAATTGGTAAATAAATACTTGTCAGAATAAATACAGATGCCGTTAATAGTGGGGCAGAGGGATGCCCGTTAAAGCTGTCCGAACGAGCTTTGTGGCAACATCGTTGTCAGCTTCAACAGATGAATTAAACGCCATATTGCTTCGCCATCCGGCCGGAGCTTCGGCATGGACACCGGTAAGTACGACAAAACCGTGTCCGCTTTTTCCTTCGGTCACCGCGGGAGTGCCATCGGGATATCTAGAGACGATCTTGCCCCAGTTTGAAAGCTGCGGGCCATCTTCCCAGTACTGATCGAGCGTTGCGCTTCCTGCGCTTGTGATAGTTACCGCCGCCTTGCGTATTCCCTTAATTTCAGCGGAAAAAAAAGTAAATGTTATGCCCGAAGTAAGATTGAAGCCATTATAATAGGAAGAATTGCCTGCAAGGAACGCCCCGGCGCATACGCCAAGGTAATTTAAACCATGCTGCACCGCCAGATGAATGTTGACGGCGGTTTTTTTAGCCAGGCCATTACCCATCCTTATAAAATCTCCGCCCGGAACTATCAGCAGTCGATATTTTTGAAGATCCGCCTGGCTCATGCTGTTTAACTCTGAGCAGTTAACGGTTATATACCCGAATCGATTTTTATTTAATACATCTTCCAGCGCTGCTACATCGTTTGGCGAGGTTCCTGTGCCGTTAAACAAAAGTATGGGTGCAGCCGAAAGCTTGCAGCTTTTGCTGCCGCAGGCTGTAAAGGCCGCTATTGCAGGTATAAAAAACACAATAACCAGCAACCGGTATGCCACTGATAAAAACGGACATCCAAACCTGAATTGCAAAGATGAGTGGCGAATCAACGGTGTCATGTACGGGCCAGGTTATTCAAAAGCCATCAGTAATTCCGTTTCAAGCGCGGTTTCATCGGGTGTCCAATGCCCGTATATTTCAATAAATGGCAGGCGCGGATGAAGTCCTTTTCTTCGTAATTCATTTTGCATGTTATCTCCGGCCTGCCCCAACTGACTATACGGCCCGGTATGTTTATAATAAGCGTATTTTGAAAGTGAGATAATTTTTTGTTCCAGGCCGGTATTCACGGCCGAATGGTCTTCTAATTCAACACCGGCAAATACTTTTTCACCCGGCTCATATACCCAAATGTTCAACCCCTTGTTTTTTAGCTCTTTTGATTTGATCACAAGCCATACCTTGTCCATCAATGCGAAGGCCGTTCCCGCATAGTTTTTATTTACGGCGATGCCGGAAAGTCCGAAAATATTTAATTTCAGTTCGCTGTTAAAAACTTTGATTTCCATTTGCGCGAAGATGAGGTTGTGACAAAAATAGTCGTAAAATAATAATAACAAGCTTATTATCAGTAGATAAAATAACGCTGAAATGGTGCCTCTGCAGGTCTGTGCGGAGAGGTGCTTTGCGGATAGACTTAATTTATTATATTAGCTATCATGAGAAAATCGCGCCTGGAAGCGTTTAGCGACGGTGTAGTAGCCATCATCATTACCATCATGGTGCTCGAGCTAAAAGTGCCTGAACATGGGAAAGACGGACCAAAGGACCTTTTGCCTATGCTGCCCTTTTTCCTCAGTTACATTTTAAGCTTTATCAATGTGGGCATTTACTGGAACAACCATCACCACATGTTTTACCTCGTCGACTCCATCACCGGCGGGGCGCTATGGGCCAATCTCAATTTGCTTTTCTGGCTGTCGCTTATTCCATTCAGCACCGAATGGATGGCGCAAAACGATTTTTCTACCTGGCCGGTGGCTGTGTACGGCGTCAACCTCATTCTTTGCGGTGTCGCTTATACCATTCTTTCCCGCATCCTGGCGAGTCATTGCGCAAAAAACTCGGAACTGGCCGAAGCCATAGGCCGCGACTGGAAAGGCAAGGCGTCGATCGTTATTTATGCGGCCGCTATTGCCCTGGCTTTCTGGCACCCCTGGATTGCGGGGCTTTTATATGTAGTGGTCGCCTGCATGTGGTTTATCCCCGACAGGCGCATAGAACAACGGGTTCGCGCGACACCTCATGGCAAGGAATAATTTTTGCCCCCTGCCCGAACATCTTCATCCGCAATCGCGTAAAAATCAGCATTAACCGTCCTGAAAAATTGTTTATAAAAAATTAAGCAACGAATACTGGATATCGTTATTTTTACGTTAAGATGATAATACCCCGATTAAATGAGCTGTAAACCCGCTGGTCGCATTTCCCTTCTGCTGATGCTGATTTTTACGATTGTAAAGATCAATAGCGTCGCCCAATCCGCCCCGATTCCGAACGGGTTCGCGCATAACGACTATAAACATAAACATCCGCTTTTCGACGCCCTGGATAACGGCTTTACCAATATCGAGGCCGATGTATTCCTGAAAGACAATACATTGGTCGTCGGTCATTTTTGCCCGATACTGCATTATGGGCGCAGCCTGGAAAAGCTGTATCTAAGGCCGCTATATAATATTGCAAGGCGCAACAACGGCCGCATATACCCCGATTATAACCAGCCGGTTATACTAATGATAGATTTTAAAACGAAGGCAGCGGAAACATACCGGAAATTGGAGCAAGTATTGCAAAAATACCAGGCCATGCTAACCCATTATGAGAATGGGCGCATAGTAGAGGGAGCGGTTACGGTGGTGGTATCGGGCCATAAACCTTATGCACTGCTTGAGGGAGAACAACAGCGGTATGCGTTTATTGATGAGGATTTGCGGCACGTCGAACGGGATACGTCCACAAGAAACGTTTTTACGATGGCGAGCTGCAAATATTCGAAATTGCTTAGCTGGAACGGTGTCGGGCCGATGCCTGAATTACAGAGAGAGCGGCTGATCAAGTTTGTAGCTATAGCTCACCACATGGGTAGTAAAGTACGATTGTGGGCATCGCCTGAACGGAAAGCCGTATGGGATCAATTGCTGAGTTGCGGCGTCGACCTGATCAATACCGACCAGCTTGCAACCCTGCACGATTACCTTGACGCGCACTCAACAACGTTGGCCAAGGCCGGATCGTTGTAAGGGATACAAAAACTTAATATTACGTATTCGCTATTTAAGGATTTCTTAATGCCTGTTTTAAAGGATGGATATATACGCGGGGTAAATTGCTTGCGTAAAGTTGCTTATCCTGACTTTAAATGAAGAATAAATTTATCAGCGTCAGGTACCCGCGCACGCTGTTATTTCTTCTCCTCGCCCTGTTGCAGTTTAACTGCAAAGCACAACCTGCCCCGCTTGCCAAAGGCTTTGCCCATAATGATTACCTGCACAAACACCCGCTTTTTGACGCTTTGAATAATGGTTTTACGAATATTGAGGCGGATATATTTTTAAAGGGTAACAAACTCGTCATAGCGCATATCTTCCCCTTTTTCAAAAGCAAGCGAACACTGGAGTCGCTTTATTTTAAGCCCTTATACCAGCAGGTTGCCGAGCATAATGGCAAGGTGTTCGCCAACTATGGTAAGCCGGTTATTTTAATGATCGACATTAAAACCGGGGCCGAAAATACCTACCGTGTATTGGTGCCTTTGCTGGAAAAATATAAGTCGATGCTGACACATGTCGAAAAAGGCAGGATAGTTTACAATGCCGTTACCGTTGTTTTGTCCGGGCATAAGCCTTACGCCCTGGTCGGGCGCGATCCCCGCCGGTTGGCATTTATCGATGAAGACCTGCGCAGGGTTTCGCATGACTCAGCCTCCGTCAATTTGTTCCCTATGGCAAGTTGCAAATACTCCGGTATCCTCCATTGGAGTGGGAGAGGGCCAATTCCGGCAAATGAGCGGCTACGCCTGCGAAATTTTGTGGCCATTGCCCATAGCAGGGGCAGCAAAGTGCGTTTATGGGCCTCGCCGGAAAACCAAGCGGTTTGGGACGAACTGCTATTGGACGGCGTCGACCTGATCAATACCGATCAGTTGACCGCCCTGCGAAATTATTTCACTTCAAACGCTTCGGTACTGGCCAAAGCCGATTGATGTTGTACAAAATCTTGTCGGCTCAATCAACTCCGCACAACTCAATCAACCAATTTATATTCAAAATAAATTAGTATTTGTAATAGGCTGCCAACGTTCTTTTTTTCTAATGTTCCCTACCTTCGTCCTAAACATCGCCGCTGCCATGAATAATTTTATTGCCGCCCGGTCACAGATGGCCCTGTCGTTAGGGTTTCATATCGTTTTCTCCTGCATCGGCATGGTGATGCCCTTTTTTATGGCGGTAGCGCATTTTTACTGGCTCAAAACCAGGAACCCTGTATACCGCAACATCACCAAAGCCTGGAGCAAAGGCGTGGCCATCTTCTTTGCAACCGGTGCTGTATCGGGCACGGTGCTATCGTTCGAGCTGGGGCTGCTCTGGCCCAATTTCATGAAGCATGCCGGCCCGATATTCGGGATGCCTTTTTCACTTGAAGGAACAGCTTTTTTCATCGAGGCTATCGCGCTTGGATTTTTCCTCTACGGCTGGGAGCGTTTTAACCCCTGGTTCCATTGGTTTACCGGGCTGGTGGTCGGCATCAGCGGCATTGTGTCGGGCATACTGGTAGTTGCTGCGAATAGCTGGATGAATAGTCCTGCCGGCTTTGATTATGTCAATGGTCAATACCTCAATATCGACCCGATGAAGGCGATGTTTAACAATGCCTGGTTCCAGCAGGCGCTGCATATGTCCATAGCGGCATTCGCGGCTACTGGTTTCGCCGTCGCGGGTGTTCATGCATTGATGATCGTTCGGCGCAAAAACCCTAAGTTCCATTACACAGCTTTCCGGATAGCGATTGTCTTCGCTGCGGTTGCTGCTATCCTGCAGCCGCTAAGCGGCGATATATCTGCAAAGAACGTAGCCAGAAGGCAGCCGGCCAAGCTGGCCGCCATGGAGGCGCATTTCAAGACCGAAAAATTTGCGCCTTTGATTATCGGCGGCATACCCGATACAGCAACCCGCACGGTAAACTACGCCATTAAGCTGCCGGGTATGCTCAGTCTGATGACCTGGGACGATTTCAGCGCCGAAGTAAAAGGGTTGGATCAGGTACCCAAACAGGACCAACCGCCCGTTGCCATTACACATTATGCTTTCCAGGTAATGGTAGCTTTGGGTATGCTGATGGCGGCATTATCGCTGACCTATTTCATCGCCTTGATATGGAAGCGCAAATGGTTCGGCAAATCGTGGTTTTTAAAACTATTCGTACTGGCGACGCCGGTCGGCTTTATCGCGGTGGAGGCCGGCTGGACGGTGACCGAAGTGGGCCGCCAGCCCTGGATCATACAGGGCGTAATGCGTACGGCCGACGCGGTAACGCCCATGCCGGGCATTGCCTATTCGTTTTACCTGTTTACGGCGGTATATTTCTCACTGAGTTTGATCGTGGTGTTTTTGCTGTACAGGCAGATAAAAATGGTGCCGGTAATGTATGATGTTGGTAGTTGATGGAGTTGAATAGTTAACGGAGTTGGATTAAACTACACCCAGCTCGTCAACCTAATCAACCACTTAACCCAAAAACTAAATCAACCAAAAAAGAATGCTTTACGTCGTTATAACATATCTCTGGTTAGCATTGTTGCTCTACCTGCTTTTGGGAGGGGCCGATTTTGGCGCGGGTATTATCGAGTTGTTTACTACCGAGCCCAATCGCCCGCAAACCCGGCGCATCAGTTACCAGGCTATCGGCCCGGTGTGGGAGGCCAATCACATGTGGCTCATCATCGCTATCGTTATCCTGTTCGTGGGTTTTCCGGGTATCTATTCGACCATGTCTATCCACCTGCACATTCCTTTAGCCATTATGCTTTTAGGCATTATTGCACGGGGCACCGCATTCGCGTTTCGTAGTTATGATGCCGTGCACGATAACATGCAAAAAGTATATAACCGAATATTTGTTTATTCCAGTTTCGTTACGCCGCTGTTCCTGGGTATCATAGCTGGAAGCGCGGTTTCCGGCAGGATCGATACCCATACGGATAACTATTTATCGGCTTATATTTTCAGTTGGCTTAATACTTTTTCTGTCGCAATTGGTTTATTTACCGTGTCGCTTTGCGGCTTTATCGCCGCTATTTACCTGATCGGCGAAGCCAAATCGGATGACGAGCGGCGCCGTTTTGTCCGTAAAGCGCGGCAAATGAACATTGGGGCCGTTATATCCGGCGCTTTGGTTTTCATTTTCGCCGCCGCCGATCACATTCCATTGGCCGACTGGGTGTTCGGCAACCCGGTCGGTATTACGGCTGTTATTCTCGCTGCGGTTTCACTTGTTATCCTCTGGCTGATGATACGCCGGGGCCGGGCACGCACGCTTCGCCTGCTGGCCGGCTTCCAGATCACCATGATACTGCTCACGGTCACCTATAAGCATTACCCCAATATCGTTATCCTTAAAAATGGTTACCTGTCTTTGTTGACCGACCGTGGCGACGATAAAACTATCCAGGCGCTCGGACTGGCCCTGTTGATAGGCAGCATTTTTATTCTGCCCGCGCTGGTTTACCTGGTCTATAGTTTCCAGAAAAGAGATGTACAGGAGCCTTGATGCAGCGTCGGTGTGCACTTCCGCACGATAATTGTTCGATATCGCACACTTTAAATGGTTTCGTCCAGGCAATAGATTGATATTTAGCTATTTATACTGATGGCACAATTGTTATGATACAATCGCTTTAAACCTATTGCTATGCTGAAAAACTACATTAAGGTTGCCCTGCGCAGTCTTAAGGCTAAAAAGGCATTTTCGTTCATCAACATAACCGGGCTTGCAGTTGGCATGGCTGGCGCAATACTGATCGCATTATGGGTGCAGAATGAATACAGCTTCGATTCATTTCACGCCAATAACAAAACGCTTTACAAGGTGTGGTATCGTTTCCCGGCCAAAGAATGGACAGGTACCCAGGATGTAACCGCGGGGCCTCTTGGCAACGCGCTTAAACAGCAATACCCGGAAATCAAAAGCGCCTCCAGGATATACTGGAGCGAGGACCGCCTGTTCAATTATAAAGACATTTCGCTAAAGGCGAAGGGTAACGAAGTAGATAAAGACTTTCTGACCATGTTTACGTTCCCGTTCGCCGAGGGTAGCGCCGCCCACGCATTTGACGACGTAAACAGCGTGGTACTTACCAAACACCTGGCAACCAAAATATTCGGTAACGCCGATCCGATGAATCAAATGGTGAAGCTCGACGCCAAACAGGTTTATAAAGTAACAGGTGTGATGCAGGACCTGCCCAATAATACCGAGTTTGACTTTGAATACCTGTTGCCTTTACCGGCCGAGGGTGCGTTCAATAACGATAACGCGTGGAACTCCAATAGTTATTATACCTATGTGCAGTTGCAACCTCGCGCCAGTCTTGACCATGTGAACAGTAAGATCAAGTACATAGTTAGGCGGCACGTGGCGGATAAAAACAATATTACCGAAGTGTTCCTGTATCCGTTCAGTAAAATGCATTTATACAGCCGGTTTGAGAACGGTAAGGTTGCAGGGGGCCGTATCGAGATTGTGCACTTGCTGCTTATTATAGCGGGTATAATTTTACTTATTGCCTGTATCAATTTTATGAACCTGAGCACTGCGCAAAGCCATAAGCGGGCTATGGAAGTGGGTGTGCGTAAGGTGATGGGTGCGGCAAGGATCAATTTGATAGGCCAGTTCCTGGCCGAATCGCTGGCCGTTACGCTCATCGCGGGGTTTGTTGGCCTGTTCATTGCGCAGTTGTGCCTGCCGGCATTCGATCAGCTTACGGGCAAAAACCTGCACATCCAATACATGGAACCTGTTTTTTGGCTGGTATTTTTAGGGTTCATTTTGCTGACAGGTGTTCTTGCGGGCAGCTATCCTGCGTTCTTCCTCTCGGCATTCAGGCCGGTTAAGGTTTTAAAGGGGCGATTTAATTCAGCAAGAAGAGTGTTTAGCCCGCGTAAGGTGCTGGTGGTGCTGCAGTTTGCCGTAGCGGTGATCCTGATCGTATCGACTATCGTGGTATATCGCCAGATCAAATTTGCCCAGGGCAGGGATGCCGGTTATAATATCGATCATTTAGCCCAGGTGCCTGTAGAAGGCGACATACGTAAAAATTTTCCGCTGATAAAAAATGACCTGATCGCGTCAGGCGCAGCTACGGCCATGTGCGAGACTGGCTACGTCATTACGCTTAATGGTAATACATCCTCGGGGTTTTCAACGGACGGCGGGAACCCGGACCAGCAGAAACTAACCTTTACTCAATTCGGAACCTCCGGTGATTTCATTAAAACAATGGGACTTAAATTGATTGCCGGCCGCGATCTTGATTTTAATGCCTTTCCGTCAGACAGCGCGTCGTGCCTGCTCAACGAAACTGCTGTCAAACAAATGGGTATCAAGGATCCTGTAAATTCTTCGGTCAAGGCCGGCACGCGGTTGTACCGTGTAGTAGGTGTATTTAAAGATTTTATAATAGGATCGCCTTATGATAACGTTAACCCGATGATCGTTTATGCCTCAAAAACCTGGACATATAACACGGTGATACGTTTTAACGGCCAAAACGATATGGCCAGGAACCTGGCACTGGCCGAAAAGATCTTCAAAAAATACAACCCGGCTTACCCGTTCACTTACCAGTTTGTCGATAAGGATTACGAACAAAAATTCAATGATCAGCAGCAGACGGGTAAGCTGGCTGCCATATTCGCCTGCCTGACGATATTTATTTCCTGCCTCGGGCTATTTGGCCTGGCTTCATATATGGCCGAGAATCGTTCCAAAGAGATCGGCATACGTAAGGTGCTGGGTGCAAGCGTGACCACCATCACCCGCATGCTGACCGGCGAATTTGTCACCCTGGTGATCGTTGCTATTTTGATCGCCATACCGGTAGCGTTTTGGGCGACGCATAAATGGTTGCAGGATTTCACCTACCGGATCGATATAGGCTGGCTGACGTTTGCGATAGCAGGATTATCGGCCATCGTGATAGCCGTGCTTACAGTAAGTTTTCAATCCGTAAAGGCAGCGATGTCAAACCCGGTTGACAGCATCCGGTCTGAATAAATTCAACCTTCACAATACAGCATGAATGCCCCGCGAACCGGGGCATTTTTAATTTGCAATAAATAGCGCTAACACCATAGATGATTTGTCGTATTTATTTAGATTTGGTTTGATATAAACCCAAATTGATTTTTGATGAAGTCCTGCTACTTATTTTTCGCCGTGCAATTCATGGCTGCTCTTTGTTGCGCCCAGGTAAAAGTCGACAATTTGTTGTGTGAGAACCGGACCAATCCTTTAGGTATGGATGTTGTTCAACCGAGGTTCACCTGGCAGCTTAGCTCCGATAAACGTAACGAAATGCAAACCGCTTACAGGATCGAGGTTAGTGAAAGCGAAGCATTTCATGGATTGATATGGGACTCAGGAAGAATTTCGTCCGACTCTTCGGTCCTGGTTTCATACAAAGGCAAAGCGCTGCAATCGGGCAAAAGATATTACTGGCGGGTGCGGGTATGGGACAATCATGGCGCAGCGTCTGCATGGGGCTCAACCGCCTGGTGGCAAATGGCATTGCTGCATCCTGCTGACTGGCAGGCGAAATGGATAACGCCAGGCTACCAGGAAGATACCGTCAACCGGCCCAGCCCGCTGATGCGCAAACAGTTTGACCTTCATAAAAAGATCAGGTCGGCAACCGCATATATCACGGCGCATGGCATGTACGAAGCGCAGATCAACGGTCAGCGTGTGGGCGACGCTTACCTCACGCCTGGCTGGACGAGCTATCATCATCGGCTGGAATACCAAACTTATGACGTTACGGGCATGCTAAAGGCAGGCCAGAATGTTATCGGCGCCATGCTGGGCAGCGGCTGGTACCGTGGCATTATCGGTTATAGCGATAAGCGGAATGTGTATGGGAAAGATATAGCATTGCTGTTGCAGATCAATATTACTTATACTGACGGAAGTACCCAGGTTATTGCGACGGACGATACGTGGAAGTCGTCGACCGGCGAGGTGCGTTACAGCGAGATCTATAACGGCGAGACCATCGACCACAACAAAGACCAGCCCGGCTGGACTTTGTCCGGCTTTGACGATTCGAAGTGGAGCGGCGTCGGGGTACAGGATTACCCGAAGAACGTCCTGCTGGCAACGTACAACGAACCGGTCAAAAAACACGAGACCTTTAAGCCCGTGCGCATCTTCAAAACGCCAAAAGGCGAACAAGTGATCGATTTCGGTCAGAACTTGGTTGGATGGGTAATGATCAAAGTAAAAGGCAAGCCCGGCGACACCATCAAGGTATGGCATGCTGAGGTATTGGATAAGGTGGGCAATTTCTACACCGAAAACCTCCGCGCGGCCAAGGCGCAGGATATTTATGTGCTGAAAGGCAATGGCGAGGAAACTTTCGAGCCGCATTTCACCTTCCATGGCTTCCAGTTCATACGTATCCAGGGTTATGCGGAGGACCTGATCAAACCCGGCGACGTCACCGCGGTGGCCTTGTACTCCGACATGCCAGTGACGGGTACTTTTACCACGTCGAACCCGCTGATCAACCAGTTGCAGCATAATATCCAGTGGGGGCAAAGGGGTAATTTCCTGGATGTGCCCACCGATTGCCCGCAACGCGACGAACGCCTCGGCTGGACGGGCGATGCACAGGTATTCTCGCGCACCGCCACCTTCAACATGCGGGTGAACGACTTTTTTGCCAAATGGTTGCGCGATGTGGCCGCCGACCAGGGCGCTAACGGAGCGGTGCCCTTTGTAATTCCCAACTGCCTGGGCTTTGTCACGCCAAGTACCGGCTGGGCGGACGTGTCGACCGTGGTGCCATGGAATATGTACCTGGCTTACGGCGATAAACGGCTGCTGACCACGCAGTATCCCAGCATGAAGGCCTGGGTGGATTATATGCAAAAACAAAGTAAAAACGACCTCTGGAACACCGGCTTCCATTTCGGCGACTGGCTGTTCTATAGTGTGGACGACGATACCGACGGCTCGTCGGCTATAACGGATAAATATTTTATAGCGCAGTGTTTCTGGGCGCACTCCACTCAATTGCTGATCGATGCTGCGAGAGTGTTAGGAAAACAAGAGGATGTGGATACCTACACAGCGATGCTTAAACGCATTAAGGACGCTTTCTTTAAGGAATACGTAACGCCAAACGGACGATTAGTATCGAGTACGCAAACCGCCTACACGCTGGCGCTCAATTTTGATATGCTGCCCGAATCACTGCGTGCACAGGCGGCACAGCGGCTGGTGGATAACATACATGCTTATGGCAACCACCTCACAACCGGCTTTTTGGGCACGCCATACCTGTGCCATGTGCTTACCCGTTTTGGGCATAACGATATAGCTTACCGCCTGCTGCTACAGGATACTTATCCTTCGTGGCTGTACCCGGTAAAGATGGGCGCCACCACCATTTGGGAGCGCTGGGATGGCATCAGGCCCGACAAAACCTTTGAGGCAGCCAGCATGAACTCGTTCAATCATTATTCCTACGGCGCCATCGGCGACTGGATGTACCGCGTAATGGCCGGCCTGGATACTTATGACGACCAACCGGGCTATAAGCATATCCACGTGATGCCTCACCCCGGCGGTGGCTTTACCAATGCCAGCGCCAGCCTCGATACTTATTACGGCGTGGCAAGCTCGGGCTGGGAGGTAAAGGATAACAAGACCTATTATAATATCACCGCGCCAACCAATACCAAAGCGGATATTTACCTGCCGGCATCAAAAGTTGAGGATGTCACCGAAAACGAACAACCTCTCGCAGCGGATAAGGATATTACTTCCGGTACTGCCGATAACGGTTATATCGTCATTCACGCAGGCTCGGGAACTTATCATTTTGCAGTAAATACCCCGGCAACGACCACGCAGGTACAGGGGGCGAAGTAAAACCCAATCAGACTTACGAAGTTTCAAAAACTTCGTAAGTCTTGGTAATCCCAGCATTACTAATCACAAGTTAACCAGTCACTAATCACTAAAATTATTGCTTAAATTTGTGTATGTATAATACCGAACAGATACTGACGATCCTAAGGGATAAGAAACCGGAACTTAAAAGTAAGTATCCCATTTCCGAATTGGACCTGTTTGGCTCGTATGCCAGGGGCGACTATGATGAACGCAGTGACATCGATATTTTGGTCGATTTTAACGGTCGCATTGGAATTGGTTTTATCCATCTCGCTCACGATCTGGAAGACATTTTCAACACAAAGGTCGACCTGGTTTCGCGCAAAGGAATTAAGCCTTCATACCTGCCTTTTGTAGAAAAGAGCCTTATCCATGTCTGACAGAAATATCCGTTTATTATTGAACGATATTGCTGAAGCTATTCAGAATATTTTTGACTTTCCGCAGTCATGTCATTCGAAGCATACTGTTCGGATATAAAGACAAAACACGCCGTAGAACACAATTTTATGATCATAGGCGAAGCTGTTTCAAGAATGCCCTCTGACTTTAAGCAAAAACATTCTTTTGTTGATTGGCGAGTGGTCAAAGATTTTCGAAACGTCATCGCTCATGATTATTTCGGTATCGACAATAGTATAGTTTGGGATATTATTAAGGTTCACCTGCCTGATTTATCAAACGATATAACTCAGATCATTCAAAACGAGAAAGGGAACGAGTCTTCGTAATCCCTGCGTAACTAATCACAGGTTAACCAGCCACAAATCACCAAAATACTTACCTTTGCTGCTCCTAAATACGCTGCTATGCAATATGATGTTATCGTTATCGGTTCGGGCCCGGGAGGCTATGTGGCCGCTATACGCTGCGCCCAACTGGGCCTAAAAACAGCCTGTATCGAAAAATACGCCACTTATGGCGGTACCTGCCTTAATGTGGGCTGTATACCGTCCAAGGCCCTGCTCGATTCGTCCGAACACTATTATAACGCTTCGCATGCCTTCAAAACGCACGGCATCAACCTGGATAACCTGTCGCTGGATATGGCCCAGATGATGAAGCGTAAAACGGAAGTGGTGACCAAAAATACCTCAGGTATCAGCTTCCTGTTCAAAAAGAATAAGATCGACGGCATTCAGGGGGTTGGCTCGTTCAAGGACAAGAACACCGTCAGCATCAAAAAGCCCGATGGCACAGTGCAGGAAATAACCGGTAATAACATCATTATCGCTACCGGTTCAAAACCTTCCACGCTGCCATTTATACAGATAGATAAAAAACGCATCATCACCTCGACCGAGGCTTTAACCCTGACCGAAGTTCCCAAACACCTGATCCTGATCGGTGGCGGTGTTATCGGTTTAGAGCTGGGTTCGGTTTATTCGCGCCTTGGCGCCAAGGTATCGGTGATCGAGTTTATGGATTCCATCATCCCGACGATGGACCGTGGCTTAGGTAAGGAATTGCAAAAAGTATTGTCGAAACAAGGCATGGAGTTTTACCTGAACCATAAGGTAACCGGCGCTACAGCTAAAGGCAATGAAGTAACCGTAACTTTCGACGCCCCGACTGGCGATAAAAAAGAATTGAAGGGCGATTATTGCTTAGTCGCTGTTGGGCGCATCGCTTATACCGATGGACTTGGTTTGGAAAACATCGGCTTAAAGGTCGAAGATCGCGGTCGTAAGATCACCGTCGACGATCACTTAGAAACCAGCGTCAAAGGGGTGTATGCGATAGGCGACGTGATCAAAGGGGCCATGCTGGCCCACAAAGCCGAGGACGAAGGTACCTTTGTTGCAGAACGTATTGTTGGCCAAAAGCCACACATCAATTACAACCTGATACCGGGCGTGGTTTATACCTGGCCCGAGGTTGCTGCCGTGGGGCAGACCGAAGAGCAGTTGAAAACCGCCAATGTGAAATACAAAAGCGGCTCGTTCCCGTTCCGTGCGAGCGGCCGCGCGGTGGCCAGCGGCGATTTGGACGGCTTTGTCAAAGTTTTAGCCGACGCGACTACAGATGAAATATTAGGCGTGCATATCATCGGACCGCGTGCCGCCGATATGATAGCCGAAGCTGTTTGTGCCATGGAATACCGCGCCTCGGCAGAGGATGTTTCGCGCATGAGTCACGCCCATCCGACTTATACCGAAGCCTTCAGGGAAGCCTGTTTAGCAGCTACGGATAACCGGCCGATACACATTTAATTTCGGAATGCGAAATGTCAATTTTGAAATTCACCTTCCGCATTCCGAAATTCAAACCCCATGTTACAAAACCGCGTCGATCCATATGGCAACATCATCAAAACACCAGCCCGCGGCGCGTGGATGGGTAATCGCGGCATTTTGCATGATGAGCACCAGCATGTACTGCGACCATATAAATTAAAAGCCTGGATCACCTGCGTATTACAGTTCAGGGGACGAAAAAGAACGGTGATGGCGCCCAACCGCTATACCGAACTGTTCTTTATGGACGAGGCTACATCCTTTGCAGCCGGGCATCGCCCCTGCTTTGAATGCCGCCGAGCCGATTATCTGAGGTTCAAATCTTTCTGGCTAAAAGGCAATCCGGAATATGGTTTTGATGAGAAAACTTCGATCCAGCGGATCGATGCCATATTGCACGGCGAAAGGATGAACCGCGACGGCTCGAAAGTGAAATACCAGGCAAAACTTAGCGATCTGCCGGATGGCGCTTTTATCGGGATGGCTGATAAACCGTATTTGGTAGCCAAAGGAATATTATTCGAATGGTCGCCTTTTGGTTATGCGGCCGGTAGAGCTCTTCCAGGGTCAGAATTAGTGGCGGTTCTGACACCCAAATCAACCGTGAACGCTTTTCGGGCTGGCTATGCGCCGCAGATGGCGGTTTGAATAGCTTTTGCTTGTGAAGGTATAGACAAGAGGAAAATAAACTCAACTAAAATTCCGAAATTCGCCCCGTAATAAATCAGACTTCTGACCTCAGACATCCGGCCTCTAAGAAATGCTGCAAATCCAGGAAAACGTATCCCTCAAAAACTTTAATACCTTCGGTATCGATGTTTCGGCGAAATATTTTGTCGAAATAGCGCATGAAGAAGACCTGGCGGAGTTATTCCTCGACCCGCAATGGCAAAACATAAAACACCTGGTGCTGGGCGGCGGCAGCAACATGCTGCTGGTAAAGAATTTTGACGGACTGATCATTCGTATCAATATACGCGGTATCGAACATCGTATTAATCACAATGAAGTATTTGTCGAGGCCGGCGCCGGCGAAGTATGGAACGACCTGGTGAACTATTGTGTGAACCGGGGTTATGCCGGTATCGAGAACCTGAGCCTGATACCTGGTTCTGTCGGAGCGTCGCCTATTCAGAACATTGGTGCCTACGGCGTCGAACTGAAAGACGTGTTCAAAAGCTGCCGCGCTTTCGAGATAGCGACCGGCCGGTTCAGGACATTTTCAAAAGAAGATTGCGCGTTCGGCTATCGCGAGAGTATTTTTAAGCGCGGCCTGAAGGATAAATTCATCATCACCTCGGTTAAGTTTCAATTGTCGCTGGTTTCGCAACCCAGCCTGGAATACGGTGCCATCAAACAGGAGCTCAGTAACCGAAATATCAACAACCCTACCATTGGCGATGTGTCGCGCGTAGTGTCCCACATTCGCGTATCCAAATTGCCCGACCCATCGACCATCGGCAATGCGGGCAGCTTTTTCAAAAATCCGGTCATCAGCCCCGAACAATTTGAATCTGTATATTCAAAATTCCCGGATGTCGTGAACTATCCCGCCGGCGACGGCAAGGTAAAGCTGGCCGCCGGATGGCTTATCGAACAATGCGGATGGAAGGGAAAAGTGGTCGGCCACACCGGAACATGGAAGAACCAGGCGCTGGTTTTGGTGAACTACGGGGGTGCAACGGGCGAAGAAGTGTACAGCTTATCGTCGCAAATCATAGACAGTGTGTACACAAAATTTGGCGTTTTACTGGAGCGGGAAGTAAATATTATTGATTAAATATATTTCTTTTTAGTTTATATTTTTTCTAAAATTTTCTATATACCGCGCGGCCTGCTTAGTCAATAATGATATATTATGTTATTAATTGCTTGTTTTTCAGTATATTAATTACTGCTGCCTAATACTTATCCAAGCCTATTTATTCTTTGTTCATTTGTTGGTTTTGTCACCGCATTATCTGCTGTCTGGCACAACGGTATCAAGTTTGTTTAGTGTACAGTGTAAACATTAACCTATAAACGAAACCGAGAATGACAGCTATAGAGTTTAACACCATGGTTCTTCGCCAGGCCACTTCGCTAAGGTCATACGCACTGCACTTTACGCGTGATGCCGACGACGCTAACGATCTTGTACAGGATACAATGTTGAAAGCCATAACTTATTACAATAAGTTCAAAGAAGGCACCAATCTTAAGGGATGGTTGTACACCATCATGAAAAATACGTTCATCAACAACTACCGCAGGTTTGTAAAGATGAGCACCTTTGTTACCAAATCGGAAGAAATTTCGTCGCCGAACTTGGTTTTCAGCTCGACCAAGAATCACGGCGAATCCAAATTCGTGATGGACGACATCAGGAAAGCGCTCGACAGGCTGCCCGAGGATTACTACATACCATTTACCATGTATTTCGACGGGCACAAGTATCATGAGATAGCCGACCACCTGCAAATACCTATCGGGACAGTAAAGACCCGCATACACGTGGCACGTAAGCTTTTGAAGAAGAACTTGAAGGCTTACGACATCGGGGTAAAGAACCCGGTATACGCCGAAGACTAGGCAATCAGTAAATCCACATATATCTGGCGAGAGACTCCGTTATTGCGGGGTCTTTTGTTTTTACAGGGCGATAACATTTATAGCAAGCTGGTCAATTCTGAATTTGTACTTTTGACAAAAACTGCGGTACGGCTGATGGAACTTTACTACGAGACCAGCGTTAATTATTACCGGAGGTTGTTTGAAAAGATTTGGCCACTCGGGCAAACGCTATCCTTCAAAGGAATAAGAATATCCAACCCGCGGAAAACCATACTATACCTCAAATTTTCAGTGTAAATTTCGCCGGATGACTGAATTGCCCGTTTATACCCGCTCGCAGCTTGCCTTGCGCAACGGACAGGATAAGCCCGAAGTGTGGATAGCATATAAGGGTTTGATATACGACGTGAGCCGCAGCCGTTTATGGATGCGCGGGCGGCATTACGAACATTGGGCGGGGCAGGATCTGACACATGAACTGGTTGATGCACCGCACGATGAATGGGTTTTCGATCATTTTGATCCGATAGGAAGGTTAATTTGAAGTCGGAGGTCGGAATGCCAAAGTCGGAATGTTTTTAATTTCACATTTGACATTCCACACTCCGCATCGGGTCCTATTCTATTTCGAATTTTGATAAGCTGACAAATTGCTGCACGCGGCCGGCAATTTCGGCCTGTGATAAATTCTTCAATTTCTCGGTGCCGAATTTTTCCACGCAGAACGAAGCCAGCGCCGATCCGTAGATGATCGCATTGCGCATGTTTTGGAAATTTATTGTGCCGACCTTGGCCATGTAGCCGATAAATCCTCCGGCAAAGGTATCGCCTGCACCCGTCGGGTCAAATACTTCTTCAAGCGGGAGCGCGGGTGCCGAGAATATTTTGCCTTCGCCAAAAAGCAGGGCTCCATGCTCGCCTTTTTTGATGATCAGGTATTTCGGGCCCATTTGCAATATTTTCTGTGCCGCTTTGACCAGCGAATATTCGCCTGAAAGCTGACGGGCTTCGGCATCGTTGATAGTCAGCACGTCGATCATTTTTAGCGTACCCAGCAGATCATCCAGGGCCACGTCCATCCAGAAGTTCATCGTATCCAGCACGATCAGTTTTGGCCGTTGGCGCAGTCTCCTGATAACTGTTTGCTGTACCTGCGGAGTAAGGTTGCCCAGCATCAGGTATCGGCAATCCTGGTAGTTTTCCGGGATAACCGGGTCGAAATCGGCTAATACATTTAACTCGGTTACCAATGTGTCGCGGCTGTTCATATCCTGGTGGTACCTGCCGCTCCAAAAAAAAGATTTTTCGCCTTTCTTTACCTGAAGGCCTTCGGTATCGATGCCGTGGCTGCCGAAATCTGCTATCTCATTTTCGGGGAAATCGTCGCCCACAACGGCCACGATCTTCACTTTATCGCAGAAATAGGAGGCGGCAAGACTGGCATAGGTGGCCGCTCCGCCGACGATTTTATCGGTTTTACCAAAGGGTGTTTCAATAGCGTCAAATGCGACGGTGCCGATAACTACAAGGCTCATTCAAACTAAATTTTAAAATTTTTGCGCAAATATTGTGAAATTAAGGCATAAATCATACTTTTGCACTCTCCAAATCGGAAAGCATTCCTGAGTAGCTCAGCCGGTTAGAGCATCTGACTGTTAATCAGAGGGTCGCTGGTTCGAGCCCAGCCTCAGGAGCCAGACAGGGCAAACACAAATTTTTGTTGTTTGCCCTTCTTTTTTTCCCATAATTCATTGTTAATCAAGTAGATAAAAGAATGCAGATCCGTTGTTTGTGCGGTTCGATGTCGCAGGTCTTCAAAAGTGAATTTTTCGGCATACATCGAACCAATCAGTTCTCTTTTTTCGGAATTGTCTGATTGATAGTATAGTTATGTCGAGCTTGGTTAAACGGTCGATTGCCCTGCCAACAAGAGGCTCAATGTCAATGAATGCGTTTTGATTCTGTATCACTTCTGATAGTCTGCATCAACCCATAGGGAAATCGAACCCTTAACTTAAGCTTCCTGTAAGGAGCTCAAAAATTTCAGTCCCTATAGTATGTGGTTGGAATTCTGTCCAGTCTGAGGAGCTTACGTCCCGCATGTCTGCGGGGCCTTTTTTCAATAAAAATGACTTTTGTGAGCATTAAACGCGTGTTTTTGCTGACCTGACGATTCTTCTTATCACTCTTTCAAAGCGGTAGTCAATGGCCCTCGATCACTCGCTTCGGAGGGATTTTACGGGGTTAGCGAGGGCCGCGCGGATGGTCTGAATACTGACCGTAAACAGTGCAATGGCGAGGGCGACAGCGCCTGCCACGAGGAATATCCACCAACTGATCTCCGTACGATAGGCAAACGTATCGAGCCATTTATACATAGCCCACCATGCGACCGGGAAGGCGATGAGCGCAGCGATCCCGACGAGCATCGTGAAGTCTTTGCTGATGAGGCCGACAATACTACCGACGGAGGCGCCGAGTACTTTGCGGACGCCGATCTCCTTGATGCGTTGTTCGACAGCATAGGTAACAAGGCCGAACAGACCGAGACAGGCAATAAGGATGGCGAAGATGGCGAACGTGATGAATATCTGGCCGGTTTGCTGCTCGGCGTGATACAATTTATCAAAGTCGTTATCCATGAAGGTATAATTAAAGGGCAGTCCTTGCTTAGCAGCATGGAACGTGCTTTCCACCTGCCGGACGAGGCTGGAAACATCATTCGTGTGGAAGCGGACGGCCATACTGCTCCAGTTAAACGAGTTGGCCACCATAAGCAGGGGATGGATCTTGTCATGCATGGAGTTATAGTTGAAATCCTTTACGACACCGATAACATGAAAGGTGAGAAGCTTGAAGTGATCATCGTGATTGTATAGGATCAGATTGAGCGGGTCTTTCACGCCGAGCATCGCTACAGCAGCTTGATTGAGGATGATGGCAGTCGAGTCGGTAGGAAATTTCGCGAAGTCGAAGTTGCGGCCTTTTACAATCTGCATGCCTAAGGTGGGAACATAATGGTCGTCAACCCTGAGCGTGGTCATGATGGCCGCCTTCCTGGCGTCGAGTGAGGCAGTGGGGAACCAGCCTTCCTGCCAGTACTGGCCATCAACGGTGGGGATGTCGGGGGTGATGGTTGCGTCGGTGACTGCGGCGAGGGTGAGCAGGTCCTTGCGAAGATTGGATGTGCCATTACGGCCGAGCGTCCAGGTATCATGGATGACGAGTACCTGGTCCCGATTGAAGCCGGCATCCTTATTTTGAATATAGTGCAGTTGGCGGTAGATCACGATGGTGCTCACGATGAGGCCAATAGAAATAAAAAATTGAAAGACCACCAGGCTGCTGCGGAGCCGGCTGCTCTTGAAGCCTGCGGCCATCTTTCCTTTCAATACATGGATCGGTTGAAAGGACGAAAGGTAGAAGGCTGGGTAACTGCCTGCGAGACAGCCCACCAGCAGCACCAGGAGAATGAAGATGGGCAGGAACCGGCCGCTGAAGAGCACGTCGGCGTGGAGCGATTTCCCGGCGAGCTGATTGAACACCGGCAGCAGCAGGGCAGCGATGCCAATAGCGAGGACGAGAGAGAAGAGACTGAGCAGGATGGACTCGGTGAGGAACTGGATGATGAGGTGTCCTTTCGTCGAGCCGGCTACCTTGCGGATGCCCACTTCCCTGGCGCGGTTGGCGGAGCGGGCTGTGCTGAGATTCATGAAATTGACACAGGCGACCAGGAGGATGAGCACGGCGATGATGGAGAAGATATATACGAACTGGATATTGCTGTTGGCTTCGAGCTCACCTGACTTATTGGAATGGAGGTGTACGTCGGTAAGAGGGAAGATGTGGCATCGGAAATGACTACCCGCTTTCTCGAGGGCGGCCCCAGAAGAGCGGAACATTCCCTGGAGGGCCGGGCTGATATAGCGGCTGACGATTTCGTCTACATCTTTCTGGACCTCGGCCCGCGTAGTGCCGGGTTGGGCAAGTACGTAAGTATAATAGGAATTACTTACCCAGTTGTTGTCGCCGGGGTCATTAAAGTTGTAGGCTTCACGGATGGGGCGAATGAAGCTGAAATGGAACTGGGACTGTTCGGGCATATCCCGGATAACCCCGGTGATCTTAAGGGGTGTATTATCATTATCTACCTCCAGCGTGCGGCCGACGACGTCGGTGGTGTTGAAATAACGGCGGGCGGCACTTTCATCGATCACAATAGAATGAGAGTTGTTGAGGGCGGTATTGGGGTCGCCGGCGATCATGGGCAATGTGAAGACTTTGAAGATCGTCGAGTCGGCGAACGTGAAGCGATGGTCGATGACGTGGTTGCTGCCCTTCCTCACCAGCAGGTCGCCCGGGTTGCGGAACCTGACCATCTGCCGGATCTTCGGATAGGAAGCGACAAGCGTGGGGCCGAAAAATTTGGAGGTGGTGGCAGCGTCGTATTGGGTGTTATTGAAGTAAAGATCCTCATCGATCCGGTAGATGCGGTCAGCGTTGACATTGTAGCGGTCGTAACTGACCTCATCGGTAACATACAGGACGATCAGCAGGCATACACTGAGGCCGGCGGCGAGGCCGATAACGTTGAGGGCGGTAAAACTTTTGCTTTTCCTGAGGCTGCGGAAGGCGCTCTTGAGATAATTTCTAAACATGAAGCTGCGTTTTGATTTTTCGACAGACCACTTCGGTGTGGTTTGATGAACCGAAAGTACCGCAGCCGGCTGTTCACCAACTCCTAACTTATAAGTTGGGAGCTCTTTTTTATGTTCGGCGGGAGTTTTGCCCGTTAATTCCTTGAATATGCGATGGAAGGCGCTTTGGGAATTGAAGCCCGAGTCGTAGGCTATGCCCAGCAGGGTGATGTTGGCGTAAGCCGGATCCTGCATTTTGCGGATCACCGCCCTAACGCGGTATTCATTAATGAAGTCGTTAAAACTTTTTTTGAGGACTGTATTAAGCAACCGCGACAACTCATGGGTATGCAGACCCAGTTTTTCGCCCAACGAACTTAGGGTTAATTCCGGGTCTTCATAATACCGGTTTTGAAGAACGGCTTTTTTGAGCCAGGTTCCTTTTTGCTTCAGTCCGGCCGGAAGTAATGGCTTTAAAAACGTTTTGGCAACCGCAAGCTCGCCACTATCAGGTCTTGAATGAGCTGCGGCACCTATCCATATCAACATTCCGCCCACACTGAAATAAAAAAGATAATAAGTCTGCGCGATTAAATGATAAAAATAAACTGCAGTGGCAAGTGGTACCCAAAGCAGCCACAATAGTCCGAAACCAATCAGCAACTGATGCAGCCACCGCAACTCAAACCGGTAACGGTCGCCGGCGGTAAATTTTTGGCGATGATAAAAACGTTCGATAAGTTGGTGCGAGAAATATAGGTAGGTAATAACCGAAATAAAAGTAAGGAACGGTAATACCGGGTTGGGTAATATAAACGGCTCCAATAATGCCGGGACGAAATGCAGCAAGTCTTTCCAGCTGAACTTGTATTCCGGTCGGGTTAATTTCAGCACATAAAAATATATAAGAGGACCAAGCGCCAACGAAAACTGCAGATGCAACCGAGTATCGATGCCTGAGATACGGATCATCCACAAAACCATCACCACAAGAGCCAGGGCAAGAAACCTGTTTGCCGGGCGGTTTATCTTTTTAGTGAACCCTAACAACAAAGCAAAATTCAGCCCGGTAAACAGGATTCCCAGGGCGGCGACGTCGTAAAAATTAATATGGGATGTATATAGATTCACGCAGATCAAATATCGGAAGATTTTAAGATAATCCTTTTTGTCCGTCCGCTCTTTGCGGGTCACCACAGCTGTTCGAAGTTTAAGAACTTTTTGCGATTATGCTCATAGTCTCCGTCTACAGTAAAAACAAAAAAAGCCTCCAGCTTTTTCACTGAAGGCTTCTGCTCGATAAGTAGCCCCGAGGGGAATCGCCCCCCTTTGTTAAGCCACCTTTAAACCGCTCAAAAACTTAAGTTGTTCTACCATGCGGTTCGAATTCCGTCCAGCCTGGGGAGCACTAAAAACCAATAGGTTAAGCCTCACTTCGGCAAGTGGGGCTTTTTTATTTTATAAACTTTGTAAAACAGTTGTAAAACATTCTGAAAGTTTTGACTAGTTCGACGGCATTTTTCCATGACGGCAATCATAACCGTTCAAATTTGGGGCGCTAAAGCTATTCTAATATGTTAAAAAGCCGGTTCAATAGCAAACCCAGAACATAACTATCGTCACCAACGTTCCTTTATCATGAACAGCTATTTTTCCGGCACCAGCAATCTCGTTCTGCCTGTCAAAAACAAAACCTATTTTCCGGCGGCGTTTCAAAGTGGGACTCGTCTTACTTACTATGCCTCAATCTTTAGCTCCATCGAGATCAATGCCAGTTTTTATCGAATACCCGTTTCGCGCACACTTGTGAAGTGGGCAGCCGAAGTGCCGGACGACTTTGCTTTTTCCTTTAAGCTCGTCAAAGAGATAACGCACGCACAACAGCAGCAGTTTAACCTTGCACCGGTACCCGTTTTTATGGACGCGCTAAACGCTATGGATAAGCGGGGCTGCTTATTAGTTCAGTTGCCGCCGAAATTCGGACCCGATATTACCCAATTGACTGGCTTACTCGCTGAGCTAAGACGCTATAACTGGCCGGTCGCCGTTGAGTTCCGCCACGCCGGCTGGTACGATGACAATGTCTTTGAATTACTTTCCGCCTTTGATACCGCAATGGTATTCCATGACATGCCCAAATCCGCGTCGCCGCTGATCAGCACGTCGGAAACCCTCATTTATATGCGGTTTCATGGCCCTGAAGGCGGCTACCGGGGTAGTTACGCGGATGATTATCTATATGAATATGCGGGTTATATCAGGGAGTGGATGGGGGAAGGAAAATCTGTTTATTGCTACTTTAATAACACGCTTGGCGCTGCTGTGCAGAACCTTCAGACTTTGAACAGGTTTGTCGGTTAGCAGTGTAGAAAAAAATATTGTAACAGCAGTTCCGCGTACAGGCCGAATGGCCGGCTGAGGTCGTGGCTGCTGACCGTTGTCATATCAAACAAGTTGTAAGGTCGCGCTGTCCTTTTTGCCGTCAAAGAACTTAGCGAGGACTTTGTCAAAGACGGGGTCCGCACCGGGTACTAAGGAAAAGAGTGTCATGCTGGAGCGTAGCTTTAGGTCGTCAGGACTGCCCATGATACTGTTCGCGCTTTTATTGTGACTTAACAATGTATTACTAATCTCGATCAGTCGTTTTCCCAAAACAGGATGTGCCAGGTATTCCTTTGCTTCCGGCAGGTCCTTTATAGCATAGTGCTTAGACATTTCACTGTAGCCAAGTCCTGCGATCTGCGGAAAAATGTACCATATCCAATGGCTGGTCTTGCGGCCGTTTCGCATCTCAGACAAAGCTTGCATATAATCGCGCTCCTGCGCTTTGAGAAATCTTTCCAGTCCCATCGTGCTCTTAATCCAGGTATACCTGCCATTGGTTAACTTCATTCAAGCCGTAGGTTAAGCCATCACTCATGTCAATCACCTCACGTTGAAACTTTTCACTGAAGCGTGTCCTGAGTTCACGCACTGCACCGCCGTTCTCGCGGCGAAGAAAAAACAGAAGTGACGCTAAGTTTGGCGCCACATCTTTAAGTTGGTCGTTTTCACCTTCCTTTACAAATGCCCTGCTCATAATCCTAATAACTGTTTTAAGATAGTGAAGTTTGCCTTATAATGAAATTGCCGGCTTTTTCCAGATCAAAAAAGATAAAATGGGTCTGAGAATGGAGAAAGTACGCAGACGCCCCGGGGAAACCATTCGTCTATTTTGTTCCAGTTTTCAATTGTGCAAATCAACGATACAATCGACTGCATCAGCGCCAAATAAACACTATTGCTCACGTTTGTTCAGTCAACGTTTATCAGGCGGCCCCTCAAAGATTTTTTAAGTGCGTTCTCAAACATTCGGGCGGATAATTGATTTGCTAAATAGTATCTGCCAAGAACCTGTATATGAAAAAAAACTACTACCCGGGAAAGCCCTTCCCGATAGGCGCCACCTGGGATGGCAAGGGCGTCAATTTCGCCATCTTTTCCGAGAATGCCAGCCAGGTCGAGCTTTGTTTGTTCCATAAGCCGACGGATGAGACTGAATACGAAAAGGTTGATATGATCGAACGGACCGGCCATATCTGGCACATTTATATCCCTGGTTTGCAGCCGGCACAGCTTTACGGATACCGCGTTCACGGACCGTACGAGCCCGAAAATGGTCACCGCTTTAATCCCAACAAACTTTTGCTCGACCCGTATGCCAAGGCTATATCCGGAACAATCGACTGGAATGACAGCTTATTCGGTTACGAAATAGGTAATGAAAAGGAAGACCTGAGTTTCAGCAATACCGATAGCGCCCCGGTGATGACCAAGTCCGTCGTGATCGACCCTAATTTTGACTGGGAAGGAGACCGGCCGCCGAACATCGCTTACTATAACACCGTCATTTACGAAGTACATGTAAAAGGTTTCACCAAGCTCAATCCAAACATACCTGAAGAATTGCGGGGCACTTATACCGCGTTGGGCCATCAATCGACCATCGAATACCTGAAAAAGCTGGGTGTCACGGCTGTGGAGTTAATGCCTGTGCACTATTATCTGAACGATCGCAGCCTGAAGGATAAAGGCCTGGTCAACTACTGGGGCTACAATACCCTCGGCTTTTTTGCGCCTCATGCCGGTTATTCCCAAAAGTCGGCCCTGGATAATCACCAGGTTAACGAGTTTAAGAATATGGTGAAAGAGCTCCATAAAGCGGGCATCGAGGTAATATTGGATGTAGTTTATAACCATACCGCCGAAGGAAACCAGATGGGGCCAACCTTATCGTTTAAAGGGATCGACAACGCTGCCTACTACCGGTTAACAGAAGAAAACAAGCGGTATTACATGGATTACACCGGTACCGGTAACACGCTTAATGCCAATTTGCCGAATGTGCTGAGGCTGATGATGGACAGCCTGCGTTATTGGATACTGGAAATGCACGTGGATGGTTTCCGGTTTGACCTGGCCGCCACCCTTGCGCGGGAACTCCACGAAGTAAACCGGCTGAGCGCTTTTTTCGATATCATCCACCAGGACCCGGTGATCTCGCAGGTGAAGCTGATAGCGGAACCATGGGACATTGGCGAGGGTGGTTATCAAATAGGGAAATTTCCTCCGGGCTGGGGCGAGTGGAATGGAAAATACCGCGATATCATAAGAGAATACTGGAATGGCTCGGAAGGTGTGCTTGGCGAGTTCGCGAATCGTATTACAGGCAGCGCCGACTTGTACCGGGATTATCGCAGACCGACAGCGAGCATTAATTTCATTACGGCGCACGATGGTTTTACGCTGACCGATCTTGTTTCTTACAACGAAAAACACAACGAAGCCAACGGCGAAAACAATAACGATGGTGAAAGTCATAACCGGTCGAACAACTATGGTGTTGAAGGGCCGACGGACGATCCGGCTGTTAATGAGCTGCGGAACAGGCAGAAGAGGAATTTTTTGGCGACTCTTTTCCTGTCGCAGGGAGTGCCTATGCTGTTGGCCGGCGACGAAATAGGACGTACCCAGCAAGGCAATAACAATTCCTATTGCCAGGACAACGAGATATCGTGGATCGACTGGTCGAAGGCCGACAATGACTTGCTGGAATTTACCAGCAAGCTGATCCATTTGAGACAGGGACATGCGGCTTTTTCGCGAAAAAATTGGTTTAGGGGCGAACCGGTAAAAGGCAATGGTATAGAAGATATAGCCTGGTTTCAGCCCGATGGCTCAAAAATGACCGCCGAACATTGGAACCAGGATTTCGCCAGGTCCATTGCTGTTTTTCTAAATGGCCACGGGCTTCATGCGGTAAACTCCGAAGGCGAAAAAGTGCTTGACGATAACTTTTACATCATTTTCAACGCCAGTGACCAGAGCGTGGAATACAAACTGCCCGATGAAAAATATGCCGAAAACTGGCGGATTATTTTCGATACGGCACGGTATAACCAGGAGGAGGGACAGCAAAGATACAAGCCCAATGAAAAGATCATGATTGACGCGCGCTCGGTGATCCTGCTGCAGCATCAGCTTATAAAAAAAGGGAATAAAAAGAATGAGTAGGAGAAGTATCGGGCTGAATATGGTAGGGGGGCATGTAGAAGTATCGGTGTGGGCGCCGTTGGCTAATACGGTTGCATTGGAAACCGAAGCAGGGAAGATCATTCCGCTCGAACTTCGCGAACACGGGAATTGGCAGGCAACTACAGATGCAATAGGCGTGGGTGAACATTACCTGTTCGTTATCGATGGTTATAAAAAGCTGCCCGACCCTGCTTCATTATCCCAGCCCGACGGTGTTCATGGCCCATCGCAGCACATCGACATTAACGCTTTTGAATGGACGGATGGCGACTGGACAAATCCTCCGCTAAGCGATTATATCTTTTATGAACTGCACACCGGGGTTTTTTCTACCGAAAGCGATTTTAACGGTATTATAGACAAGCTGGATTACCTGGCTGAACTGGGAGTAACAGCTATCGGGATCATGCCGGTAGCGCAATTCCCCGGCGAACGAAATTGGGGCTATGATGGAGTTTTTCCGTTCGCTGTACATAACAGTTACGGTGGCGCCGCAGGTTTACAGCAATTAGTAGATGCGTGCCATAAAAACGGATTGGCCGTTGTGCTGGATGTGGTTTATAATCACCTGGGGCCCGAAGGGAATTACTTGTCGCAATACGGCCCTTATTTTACCGAAAAGTATAAAACGCCCTGGGGCAATGCGGTAAATTTCGACGATGCATGGTGCGATGGCGTGCGGCATTTCTTTATCGAAAATGCGCTGATGTGGTTCAGGGACTTCCAGATCGACGCCCTGCGCCTGGACGCTGTGCATGCCATAAAAGATTTTAGCCCTAAACATATCCTAAAAGAAATAAAGGAAAAAACCGATCAACTGTCAGGCGAAACAGGTAAACGGTATCACCTGGTCGTTGAGTGCGACTTGAACGATCCGCGGTATATCGATCCCCTAAAAAAAGGCGGTTATGGCACTGATGCGCAATGGACTGATGAGTTCCACCATGCCTTACGGGTAAGCGCCGGCCAGCAACGGCATGGCTATTACTCCGACTTCAGCGGCGTTGCCGATCTGGCAAGGACCTACCGCGATGCCTATGTGTATACGGGGCAATTTTCGGAACAGCGACATAAACAATTTGGCGTCGCGGCAAGCAATCCCGGCAACCAGTTCGTGGTGTTTTCGCAAAATCACGACCAGGTGGGCAACAGGATGCTGGGCGAGCGAACAAGCGCGCTGGTGAGCTTTGAAATGCAAAAGCTATTGGCCGGAGCGGTTATGGTAAGCCCGTTTTTGCCGCTGCTGTTCATGGGCGAGGAGTGGGCGGCCTCGTCGCCATTCCAATATTTCGTCAGCCATACCGATAAGGAATTAATTAAGGCAGTCCAAAAAGGCCGTAGGGAAGAGTTTAAAGAATTTCATGCCGAAGGCGAGGCGCCCGACCCGCAGTCGGAAGAGACTTTTTATCGTTCAAAACTGAATTGGGATGAGATAGCAAACGGGCCCCATCAGACCATGCTGAATTATTATAAGGCACTGATCAGCCTGAGAAAGAACAACCCGGTACTGAAGAGCAACGACCGCAAAAACCTAAAGGCCGATGCCGATGAGCAGAATAAAACCCTGGTGCTGCGCCGCTGGAGCAAAGATCAGCAAGTGCTTTGCCTGATGAATTTTTCGGGCGAACGGCAGGCTGTTGCCGTAAACGATGCCAAAAAGAAATGGCAAAAAGTATTCGACTCGTCCGAGGCGCAATGGGGCGGCCCGGCAAACGAACCCGGGTTGGTCATGGTTGGCGGTGAATTTATCGTTCAGCCCGAATCGATCATCATTTATAACTGTGCTCATGTATAACCCTGTCTCCACCTACCGGATTCAATTCCATAAGGGTTTTACTTTTTCGGACCTGGAGAAGATCATTCCTTACCTCGCCAAACTGGGTATTAAAACTATTTACGCCTCGCCTGTCTTCAAGGCCGTACCCGGCAGCATGCATGGCTACGATGTTACCGATCCGCTGAATATCAATCCCGAAATAGGCACGCTCCGCCAGTTAAGGTCGATCAGTAAAAAATTAAGAAAGCTTGGTATCGGCTGGCTGCAGGATATCGTGCCCAACCACATGGCATTTCATCCCGATAATCAATGGCTGATGAACGTTCTCGAATATGGACGCGATTCCGGTTACGCCGGTGTTTTCGATATTTTTTGGGATAGCCCGGTATGTGATGGAAAGTTAATGGTGCCCTTCCTCGGTAAACCGTTAGATGATGCCCTCGGCGCTCGTGAGATCAAATTAGCCTGGTCAGAAAAACCGTTTCTGGACTATTTCGGGCAACAATATCCGATATGCAGCGCTTCGTATGCAGAATTGTATACCGACGGTACCGCCCCAAACATTTTTCTCGAAAAAGTCAATACTGATCCTGAACTGCTGAGGCAGTTGATCAACAGCCAGCATTATCAGCTTTGCTACTGGCAGGAGACGGATAAACAAATCAATTTCCGGCGGTTCTTTACCGTCAACGGGCTCATCTGCCTGAACATGCAGGAAAGCGAAGTATTTAACCGTTATCATGTGCTGATCAAAAAGCTGGTTGACGAAGGTATTTTCCAGGGTCTGCGTGTCGATCATGTCGACGGCTTGTACGATCCCAAAACCTATTTGCAGCGATTGCGTGAACTGGCCGGCCCGGACATTTATATTATCGTCGAAAAGATATTGGAGGAAGGCGAGCAATTCCCAGGCGACTGGCCGGTGCAGGGCAATACAGGCTACGACTTCCTGGCGACCATGAATAACCTGTTTACCTGCAGAACGAATAAAACGACGTTCCAGGAATTTTACCGGTCAGTCGATCCCGAACAGGCGCCGGTTGGTGAACAAGTGTTTCAAAAGAAGCGCCTTATCCTGGATAATAATATGCAGGGCGAGCTCGAAAACCTTCGGCACCTGTTTTTTGACCTGCGGCTGGACGATGAAGCGGGACATATAGGGCAGGAAGTTTTTAAAAAAGCGATAGCCGAAATATTAGTGCGCTGCCCGGTTTACCGTTTTTACGGTAATACCATGCCATTACCCGATGAGGAAGCAGCGGCAATGGAAGCATTGCTCAGAGAGACCAGTAAGAATGATCCGGTGCTGAGCAGTGTTAACGATGTGCTGGAAGATTGCCTGCTGCTTAAACCTAAAGTAGCTGACGAGGACTACCGCCGCCGGGCATTGCATTTTTACCTGCGCCTGATGCAGTTTACCGGCCCGCTGATGGCCAAGGGGGTCGAGGATACGCTGATGTACACTTACAACCGGTTTGTCGACCATAACGAAGTAGGGGATTCGCCCGCTTCGTTCGGCCTGAAGGCAACCGGGTTTGACAGGATCATGCAAAACCGTCAGCAGCTTTGGCCCTTGTCTATGAGCGCTTCGTCCACGCATGACACCAAGCGGGGCGAGGATGTACGCGCCAGGCTAAACGTTTTAAGCGACCTCGCCGATGAATGGATACAAAAGGTCGGCCAATGGCAAAAGCTAAATCAGCATTTGAAAACGGATGATGCGCCTGATCTCAACGACGAATATTTTATTTACCAAACCCTCATCGGCGCATACCCTATGCCGGGCAGCGATAAGGATAATTTTGATGATCGGCTGCAAGAATACCTGGTTAAAGCGCTGCGCGAAGCCAAACGAAATTCAAACTGGGCGCAGCCTGATGAGAAATATGAAAAAGCCGCTAAAAAGTTCGCAGCCCGGTTGCTTGATACAAAGGGAACATCATGGAAAAGTTTTGAGGCCTTTCATAGCCGCGTAGCCGATTTTGGTATTGTTAATTCTTTAAGTCAAACATTACTGAAATATACCTGCCCGGGTGTGCCCGACCTGTACCAGGGATGCGAGCTATGGGACCTGAGCCTTGTGGACCCGGACAACCGCAGGCCGGTAGATTATACAGGACGGGAAAACCTTTTGAACGGCGCCGCCGAATGGAAGCACTTGTGGCAAGAACGTTATAACGGGCAAATTAAGCAGTCGCTGACCAGGAAACTGCTGGAAATCCGTCAAACCAGCGCTGTCGTTTTTGAAAAAGGAGAATATATCCCGATAAAAGTTAAAGGCAGGTTCAAGGAAAATATTTTCGGTTTTGCGCGGCATTATGAAGGGAAGTGGTTTTTAGCCGTCATCCCCCTGCATACTGCTGCCATCGCCGAAACAGACAATAATTCCTTTCAGCTGGATTGGGGCGATACCAGGATCATTGTTCCTGAAGGCGCACCTTTGTCCTGGCGAAATGTGCTGACCGGGGCAAGCGGATACAGCGTGAAAGGAATTGACGCCGGGCAGTTGTTCAGCGATGTGCCGGTGGCGCTGCTGCAACTGAAGCCGCCGGCAAATGAGCGGAGCGCCGGGGTTTTATTGCATATCACGTCATTGCCTTCATCGTTTGGTATAGGCGACGTCGGTCCGGAAGCCTACCGTTTTGCCGATTTTCTCTCTCAAAGCGGCCAAAAATACTGGCAAATGCTGCCGGTGAGCCCCATTGGCGGCGGATCGGGCTATTCGCCCTACAGTGCAACCTCGGCTATGGCGGGTAATGCTCTGTTGATAAGCCCCGAATTGCTTGTAAAGGAAGGCTTATTGACCAAAGATGATCTTAAGAAGTACGCTGTAACCAGCGAACAGGTTGATTTCAAACAAGCAACCGCGATAAAAAAGTCATTGTTCGACCAGGCATATTCCTTTTTTACAAATACAGCCGATAGGACACAATTCGAGCACTTTATGCAGGATGAAGCCTGGTGGCTGGATGACTTTGCGCTTTATCAATATTTAAAGGACAGGTTTAATGATAAGCCCTGGCACCAGTGGCCAAAGCAATATAAGTTTCGCGAGCCCGGCGCTCTAAGGGATATTATTAGCGAGCCGGGTGTCGAACAGATCAAATGGCTTCAATTTGTATTTGCAGATCAATGGTCGGCGCTTAAGGCCTATTGCAACAAAAAAGATATTGCACTGCTGGGCGACATGCCTTTTTACATCAGCTATGATTCGGTTGACGTGTGGGCGAATCCGCAGCTATTCAAAATTGATAAAAACGGGAAGATTAAGGGCCTGGCCGGTGTTCCCCCCGATTATTTTTCCAAAACCGGCCAGCTTTGGGGCATGCCGGTTTACAACTGGGACAGGCTGAAGCAGAACGGCCATGACTGGTGGTTCAATAGGGTCAGGCGAAATCTTCAATTTTTCGACCTTATCAGGTTAGATCATTTCAGGGCGTTTTCTGAATATTGGGAAGTGCCCGGCGGCAGTAAAACAGCCGTAGGCGGAAGCTGGAAGCAGGGACCGGGAAAAGATTTTTTTGAAAAACTAAAAGGCGAACTGGGAGACCTGCCGTTCGTTGCCGAAGACCTGGGCCAGATCGACGAAAAAGTATATAAGCTTCGGGATGCATTTAACCTGCCGGGAATGCGGGTTCTGCAGTTTGCCTTTGATGAGACAATGCCTGTTTCTGAGCACATTCCTCATAATTACGCGGTCAACAGCTTTGCTTATACGGGTACTCATGATAACAATACGGTAAAGGGCTGGTTTGAGAACGATATCGACGGCAAAACTCAAAAGCGGTTGGGGAAATACGCCGGCACCAAGATAAATGCTGGCAATATCAATAAAGCGATGATAAGGATGTGTTATGAATCTGTCGCTAAAACTGCGATCGTGCCTTTGCAGGACTTCTTGGGCCTCGATGAATCTGCGAGGATGAACACTCCATCATCGATTGAAGGAAACTGGGCATGGATGATGGACGGTGCAATGCTGTCCCGGAAGCTGTCAAAATACCTCCGAAACCTCGCAATTCTGTGTAACCGATGATATTACGCTACCAAAATGTAAAGTTTTCAAACAAATGTTAAAAAGAGTTAAATAATAAAACCTGCGATGGCTTCCCGCTGTTAATATTTAAAAGAATTATAAATCCTATTACATTTTATGCAAGAGATCGTTGTAATCAATGATGGCTCACCTGAGTCATTCCGGGCGGCTGAGTATGCCTTCAACCTGGCTGTAACGTACAAGAAAAATATCGTTATAGTCAACATAAAAGCAACGGAAGAGAAAAAGAAGGTGTATTCCTCGGTCGAGGTGCACGACCTCTTGTATAATGTGATATCATCAGGCGAGACCGGTTTGCACGGCGATGTTGCCGAACGCCTAAGGTCGCTCCGCCCGGAAACGGGCTTTTCGCCCCAAATCAGGCCTATTTCAGAAGTGAGCTGCAACGAAAAAAAACTGATCAACTATATCAATTCGAACCCTGTTTGGATGATTGTTATGCCTGCGGCAGTAGAAGAGAACGAAATGCGCGCGGCGAAATTAAATATGCAGACGGTGATCAACAGAATCCAATGCCCGGTAATGATCATTCCGGACGAAGTTATTCAAAAACCGCTCGAAAGGATCGTGTACCTGGCCGATCTGCGCTACGCCCAAATACCGGTTTTGCGTTTTCTCGCCAAATTTGACAAGCATGACGAGAATATCATCCTGGCCCACCGTTGTGCGTCCGGGCTGCCCGAACTGGATCGTAGTTACGCGAACGATCTGTTTGCAAACGGCCTTTGCAACAACATAAGATCAAAGCGGATATTCTTCACCCAGATGCGCGAACAGGAAATGGATGTGGTAGTGGACGCTGTGATCCATGGCATGCAGGCCGACCTGCTGGTTTGCGTAAACCGTCATTTCCATTTTAGCGAATTGGTCGGTAGAAACATCATGTGTAAACTGCCGCCTTACGTTAATATACCGGTCCTTATTTTCCCAAATTAAGTATTGCAAATGGCACAAAGCGATGATCCCGGCATGTATGTGCCCAAAGAAAATACCCGATCATCCACACTGTTCAGGCCGTTCATTCGGGGAGTAATTTTTCGACCAGAATTCATCCCGGTAGTCGTCAGCTTTTGGAATGAAATGCTGGGCAATTAAGTATTCACCTACCTGTTTTAGGGTGGCGTCGGGTAATGTGGCTTCGAGGTGAGGGAACAGTTCCCGCTCTTCAAAGCGAATATGTTTTGTCAACAGATCTGTAAATTCCAGGTACGCCTGTGCATCGTCTTTGTTATCTTTCAAATAATTGATACGCCGTTCCAGCATCAGATGTTCCGATTTTCCGCGGCGGGACAAGGCGTCGTCAGCCCTGCTAAACAGAAGAGCTTCCTCTTCCTTAAAATGTTCCTTCAAATGTTGTGTCCAAAAAAAATTGATATAACGAAGTATATTGTCCCCGGGTACATTTTTCTTCAGGCCTTCCTTGATCTTCCAGCAGAATAGCAAACTGGTATGATGGTCCTTCGAGAGGGCGACAATGTATTCGCTGCGTTTAATGGGTTGCTGTTTCATTTTTTAATAATATTCACTTTTGCAGGCCAGGCACTTACCACGACCTGATTTATTTTTCACGGAGAGTAAAACCGGATTTTTCTCACATCAATTCATCCCGCTGGTTCTTGCAGCAAAAACTATTTTCAATAGCCGACGGAGCTTTTCCCCGGAATTGCCACAAAGTAATATCATTCCCATTAATTAAAACATGATCTAAATCATGTTTTGAACTGACGACCGTCAACAGCCAGGGTAATCACTGCGGCTACTTTTGCCCTCGATTACTCATTATACAAATGAAAAAAATGAAAATAGCCTGTTTAAATCTTTTATTATCACGAGCCAGCGCCGTGCGCGGAGCATTGTTGCTCGTGGTACCAGCCTGTATTGCTTTTGCAGGATGCAATTCAAATACAAAAGCAAAGGCGGCGACAATAGATACCGCGGCCGTATCCGGTGAATATTCTCCTGCGCTGACCTTCGCCCCAAATGTCCCGCCGGCGCGCAGCAATACAGCTCCAAAGAAAATAATTGTCGAAATAGAAGTTATAGAGAAAGTGATGAAACTCGCTGACGGTGTCGACTATACCTTTTGGACCTTCGGCGGTAAAGTGCCGGGGCCGTTCATACGGGTTCAGGAAGGAGACGAAGTGGAACTGCACCTGAATAATAATGCCAACAACAAAATGCCGCATAATATTGATCTTCACGCGGTTAACGGCCCCGGAGGCGGCGCCGAAGCTACCATGACGGTTCCGGGACATTCGTCCGTGTTCAGGTTCAGAGCTCTTAATCCGGGTTTATTCGTGTATCACTGTGCAACGGCGCCGGTAGGAATGCATATTGCCAATGGTATGTATGGCCTTATACTCGTAACGCCTAAAGACGGTCTTTCCTATGCGGATAAAGAATTCTATATCATGCAGGGCGAATTTTATACCAAGGGTAAAAACGGCGCGCCTGGTTTACAGCCCTTCGATATGGATAAAGCTATAAAAGAACAACCGGAATATGTGGTGTTTAACGGTTCGGTAAATTCGACCACCGGTGCGAATGCGCTTCAAGCCAAAGTAGGCGACCGCGTCAGGCTATATGTAGGCAATGCCGGGCCTAATCTCGTTTCGTCTTTTCATGTCATAGGTCAGGTTTTTGATAAGGTTTATGTTGAAGGCGGAAGCCAGGTCAACCAAAATGTCGCAACGACGCTCATCCCGGCTGGCGGCGCTGAAATTGTTGAATTTACCTGTAAGGAGCCTGGCACTTATAATATAGTCGACCATTCGATCTTCAGGGCATTTAACCAGGGGGCATTGGCACAGCTTGTAGTTACAGGTCCCGAAGATAAAAAGCTTTATTCAGGCAAACTGGCCGACGAATTTTATCTTCCGCCTGCCGGGGACGAAGCGAATAAGAAAGACAAGCCAGTAAATGACCCAGCTGCACCAGAACCTTCGTTTGCCGATCGTTTTAAGGATGGGCATGCGCTATTCGAATCAAATTGCAGTGGCTGTCACCAGTCGACGGGCCTGGGTTTGCCCGGATCTTTTCCTCCGCTGGCAAAATCGGATTTTTTAATGAGCAGGCAGGATAAGGGTGCCGGCATTTTGCTCCATGGTATCAATAACGAGCCCATTACTGTAAATGGAAAACATTTCCAGGGCGTTATGCCGCAGCTTTCGCTTACCGACGACCAAATCGCCAGCATCCTTACATATGTAAGAAACAGTTGGGGGAACAAAAGCGATGCCGTAAAAGCAAGCGACGTAAAGAAATTACGCGGACAGTAAATTATTAAAAAATGAAATCGTTGACCATACTGTTCCTGATAGCCTGCTTGCTGGCGCCACGGAAAAATAGCGGTGAAGCGTTGCCGGGTAAACGGCATGTCGCCCATGCCCGCAGCGCTGCCGGGATGGTCGCTGTACCTGGCGGTAGCTACCATTATTTCTTAAGGCGGAAAGATCAGCCGGCGGCCGTCAAAGTGCATACTTTCTTACTGGATGTTAATGCGGTGACTAACGACGAATTCCTGGCGTTTGTAAAGGCTAATCCCGCCTGGGCCAGGTCGAGGGTTGCGCGCCTGTTCGCCGATGCCGGTTACCTGAAACAATGGGCCGGAGATTTTGAAATAGGCGACGACAAAATTAAAAACAGCCCGGTTACGAATGTATCGTGGTTTGCTGCCAACGCTTATGCCAAATGGAAAGGCAAAAGACTGCCAACCCTTACGGAATGGGAATATGCCGCCTCGGCTGCGCCCGAGGGAATGGCAAAAGGCGCACGGTTAACGAGAATAATACTGGCGTGGTACGACCATCCTAACCCTGTCATCCTGCCCGAGGTTCGATCTACCTACCAGAATACCTACGGCCTGTACGATATGCACGGCCTTATCTGGGAATGGGTTCAGGATTTTAACAGCGTTATAATACAGCCGGATAGCAGCAGCGGCGGAACAAGCGCCAGTAGTTTCGCCTGCGCCGCAGGTTCGCTCAACAGCGTTAACAAGGAAGACTATGCGGCATTTATGCGGTTCGCCTTCCGGCAAGGCCTGCAGGCGCGGTATACCATCCAAAGCCTGGGCTTTCGCTGCGCAAAAGATTATTAATATTTTAAATAGTTAAAAAATATAGTCATGAAAACACATATTATTTTACTCGGAATAGCCACTGCCTTGTTGGCATCTTGTCACAGGCAGGTTGCAATAAAGTCGCTTCCATGCTGCGCAAAAGACGCGGCTGCTTCAGTGGCCGGTGCATCGGATGGTACCCAAGGCGGCAACTCTATTTACCAGTTGCCGGGTATGTGGACCGATCAGCACGAAAAACAACTGAGTTTGAGCAACCTAAAGGGCCGTCCGCAGATCGTGGCCATGATCTTCACACACTGCACCTCGGTTTGCCCGCGGATTGTGGAACAAATGAAAGCGATCCGCGATTCGCTTCCGGCGTCGATCAGGAACAATGTGGGTGGAGTACTGGTTTCGTTTGATCCGCAGCGTGATACACCGGCGCAGTTGAGAGTTTTTGCGGCTCAACGGCAACTGGACGATCGATGGGAATTACTTAAAGGCAATGACGACCAGGTGAGAGAACTGTCTATGGCACTCAATGTCAAATACCAGAAGCTTGCGGGCGGCGAATTCAGCCATACCGGAAATATATACATATTAGACAAAGAGGGTAACATCGCAGGTGCGGTTGACGGATTAAGCAGCAGCGTGCATAACGCTGATGCGCTTTTAGCCAGCCTTGCCCGAAAATAAATTCCGGTAGCGTTTAGTTGCTTAATTGCGGGTTTATGACGCAGATCATATTTTATAAGGTCGCACCTATAGAACTTTATGTTTCGATGAAAGACAACGGTTTTGATCATCGTCTTAACAACCATATGCTTATAACAGATTCGGCAAAATGAACCAGGCCTGCGACTTAAAAAGATGTTTTTTATGCGCCCATTCGTTACCTGAATGGCATGATGCAATTTGTTCTCATCGGAAGAACCTGGAGTTCAAAAAAGGCCAGGCGATTTTCAACGAGGGCGATGAGGTAAAAGGCATTTATTTTGTTTACTCAGGAACGGTAAAAGTCCATAAAAAATGGGGCGCTGACAAGGAATTGATCATCCGTTTTGCATCCAACGGCTCGATCCTCGGTCACCGCGGATTGACGAACGATAAGATTTATTCGGTATCGGCTACAGCGATAGAGCCGGCAATAGTATGTTATGTGGACCTCGATTTTTTTAAGTGGTCGCTGAAAGTTAACCATACGCTGTCATATAGCTTAATGATGTTTTTCGCGGAAGAACTCGGCGAGGCTGAGCAAAAAATGCACGATCTTGCTTTGATGCCGGTAAAAGAGTGCCTGAAAGAAGCGCTCATAAAGCTCGAAAAACAATTTGGACGCGACGACGACGGTTATATCAACCTGCGCTTACCTCGCCAGGACCTGGCCCAATTTACCGGAACTACTTATGAAACCGTTTTCAGGACGCTGAATGAAATGCGCGATGAAGGCTCCATTGAGTTGGAAAAAAAGAGAATAAAATTGGTGTCGACGTTGGCTGTTCCGTTCGAAAGATCGCCGGCCAAACAGATGTCTAAAAAGTCTCGATTTGATAAATCAAAACTCGTGGAAGCCGTTAAGTGAGCGCACTATTGTCACTTCGCCGGAATGCAGGAACAGACTGCTTGCTTGGAAAATGGACGAGTTGTTAGAATAGCGATCTATTATAAAATGTCTAAGAATGACGAGTCAGGATTTATTAGATCGATGCCGTGTCGAATTTTTAGCTAGCAACAGAAACATGCCCCAACTTATTCGTATAAATTCTTCTCGCCCGATTGGCCGATCTTTTCAAGCCTTTTAATTGATTCAAGTGCGGCAGATAAACTTCTGCTAAGAAATGATTGCTCAACTGAAAGTCCTTTTCGTTGCAAAATTTGCAGAGTGGACTTAACTATTGTTAATGGTGTGCGCCATTCATGATTAAATAACTCTGACCGGACATATAAATCGTTAGTTATATCACGCTGGATACCGATAAAGTGCGAAACACGCCCATCGAAATCAAATACCGGCGAGACTGAAAGCTCATTTATAAAATAGGCGCCGTCTTTACGATAGTTACGTAGTTTTACCGAGTAAACTGACCCAGATGATATTGCCGAACACAGTTGAGTTAGTGCCGGTTGCTTTCGGTCATCACGCTGCAGGAACCTGCAGTTCCTGCCCAGGATTTCCTCACGTGAATAGCCGGAAAGCCGTTCAAAAGCCCCGTTGCAATAAATGATAGGATCATCTTCTTTAGTGTGATCCGCTATGATGAAACTCGTGTCTGCTGCTTCGACAGCATCCGCTAATAATTTTAGATTGGACGTCGGGCCAAAGGGTAGCATGGGATCTATCAGTTTTATTTGAATACATCCACAATTCCAAATTGTTTGTGCGGTTTTATTTCGTGAATAATAAAGCCTTTATTGTAGAGTTTATTTAAATAGAAATGACAATTCAGCGTTTTTCAAGCAGTAAATTTGTATAAAAATTGCATCATGGCAACCAAAGAATCCATTAAAAAAGCTTTTGTAGATTTCGTACTAACGGAGGGAACAAGGCCAAAGTCGGTGTATGTTTTTGCAAAAAAGCAAAAAATGACTGAAGCTGAATTTTATAAGCTTTTTGCATCGTTTGAAGCGTTAGAGCAAGGTATCTGGACTGATTTGGGCAAGACCGTAATTGATGAAGTTAAAGGCCAGGATGTTTGGTCGGGGTACTCAGCCAGGGAAAAGGCGTTGACGTTCTTTTATAGCTTTTTCGAGCTGCTCAAAGGAAGCCGCAGTTTTGCTATTTACAGTTTGCAGCACGCGCCAAAAGGGCTTTCTACGCCGCGGGTTTTTGAAGGCTTAAAGGAGTTATTCCTTTCTTTTGCCGATGAAATTTTGAACGAAGGGCTTGACAATGGTGAGCTATCAAATCGCAAATTTTTCTCCAAACGTTATAAAGACGCTCTTTGGGCGCAGCTTGTGTTTGTTTTACATTTTTGGGTGAAAGATGATTCCACAGATTTTGAGAAGACGGATGAGGCCATCGAAAAAGGCATTAATGTCACTTTTGATCTGTTTCAGCGTTCGCCCATCGACAATTTATTTGAATATGGAAAATTCCTGGCGCAAAACAGTGATGCGAAGGAATTTTTGAAGTTTAGCGGATTTTGAGATTTTGTTAAATGTCTGAACAAGCGTCGAAGGAACAAAATAGTATTCCAACCAGCAAATTACAGCGCTCCGGTAAATTCGTTAAAACCGGATTAAAGGTTGGGAGTAATTATTTAAAACATTATTCAAAAAAGCTTTTCAACCCCGAACTTGATCGAACGGAGTTGGACGAAGGCAATGCAAGTGATATCTACGAGTCGCTTAGCGAACTAAAGGGCAGCGCACTTAAAGTTGCTCAGATGCTCAGTATGGATAAAAACCTGCTGCCGCAAGCTTATGTGAATAAGTTCTCGCAGTCGCAATATAACGCTCCACCGCTTTCCGGTCCCCTCATTTATCAAACGTTTAAAAAATATTTAGGGAAGTCACCTGATAAGTTATTTGATAAATTCGAGCTCAAGTCCACCAACGCAGCTTCGATAGGGCAGGTGCACAAGGCTGAGTTGCACGGTAAGAAACTTGCAGTTAAAATACAATATCCCGGTGTAGGTGATTCCATTTCCTCCGATCTGAAACTCGTCAAACCATTCGCTTTTCGTATCATTGGCATCAGCGGAAAGGAACTGGATATTTATATGAAAGAAGTCGAGGAACGCCTGCTCGAAGAAACAGATTATGAGCTCGAGGTTCAAAGATCGATAGAGTTCTCACGTGCCTGCGCCAATCTCGATAATGTGGTATTCCCCAATTATTACCCTGAATTGTCCGGCAAAAGGATCATTACGATGGATTGGCTCGAAGGGCTGCATCTGCGTGAATTTTTGCAAACGAATCCTTCACAGGAATTGCGCGACCAGATCGGCCAGGCGCTTTGGGATTTTTACAACTTTCAGCAACATGAACTGAGGGCTGTACATGCCGACCCTCATCCGGGTAACTTTCTGATCACAAATGATGGTAAATTAGGTGTTATTGACTTTGGCTGCATCAAAGAAATGCCGGATGATTTTTATTATCCTTTCTTCGCACTGATCTCTACTGATACCCTAAACAATAAATCGGAGACTATTCAAGCATTCCGCGAACTTGGCATGATCCATCCTTCAGATACGCGGGAACAAATTGATTTCTATTACGGAATGTACAAGCAAATGATCGGGCTGTTTGCCAAACCTTATATTGTTGACCGATTCGATTTTGGAAGAACCGAGTTTTTCGATGATTTATATGGCTTTGGCGAAAAAATATCGAAAATGCCCGAGTTCAGACAGCCCAGGGGCGTGAAGCACTTTATTTATATCAATCGAACCAATTTCGGTTTGTATAATATTCTGCACGATCTGAAAGCACGGGTTAAAACTGATACATACCAACCTCACTTTTTAGTTCAAAACTGATAGGATTTTAAGCCCACCTCCTGACGACTTGAAAGTCCTTTAATTGGTAATCGCAACCAATCTGAAGTAAAGGTTAGTCGTTCTGTTTCGTCCAAACCAATTGATCTGTTTTATAACCTAAGGCCTGAGCTTTTTCCAGGTATTCCCTTTTTACTTTTTCCGGAATTGACTTTTCCCGGGAAAGTATCCATAGGTAACGGAGGTTATTGCCTGCTACAAGCGCATATTGGTAATCCGGGTCGATAGCGATAATATTGTACCCTGCGTAAAATGGGCCGAAAAATGATACTTTTAATCTTCCTTCGGAGGGTTCGCCAGCAAGTTTCGCCTTACCAATACTTTCCTTCCATTTCTTTGCTTTTGCACTGTAGCCTTTATTATCTACCCTGATCGTGTTTTCATCGATCAAAGAGTAATTGGCAGTAACGCGCTCCAGACCTTTCTCGAATTTGAAGTCCATTCGGGCTACCTCATACCAGGTGCCGAGATATTTATTTTTATCAAACGGTTTCACAGCTCTTGCGCCTTTAGGTATCGAAACGCAAGATGACACTGTAATCGCAAGGGTGGCGGCAGCAACGCCTGCCAGCCCAATTGCGATATATTTTTTATTGTATCTCATAGCTTTTTTTATTTGTGATTATATCTAACTTTTCCATTTCCGTTAATTTTTGCGAAGATTGGATAGGCCTCCGTCAACACCAATGATTTGGCCGGTTATCCACGAACTTTGTCCGGAAAGCAAAAAAACAATAGCTGCTGCTACATCTTCCGGCGAACCGATAATTCCAAGTGGGTGCCGTGCCGCGGCGGCTTCTTTCTTTTCGGGAGTATTTACCAATTGCGCAGCAAGCGGCGTCTCGGTTAAAGATGGCGCTACAGCGTTTACCCTGATCTTGTTAGATGCGAGCTCGGCGGCCAGTGAGATGGTCAAGCCATTGATGGCTCCTTTGGCAGCGGCAATACTGGAATGAAAGGTCATTCCGACCGATGCGGCTACCGAGCTTAAAAGAACAATAGAAGCATTGCCTGACCGTTTGAGGCCGGGTAGTATATGCTGCAATAATTTTACTGCGCCTAAAACGTTGACGCGGTAGTCTGTTAAGAAATCGCCACCCGTCAGGCGGCTGAATGGTTTTAAATTGATAGAGCCCGGCAAATAGACAAACCCGTCAATAACATCAGGTAAAGAGCTGGCCGCGGGCAAAGTATCGGCTAATACATCGAAAATAATATGATTAACGCCCTGCGGCCAGTGTTCGTTTTCTGTTCGGGAAACATTGTAAATATTAGCTCCGGCAGAATATAAGGCAGTAATGACAGATTCGCCAATACCCGAACTTCCGCCGGCCACAATGATATTTTTCCCTTCGAAGTTCATTTTACAGCAAGCTTTAAAAACTCGAAACGAGTTTCAGGCTCCTCGAATTTTCCGCGGAACTCTGTTGTCACGGTGGAACTGTCGGAATCCTGTACGCCACGCGATGAAACGCAATGGTGATAGGCGTCGATCATAACGGCTACATCTTCTGTTCCTAAAGCCTTTCCTATCTCGTCGGCAATTTGGATGGTCAATCGTTCCTGTACCTGGGGGCGGCGTGAACAATACTGAACCAAACGGTTTAGTTTGGATAGGCCAATAACTTTACCGTTGCTGATATAGGCAACGTGCGCTTTGCCGATGATCGGAACAAAGTGGTGTTCACAATTGCTTTTCACCGCAATATTTCGCTCGATCAGCATTTGACGGTAACTGTATTTGTTATCAAATAGAGTTATATCAGGCTTGTTTGCGGGGTTTAGGCCACTGAAAATCTCTTTTACATACATTTTGGCAACCCGCTTGGGAGTGTCCTTCAGGCTGTCGTCGGTCATATCCAACCCCAGAATATTCATAATTGCCGTAAAGTGCTTTTCGATCAGTTCGATCTTCGTTTCATCGTCGATCGCAAATGCATCAGGTTTCAAAGGCGTATCGGCTGAATACGCTCCATGCTCCTGCCGTATTAAATCCAGCAGATCTTCAGGCTCGGACAACACAACAGTTTCTATTTCTTTCATATAATTTATTTTCTTTTTTTGAACTAACTAAAAAAGCGCCGGTGCTGCAGTTGCCCTTTTCTGATCGCAGAATAGATCCAGACATTTACCATGATCAACCCCATCCCGTAAAAAATATCTTCTACAGGGATAGTGAGAATACGTACGCCGATTATTCCGGCGGGATTATACCAAACGACGGGTGAAGCAAGGCACGTACCGGTTAACAAGCCGTTAACGATCAGGAAAGGGACAAGCAGGATACTATAAACGATATAAAATTTAGGCAGCCAGGATATATTTTTCACCGTCCCGACAAATATCATGGCGGCCAATAAGATAAAAGCAGACGCAGTATATGCGTGGAAACGAAAAGCTATTGCAAATAATAGCAGAACAATGGTTAAGCTATACCCTAAAGGTTTAACGGATTGCTGCATGCGCGTCGGCGAAATAATACCCGCGACGCATTCAAATGTAAATACACAGGCATAGGGAATACAGATAAAGAAAAGCAACTCCTCCAAAGGCAAGTTCCCGGCATAAATACCGGTTGTATACCTGGAGTTGAAGCCCCACACACCCAAATGGGTAAACCAGCTATCCCATAACGCGTAAGCAACAGCAGTTATTAGTATAGCCGGTAATAATGCATTCCAATGTTTGTACAAGCGAATTTTAGGGTGAAATGAGAATACAAGCGGCGCGGCCACACTCAGCAGATCGATCAAAAGATAGGTGTATCTTATCATCGCCGGGCCGATTTAGATTCACGAAAATATTTCATGGGCACCCACAACATGCCAAAACATTCTCCGTCTTCCTTACCCAAATGTTTGTGGTGCACTTTGTGTGCTCTGCGTATTGCGCGCAGGTACCAATTATCGCTATTCCGGAAGCTTTTAATGCGCTGGTGAATGAACACATCGTGTACAAGGAAGTAGCAAAGTCCATAAAGCGTTATACCAAGACCTATATACAAAAGCCAACCGGCCGGGGTGTATATGCCTAAGGCGAGACAGCTAATACCCGGCGTTGCAAAAATCAGGAAGAAAAAATCGTTGTGCTCAAAAAAGCCATATTGGTCCTTTTTGTGATGGTCGCGATGCAATCCCCACAGCAGGCCATGCATCAGATACTTGTGCGCCAGCCAAGCCACGCCTTCCATGCCCCCAAAGGACACTAATACAATAGTTATGTTAAGCAAAAGCGCCATTTTTTAATAGTTGATTGTAAACCTTAGCAATCCGATCGAAACAGATCCGGAACCAAATGGTATACTTATCGGGATTTTGGAACAGATCTGACTCGGTTTTATTTAGCGGTAAATAAGTAAATCCTGCTACTTCGACCTCATCAGGTTGGGGCTCCATATCGGTTACGCCGACATAAACGTGATCGTATTCGTGTTCTGACAACCCATTGTCCAGGTCAACGTTATAGATAAAGCTGAAAGCAGAATCCAGCTGACACTCAAGCCCCATTTCTTCTTTGAGGCGCCGTTTTGCGGCATCAAGTATGTTTTCTCCCAGCCTTGGATGGCTGCAGCATGTATTGCTCCACTTCCCTCCGGAATGGTATTTATGTTCTGCCCGTTGTTGAAGTAATAATTCACCTTTTGTGTTAAATACAAATACTGAAATCGCTCTGTGAAGTTTGCCGGCGCGATGGGCAGCTATTTTCTCCATCGTTCCGAGCATATTGTCGTGCTGATCAACCAGTATTACATTCTCGTAACCCATAATCTTTTAATGTTTTAACGCAGCTTTCAACTGTTTGAAATAATTATCTATCCGGCTTTTAAGATCATTATCCGTTAGCTCTTGTAATCTGCCTGCTATCATGGAGCTATCCTGCTTAATATTTTTGCCGTAACCAAGAAATCCCGGAAGATTACGTTGTATTGTGAAGCGGATGAATCGCGACTCCACACAAGCCGTATCCCGCGAAATGGAATGCTCTATTAAGTCTTTGCCCTTATTGAAAAATGACATCTTTGTAAGCGGGTTCACAGAATATCTGGCCTTCAGCATCTTAGCAGCGCCTTTATAGCAAAGCATAACCGGGCTGGAATTTTCCCCAACCGTATCCAATAAACGATTTAGACGGACCGACTCATCCTTATTAGAAGCAGCCTTAAAATAAGCCTCGCGTACTTGATGAAGAAACACGTTTGCCTGCAAGCTAAATGCAGATATCAATATAAGGGCTGCCAGTCTCATATCAGGTTTATCTTATTTTTAATCAGGACATCGAACAGCAACACCATTTTGCGTGCATTGGATACCCGGAAACGCTTTGAAAAAATAGAGCACGCAGTTGCCAGTTTTATTTTTTCGAAAAGTTGGCGATAATACCGGTAAGCCAAAAAAACACCGCGGCGCGAGGAATCGGGCAGCTTCTTAATTCCATATAGAGCCTCTTCAAACTCTTCTTGGATATTCTGCTCGATCTTCTTTTTATCAGCCTCTGTGAAGTGCTCAAGGTCAATATTCGGGAAATAAGTCCTGCTCAGATACAGGTAATCAGCTCCAATGTCACGCAGGAAATTGATCTTTTGAAATGCTGATCCCAGTTTCATAGCCGAGGGCATCAACTGGTAGTAAAGGTTGAGATTTCCCTCGGCGAAAACATACAAACACATGAGCCCTACGACCTGTGCCGAACCAAGAATATATTCCTGGTATTTCTCCTCACTGTAGGTTTGCATTTCCAGGTCCATTTCCATGCTCCTGAGAAAGGTATGGATCAACTGATGGTCGATTTTGTAATCTCTTACCACCTGCTGGAAGGAGTTGAGGATAGGGTTAAGACTGATGCCATTCTCTATGGCCTCAAAGCAATCTTTTTTAAACTCCTCCAACAGGTAGGTCTTATTATAATCATGGAAGCTGTCGACAATCTCATCTGCCAGCCGTACAAAGCCGTAGATCGCATAGATTGGCTCGTGCAGCTTTTTGTCAAGAAAACGAATACCCAATGAAAAGCTGGTACTATAGCGCTGCGTGGTAATCCTGCTAAATTCAGCAGATAATCTGTCAAACTTCTCTTTCATAACCTCCCCAGATATTTTAAAAGCTGACCGGCAGCAACTTTACCCGAAATGATTGCCGGCGGCACGCCCGGACCGGGCACAGTTAAATGCCCCGCATAAAAAAGGTTCTTTATTTTTTTGTTGGCCAGGCTTGGTTTTAGGATTGCCGTCTGCCTTAAAGTGTTAGCGAGTCCGTAAGCATTACCGGCAAACGAATTATAGTCATTCTTAAAGTCAGATACACAATAACTCTTTTTATAATCCAGATAACTCCTTATATCTTCACCGCAGTAACCTTCCAGGCGGCTCATGATCATATCAAAGTATTTTTCGCGTATGTCTTCGTCATCACGAAGACCCACGGCAAGCGGCATCAGGATAAAAATATTCTCATGGCCGGTTGGCGCGACAGAATCGTCGGTTTTTGAAGTACAGCAAACGTAAAAAAGCGGTTTTGATGGCCACTGGGGATCTTTATATATTTCTCTTGCATGCGCCTGAATATCTTCATCGAAGAAAAGGTTGTGGTGCTTGAGTTTCCTGATCTTCTTTTTTACGCCAAGGAAAAAGATCAAAGCTGAAGGCGCCATTACCCGTTTTTCCCAATAGCGATCGCTGTAATTTCTATACCTGGGCCCAATCAGATGCTGATCAACATGATGATAATCTGCTGCCGCAATTACGCCATCGAAAGCCTTGGATTGGTACTCGGAGTACACATTTTGTATTTTCTGATTTTTGACTCTAAACCCGTTGATGGGCTCTTCCGTGTAAAATTTCACACCCTGCTGCTCCGCAATTTTTTTCATTGCATCCACCACGGCTCCAAATCCCCCGACAGGGTACCAGGTACCCAATTCTAAGGCGGCGTAATTCATCAGGCTGTACAATGCGGGCGTATCCTCGGCCATTGCTCCGAGGAAAAGCGCGGGAAATTCCATTAATGCCCGCAATTTGGGGTGTTTAAAATATTTCCTGACATGACCGCTAAGTGAGGTAAAAACTTGTAGCTTGAACAAACCTTTGACCAACTCCTTGTCAGCGAACTCGCTTAAAGATAATCCTGGTTTATGAACCAATTTGTTGATCCCAACCTTATACTTGTAAGCCGCTTCTTTTAAAAACTGTTTTAACGCCTTAGAACTTCCCTTCTCTATATGCTCAAACAAGGCAAACAGTTCTGACATACTTGCCGGAATCTCAACTGTCTCATCTTTTCCGAAGATCATGACATACTCGGGGTCGAGCAGTTTCAATTCGTAGAAGTCAGACGTTTTGTAGCCAAAATCGGCAAAGAACTTTTCAAATACGTCGGGCATCCAGTACCAGCTTGGGCCCATGTCAAAAGTGTACCCAGTTGGCGTGATTAACTGCCGGGCGCGCCCTCCGATATCAGCATTTTTTTCAAACACTTCCACCGCACAACCGCTTTTTGCCAGGTAAGCGGCTGCGCTAAGGCCGGCAAACCCGGCGCCAATCACTGCAGTATTATGTATTTGATTTGCCGCAATCATGGTTTAAATTCGGGGTTAATTATAGCTTCGAAATCGCCCAACGTTTTGAGCCAGCAAGACTGGCCTGGAAAATCTACTTCAGCCAGCACTCGCTGGTTACCCGATACATAAATTTTCTTTTCGGAAAACTCGCGGGTTAATTCCAAAATATAATCCTGGGCGTCGCCAACCGGCCTTACGCGCGTCATGAATAAAAGCAGATTTGACGGCACGGTAGCTTCAATGGTATTTCTTAAAGCGACCAGGGGAACCTTTGGACCCAGGTAAACCACTTGCTTACCGGCCATCCGCAGCAGGTAGCTGGCAAGCAGCAAGCCGATGTCGTGGTCTTCATTTTCCGGCAGAAACAACAGCCATTTTTCCGCGTCATCCGGCACTTTCGGGCAATCATTTATAGCGCAGAAAAGTCGCTGACGAAAAATTGATGAAAGAAAATGCTCTTGCGAGGGGCAAAGTGAATCCTGCCGCCACATTAAACCAAGCCTTACCAATAACGGATAGATCACAAATTTGTAAGTATCCAATAGGCTGTATTGATCGGAGCATCGCTGAATAAGCTGATTTACCCCGTATTCCTTATACTCCATCCCGTTGTTAACTATTTGAGAGATGTAGTATTCAAAATGGTTCTCCTTTGAAACAGTAATATCAATTTCTTTTTGAAGAAACTCTTTCATTTCTTCTTTATTCATAGAGCAGGCCTTCGATATTTTGTGTCCTGAATAATACAGTCCGGCGATGTTTAAAAGCCGTTTGAGTTGATCATCATCATAAAAACGAGTGTTGCCGTTTGTCCTTGACGGCTGCAAAGCGTTATATCGCCGCTCCCAGATTCGGATATTGTGAACCGAAATGCCTGATAATTGCTCTAAATCTGAAATCGAATAGGACATTTGTCTAAATTATAATGTAACAAATTTAGACAAAAAAATCAAAATACATGTTTTTGATCGTCGACTAAATTTTTATGACTTTCAAATGTCTTTACCGGAGAAATGATTTTCGAATCGATTAGCCTGTGGGTTGGTAGTTTCGCCGATGTTAATATTATTATTAAATAATGCCTTATCGTATAAAGTTTAGATACGCTTTCTATATTTATCATTCGCTATTAATCATTTCATACTAATATGGAGGTGCACCATCATCCGGAACTGCCACATGGCGGCAAAAAGAATTTCCGGGAATATTTATTAGAAGGCTTTATGATTTTTATCGCCGTATTTATGGGATTTGTTGCCGAAAATATTCGGGAGCATATATCTGACAGCGGCAAAGAGAAAAATTACATTAGAGGCCTATACAGTGACTTTAAAAAAGATTCGGCACAACTTGCTGATGTGCTAAACATAGGCGATAAATTAAGCAAAGGTCAGGATTCGTTACTTGATTTGCTGAAGGAACGCTCGCCAACCTCTGGCCAAACAGAAGAAATCTACCGCCTGTTTTTCAAATATGCAACGATACTGCCAGAATTCAATTCCACCGAAGGAACATTGAACCAACTGATAAATTCAGGTAATTTCAGGCTGATCGAAGATCATGGGCTGGCCGACAGCATTTCGTCGTATTATGATAACGTTAAGGCAGCAGCGTTCCAGGCATCGGTTAATAATACTTCAGCATTAGATTGCATCCAGTTTTCGCAAAACATTTTTAAGCTCGATTATGGCTTGCATCCCTCTGAACCTAATAAGAAGTTTATCACTTTTGATGCAGCGACTATCGAGAAGTACAGAAACAAACTAATGCAAATGAGGATATCCCAGCAGTATTATGTTAAGGTTGACCTGGGCGATCTGCAAAAAAGTTGTTTGCATTTGCTCCAGATGATAAAAGAACATAAATAGGTATTTAAAGATTTTTATAGGCTTGTTCGATTCATAATCTGTGAGAGGGGAGGTCCGGCCGCCGAAGAATTCCCTACCGACCTGAATGATAAAACGGTTTATACCAACCAAGCCATGTTTGTAGGTGGGTAATACGCTGATAAAGTGATAGAATCCATTCAATCTTCGACGTCGAAAAAGTAAATTTGCGTCTCTTTAGCGGAATATAAATGATTGTTAGCATTCTTGGATGCGGCTGGTATGGACGGGCGCTTGCAGGTAAATTATTAGAAAAGGGTTTTGTAGTCAAAGGTTCTGCAACAAGCTGCGTGAAAGTACAAGAGTTAAAGCAGTTGGGTATCTCTCCTTATTTGGTTTGCTTTACAGAGGATGGCCATTCGTATGATCCGGATTTTTTTAAATGCGACGTCATAATTGTAGCATTACCTCCCGGATTTAAAAAGGGCGTGGGAGCTCTATATCTAAAGAAAATTCAGGGTATCATCGAAGCGATTGTTGCGCAAGGGAAAACGAAAGCGATTTACATAAGTTCTATCGGTGTTTACGGCGACCAAAATAAGGAAGTGGATGAAACCGATGAGCCTGAACCAGATTCAGAATCAGGGGAAATATTGCTGGAAGCCGAGAAACTCTTTCAAAACAAAGCCGGACTAAAAACAACCATCATTCGTTTTGGCGGCCTGGTTGGGCCCGGCCGAAACCCTGCTCGCTTTTTTTCAGGAAAAAGCAACATTCCTAATGGACGGGCACCTATAAACCTTATCCATCAATCTGACTGCGTTAGTATTACAGAGGCGATAATCAGAACAAACACTTTCGGCGTCACTATCAACGCCTGCGCACCTGATCATCCGGGGAAAGCTGATTGTTATCGCAAAATGGCAACGCGGGCTAAACTTCCGCTACCGCAGTTTATTGACGAATTAAAGGGTTGGAAAGTAGTTAACAGTATTAATTTGAACAACAAAATAAATTATCAATTTACCGTTAATTCCTGGAAAGACTATATGCCAGATACATGAGCTCAAATAGCACTTATTCCGTTTGGCAACCGCTTTTAACATTCACCTAGGCCACACGGTAATACTTATTTAGCTTTCTGCCCATACATCTACATATATAGAACCTGATAATTGAAACTTGGTAGCGTCGCTATAGGATGATAAATAATCATTAAATCTTTTGCTTGTCTCGTGTAACGATATCAGCTTATCTTCGATGGGCTTTGTATCGCCATTGCTCTCTTTTATCCTGAGTAATTCGCGATTGTGATGTGCGATTTTTTCATTAAAGAAGCTCAATATTATAAACAAAGCATTTCGCTTGGCGAATGTTCCGTCGATCAATTGGAATTGCTGGCTAGTCATATTTTTAAAGCTAGTTAATTAATAATTTTAATTCAGGGATTACAGTAATCGCAATACATAGGATTTTCGACTGTTAACCGAATTGGAAATTTATCTTCATAAATAAAACCACATTTGGCACATACATAGACGTGAAAAAGGGCCGAGCGGGTCGGCAGGCTGCATAGGCCGCAAGGAAGCCCCGGCCTGATTTCAGTTACCGCAAAACCAGGTGTCGAACATTTGGGGCAAGTGGAGTAGGCTTTATCTATCAGGTTGTGCACCGCTTGCCTTATAACTCCCATCCGAGTGGGATTGTACAAGGCGCGCATATCTGTTTCTACAAACGCACTGCCATATATTTCCAGGGCACGGCTGAATGCTTCAATTAATTGTGATTTACGATCGATTCCCTTAACAATAAAATGGCGGCTATCTTTCTTGTCCCTAATGATAAGACTATGCGTGGGAAATCTCGCTTTTTCAGCAAAGGCTAATAGTTCTTCCGGATTTTGAACGGCTTGGCCATTAAAGTTTGTGCTTAAACTTAGCTCTCGTCCGAGAATTTCGAGACTGTTTAACTTGTCAATTAGAAGTACGATCTCGTCATCAGCGGGCGCACAGAATAAAGTAGGATGAGGGCCGAACGAGCCTTCACTGGCAACTGCCAGGTCACAACCCGTCCGGTCCATTGCTGCAAGACATTTATTTCTTGCAGCGCCTATCGGGTCATCACCTCTTTCTATCTCGCCGGTGAAGGTGCCGAATTGGTCTGTGTCAAGATCGGCATCAACGCTACAGGTAACTCCAAGTGCTGCTTCCAGGGCCGGTGCGATCACGGATTCCTTTTTATGTTTAGTGGCAACGACCAGTTCCCGGCCCTGAAAGAGTTTCATAACTTGATATCAATGGTTGATTTGATCTCGATTTTATCCTGCCCGTTTCTTATCTTGTATCTTACGGCAGCCAGGTCATGCTGTAGCGCCTTTATCCTTTCTTCACGCATTTTGATGTCTTCTTCGCTGCTTGAATGGCTGATCTTGTTTTCGTGAAATTTTATTTTAACGTTTACGAGGCTATGAAGCAGATCAATGGCTTCCTGTGTCGTATAACTCCCCTGAATGAGATTTAAGTTCATGCTTTTTAATTATTGTCCTTGTCCTAAAGAGTAAGCGATTTTATTATTAAACTTATACAGGTTTTCCGTTTTGACAACGTCGAAACCGAGGTTAAGCGCTTGTTGCTGCAGTTCGAGTAGTTCCGCTTTTTCTGGCGCAGTTGCATTTGCCGGGTAAAACCGACAGCGCCAGTGATCGGTGCAGAAAGTTTCTTTGAAACCCTCAGGCCATACCTTTATCCCTCGGTTAGTGATCATTGAAAGTTTCAAATTATCGGTTTTCACTGCGCTCAATTTTTCGCCCAATTCATTGGCATCCGTTCCAGCCCAGTGCAAAAACAGGTCGATACCCTGAAGCTCTTTCTTTGCCGGCTGTTTTTTCTGATATGCCGGCAATTTTACCGGTTGCGTACTGCCGTAATCGGCAGGTTTAAGATGAGCCGGCTTTAACCCAAGGCGTGCAATGACAGCGTCGGCAAATTCATTTGTACCGACTTTTGCTTTACTTCTACCTTCTTTGTAGATATCGTATGTGTGGATTCCGTCCTCAAGGGTTTTTAACCAGGCGTTCTGAACTGTCTCAGCTACCTTGTTCTGTCCGATATGATTTAGCATGAGTATGGCGCCTTGAAGTAAACCCGACGGATTTGCCAGGTTCTGCCCGGCGCGCCTTGGCGCCGAACCGTGTATCGCTTCGAACATGGCATACTCTTCGCCTATGTTAGCTGAACCTGCGAGACCGACTGATCCGGCGATTTGCGCGGCCACATCAGAAAGTACGTCACCATAAAGATTGAGTGTTACGATTACGTCGAATGTTTCGGGCGTATCAGCCATTTTTGCCGCGCCGATGTCGATGATCCAATGTTCTTTTTCCAGCTCCGGGTATTCTGCTCCGATCTCGTCGAAAACAGTATGAAACAGCCCATCGGTTTGTTTCATAATATTATCTTTGGTAAAACAGGTTACTTTTTTGCGGCCATTATTTTTGGCATATTCAAAAGCGTACCTGATGATCTTCTCACAACCGGGACGGCTGACCAGTTTCAGGCATTGAACCACTTCGTCAGTCTGCTGATGTTCTATGCCGGCATACAGATCTTCCTCATTTTCGCGGATGATCACCAGGTCGAGCTGCGGATGTTTCGTTTCGACGAAGGGGTATAAACTCCTGTTGGGCCTTACGTTTGCAAATAACCCAAGCGCTTTTCGCGTGGTAACATTCAGGCTCTTATAGCCACCGCCTTGCGGAGTGGTGATCGGCGCCTTCAGAAATATCTTGTTTCGCCTGATAGTGTTCCAGGATTCCCTGGCAATGCCAGATGTGTTACCGGCGAGGTACACTTTTTCACCGACTTCAATCTCATCGATCTCAATATTGGCCCCGGCTGCGAGAATGATCTTAAGCACGGCATCCATAATCTCGGGGCCGATGCCATCGCCTTTTGCGACTGTAATTCTTTTCATGCTTTTAAGTTTTTACGGCGCAAACGTAAAAGCAATAATTCATTAATTTTTATTTATGTTTTTTATATTTGTCATAATATTATTTTATGAATTATACGCTTCATCAATTACAAGTATTTACTAAGGTTGCTGAAACACAAAGCATTACAAAGGCGGCTCAAGAACTGTTTCTGACACAGCCGGGGGTATCTATTCAGCTAAAAAACTTCCAGGATCAATTTGATGTTGCTCTCACCGAAGTGATCGGTCGGAAGTTATTTATTACTGACTTTGGAAAAGAGATCGCAGCAATTGCTAACGATATTCTTCAGCGGGCAGAAGAGATTAATTACAAGGCGCACGCCTTTAAAGGCACGTTAGCAGGCAGACTGCGAATAGCAGTTGTTTCCACCGGCAAATATGTAATGCCGTATTTTCTTTCGTCATTTCTAAGGGAAAATCCAGCCGTCGATCTGACGATGGATGTCATCAATAAGGCCGGCGTTATTCAACGGCTTACAGACAATGAAGTAGATTTCGGCCTGGTCTCCGTATTACCGGATGGCTTGAATATTCTGGAAGAAAAGCTTTTGGAAAATAAGCTGTTCCTGGTTGGAAATGGCAATCATGACAGATCTCTCGAGCCTTATGATCGGGGAGCATTTACTAAACTCCCGATGATTTACCGGGAAGAGGGCTCGGCGACAAGAATGATTATGGAAGGTTTTTTTGAGCGAAGTAAGATCGTTGTTGAGAAAAAGATCGAATTGACTTCAAATGAAGCTGTAAAACAGGCTGTCATTGCAGGGCTTGGATACTCCGTCATGCCATTGATCGGTATCCGCAATGAGTTGAAGATCGGTGAACTTACGGTTATTCCGGCTGTTGATTTTCCAATAAGTTCCGAGTGGCGCCTGATTTGGCTTAAAAGTAAAAAGCTCTCGCCTGTCGCTTCCGAATATCTCGGGTATCTGAAGCAAAATAAGGAGATAGTTATAAAAGAAAAGTTTGCATGGATAAATGATGTGCGTCGGTTCAAGACGCAATTGTCAAATTAAGTTTAACGGTAAAGCGTAGACATTTTGCAGGCTATTATAAATTTTGAGAATATGAGTACATATCAAACCATATAATCAGCACCTTTGAGCAGCATTTTGGCAAGTGTATGAACATTATATGAACACGGAAAAAAGCAAAGGCAGTCACAAAAGGCTTGAAACTGCCTAATGATCAATGTAGCGGGGAGCAGGATCGAACTGCCGTCCGCCAGCTGGCGGATATGAATCCTACGCTCTAACCATCTGAACCCTCAAACTTTCCCCGGACAATATTCCAGATGAACTGTCGGCCTTTGGCTGATTTTAATTGCTTTTCTCTTTTGAGAGCCTCTGTTTTAGTTTCAAATTCTTCGGTATGTACAATAATCCAGGGCCGGTATCGCAGTGTATAACCATTGGTGCCTAATTCATTATGAGAAACAATACGATTCGCACTATCAGAGGAATAGCCTATATAGATTTTGTTAAATTTCTGAGAATAAAGCGCGTAAACGGTAAACATGGGCCAGATATAAAGTAAAAAAGCCACCCGAAAGTGGCTTTTTAGGTAGCGGGGAGCAGGATCGAACTGCCGACCTTAGGGTTATGAATCCTACGCTCTAACCATCTGAGCTACCCCGCCAAATATTTTATTTATAAGAACTATCTATCGAACTGCCGTCCGCCAGCTGGCGGATATGAATCCTACGCTCTAACCATCTGAGCTACCCCGCCAAACATTTTTTTCTTTTTAACGGCTGGAATACCAGGCTTGCAAGCTGGAAAACCGCTTTATTTGGCTCTAAACACTGTTCTGAGATTCAGCCAGTGCAGAGCGCCAAATGCAATGCCGCCCACCCTTAAAAAGAGTTTGCAAATATAGCAGAAATTCATTTTCTTTAGAAAAAATGTGAAGATTTAAACCTGAGAGCTGATCACGATCCCCTATGCCAGAGAAGAAAAAATTTAATATTGAGTACGAGATCAAATCATCTCCCAGGATATTATACAGTTTTTTGAGCGAGCCCAACGGGCTTACGCAATGGTTTGCCGACGATGTGAGCGTTCGGGACCATGTATACACATTTACCTGGGATGACGAGGAACAGAAGGCGAAGCTGCTGCTGACCAAAGAGAATAAGTTAGTGCGTTTCAAATGGGTAGATGACGACCCGGCCTGTTATTTCGAAATGGAAATTTTGCAGGACGAACTTACAAACGATGTAGCCCTGAGCATTACCGATTTCGCCACGGAGGAAACAATGAGCGAACGCAAACTGATCTGGGATAATCAGGTCGAATACCTGATCAGTGTACTTGGAGCATGAGGTAAATTTACTTTTTCATTAATTTTGTGTCGTGAAAAAGATCCATCTTTTGCTGCTCAGGTCGTTTGCCAGGCCGTTTGCTGTAACATTTTTCATCGTGATGTTCGTGTTGCTGATGTTGTTCCTGTTTAAATACATCGACGACCTCATCGGCAAAGGCTTTGAATGGTATACCATAGCGCAACTGATGTTCTATTCTTCGGCTACCAACGTCGCAATGGCGTTGCCGCTGTCCGTGCTGCTTTCGTCCATCATGACCTATGGCAGCCTGGGCGAAAATTATGAGCTCGTAGCCATTAAGTCGGCGGGTGTGTCGCTTCGCCGGGCCATGTACCCAATGATAATCGTGGTGGCCATCCTCAGCGTTGCAGCTTTTATTTTTTCAGACAACATGCTGCCGATAGCGAATGAGAAATATTATTCGTTGTTGTACGACGTGCGGCAGCAAAAATCAGCCAACCTGCTGCCCGAGGGGGTTTTCAGTAATAGTTTCCCGGGCTACACTATTCGGGTAAGTAAAAAGGACCCTGATGGCCGGACGCTGCATGGCGTAATGATCTATCAAACCAATCCGACAACCAATAACACCGATGTGCTAATTGCCAGGGAAGGGCTGATGTACCGCACTCCGGATAACAAATACTTGGTAATGAAACTTAAAGATGGCGTTCGGTACCAGGAAAGCCCGGGAGACCACGGTTACGAACCCCGTCAACAATTTACACGGTTCCGTTTTAAAGAAACCGAGCAGAAGTTTGATATCTCGTTCATGAAGCTGCACCGTACGCCCGAGAGCTTGTTCCGCACGGCTGTTCAGATGATGGACCTTAAGCAACTAAAGTATTTTGGCGACTCGACGCGAAAGCAAACAGACAGCACCTTAATGGTAAACTATAAGCTTATAACACCGTATTTTAAATACTTTTCGGTACCTAAAAAAGCGCTTACCAAGGGGACGCAATATGTAACGCCCAAAAATGGCGACCTGCTTTCAGGCATGACATTGCAGCAAAAAACCACAACGATGATCAATGCCCTCAACGAGTACCGCTCGCTGCAGGAGGTGATAAAAAACCGCGCGGATACTTACACGGAACAGATGCGAAACATACACCGGTATGATATTGAGTACCAAAAGAAATTTACCCTTTCTGCGGCATGCATCGCTCTGTTCCTGATAGGCGCGCCGCTGGGGGCAATAATTCGCAAAGGTGGCCTTGGCATGCCGATCGTCGTTTCCGTAATATTTTTCCTGGTCTATTATATCATTTCAACCATAGGCGAGAAATCGGCTAAGGACGGCGACTGGTCGCCCATATTTGGCTCATGGATTGCCATTATTTTTTTGACACCTATCGGTATATTCTTGTCATACAAAGCTGCAAACGATTCGGTTTTGTTCGATATGGAAGCCTATAGAAGATTCTTTAAAAAGCTGATAGGGCGAAAAGACTAGTAATCAGGTTGTTTATTTAGCTATATGACTGTTACAATTTGACACAACTTGCATAATAAGCTACAGGCAACTTTTACAAATATCCGACCGTACTGCAAGCAGAATGCGTTAAATTTGTAGTGTTCTGAGTTTTGCGGGGCGTAATAACCGCAAAGATTATCTTTCTTATAAATAACATGCTGGATACGATACAGGAAGCAATTGATGCCATCAAGGCGGGCAAGATGGTTATAGTGGTAGATGATGAGGATCGCGAGAATGAAGGCGATTTCGTCACGGCCGCACATAACGCGACACCCGAAACTATAAATTTTATGATCCGCCACGGCCGGGGATTAGTTTGTGCGCCGATAACAGCTCAGCGTGCCCAGGAGTTGCAACTCGTACCCATGGTGAGCAACAATACAACTTCGCACGAAACCAATTTTACCGTTTCGGTCGATCTGCTTGAGGGCTGCACCACGGGAATATCGGCTTCAGACCGTTCAAAAACGGTGTTATCGCTTATAAACCCCTCTACTTTGCCGGATGACCTGGGAAGACCCGGGCACATATTTCCGCTGATAGCCAAAGACGGAGGCGTATTACGCAGGACCGGACATACGGAAGCGGCTATTGACCTCGCGGTTTTAGCAGGCTTTGAACCGGCAGGCGTAATCTGCGAAATTGTAAAGGAAGATGGCGAAATGGCCCGTCTTCCAGACCTGGTGCAAATAGCGAAGGACTTTGATCTGAAAATCATTTCGATCAAAGATCTTATCGAATATCGGCTTACGGCAGAAACGCTTATTCATAAGGAAATATCGGTAAAAATGCCTACCGAATGGGGCGATTTCGATATGATCGCTTATACTCAGCTCGACACCGGCGAGCACCACCTTGCGCTGGTTAAAGGCAGTTGGGAGCCAGGCGAACCTATTTTGGTGCGCGTGCACAGTTCGTGCGTTACGGGTGATATTTTTGGCTCGTGCCGATGCGATTGCGGCCCCCAGTTGCACAAAGCAATGCAGATGATAAGTGAAGAAGGCAGGGGAGTAATCGTTTACATGAACCAGGAGGGCAGGGGCATAGGACTGATCAATAAGTTAAAAGCCTACCATTTGCAGGAAAATGGATTAGATACTGTTGAGGCCAACCTAAAGCTGGGCTTTAAAATGGACCAGCGCGATTATGGTATAGGCGCCCAGATATTGCGTAGCCTGGGCGTTTCAAAGATGCGGCTGATGTCTAATAATCCCAAAAAAAGAGCCGGCTTAATAGGTTACGGGCTTGAAGTAGTTGAAAACGTGCCGATTGAGATCAAACCTAATCCGCACAACGAAGCATACCTGATAACCAAACGGGATAAGATGGAGCATACCATTTTGCTCGATCACTGATCGTCGTCACCGGGGCTTTCGCTCTCAGATTTTCCATTGGACTGAGAATTGTTCGGAGTTCCCGATGGTTTATCCGGCGGCACGGGCAGTGGTTTAACCCGTTGCCTGTTCCCGTTATGAAACATATTCTTGATAAACTCACCGAACGAGTCAAAATCCCGCTGATACAATAAGCCCAGGCCGTTCACGTATTGCGCCCCGATTTGGTCAATATCGTTCAGGGTCGTACTGTTCAATAATTTATAAGAGTAACGTGCGTTCAACGATCCATTTTTTAGTATAAGATACTGTGCGCTGAAGTCTTTGTACAGGTTGTTGAAGTTAGTATTGAACAGGCTGGTATTGTTATTGAACAGGTTGGTGCTGCCCGTATTATTGAACAAGCTACCGCTCAAAACAAACCTTTCGTTAAATAGCCGCAATGAAGCACTGGCGTCATTGAACGACCGGATGTTAAGGTCGAGGTTCTTGATGGCGTTGGATTGCGAAATCACCGTATTGAGTTTGTTGAAAGCAAATTCACTGACAGCTTCGCCGGCCGTACCCACGGCCTGCTTGGTAATATCGTTTCCCGTACCCGACGAAAAGTTCCGGCGCACGATAATGCTCAGTGCCTGCTGGCTTCGATTGTTGTAGTCGTTCAGGTACGTCCCCAAATCGTCCTTTATCGTTGGGTCGGTTGGGAAGTTAAAGTCAAAATCGATATTGGGTTGCAGCAGCGATTTCGTCAGGATCAGGTTAGCCTGAACCAATACCTGCGTGTTAGGTTGCGCCTGTCCGGCTGCCTGGTATAGTGGCAGCACACTCGTTCGTACTTCATATATGGCCCTAAGATTGATCTCGGCATTCTCCGGGTCGCCTGTCCAGCGTATCGTTCCGCCCTGCGTAACCTGAAAGTTTTTGCTGATCACGTCTTTGGCGATAAATTCAAATTTGCCCGTTGTGATCAGGAAGTCACCATACATGTTAAAGTCACCCAGGCTGCTGATATTCAATTTAAGGTTATTGGCTACACCGTTTCCCTCCAGTTTGCCATAGTCGGTGGTGATCTTTACCGTGGTCTTTTCGTCCACACTCAGGTCGAAGTTTAATGTGATGCCGTAAAAGGCTTTAGCATGCGGCACCTGCTTCATGGTGTCGGTGTGGCTCACAAATTTTATAAAGTCATAGTTTTCGGCAACCGATGAGGTATTAAGCGGAATATTAAAAACGGTGCCGGCTTCAGTTTTGGCTTTAATGTCGATATTCATCTTATCGGTTGGGCCGCTGAAAGTAAAACGCCCTGTGGCATAGGCGGTACCGAAATAAAGGTGATTATCTTTAAAAGTGGTGTTCAGAGCAAGCAGTTTTCGGGCATTTAGCGTAACCTCTATGTCGGGATTTGAAACATCGTTCAGGTCCACCTTGCCGCTTGCGATTCCCTCCCCGCCTTTGGCGTCCCGTAAGGCCATATCGTCGACATTGATAACACTATTGCTTACATTGAGCGTGTGACTGACGGTATAAGCCGTTTTCAGGTAATTGACGGTAAAGCCTGTATTCTCCAGTTTTATGTTGCCGTCAAAGCCTGGGTCCGATAGTGTCCCCGCAACTTTAAGGTCGGCCGAGATGGTCCCCTTCAGGTTTGATACCAGGTCTTTTACAAACGGCGAAAATATGATCGCCTCGCTATGGTTCATCGTGATGTTGAAATCAAGTTTGTCCTCCGCGTTTTTGCCCAGGATGTATGCGCCGGCAATGTTCATCGTTTCGAGCCCGTGATTCACGATATTCATTTTAACATCGGCCTGGCTGCGGTTGCTGTCGAGCGTCGAGGTCATTTTTACATCGCCGATGTATACCTTATTCATCATAAAGGAATCAATGCCCATATGGGTATCGAAGGTCGGCGATTTGGTGATAGCGCTCAAGGAAACATTGCCATTTAAGGTGCCCTTCATCCTGATATCTGCCGATTTGGCTGTAAGCTGATCAAACGTCGCCATGCTGAATTTCTCAAAATCCACTTTAAGCACATCTTCCGGGTTGTCGGATATCAATCCGTTTATCCGCACTTTTTGAGTCCCGTTTGACAATTCGAAGCCGGAAATTTGCGTTTTGCCTGCCAACAGCCTTATCCGAACCTTGTTGTCTATTTTCCAGTCCTGGTTCTCCAGTATAACGTCCGATGGCAAAATATTAAGCTTTGCCGTGGTGTCGCGTCCAAACTGCACCAGTCCGTAAAGGTCGAGCTGGTTGGTTGCGTTCTTGTCGGCAAGTTTCACGTTGAAATTAAGACTGTCTCGCTGTAAAAAGTTGGTTATGTCGATGTTTTTGATGAACAGGCTGTCGGTAAAATTTATCTTGCTCAGGGAAATGTTTAGCCCGAGGTATTTGTCGTTTGTACTTTCGTCAATGATAAAGTCATGGAAAACCGTGCTGCCTAACCGTATGGTTTTGATAAGACCCGTTAGTGTAGCTGTTTGCTTCTCTGAATCGAACTGTCCCAGGAATGTTCCCTGGTCGGGCACTTTCAGGTTAGGGTTAAAGAAAGCAAGCAGCGGATCCAGGTTTTTCAGCTTCAGGTTGAACGAGAATTTCTGCGGCTCGAAATGATCTGTTCCTGTTTGCAGCGATGGGATATATTTTTTTACAATGGTCTTAAAATAAGCCGGCAGCGTTGCCAGATCGTAATTGCCTTTGAGACTACCTTCGGCAATATCCGATTTCAAATCGATCTCACGGCCTTCACCCGTACCATTTGCCGAAAGGTAGACAGAATCTACAAGATAGTCGTTTCTCGGGTCGATCACGTGTATGCTTGAGGCCAAAATATTGCCCTCGGTGTTATTTAGGTTGTCGCCGGAAAAATCCGCTGTTATACTTCCGCTAAATGCAATGGTATCTTTCAGTAATTTCAGTTCGTGCAAGTGAGCTCCGCTGATATTAGTGTTAAACTTATATGCGGGTAGTTTGGGATTCAAATCCAATGTTCCCGATGCATCCAGCCTGATGTTTTTATCATTGAGGGTAATACTTGCTGCCGCCATTTTCTTTGCAAATGTGCCGCTCAACTGCAAGTCGCTGTAATCGTATCCCTTGAAATTAATGTATTTTATGTTGGCCTCCATTTTTTCGGCCAGGTCGTCCAATTTATCACCTTTGCCGGCTACGTTGGCCAGCAGTGAGGTGCGGCCGATATCGCTAACATTGATCAAGGTGCCAAGGTCGAAGTTGTACATGGCTATTTTACCACTGTAAACAGGCGGGCTGCTGTTGTGTATCTTTAGGTTCAAATCCGAATCGAAGCGGCCGAGTTTGGTCTTAAAGGTGCCGTAAGCTATAAAATCGTTCTGTAAGCCGGTAAAGCGGCCACTAAAGTTCACCTGGCCGAACTTGGCTATAATGGCGGGAACCTTTGCCGTTGGGTCGCCTGTAAAATTACTGTAGAGATAGTCGAGATCGCGTTTATTGGTGGCTATTTCCTCAAAATTTAATTCAAGGAAAGTGTTTTTCCAGTCAGGGAGTCCTTTCAGGCTAAAGTCGCCTTTTACATAAGTAGCCTGGCCGCCTGTTACCAGCAGGTCTTTTGCCCGGAGATTATTTACGTATCCTCTGATCCGCCCGTCAAGGCCGAGATCGAATTTTGTTTTGTCGAGCCCATCGGTAAAATAAGCAATGTCGTCCGATGATATTCTCGAGCTCTTAAAGTCGCCATCCATGTACACCTTGTCTTCCACGTCGTTAAAGTCATCAAACGACTTGAATTTCATTCTCAGGTAATTCTTTAGATCGCTGTGGTTGGTAAGGACGTGCATATTTTGCACCAATATCTGGTTTGTATCGACCGTGGCCTTCCCGCTCAGGTTCCTAAGGTAGAAACCGCTTTTCCATTCCTTTAATGTAAACCTTTTAATATCGCCTTTAAACAGGTGGTGCGTAATATCCATATTGCGGATATCGGTGTTTACGTTGCGCGCATCGATATCGTCAAAGTTCACCTGGCTCATAAGCGTATCCACTTTTTGGTTCTTATACCTGAAACGGAAATTGTTAAGCACAACTTTCTCAAATTCGACATTCCACCGCTTCGACGGCTTTTTGACTTTCGTTGTATCCGGCGGGCTTAAGTAATCGAGTATAAAATCGAGGTTGGTTTTACCGTCTTTTTGGTCTTTAAGGTAGAATGAACCATCGGTTAGTTCAACCAGGCTAAGATCAAGGTTCCTCTTTTTGAACGTGCTGAAGAGCGAAAATCCGTTTATGCCTATCTCAAGCCTTGGGGTGTTCAATAGCGTGTCTTTATTTTTATCCAGCACATACAGGCTGTCGATAACCACCGACGAAAAGGGTTTCACATAAAGGCTGCTGATGCCAACTTTTGTGTTCAGCTTTTGTGATAAGTACGCCGCCGCTTTTTTGGCAGCCCAGGTTTGAACCGGTTTATACTGAAACAACAAAAGCACTATGCTTAGCATCAGCAAAATCACCAGCACAATTCCCAGCGCTATTTTGAGTACTTTTTTAATAACTTTGCCCTCGTAATTAAAGTTTCAAAGGTATAATTCAGAAACAGATAAACTGTTTCGCTTTTTGAACATATTAACTTAATTTTTTGACTGTAATAAAAAGCTCAAAGTTTATTGACAATCAGCTTTTTGTTACCCTACTTTTTAAAGTGCCTGTAATACTCGGAATCGAATCGTCGTGCGACGAAACATCAGCCTCCATTTGTGTAAACGGGGCTATTCTAAGCAATATTATCGCCAACCAAAAGATACACGAAGCCTACGGTGGTGTTGTACCCGAATTAGCCTCGCGCGTTCACCAGCAAAATATCGTTCCGGCGGTTCAGCAGGCGTTGCACCAGGCAAAAATAAGTAAAAACGAGATCGATGCGGTAGCATTTACGCGTGGTCCGGGTTTGCTCGGTTCGCTGCTTGTCGGTGTGTCCTTCGCCAAATCGTTCGCGCTGGCAAAAGGAATCCCGCTGATCGAAGTAAATCATATGCAGGCTCATGTGCTGGCCCATTTTATCGATGATCCGAAACCGGTTTTTCCGTTTCTGTGCCTCACAGTTTCGGGTGGCCATACGCAGATCGTTTTGGTAAAAGACTATTTCGATATGGAAGTTGTGGGTCAGACCAATGATGATGCTGCCGGCGAGGCTTTAGATAAAACCAGTAAGATACTGGGCCTGCCATACCCTGGCGGCCCCCTGATCGATAAGAATGCCCGTTTGGGTAACCCGGATGCCTACCAGTTCCCGGAACCACAGATACCGGGGCTCAACTTTAGTTTTAGTGGCCTGAAAACCGCTATCCTTTATTTTATACGGGATAACGTAGCCGCCAATCCTAATTTTATCAGCGACAATATAAACGACATTTGCGCCTCGGTTGAAAAGCGGATAGTTACTATTCTGCTCAACAAACTAAAAAAGGCCGCATTGCAATACGGTATAAAAGATGTGGCGCTGGCAGGCGGGGTTTCAGCAAATACCGGCCTGCGGCAAGGATTAACGCAATTGGGCGAGGAGATGGGATGGAACACCTTTATCCCGCAATTTCAATATTGTACCGACAACGCGGCTATGATAGCTATTGCCGGATATTACAAATATTTGAAAGGCGATTTTGTGGGTCAGGATGTAGCGCCGCTTGCGCGTATGCCTTTGTGAGCAGAAGTAGCAAGCTGAAGTTTTTTTATCGGCTAAATGCTAATCTTGCCGTCGAGCATTTCGATAACTCTATCCGCTCCTTTGGCAAAATCAAGATCGTGGGTGACGGTCAATATCGTAATGCCTTTGTTGTGCGAAAGGTCGCGAAAAATATCGAACACTATCCCCGTATTTACACTGTCCAGGTTGCCCGTTGGTTCGTCGGCCATAATGATCGAGGGATCGTTGACCAGCGCTCTTGCAATGGCTACGCGTTGCTGCTGGCCGCCCGACAGTTTCGATGATAGCTTTTTCGCAAAGCTATCCATCTGCAAGCCGCGCAGCTTTGCCATCGCATTCTCCTCGATCTGTTCCTTAGAATACCTGCCTAATTTTAAAGCCGGCAGCATCACATTTTCGAGCGCTGTAAATTCGGGAAGAAGAAAATGAAACTGGAAAACAAACCCGATGTTTTCGTTCCTGAAACGAGCAAGGTCGTTTTGTTTTTTGCCGGTCACCAGCACATCATTGATGGTTATCTTGCCGGTGTAATCGGTATCCAGCGTGCTTAACAGGTAAAGCAATGTCGATTTACCGCTCCCCGATTTACCGATGACAGGCACGAATTCGCCCTTGTTTACCGAAAAGGAGATATCCTGGAGCACATGAAAATCTTCCGGTTCGTGGAAATACTTATTCAGGTTATCAACTTTCAGGGCCTCATTCATCCGTTCTATCCTCTTAAAATGGCTACGGGGTCGATTCGCGATGCCTTTAGCGACGGCATCAACCCGGCAATAAATGGGGTTATCACACCAAATGCCAACCCGAATATGTAGTGCGCGGGGTTAAATTCAACAGGGAAAAACTTGAGCGCTATAAAATCGTTGTGCGGGAATGGTACGCGCGACAAAGCGTACGATAGTAAAAACCCGAGAATTTCGCCCATTATCGCGCCGAAAAATCCTATAAAAAGCGATTGGCTCAGGAAGATACGAACGATGTCTTTCCCGGCGAAACCCTGTGCTTTTAAAATCGCTATGTCCTTCATCTTGTTATTAATGGTCATGTTCATGATATTGTAAATACCGAAGCCTGCGACCACCAGCATAGTTATGCTTACTACATAGGTAAGCGTGTCCCGAACGATATTTCCTGCCAGTACCGAGGAATTGGCGGTTTCCCAGTCGTCCGACTTATAGTTGTATTTTTTTGCAAGCTCGATAGCTTTTACGCGGGCTGTTTTATTGCTCCTGAGCTTAAGATTTATATCTGTGATATAGCTGCGGTCTTTGGCGAGTAACTGCTGGCCGCTGGCCAGGCTCACATAGCTGCGTGTGTTATCGATGGTACTTATGCCTATGGCATACAATCCTACAACTCTAAAGCTCATCGTCGTTCCCTGCGGCGTGGTCAGCGTAACCATATCGCCCATTCCGAGGTCCAGTTTTTCGGCCAGCCCGCGACCCATAATAATGCCTTTGTCAAAACTCAGCAGGTTTTCCGGCACGCCTTCCACCATTTTGCCGGCCAGGTCGAATATTTTAGCTTCATCCAGGATGTTCACGCCGTCGATACTGCCGTTGATCTGTACCGGCCCGTAATTGTAAAACACCTGCGAGCTTACATAGGGCGAAACATAGCGGACATCTGGGTCTCGTTTAAGATCGTTAATTATGCCGTAGGCGTTTTTGATGTTAAGGGTTACCTGTTTGGGTTTCGGGTGATGCACCAGCACCAGCGCCGTGGGGTCATTAAAATACTCGCCCGCTATGGATGTGGTATAGTCGGTCTTGATGTCGTTGTAAATGTGAATGTCCGGGGTGGACGATAGCATGGTGTCCTCCATGAATTGGTTGACGCCAACCATGAAGCTGATCATCAGGATAAACATAGCTATACCAAACGTTACCCCGAGCATGGCTACCAGCGTTTGCTTTTTGTTAGCCATCAGGTGCCTTTTAGCTATCAGGGTATCAACCATCATGTCGCTATTTTATTGTGGGGATGACGACCTCCGATTGCTCATCGAGGCCATTCAAAACCTCCGTCTCGTCCAGTGTATGAATGCCCGTTTTGATGGCTATGTTCCTGGTTTTGCCGCCTTGTTTTACCTTAACGCTGTCGGTGCCGATTATAGCTTTATTGGGTATCACCAAGGCCTGCTGCTTACGCTGAATAATAATATTTGCCTCCACCGAAGTATGTATGTAAGGCTGACTGTCGTTCCCGGTGAAAACGGCATCGACCCGGAAGGTTTGGTCGGCTTCATTCATAACAGGATATATCCTTTGCACTTTTGCTTTATATATTTTGTCGCCCGTTGCGTCCGTTTTAAGCAAAACTTCCTGGCCCACTTTTACTTTGCCGATGTCCTGCTGATCGACCGCAAGGCGAATGATCCTGGCAGATGATTTACCCATCAGCACTGTGGCTTCATTCGCTTTTACAGCTTCCCCTTTTTCTTTCAGCATCTGGTAAACCGTGCCCTTGCTGTCGGCCCTGATAAAATAATTGCTCAGATCATTTTGCGCTGCTGCTACCTGGCTTTCGGCATTTTTCAAGGTGACAGTCAGGTCATTCACAGTTGAATAATATTTTTCTCGGGCAGATCGCTTCTCGTTCATTGAGGTACGATATTGCGTTTCTGCGTTGTCAAGTGCGCTTTTAGTGCCGATATTTTGTTCCCAAAGATTTTTCAGCCTGAAGTATTGGAGTGAATCGTTGCTGAACTTTATCGCCGCATTTTGCATGGCTATTTTCAGATCGGTCAGCACCCGCGAGTTGGCCGAAAGGTTCTGCTTTGCCGTTTCGTACGATACATTTGCAGCATTCAGTTTCGCCGCCGGGGCAGTATTGTTTATCACGTACAGAATTTGCCCTTTTTTGACGGTGTCACCCTCCTTAGCCAGTTTGTTTATTACTGTACCGGGGTTTAAGGCATATACGGTATACTCGCTGTCGGCCATGATCTTGCCCGAGGCGTAAACCGTCTCTATGATATCTTTTCTTTGAGGGTGAACAAGGTTGTTGTTTTGGCAAGCAGCAATTAATATCAGGGGCGCAAGGCAGATTATTAATTTACGCATACGTCAGAATGTCGGAATTGAGGCTGCCGGGTAAGGGTACACCAGCAAAGGTATATCCGTCCGGTCGGCAATTTTTTTGGTCATGCTCGACCTGAACAGGAGCTCAAAAAAACTGCTTTTACGATGCACCATTACCAGGATTTCAAACTTAACATTTTCAATAAGCCATTCCAAACCTTTTTTAACGCTGGTATTTGATATGCTATGGTAGCTTATATGGTCGTAATCAACCTCTTTGGCAATATCTTCCATAAACAGGCGCGCTGCCGCGTCGCGTTCGCCATTGAGAGGGTTGTCGGGATTTATATTGGTAATTACGATGCCGGCTGATAACTGCCTGGCCAGGCCGGCCAGTGATTTGATGTATTGAACGTCACTATACGTAATATCAGTCGCAAAAACGAATTTGCCGATTTTGCCTGCCTTGATATGCTCCGGTACGATGAGCACCGGTATTGTTGCCGAGTCTATAACCTGGCGGCAATTGTTGCCGAAAATAAACGCCGATATTTCGTCAGAACCGTGTGTTGCCATTACGAACAGTACTATATCCTTATTTTCTTCCAAAGCGGCGATGTTATTGGCTATCATACCTTCTTCGCACTCATAATTTATTTTAGGCAGAAACGCCCCGGCCTGGTGCGATATTTTAAGCTCCGTTTCAAGTTTTTTGCCAAGCTTTGCCAGCTCTTTTTCCGTGTCCTTTTTTATGTCGTCATAATCGGTCACCGGCCAGGTAACCTGGCCGGCCATCGGGGTATCGGCCGGCACAATAAATGCATTGTACAACAGTATGTTAGCGCCTATTTTTTTTGCGAGATGCAGCGAGTATGCAGCTGCATTTTCAGCACGACCCGAAAAGTCGGTAAGAACGGCAATAGTTTTCATCTTTGGGACATTTTGATGCTGTAAAAGTCCGTATTACAATAAGGGCAAAAAATGAGTTGTGTCACCCCTAAGATTGACAGTTGTCAATTGGCGAATAGATTTACGTAATGTCGGACTTATTCCTACTTTTGCGCTGGAATTTATTAACGGTAATTAATTGAGCGGCCCTTCTGTAATTTTCTTTTCGATCTTCGTTCTGCCTATGATCGTTTTTTTTATATGGCTGATGAGGCAGGATAAGCGCAAAGGCATGACAGGCCTGGTAGCTCTTGAAGTTATTTTTCTGATTGGGGCGGTGCTGACCAAATTCTACCTGCACTATTATATTTATCCTGTTTTTGTTGCTCTGGCCATTGTGCTCGCCATTGTCATCGTATGGGCAAGTTTGCAAAAGCGCTCTAAGTAAAAAAGCCTCCCGTAACGGAAGGCCTTTTCAAAAGCCGATTAAAAAAATCGGTGAAATCGTATTCTAATCGGTGTAATCCAATCAATCTTCTTCTACCATCAGCTTATCGCCGGTAACGGTTTCTTTAATCTTAGCTTCCAGTTCTTCCATCAGTTCAGGATTGTCAAGCAATAATTGTTTTACCGCGTCGCGTCCCTGGCCCAGGCGTGCGTCGCCATAGCTGAACCAGGAGCCCGATTTTTTGATGATGTTGTAATCAACACCCAGGTCGATGATCTCGCCGGCCTTGGAGACGCCTTCGCCGAACATAATATCGAACTCGGCTATGCGGAACGGCGGTGCTACCTTGTTCTTTACGATCTTTACTTTAACCCTGTTGCCGGATACCTCATCCGTATCTTTTATCTGCGATATACGACGGATATCCAAACGAACTGATGCGTAGAATTTCAGCGCGTTACCTCCGGTAGTAGTTTCCGGATTGCCGAACATTACACCGATCTTCTCGCGCAACTGGTTGATAAAGATACAGCAGCACCCTGTTTTGCTGATAGTGCCGGTAAGCTTACGCAGCGCCTGCGACATCAATCGCGCCTGCAACCCCATTTTGCTTTCGCCCATTTCGCCTTCTATCTCACCCTTGGGTACCAAAGCTGCTACAGAGTCGATAACTATAATGTCGATAGCGCCGGAACGGATCAGGTTATCGGCTATTTCCAGCGCCTGTTCGCCGTTGTCGGGCTGGGAGATTAGCAGGTTTTCTACGTCGACGCCCAGCTTCTTAGCATAGAAGCGGTCGAAAGCATGCTCAGCATCGATAAAGGCAGCTATACCGCCCTGTTTTTGCGATTCGGCTATGGCGTGAATGGCCAGTGTGGTTTTACCTGATGATTCCGGGCCATAGATCTCAACGATCCTGCCTTTTGGCAAACCGCCCACACCTAATGCAATGTCCAGGCCGATGGAACCGGTTGATATCACCTCGATCTGCTCGATAGCGGTATCGCCAAGCTTCATGATTGTGCCTTTTCCGTATGATTTTTCCAGCTTATCCAGTGTAAGCTGCAGTGCCTTCAATTTTTCTGAGTTGCTCATGCTTTTAGTATTGGGATAGCAAACGTAAAAATTATTTTCCACATTTACTAATTATTTTAGTATTTATTTTAAAATGTTTTATTGTTGGATTGTTGTATTGTTACATGGTAGCGGCAAACCGGACTCAATCTAAAGAAAGTAAATTCAACAATAAAGCAATTTAACCATTTAGCCATAAAAAAATCAAATATCTTTATCCACACTGCGCTTCTTCAGTTCTTTGGCAATAGTGTTCAACCGCTTCTTCTTTTGCTGTTCCTTGACCTTTTTGGCTTTAACAGCCTCGGCTCTTTTCAGGGCAGCTTCGGTGTGGGTACGTTCATAATACCTGCAGAACCAGTTGATGGGACATATTTCGCATTTGGGGTTGCGGGCCAGGCAGATATACCGGCCATGGAGGATAAGCCAATGGTGAGCGAAACGAAGCGTATCTTTTGGCAAAAATTCTACCAGTTGCTTTTCAACTGCAAGCGGGGTTTTTGCATTATTCACCAGGCCGATGCGGTTTGCTACCCTGAACACGTGCGTATCTACTGCCATGGCCGGGGCTTCATAAACCACCGATGCGATTACATTGGCCGTTTTCCGCCCGACACCAGGTAGTTTTTGCAGTTCATTAATGTCTGAGGGTACTTCACCATGAAACACATCTACCAGCATTTTGGCCATGCCGACCAGGTGTTTCGACTTGTTGTTCGGATAGCTTACGCTGCGGATATATTCAAATATTTCTTCGGCAGTAGCGGCAGCCAGCGATTCCGGCGTAGGAAAATCCCTGAAAATTGCCGGCGTAACCAGGTTGATGCGTTTGTCGGTGCATTGTGCCGAAAGGATGACGGCTATCAACAGCTGAAATGCGTTGCCATAATGAAGTTCGGTTTCGGCATTAGGCTGATGGGCAGAAAAATATTCGACGAAATGGCGGTAGCGTTCGGCGCGGAGCATCGTCAAAAGTACAAACTAAGTCTGAAGTCTTGATTCGAAAGTCTTAAGTCGGGAATAAAAAAATCCGGTTCAAAAATCAGTTTGACTTTTGACTCCGGACTTAAGACTTTTGCCTAAACTTAACGCCGGCTCTTGGAATAATTGAGGATGTTTTGAATAGTTTGCGACCCGGGATTCTTTTGCAAAAGATCCAGATCGGTGCGCAGCGAATGATAAAATATCAAATCGTCTGCGTCCAGGTTCTCGATGACATCCGACTCGTTCATAGTCTTTCCGTCTGGTTTTGTATTTAAAGTAGTAGTAGAAATTTCGTCCATAAGCTTTTATTCCTTCCCTAATGGTTTATGTTTTTGGTTTTATGTTTAGATAACGTACACAAAAATAGAATATTATACCGAAGATGAAATTTTGATGAAATTTTTTGCAGCATTAGTTATGGCAGTTTGGAGAAGTGGGAAAGGCTGTAGAGCTTAGGTTCATCGCAATCATTATTCAACGAAAAAAGGTTATAAATATTGCAGAGCTTGAGCTCTCCAATAGCTATAACCTTTATATTTTTTTAACTGATGATCAGTTCTTCAACGCCATTTCCCGGCTCTGCATCATTTTGCGCAGGTTGTTAAGAGCATAACGCATACGGCCCAGGGCGGTATTAATGCTCACATCGGTTACATCGGCAATTTCCTTAAAGCTCATATCGCCGAAGTGCCGCATGATCAGCACTTCTTTCTGCTCGGCGGGTAAAAGATGAATAAGTGCTTTCAGGTCCCGGTGGGTCTGCTCGCGAACCATGCGGTCCTCGGTGCTTTCGTCATAATGGCCCAGGACATCAAAAATATCGAAATCGTCGCCGCCGTCGACCAGGGGGGTACGTTTTTCGCGCCTGAAATGGTCGATCACCAGGTTATGGGCTATACGGGTAACCCAGGGAAGGAATTTGCCTTCCTCGTTGTATTTACCCGCACGTAAAGTATTGATAACCTTTATAAAAGTATCCTGGAAAATATCTTCGGCAAGATATTCGTCTTTAACCAATAAATAGATGGAGGTGTATATTTTGGACTGGTAGCGGCGGATGAGTTCGATCAGCCCCGCCTCTTCGCCTGCAACATAAAGGTGAATCAGGTCCTGGTCACTTTTCAATTGAAAATCCATAGATTACTACTTTAAACTAATTCTTCGATCGTTAATAATAAAGTAGAAATTTAATCTATAGGGGCTCCTCGTGTTAACTAATTGTTACATCAAATAAAACAATTTCCAGCCTAAAAACCAAATGCTATTTCGGCTGCAGGCCCAAATCATGCCGCTAACGTATTAAATTTAACACTTTTTAACATTTGGACTAAAACAGTAGCAGATGGTTTAGCCCCGCTGTTAAAATAAAAGTATTACAATCCAACTACTGAACCTGTTTGGAAAGTGCTAATTTTTTTGGGAATTTTGCGGACGCAAAAAGTCCATGGTTAATAGTCCATGGTCCATAGCTTGCACAATCAAACCATGGTCTATGGACTATGGACTATCGACCAGGTATGAGCATAGAAACAGAGAAGGATCCACAACACAACATTATCATCAAAGGCGCCCGGGTGCATAACCTGAAGAATATGGACGTGGCCCTGCCCAAAAACAAACTGGTGGTTATTACCGGTATGTCGGGTTCGGGCAAGTCGTCCCTGGCGTTTGATACTTTGTATGCCGAGGGGCAGCGCCGCTATGTAGAGAGCCTTTCGAGCTATGCCCGCCAATTTTTGGGCCGGATGAACAAGCCCGATGTCGATTATATTAAAGGTATCGCACCGGCTATTGCCATCGAGCAAAAGGTTATTACGTCAAATCCGCGTTCGACGGTTGGCACATCGACAGAGATATACGATTACCTGAAGCTGCTTTTTTCGCGTATTGGGAAAACCATATCGCCGGTATCGGGGCAGGTGGTTAAAAAAGATACGGTGACCGATGTGGTGAACTTTGTAATGGCGCTACCCGAAGATACACAGGTAACCATTCTTTGCCCGCTGCACCCGCACAATAACCGCAGCCTGAAGGAGGAACTGGCGGTATTGCTGCAAAAAGGTTTTGTGAGAGTGGAATATGAGGGGCGTATAACGAGAATTGAATCCATTTTGGAAGATACCTCTATAAGTAACGATCCGCTGGAGGTGAAAGGCGAAAGGGGAAAGGCGAAAGGTAAAGCAACAGGCGCTGAACGCCATGCGCCCGGCGCTGCGCCCGTTTTCATCGTCATTGACCGTATAACCAAAAACGATACCGACGAAACCATGAGCCGCTTAGGCGATTCGGTACAAACGGCATTTTTTGAAGGTAAAGGCGATTGCTATATCCGCTATCAAAAACCTGACGAGGAAAAAGAAAGCGAACGCTTTTTCTGCGACCGCTTCGAGTTGGATGGAATGACCTTCGAAGAGCCGTCGCCTAACTTCTTCAGCTTTAACAATCCTTACGGAGCTTGTAAACGCTGCGAGGGTTACGGCAAAGTGATCGGTATTGACGAAGACCTTGTAATTCCAGATAAAAGTAAAACCATTTATGAAGGTGCTATTGCTCCCTGGCGTGGTGAGAAGATGCGCGAGTGGAATGACGCCCTGATCAAGAGCGCACTGAAGTTCGATTTTCCGATACACCGCCAGTATAACCACCTGACCGAAGAGCAGCAGCGCCTGTTGTGGACCGGCAATCAATACTTCCGCGGACTGGACGCCTTTTTTAAGGAATTGGAGGAGCAGACCTATAAAATTCAGTACCGTGTAATGTTGTCGCGTTATCGCGGCAAAACCACCTGCCCCGAATGCAAAGGCAGCCGGTTAAGGCAGGACGCTTCTTATGTGAAGATCAATGATAAATCGATAACCGACATCGTGTTAATGCCGCTGGACAAGGCGTATGAGTTTTTCAAAAATCTTAACCTGGAAGAACGCGAAAAAAAGATCGGGAAGCGCCTGCTGGAAGAAATTACCAACCGTTTAGGGTTTTTGAATGATGTAGGTTTAAGTTACCTGACGCTGAACCGTTTGTCGAACACCCTTTCCGGCGGTGAATCTCAGCGCATCAACCTCGCCACCTCATTGGGCAGCAGCTTGGTGGGCTCGGTTTATGTGTTGGACGAACCCAGCATCGGCCTGCACCCCCGCGACACGCAACGCTTGATAAGCGTACTAAGATCGCTGCGCGACGTAGGCAATACGGTTTTGGTAGTGGAGCACGAGGAAGAAATTATGCAGGCTGCCGATCATATCATCGATATCGGCCCTGAAGCCGGCACGCATGGCGGCCAGCTGATATTTTCGGGTACGTATGATGAGATCGTGGAGGATGATGACAGCCTCACCGGTCGCTATTTGGCACGAAAGGAAGAGATCGCGATCCCAGCATTGCGCCGCAAGTGGAACGATTATGTTGAAGTTAAAGGCGCGCGCGAAAATAACCTGAAACATGTGAATGCCAAATTCCCGCTGGGCGTTTTGACGGTGGTAACCGGCGTTTCAGGCTCAGGAAAGACTAGCTTGGTAAAACGCATCCTGGCGCCCGCTTTGCAAAAAGCTTTAGGCAATTATACAGGCGAACAAACCGGTTCTTATGATGAATTAGCCGGCGATTATAATAAGATAGAACAGGTAGAACTGGTGGATCAGAACCCCATCGGACGTTCATCGCGTTCCAACCCGGTTACCTATGTAAAAGCATGGGACGAGATACGCAACCTGTTCGCCGCGCAACCGGCGGCCAAAGCAGGAGGGTTGAAGCCATCCGCATTTTCATTCAACGTGGAAGGCGGCCGCTGCGACGTATGCCAGGGCGAAGGTGAAGTAAAGATCGAAATGCAGTTTATGGCCGATATTTTCCTGACCTGCGAAACCTGCGGCGGCAAACGTTTTAAACAGCATATTCTCGATGTTACTTACCAGGACAAGAACGTGGCCGATGTGCTCGGCATGACCATCGACGAAGCTTTGGAGTTTTTCAGGAAAGAGCCCAAGATATTGAACAAAATAAAGCCGCTGGCCGACGTAGGCCTGGGTTATGTACAGTTGGGGCAATCGTCCAATACCTTATCCGGCGGCGAGGCGCAGCGTATCAAGTTGGCGTCGTTCCTGGTGAAAGGCAATAACTCCAATAAAACACTATTCATTTTCGACGAGCCGACCACCGGTCTGCATTTTGCCGATATCAAAAAGCTGCTCAAATCATTCGACGCCCTGCTCGACCAGGGAAATACCATCGTAGTGATCGAACACAATATGGACGTGATCAAATGCGCCGATTGGGTGATCGACATCGGCCCCGAAGGCGGCGATAACGGCGGTAAGATCGTGTTCGAAGGCATACCGGAAGATTTGCTTAAACAGGAAAATTCGTATACGGGCAAATTTTTGAAAGAGCGCTTCTCGCATCCTGGCAATAAGCTGAAGGGGTTGCTGGTGGGGTAGAGCGTAATTAAGTATAAAGGTAAATTACTTAAACGCATTACAATATGAGTTTGATCAATAAGCTATTCAATAAGCTTTCAACGCAAAAAAGTAGTGCCGCGGAAGTTGAAGAAAAAGTCAGAACCTCCAAAAAATTGCTTGCATTGTATATTTCCCAACTACGGAACCAAATTATCGTTGCACCTTACCATAAAAACAATCCAGGGATATACTATGAACAAGATAGTTGTACTTCTTTAAATTACGATTCTGATCCTTTGGTGATAGGTGAAGAAGTTGTTAAAAATTTTCATCTATTTAGTTTTAAAGACAGAGATCTGAGAGACGGTAAAAGTACCGACTGGCCGGCATATAAGCTTAGTAAAATGCGCAGTGTAACATCATTTAAAAAGGAATATTTGAGAGTAAGTGTTGCAGGTGCAAATGAGAGTAATATTTCACTTGAAATAAAAGCACAATTAACGAGTGATAAAGAATTAGAAATTGGCTCAGTCATTTCTACAACTGCCAATAAAAAAGCTATTGGCGAACTCATTTTAAAAATCTACAAAAAAGCAATAGAAGGGTAAGCCTTAGAAGATAAAATTCCGCCCGATTCGTGTTGTTACAAACAAATACCGTACTCATGCTTGCCGGAGACAACTCCGGCAAGGGCGATTAACGGCGAAATTTATTACCTCAACATTAAATATTCCCTTCCAAGCAACCTATGGTAAGCAGTGACAGTAGTATCGACTAAAACACAACCGATACGATGAAATATTTTTTGCCGACCGCCTTTTTATTCTCAGCCATGATGTGCCTCGTAACATCCTGTAAAAAGGAAAAACCGGTAAAGCCGCCGGTTGCCACATCGGCCAGGACCTTAAGGTTTATTCTTTACACTAACCAGGATTTTTCCGGCAATAATCAGCACATCAGCTTTTCATTGCACGTGAGCAATGCGCAGAAAACTATAGCTTTCGATTCAACGGTGTTTTCGGCAAAAGTTAAAGATATTCCGGATAAGCTGCACCAACTGGTTTTTGAAAAGAAGATACCTGATGATGGTACGATCGTAGCCGCTGACTTTTTTTATACGATCGAAAATGTGGGTATGTCATGGTACCTGGATTCATGCGCCGCGAATGAAAAGTTTAAAGTTATCGAGTACCCGTTCCGGTAATCGAATTTTGAAAAGATTCTTTTAGCTTTAAATATCAAATCCTAAAGCAATTGACCATGCTCTCCAAAATATTACTCCGCGTAGCTGCCGTGCTCATGTTTATCCATGCCGTATTGCATACCACAGGCTTTGCGAGTTGGAAAACCGACCCGAACAGGCAGGAGGTGGTAAAAGCCATGGTGGGACCGAAACTCCCCTTTATGGGCGCCAATCGTAATATGGCCGAGTTTTACGACGGTTTTGGTTATGCCTCCACCATTGCATTACTCCTAATTTCCGTCACGTTATGGATGGTTTCGGCCTCTGATAATTCTCTCGCTAAGAAGATCATTTTAACGCTCGCTGTCACTTTGCTATTCTGGGGCGTCGACGAGATCATTTTCTTTTTCCCGTTCGCCGCATGCATCTCCTGGCTATCGTGTTTATGTACTTTCATCGCATTCTTTAGCCTGAAAAAACAAAGTATTTAGGAAGATTGCTTTTCGGATTTGATGCCCGGTTCTCGGGTATCATCCTCAAATCCCTTATATCTTCTTTGCGGCAGGCTTCCGGGCATATGCGCGGTAATATATTTCAGCAAGTTTTCGCGCACGTAGCAGCGCAGGTCGAACGCATCGGACGAATTGCTCGCGCTCATCAGCGCCCGCAGTTCTATCACATCGGGTTTGGAATCGGTTACCTGCAAAATGCCAACACGCTTGTCCCACAGTTTGCTGGCTTTTAAAAGGCGGTCGAGCTCGGCGCGCAGGCCATCGACCGGGAAAGTATAGTCGACGTAAAGAAACACCGTACCTAATATTTGCGACGTTGTTCGTGTCCAGTTCTGGAAGGGCTTTTCGGTGAAATAGGTGATGGGTAACACCAGCCTGCGCTGGTCCCATATCGCAAGCACCACGTAGGTAAGCGTAATTTCCTCGACACGGCCCCATTCGCCTTCCACCACCAGCACGTCGTCGATACGAATTGGCTGCGTGAATGCGATCTGCAGTCCTGCGAGCAGGTTGCCCAAGGGTTTTTGTGCCGCAATACCTAAAATGATACCACCGATGCCCACGCCCGTGAGCAGGCCGGCGCCCAGCTTACGAACGCTGTTGAAGCTAAGCAGGATGATGGCCAGGCTTACCACCACGATCAGGATTATGATCATCTTGCGGATGATACTACCTGCGTGCGCACTTTCCGGCTTACCAGGTTGTCCGCAATAGTCAGGTCGTACAGGTGGTAAACATAGTCTTCAAATATTTTTACGGTGCTGATCAGTAACGCGGCAAAGGCGATCACGATCAGGATATCGGTGGTACGATCGAGACCATCGATAAAAGGTTTGCTAAGCAGCAGTAAGGGCACCATAAAATTGAGCGCCAGCAGCGGTACGAAATAATTCAGTGGTTTGTCGAGGTGGCTGATGATCGACCTGAAAAGTGAGTAATCCGTCGTGTTCTTATAAAAATGCAGTATTCCTGTAATAATAAATTTAACGACGAAACCCAAAATGATGGCGCAGCCGACTACAATAAGATTCCACGCCCAGGGCTGTAATTGATGCGACCATGCCTGTAATTGACCGTTCATAGGATTTTAGGTTTCCCATTGAAGGAACAGGGTTTTGGTGAATTTGTTCGTGCTTGAGCGATCAACCTTATGTCCTTGTAACAATTGAAAGTAAAGCTCGTCTATTTCCAAAACCGACACATGAAATGTTTTCTCCTAAGCCTGGGCGCCTTTGTGCTTGCATTGGCTGCGTCCGCCCAAACCAAAGCTTTCGACGAATTTTCGGCGGATTTTGTAAAGGGTTACCAGCAATTGAACCTGCCCCAACTGGAGTTGAGTTACGTGAACAACCTGCGGCATATTCAGCCCGCCGACAGCGTGCAAAAGCAGTTGGAGTTTTTCAATGCGGTTAACGCGCAGCTTCCTTTCTACGATCCGGATAAGTTATCGGTTTCGGAAAAGACCGACTATGAGCTGATAAGGTATGAAACGGGCTTAAACCTGGCGCGTATAGCCCTTGAGCAGCAATGGCTCAGGGATCGGCCGGTTAAGATACCGGAGGGCGGTATTATAACTGTTCCTAATGGCAAAGCATGGTACACCTATATGCTTAAAAGATGGGTCAGCGATGATGTAACTCCTGATCAGATCTACCGGTTCGGCCTGAACGAAGTGAAAAGAGTTCAGGGGCATATCGAAGCCGTGAGAAAGGAGACGGGTTTAAGTGAAGACGAATTTTACAGACATTTGAGCGATCCGTCGTTCTTTACATCCGATCCGAAGGAGGTGCAACGGGCATTTGAGCAAACTAAAGCGGTTGTGTATGCCAACTTGCATAAGCTTTTCAGCGACACAACCTTTCCGCCGTTAAAGATCACTCGCGGAGAGGCCAAACAACTGGCGCAAACGCCTGGCTATTATAACGACAATGCGTTTTACTACAACCTGTTCGACAAACCTTACTGCAAGCGTCAATACGGCTGGTTGTTTATCCACGAAGGTGTGCCGGGGCACCACTATCAATCGTCAATTGCAGCGGCTACTAAAGTCTCCGATGTTCAGCAGCTTTTCTTTTATTACGGGTTTGTGGAGGGCTGGGGCGCTTATGCCGAAGAGTTGGGCAAAGCCCTGGGTGTGTACAGAACACCCTACGACGAGTTGGGCAAATGGGAGTGGGACATTGTGCGCTCAGTACGTGTGCCTTTGGATGTCGGGCTAAACTATTACGGGTGGACCGACCGGCAGGCGCTGGAATTCTGGAAAAAGAACATCCGCGGTCAGGATGACATTGCTATGCGCGAGATAGCCCGCATTCGCCGCTGGCCGGCGCAGGTGATTACTTATAAATATGGTGCACTGCAGATTATGCATTGGAAGGAAGAGCTACAGGAAAAGCAAGGGAAAAATTTTAACATCCAAGACTTTCACGACCGCGTGCTCCACCACGGCGTATTACCGTTATTTATGATCAAAGACAATATATTCAATAATACTTAGTAAGCGAGGTCCTTATCGATCTCTTTCAGCAGGTATTCCTTTTTGTCGGTAGCGTACTCCCAAAACATGACGCCGCCAAGGTTGTTGCTTTTAACATATCTGCATTTGTTCTTCACGGACCATTCATCGTCGAAAGTGACAAACTGCCTGAGCGAGTCGTTGTAAAGGTAAGGTGCTTTAGCGTCTTCATCGCGGTAATATTTGAAGCCGTTGCGGTTTATCAGGCTGTCCTTAATAAAAGTATAGCCACCTCCGCCCGGGCGATTTATGTGTACGGGGGAAGTGCGCGCCCCAAGGATGGTCTTTGCCGAATCGACGGCCACAAAGGTATGACCGTAAAAAGCCACGCCGACTACCAGCTTATTCGCCGGAACGCCGGCGGCCTCAAAATCCTTAACGGCTAAATCGGTCGAACACAATGTTTTGTAACCTTTCGAAGCATAGAGGTTTGTATGATGCGACACCATATGCAGGGTGTCGTCGGCCAGGTCGTAGGTCATCAGGCTCACATAATCCAAATATTTGGCGACATCGCTCATTTCCGTCAGTGTTATAAAACGGCTAAAGCCCCCGACCGCGGCTGTAAGTTGCAATGTTTTACCTGTTTGTTTTTGCAATGTATCCAGGTCGAACCTTAATTGCCGGAACATGAGGGTATAATTGTGTTTATCCTCGGGCCTGTAAATATTTCCTGCACCTATATCATTGGGATACTCCCAGTCGATGTCGATACCGTCCAGGCGATATTTTTTTACAATAGCCACTGCACTGGCCGCAAATCCCTGGCGTGCTGTATCGGTAAAAACTGCATCTGAGAAATACCGGCTGCCGCCCCAACCGCCTATCGATATCAGCACCTTCAGCTTCGGGTTGATCTTTTTTAGCTTCAATAGGTTTCGGAAATTTACGGTGTCCGTTTTTTCATGCTCCAGGTAGGCCCTGTTGTTACGGATAACAACAAAAGCATAATTGATATGCGTCAACCTTTTAGGATGAACCATCGCACTGTCGTATAATCCATGGTAACCACCAACATAGCCAATGATGACATATTTTTTGTGCCCGGGCGATTGAGCGAATACGAGAGCAGGTATCAAATACGTGAAGACAAACAAAAAGCGAAACTGGGTTTTCATAATCACTAATATACGGAGCAGTGATATCAATATAGCGCCTGGCGCGTCAATTATTCTGATAAATCCATATGATCACCAGGTCGCCAAAAATGAACCGGATTCCTGATTGGTCTTTCGTATGAGAATCAAGCCGCATACGGAACAATGGCAATAATTATTTGTTGTTATTCGTACATATTATATGTAAATTTATTGTTACCAATTATAAACGGGCAATAAGATTTCTATGGGTAACGAGCCTCCGTTGGTTCTTACGTTTTTCCCCCGGCATTTTTTTGCGGACGGGTGATTATCCGCTTGTGCATCCCGGCCAGATAACCCTATTTTATCACTTAAAAATTAAACGACATGAAAAGGATATTAACATTCGCGACCTTATTGAGTAGTTTTATGTACTTAGCGTGTAAACATACCGAGAAAATATCGCAGGCGGGTGTTTACAAACTGGACAAACTGACGGTAAGCGGTGGGGGGAAGGATACGGTTTATGCCAGGACGCAGATGAAAATATATACGCCATCTTATTTTGCTTACTTCAGCTTTGCGCCCGACTCGTCGGTAGGTTTCGGCGTTGGTTCTTACAGACCGGACACGGGCAACCAGATAATTGAATATAACGTCTACAGCAGCCACGCGCTTGATTCGACCCAGATATTTCACGTCAGGATGGACCGGGCTGCCTCCGGCTATACCCAAACTATCAGTCTTGGGACCCTTCGCGGCGTGAAGTATGACGAAATAGAAAAATACTCCAAAGTAGCTTCATCGGGTACCAGCAAGATGGACGGATTGTGGAAACTGGACTCGTCTTATATCGTAAAAAACACCGGGATTACTAACCAGAAAGAGGTACAATATAAGATATTTTGGGGCGGCCATTTTATGTTTGTACATCGCTATCCGCTAAACAACGGCGCCGTTTTCAAAAATGGCTTTGGCTACGGTACCTTCAGTTTAAAGAACGATACGCTGAGCGAGGAGGAAGACATTACAAGTCACGCCATACTGCTCAACCACCAGTTTGCCATCAAGATCGATTTCAGGGGCAATGATGAATACAAGCAGGTCATCGCCGATCCCAAAACCGGCGACAAATCGGTAGAAGTATATAAGAGGATGCAGTAAGATTAAGTAATACGCACAAAAGGCTTCCGTTTAGTTGGAAGCCTTTTGTGGAGAATATCGGAGTCGAATTTGATCACAAGTAAGGCAAGGCTACTTTTTTCGGCCAAGATTTATCGAAAAATATGATCACGGAGCCGATGTAATACGCTTTCATATTCGGTGATAATCTCCGCCTCGGCTAACATACCGGGCTGAAACAATATTTTCTTTTTCATGTCCGTGACATTTGAGCGTATCAGTACTTCGGCTGAAAAATCGCCCTGGTTATTAATCGTTCTGGCGATGGATTTTAATTCTCCTTTAACGATGCCGTATTGCTCAAATGGATAATTATTTAATTTAATAACTACGGCCTCCCCGTTGTGTATTTTGGCTATTGCATTTTGCGGGATGATCGCCTTGCCCGAAGCTATTCCATTTTCACCACAAGCAGTGATTTTTACAGACGTTGTTATAATATCGGGATACTTAATAAATGCTGCAAGACCAACCATAAGAAGAAATATCAATAAAAAACAAGTCATGCCCCATCGTATAAGCCCGGATGGAACCTTAGTCATAATGTCCTGTATCTCATCGCTGTGGCGAATAAAGACAGGGTCGTTTTCCAAATTTTTCTGCGACATAGCCGGCCTTAAATTAATTTACATGTCCAATTCGAGCTGGTTTTTTACCAGCCGGTAATAGTCGCCTTTGAGAGCGGTTAATTCAAAATGTGTGCCTTGTTCAATTATGCGCCCTTTTTCGAGTACCACAATATTATCTGCATCGCTAACTGTGCTTAGCCGGTGGGCAACAACTACTACCGTCCGGCCCATAAAGAACTCTCTTAAATTACTCATGATCACGCTTTCATTATTTGCATCGAGGGCATTGGTAGCTTCATCGAAAAACAAATATTCAGGATCTTTATAAACTGCCCGGGCAATTAAAATACGTTGCCGCTGGCCCTGGCTGATGCCATTCCCTTCCGATCCGATCTTTGTTTTTAGTCCCTGTGGGAGCCCTTTAATGAAGTCGCCGATATTGGCCACCCTGATAGCCTGTTTTAGTTTTTCGCTGTCGATATTGTCATCGCCTACGGCAATATTCCGCTCGATTGTGTCCGAAAAAATAAAGCCGTCCTGCATCACAACACCACACTTCTTTCGCCATGTTTTATATGAAAAATTATCCAGGGATTCCCCCCCGACCCTGATATCGCCTTTTTCGATATCGTAAAAGCGCAGCAGTAATTTGAGAATGGTTGTTTTCCCGCTGCCGCTCATGCCAACGACAGCAGTGGTTTTTCCCTGGGGGATATAAAGGTCGATATTTTTCAAAACTGCTTCATTGCCTGCTCCGGGATAGCGGAACGTAAGGCCTTCGATGAATAAGCTTTTATCAGCGGGTAAAACAGCATTCAGAGTTTTGCCCGGCGGCTCCTCGTCCTCCATTTCGTGGATCTCATTTAAGCGTTCGAGGCTGATCTTTGCGTCCTGGTAGTTCTGTATAAAGCCGAGCAACTGTTGTACCGGAGCATTTACCTGGCCAATAATATATTGCAGCGCCATCATTGCCCCAAGCGTCAGATGCCCGTCGATTACAAGTTTTGCGCTTAAAAAGGTTATCAGCAGGTTTGTTCCTTCATTAATAAATGTCGATCCTCCCTGCTGGTATTGTGTTAACGCAAGGTTCTTGACATTAAATTTAAATAAACGCGCTTGCAAATGTTCCCATTCCCATCGTTTTTGCTGCTCGCAATTATTCAGCTTTATTTCCTGCATTCCGTTGACCAGTTGAACGATGGTGCTCTGGTTTTTAGACGATATCTCGAAATTTTTGTAATTGAGCGCCCGGCGGCGTCTTAAAAAAATAACGATCCAGGCAGCATATAAAACGCTGCTTACCAAAAAAACTGCGAAAATAGTCAGATTATAATAAGCAAGGATAACCGAAAATATCAGGAGGTTAAAGAGCGAAAATATTGTTGGCAAAGTCGTTCCGGTCAAAAAACTTTCAATTCTTTTCTGATCGGCCATGCGCTGCATAATATCCCCGGTCATTTTGGTATCGAAGAAGCTCATGGGCAGCTTCATCAGCTTGATCAAAAAATCAGTAAGAATAGAGATGTTGACCCTGGTACTAATATGCAGCAATATCCATGAACGGATGAACTCTAAAGTTACTCTTCCCACAATAAGCATCGCCTGGGCGATAAGAATTACGTATAAAAAGCTAATGTTCTTTGTATTGATCCCCACATCAACAATGGACTGGGTTAAAAAGGGGACGATAAGCTGCATTAGGCTCCCGAGCCCCAGGCCGATCAGCAATTGGGCAAAAAACTTACGGTAGGTAACCAGATACTTTAGCAGAAACGACCATCTTACCTCGCCTTTCGTTTCGTTATCCTGGTCATAAAACTCGGGCGACGGAGTAAGCACCAATGCGATGCCGGTTTCGTTATCTTTGTCATTTATCCAGCTATTGCTGAAATCTGCTTCTTTTAAAACGATTAACCCGCTGGCCGGATCGGCAATGAAATATTTGCCCCGGCGAATTTTATATAGAACTACAAAGTGATTTTGCCGCCAATGAAGTATGCATGGCAATTCGGCCTGTTTAAGCGCTTCGAGGTTAAGTTTTACACCTAATGATCGAAATTTGATCTTTTCGGCTGCCTCGCTCAGCCCCAGCAGCGATATGCCTTCCCTGTTAAAGCCGCATAGCTTGCTTAGCGTACGTAAGTTAAATTTACGGCCATAGTGTTTCGCTACCATCCTGAGGCAGGTTGGCCCGCAATCCATTCCGTCTAATTGTTGATAATAGCTAAACCCCATCCGTTAATTGTTTTGATATTTTTTGATGGTATATTTTAGTCGGGCTAATCGTAAATGCATCGGTAATTGTACGTGTCTTTAGCGGAGCGGACTTATTCTTAAAATAGATCATGTGGTATAAAAGTATCTCGTATTTATTACGGTAAAACATTTTGCCATTTTCCCAGCGTAATTTTCCGGGTAGTCCCTCGATGATATGCAGTTCAAAATAAGGCTTTAGATAATGCTCGGCTTCCAGCCTTTTTACCACATGCATCATGCTTTCAATTTCAGTTTCTATGTCGGTATAAGGCTTGCCTTCGCTGAAAGCTTCGTGGGCAAAATTGGTTTCATCGAAGCAATAATGCACGGGGCTTGTAAATATCTTCCTGTAGTCCCTGCTTTGTTCAAATAAGGTATTCAATTTACGGTTATTCCGGTATAAAAGAAAACAGCCCGTGAGCCAGTCGGGCCTGACGCTGATGAGATCATAATTTTCAAGCAATTCATCGGTTATAAACTCCCTGATATCGCCAAAAACAATGTCGATGTCCGTGTGGCCCCAGAAATCGTAATTCGCCAGGTAGTCTGAAAAGATGACGCCGTAAGCGGGTTTAAAATCGCACATTTTATAACCGCGGCCAATACAAACCTCGAAGCCAAGTTTTTCTGACGCGAGTGCGGTTATCTGGTCAAGCGTCCGGTAGATCACTTTGATGTTCGACGGCAGCGGCTTGTCGTAAGTGTGATCATCCGTGATAATTAGAAAATCAACCGTTGGATTATACCCGCACGAATGAGCGAAATAATCAAAATACCAGGGAAGCTTGCCGAAGAAGCATGCAATAAGGGCAAGGTTTTTATAAGATTTCATCAAATATATTTGATCAAGGTCGTGCTGATGTCAGAATTACAGGACAGCGTTCGCCGCCCTGTAATTCAATTTCAGTTATATACACACGGCGTGGGTGAAGCCTGGTTCGCCCGGGCAATATACAGATGCGCATGTTTGCCCGCTCGGACAAGAGGCGCAACCCGTGCAGCCGCATTCATTTTGGCAGGTACTACCGCTTCCTGCGGTGATCCTTTTCATTTCAGCCCTGGTCAGGGCATTCTTAATACCTGCGAGATTCAATTTTTGTATTTTCATAAAATTTAGATTCTAAATAACAGAATTCGGTTAGGTATCACGGAACAACCGACATGTTTAAAAAGGCATGCTCCTTGTTTTCGTCATTTCATCCATGCAGTCGGCAACTTCAAAGAATCGTGAATGGAATACCATCAGGCCCAATATTTAATTGCCTTCAAAGATTAGATAACGGTCCTCTAACGATCATGGATATACGCACTGACCGGTTCTATCCGGGCTATTTACAGAACAATGATATGGGTAGCAGCAAACCACCCCCGACTCTCCGCCGCATGGTAAGTTGTTCTGACATGGTAAACTGCCTGCCATAATTTTCCTCATTTCAGCCCTGCTCAAAACGTTCTTAACGCTTTTCAGGCTTAATTTTTCTCGTTTCATAATAATTTTAATGTAGGTTTTATTGTAGATGCGTAGTTATCACGGAACAACCGGCATTTTTTAATACAAAAGGGCATGCTCCTTCCCTTGCAAGTATCATCGCTGCACGAAAGCCTGTTCAGGCCTTACTGCATTACTAAGCTTAATCAGTTTAAAAAAAGAAATTATTTAACTAAAGAGATATAAGGTTTTTTAATATTAGTAAATATAAAAATTAAAAAATTATATTTTCATAACTTTTAGAGTATTTATTACAGCTAATTGGCAGATCCCGCTTCATTTGGTTTTTTCATCGAGTGGTTTTACTACGATTCTTCCCGTTTTATAACCAAGCGACCCGTGCATATCGGCGCCTTCAATAATTACAGTATAAGTTGAAGGCTTGTCGGCGGTATAAAACCATATTTTGGCTTCGCCGTTCTCATCAGTAACTACGTTAGGCTCCCAATCGATGGTTGAACGTAAATCGGGCAAATGAGCAGTAGTATCTTTTACCGTGTATTTAGGCTTATAAAATTGTTTGGGGTAGCTGATCGGTAAAGGTTTATAAAGATACATGCCGGGTGTGTTATCGATAATTGGGCCATGACCCGCGCGGGTTGTAATTTCGACAAAAGCAAAATTACCCAAACTTGAGCGTGGAAAGAACCTTGATGAATATTTTGCGGCATATGCATCTGATGACATCACCTCAAGGCCTTTTATGTCTTCTGCAGTATGCGATTGCAAATAAGTTTTCAATGTCAAAAAATCAAATGATGGGTATACATCAGTAAAAAAAATTCCGTCTATAATAAAGAATACGGCTTTGAAGTGCAGATAATACCATCTGGGATAACGAGGAGGTAGTTCCATTTCTCGGAAATCTTTAACATTTTCTTCAAGTAACTGCAACCAGTTTTTTTTTTGTGCTTTTTCCAAATCTTTTTCGTCAAGTATTACATCGGCATTGCCGGGTCCATTGAGGTTTTGAGAACCTTTTACAATTTTTTGTCCTGTGATCTTAACTTCACGGAGCATATGGCCGTTTTTAGAAAGGTATTGCTGTTGCGTGGTCGTTGCTTCCGTTCTGATATAATTCAGCAGTGTGGTGTCGCTGTTTACATACCAAGGGATTATTGCCGGAAGTGGCGGAGCCATGAATATAGGTGGCTTTATTTCATCAACATCGACATTCACATTAAAGCTTTTGCCATTCCTATTGACAGCCCTGACAATAAACACGGGAGCGTCTACTTTCGGGAAACGATCGAAAATAAACCTGCCTTCATTATCGGTGGTCGTATCCATCAAGATAGCCGGCGATTTACTGAATAGCAGTACATCCGTTTTTTTTAGCGGCTTGCCAAATACATTAGTTACTTTACCGGTAACTGTAAATTCCCTTTCGGCCGGGTATCGGATTTCAGGCTGGTCTCCTTCAGGCTGGTAACTCGTCCACCCTTGCGTCAATAGCAGATCGTCCAGTGCCTGCCAGATTCTTATACCTTTACCCGTATAATAACCAGGCATCTCGATATAGCCTTTTAGATCACCAGTCAGCAGCATTCGCGTTATGATGTTATCGCTATTCAGCGAGTCATTTTTGAGCTGGCCGTCATCTGTTATCGCTAATGAAAAATTTGCAGCGACGGGTTTACCGCTGGCGTCTGTTACATTCAACTGCAGCGCGACGCTGTCATGCGGCACATAAGACGGTTTATTTGCTTTCAGCCGGATATTGAGACCGTCGCGATGATCGATGTATACCAGTCGTTCGTTTAGTGGTTGTCCACTCGTGGTCATCAGTATAAAATGCGTTATCCCGCTTGGGAAAAGGTTCTTGGCTATTTTATGCAAGAAAACGCTATTCTCCTTAGTAAAACTCACAACCGCTGCGTAACAGATGATGCCCCTGGCTTTGCCAATAAGGAAGTAATTCCTGTTGCTTTGTGCAATATCGTCCGTGACGGCTGCGATTACATTCAGTGAATCGCCTTGCATTTGGTTTTTTACCTGCAAGATGGTGCCCGAAGTTTTTACAGCAGGTACGGTATAGTTTTTTATGGCGCCATCAGGCAGCTCAACCTTTGCCATATAACTTTCGCCCGACCTGACATCCATTACAAAGCTGCCCATGCCATTATGTACTGAATTGAACACCGCAACGGTCTTTTGTTCTTTGTCTGTGATCGTACCGGAAACATTGATTCCTCGTCCGTCGTAGCCGATCGCCTTAAAACCGATGTGCGCTGGCAAACCGGCAATTAGTTCGCCGCCTTCGGGCATAAATTGGACATCAGTATTTTCCGGTCGGTTCAGCGGCACTGGTATTACCGCTTTTTTGTCCTTTTTTTCGCTCTGCACTACGACGGCAAGCTTTGATGTTTTTTGCGGAATAGTGAAATTTACATCGACCCTGCCCGCCTCGTCCGTTTGCATTGTTTTTTTATAAAGTTCCTTGTTGCTATTCATTACCACCAATTGCAGAGTTTTACCTGCGAAGAGCGTTTTATCCATGTTGCTGAATTGCAGCGAGGCATCGGCCAGGTAGCTATTATTCGCAACAGAATTTTTAAAACTAGCGCCTACCAACCAGTTATGTTCGCCGGTGCTGCTGATATGGAATTGCTTGTAATAAAAGTCAGCATCGCCCCGGTTACGCATCCATTGGGTCCAGGCACGCAACGTATAGCTTCCTTCTTTATATTCCTTCTCATCCAGGCTAATATTGCCGCCGCCCAAGCCCGCTTTTATCGGGAAACGATATTGCTTAACCACCCTGTTGCTGTCGTTGGCTATATCTATGTTGATAATACCACTTTTCTCGGAAGCTGTTAAAAAAGAATTTAATAAGTATGCCTTAAACCATATAGTATCGCTTAGGGCATAATAGGGTTTATCAAATTGCAGGTAAATTTTTTCGATGGATGCTAATTTACTTAAGCTATCGTTTGAGGCTTTTATTGCTAAAAGCTGATCGTTCAATCGTTTTAACTGACCGAAAGTGACATTATGACAAATCGAAAAAAATAGCAAGGGAATTATAATTTTATTGACTGTTTTAAAATGCACCAAAGCAGGTTTTATAAGAGTTTTATAACAAATTCTCATATAATTTTAATGGTTACTCAATTTTGTATTATGGTTTTCCTATTTCAAATTTTACCGTTTATGTCTCTTACTACTTGTTCAAGTCAGTCCCTACTATGATCGGGGTATATCTTCGACGGCTTATCTGCACTAAAGAGAATTATGTCTTTACAGACTACAAATAGCGCCAAAGCAGACGTGGTTTATTTTAAATAACTAAAACGGCTAGTAAACTTTTACTGCTGTATTGTTGTCAAAATTTGCGATCGGCAAAAGCTGCAATTAAGTAGGTGAGCAATTTGTTAATCACCTACTTAATGATTATAAAATGGCAATATCAATTATTGGCAAGTGCCTGCATTTGTGCCAAAAAGCGATACGCATGTGCCGCAATTGGGACAACCAAGCGGGCCGGCATTTAGGTAACATCCTTGCCCGCAGCCGCCGCTACCGCCAGGACCGCCGCTACCGCTTCCCGCCATAATCATTTTCATTTCATCCCTGCTTAAAACATTCTTAATGCCTTTCAAGCTTAATTTGTCTTTTTTCATAAACGTTTAAAATCAATTTATATTCATGAATAGATAGGTTAGGTATCACGGTACAACCGGCTTTTTGTAAAGGTGCGCTCCTTTACCTTGCAAAGTGTCTTGTCTACTTACTGGAGCATATACTTCAGATCGGGCAGCTGGTAAGCCTGCGGCAGAATATGCCCGTTGAGCAATAGTGTTGGGGTGCTCTTTACTTCGGCCATCTGGCACCAGTCGTGCTGCTTGTCCAGCTTGTAAAAATTAGCGGGATCCAGTTCAACGGGATATAGCCTGGCCCAGGCTTCGTAATTTTTTTGCTTTTCTTCGTACCAGTCGTGTAAAGCTTTTTTCATGATATTTTTATCGGGCAGGTCGTTCAACGCCATCATGTGGCGGCTTACCGGCGTTTTAATATCTTTATCCGTATTATTGGCGGTAAAAACAATACGCGCCTGCACGTTATTATTTTCGGCCAGCAGTTGGTCCAGCAGTTTGTGTGTTTTGGCACAGGGCGGGCAATAAGGATTAGTAACCATGGTAATGCAATTGCTGGCTTCGGCATTGCCCAAAACCAGCGACCAGCTATCGTCGGGCTGAACATATTTTGGCTGGTCGTTCAGCATTTTATTAAACAGATCGGAGTTGTATTTGAATTTCCGCAACTGCTGTTTCAGCGGCCCAACTTGCTGCACTTTTAGCAGCAGCGGTTTTAGTACCGACCATAGCAATATCGGGGAAACCAAACAAGCCAGGATATCGGCAATACTGCCGGCGTTGACAGGTATGTTAAGATTTATCGGCAGATTCGAACTTAAGAGCGGAATAAATTCCAGCCAAAGCAGCGCCTGTATGGTGCAGCAAAAAACGCACCACTGCTTAGCTACCCGCGCCTGGTAGTAAATGGAATAAAAAGTATAGGGTAAGCTTATTACATTGAAAAACAGTAATAAAAGCCAATTCAATGGTGAATGGCCGCCAAATAATGTCATTAGCCACGTACCCGCGAAATAAAAGAAGCCAACCTCGCTCCAGCTAAGCCACGAAAACACCCTGGCAGCCTTCGAGGAGAGAATGGCTGAACAGTCGGACTTTTTGCCTCCTGCCTGGCATAACCGCTGCACCAGCGGGTTGTTGTCGTCGATGCTTTGAATGAGCAGTAATACCGACGTAGCCAGCCCCGCTGTTTTAACAAAAGCAAGCGCAACGCTTTGCCAGCTAAGCGACGCAAAATACGAGGTATTGAATATGAGGACGATTGCAAGGACCGCCAATATGCCTAATCCGGTAAAAATCCTGCGATCGACAAAACGCAACGGCTCAGAGCCTTTGCCTTCGGCGACCAGCGCCACCCCCGCGTATATCCGTTTAAACTCTTCGAAGCTCATCTTATAGCGGCTCCTTTTTTGGTCCGAAACAACGATCTTGTCCCTTTCAAAGCCATACACCACCATAAAATCGCCGCCGTTCATTGTGGTGTGTGCAATAAAGGGGCAGGGGAGGGTGTCAAGTTCCTCAAAATCGATCCGGAAAGCTGTGTTTTCGATATCGAAGTTGGTCAGTACGTCGCTTATGCTCAGCAAGCTTGGATAATCGGGGTGCTTTTCAAATTCCCCGACAATGGTTTTTGGTTCGATGCTGGTACCCAGGGAACGCAGAAAGTTGGTTACCGCCGCATCCGGGTTGTTAAGGTTTAGAAACGAGATCATAATGTCAAAAGTTAGGTAAACGTTGATAATTAGGTTTAGTGAAAGGGTTTAGCGCTTCTAACTTAGTTATTTTGAATTGATATTATTGCACCGTTTTTTAACGGTTTTTTTATTGCGTAAAAACACGCATTTTTCAAAAACAGACGTATTTGTGGGTACAGAACCTTGTATTTCTAATGGACTTTTACTATTGCGCTTTAGTTAACACATTAATCAAAGGTTCAAAACATTCTTTCTCCGAAAATCTTTCGCAAATAAAATCGTAGGCATTGTCGCTTAGTTTTTGCCGCAGCTCTTTGGAGGCTATGAGCGACTTTATCGCATGTATAAATTCAGATGGGTCATCGGCCGCCAGGAACGCGCGGTTTTGAACACGCTCCAGCCCCCGAGCGCCATGCGGGGTTGTGACTAACGGCACTCCATAAGCCAAAGCCTCGACGTTTTTGATCTTTAGCCCGGCGCCGAACCGTACCGGGTTGATCATGATATCGGCGTCGGAGTATATTTGATCGAGGCTCGGGACAAAACCCTTGAGGATGATATTGCTATAGCCTTCTATAGCCACATCGCCGCAAACACTTCCGTAGATACACAATTTTACTTCCGGAAACTCATTGCTAATAACCGGCCAGCAATTCTTAATAAACCCCTTGATGGCATCCCTGTTCGGCAGATATGCGCTCGCGACAAATGAGACATTTTTAACCTCGTCGCGAAGCCGGCGTTGAGATGGCAGGACCGGATGAGGGCACAACAATATTTTTTCGTGCCCAAAAACCGATGCAAGTTTTTCCTTATCAGGTTCGCACAGTACCATTATATGGTCGTAAATATCCAGTATTTCGAATTCCGTGTCCTGCGGTATTTCATACAATGCACCGGCATAGTTGAATTTTTTGAACTCTTCGGCGCGGTCGCTGATGATATCGTGCGCGTCGAGAATGATTTGCGGGTTGCCATTCAGGTAATTAAGGAAATAACTGCTGTGGATATATTCAACAATTACGGAATCAAACTCCCTGTTGCCAAGTTTTTTTTTAAGCCGCCTTCCGTAACCGGCTGACGATAAAAATTGCCCGTTCTCCAGTACCAGGAATTCAGCGTCAAAATTTTTCTTCAGCGTTTCTTCGATGCCGGGGGGGGCCGGGCCGGTATTGACGACTGTTAAGCTAACGTATGAGGATAAATATCGGATCAGTGTCTTTATCCGCGCCCTGTGGCCGGATGAATCTTCCCAAAAATTAACATCAGTTAATAACAGTACCGTTTTCATGGTTTAATGAGATGCTGAGTTAAACGTATCCCACCATAATAGCAAAGCCTGCTCCCATTTTTCTGCGGTTTTTCTATCGAGCGATTTATAATCCGTTTGCCATGGCTTGTA
>DASZVE010000006.1:0-49970 GCA_035547095.1 Mucilaginibacter sp.
GTGTTCATCGCTTCGTATACATTGCTTTCTTTTACCTGGAAACCGTAAATGTCGTTCATCATCCCGTCCCAGGTTTCGGCAACCACCGGGTAGGTGTACCAACCTTTTTCATCGCCGTACCAGTTTTTGTCTACAAACCATTTCAGCACCGCATCGCGTACAACGCCCACGCTGTTTGTATTGGTAATCATAATAGGCGTCTCCAAAAAACCCGATTCGGCAAGCCAGGTTGTGCCGGTCATTTCACCGTTGCCGTTCAGCGTATACCAATTGGCAAAAACCGGGTGGTGGTTAACCTTTCCGTTAGGAAAAATCGCCGTAACGCCCGTCCGCACCGGCCCTTTTCCGGTAATGTTTTTACCCGATCCGCTGATAATAGTGCTATAACCCACCTCGACGCCCGGGACATCGGTTATGGCATCCAATTGCCCCGGAGTCCCTTCAAACGGGATGCCTATATCGCGCGCACGCGGTTTTTGCGCGAATGACGAGGTGCAAAAAATCAGTGAAAAAACAACCAGAAGGACGGTCTTAAGATTCCTAAGCATAGTTTTAAATTGTTTACAGGGTTATCTGGCGAAAGCCAAAAAGCAATGTCGTTTCGACGAGCGAAAATGGGATAGTGCGTGGTGCGGGGAGAAACCTTATACGATATTACTTCCCGAACATTGCATGTCGTACAAGTTTTCTCCTCACCCAGTAGCTCGATGCTGCCCTTGTTCGTCGAAATGAGATAATCTTTTAGTATAAAAATGGCTACTTAAAGATAAACAATTTTCAGATAAACTATCTTTGGGGCCATGCTTGTAACAGAATCTGCCCTCCGGACTTTTACCGAAAATATTTTCCTGGCAATGGGCTGCGGCCCGGAGCATACCCGGTTAGGGGCTGATGTATTGATCAGGGCTGATATGCGCGGTATCGACTCGCATGGCGTTGCGCGCCTGGTAGGTTATGTGCGCTTATGGGAAAAAGGCCGAATCAATACTAAGCCGGATATGAAGGTCGTTCACGAAACCGCTACCACGGCCACGGCCGACGGCGACGCGGGCCTGGGGCTGGTAGTTGCTCCCTTTGCTATGAAAGTTGCTATCGATAAAGCTGAAAAATATGGTTCAGGCTGGGTGTCGGTGCGTAATTCGAACCATTTCGGTATAGCGGGTTATCATGCGCTGATGGCGGTCGAAAAAAACATGATCGGCTTTGCCATGACCAATGCCAGTCCGTTGGTGTCGCCCACGTTTTCCAGTGAACGATTACTGGGCACTAACCCCATGTGTTATGCTTTCCCGGCAGGAAAATATCCAGCTGTTGTTGTCGATATGGCGACCTCAGCGGCAGCAAACGGCAAACTCGAAATAGCACAGCGTTTAGGCAAGCAAGTGCCGGAAGGCTGGATACAAGATAAACAAGGCAGCCCGGTTACGGATCCGCATGCCCTGAAATCAGGCGGGGCCTTGTTGCCCCTCGGCAGCGATAAAGAGCACGGCAGCCACAAGGGCTTTGGCCTGGGCGCTACTGTCGATATTCTTTCGGCGGTTCTTTCCGGGGCGAACTATGGTCCTTGGGTACCGCCGTTCGTGGCTTTTTTGGAGCCTCCGAACGATCCGGTAGGTGCAGGTATCGGTCATTTCCTCGGTGCGATGCGCGTAGATGGATTCCGCCCGGTTGATGAGTTTAAAGCCCACATGGATAACTGGATCGGGCGGTTTAAATCATCGAAACCAATCGACCCGGCTCAAAAAGTGATCATTCCGGGAGAACCTGAATTGGAAGCCGAAGCTGACAGGAAGATCAATGGTATTCCGCTGGTAGATGCAGTTGTTGATGATCTAAATGGGCTGGCGGAGAAATTTGGACTAGCGAACCTGAGTTAAATTCGAAATCCGAAATCCGAAATAAAATTAATCCACGCTTTTAAATATCCTGCTCCACCTGACCCTGTGCAGTAAGCCGCCATTATTATCCAGGCTCATCCAAATGAACAGTGCCTTGCCGACAATATGGTCCTCCGGCACAAAACCCCAGAACCGGCTATCCTCCGAATCGTGGCGGTTATCGCCCATCATCCAATAATAGTCCATCTTAAACCTATAAGTGTTGGTCTTTTGCCCGTTGATATAAATATCGCCGCCTTTTATCTCAACCTTGTTTCCCTCATAAACCTCGATGGCACGTTCGTACAACGGCAGGGTGATAGCCGTCAGCTTTACGGTCCAGCCTTTTTCAGGAATGATGATTGGGCCGTAATTGTCCATGTTCCATTTGTAGTCCGGAATTTTTTCAACCGGCAGTAGCCTTATAGGATATTTACGCGGGAAAACGGGATTATACGGGTCGGTAACGCCTTTCGGAGTAATGACCCGTGTGAACGACCCTACATCCGGCCGTTTTTTAAAAATTTTTGCCGAAGCCGCCGTCATGGTTGCGAGGCCCGGTTCGTCGGAGGCATTATAAAATGAAATACGAAGTTTTTTAAAAGCTTGTGAATCGATAGGCGTGCTGGTTTTGTAGGCGTATTCTGTCTGCTCTCCGGGCGGATCTGGGACAGCCTTGTTGTTCACAAAAACCTGGGCGTTAACTATGCTTAACGTATCGCCGGGGATGCCCTGGCAGCGTTTGATATAATTATCCTGCTTGTCTACCGGCCGGTAATAAGGCGAATCGGCGTCCATGGGGTAATTAAAAACCACCACGTCGCCTCTTTTAACCTTGCTAAACCCCGGAAGCCGGAAATAGGGTAGCTTGATGAGGCTGGAATATGATTTGGCATTGAACAAGGGAATGGTGTTATGAGCAAGGGGGAACGAAAGCGGCGTTTCGGGCAGTCGCGGACCATAATTTATTTTGCTCACAAACAGGAAATCACCGACCAGCAACGAGCGCTCCATGGATGGCGTAGGGATAGTATAGGGTTCGATCAGCAATGTGCGGATAAGCGCGGCAGCAACCCCGGCGAAAATGATCGCTTCTCCCCATTCGCGCGCTGTCGACTTGATCAGGTGATTTTGGTATTGGTCACGGAATTGATTACTGGCCGAAGGGCCGAGATATCGGGTGTTCTTGTCGCTGCCCCATATTATAAAATAAATAAACGGCAGTAAAACAGCTGCCGCATGCTGCCGGAACGAAAACTTTCCGAACGACCTTGCGAAGTCAAGGGTTATGCCGATCAAAACGAGGATATTTATGGCAGGCATAAGCATCCAGGCGATCCACCAGCCCGGCCGGCCGCTCAGCCTGATCATCACATAAATGTTGTACAGTGGTATAACAGCGTGCCACCCCGGCCGCCCTGCTTTTGCGAACAACTGCCATAGACCGGCGCAGGGGAGAACAACAAATATGACAAAGATTACCAGGAATGCCAGGGTATCCACCGTTGCGTTTATGTAGTTAAAATCAGTCTAGGTTCCAAAATCGAACATTTCCGCCACCGAAAAGAACCCCTTTTTCCCTTGTATCCACTCAGCGGCAAGGACAGCGCCAAGGGCAAAACCGTTACGGTTGTGGGCGGTATGTTTAAGCTCGATCGTATCGACTTCCGAATCGTAAATAACGGTATGGGTGCCGGGTATGTTTTCGATGCGAAAGGACTCGATCAGCAGTTGGTCGTTTTTTACGTTGTCGCTTGCCGAATTATCGCCGTCGGACGTAAGGATGTTGACCCACTCCTTTTTCGCATCAAGATTTTCTATTATACCTTCTGCGATGGTAATTGCCGTTCCGCTTGGCGAATCGAGCTTCTGCGTGTGGTGTATTTCTTCAACCTGTACGTCATAGTACGGGTACTTGTTCATCAGCTTTGCCAGAAGTTTGTTGATATGAAAAAAAATATTCACGCCCACGCTAAAGTTCGACGCATACACCATGGTACCATTGCTTTCGAGACATTTTTGTTTGATCTCGGGCAGGTGCTCATACCAGCCCGTGGTGCCTACCACTACAGGAACGCCGGCATCGAAACATTGTTGTATATTGTTCATAACCGAGGTTGGCGTACTGAATTCGATAACCACGTCGGCATTTTTCAGGTTTTCTGCCGTTAGCTCATTTTGATTATAAAAATCGATCTTCAGTACGATTTCATGCTTACGGTCGGTGGCGATCTTTTCAATGATCTTACCCATTTTACCGTAACCTAGTAATGCGATGTTCATTATGTTATGTCGTGTTATAAGCTATCTAAAATAGATATAAAATTTGCCCGGTTTGTTTTAAAGATGCTAAACTTTTTTATTTCATTGTAAAAGTAATTTTTACAGCCGGGATATAGGCGTTGTAGCTGTAAAATGCGTAGGCGGGTTGACCCAGGAAGCCAGGCCTGATCCTGATAGACAAGTTATTGTCCATCGTATAACTGTGCTTGAATTTGGCGTCCACGTAGGCATCGATGGCTTGTATACCCCACGCACCAAGGGTGCCCAGGATACACAGGTCGCGGTTGCGCCGGTACGCGTTTGTTGCGTTGTCCACATCAGCGTCATTTAAATTGACGAGATCGGGGTTTCGACCGGCTGTCACGCCGTGCTGACGCAATATATCTTCTTTCAGAAATATCGAGTAATAATGCGCGTTAAAGACGATGGCATCGCCCAGCAGCCCCAGCCCGGCATAGATGACCGGCACCTTCCACCACTGGCGGTTATACAACTGCCCCCATCCGGGGATAATAAGCGAACGCACCAGCGCCTTGTGCGGATCGTGCAGCGAATCGGGGTGATAAACTTTTTCTTTGGTGATCTTCGGCTTGAAGCGTTTGGAGGTTACGGAGTCGTGCTTCCTGGTTATGCTGTCGGCGCGCGTTTTTACCGTATCGGTGGCCGGCTTTTGCGCCTGCGCGGCCAAAGCAAACCCTAAAATAAACCAGGCAAGGAGCAGACATTTATACATCATTTACCAATCCAGCATTTCGAGGATACGGCTCAGGTCGTCCTCCGACAGGAAAGGGATCTCGATGGATCCTTTGCCCTGGCTGTCCATTTTAAGTTTAACTTTGGTACTGAACCTCGAGGCCAGGTCGTCCTGTATCTTTTGCACCTGGAACGACAGCGGTTCCGGCTGCTTACCTTCCTTTTTTACCGACGGCCTTTGCGCCTCGCGTGCCATTTCTTCGGCCTTTCGTACCGACAGGCCCTGCTGTATAACGAGCTGGTGGATAAATAATTGTTTCGCCGGATCATCAACCGAAATAAGCGCCCGGGCGTGCCCCATGGTCACTTGCCCATCGCGGATAGAGGCTTGTATAGTTGGCGGCAATTTAAGCAGGCGAAGGTAGTTGGTCACCGTCGAGCGGTTTTTACTTACACGTTCGCCCAGTTCCTCCTGCTTCAGACTGCACTCATCGATCATGCGCTGAAAGCTGAGGGCTACCTCTATAGCGTTCAGGTTTTCGCGCTGTATGTTTTCAATCAGGGCCATTTCCAGCATCTGCTGGTCATTGGCCGTACGCACGTAAGCGGGTATCTGGGTCAGCCCGGCCAGCTTGGACGCGCGCAAGCGGCGTTCGCCCGAAATAAGCTGGTAACGGTGCGGGTTTACGCGTCGTACCGTAATGGGCTGTATAAGCCCCTGCAGTTTAATGGAATCGGCCAGTTCGTTCAAAGCCTCCTGGTCGAAATCGGTCCTGGGCTGAAAAGGGTTAACTTCTATCTCGGCAATTTTTATTTCGCTAACAGCGCCGGCGGCATTCACCTCGGCGGCTTTGCCAAATTCATTTTTATTCGGAAGTACGTTTACAGAATCATTTAACAGGGCGCTTAACCCTTTTCCCAACGCGTTTCTCTTTTCTGCACTCATTCTTATATCGTTTCTGTGGTCGCTATGGTTTCGTCTTTGAGCAGCCCATTCTTGCGCACTATCTCGCGTGCAAGGTTCAGGTAATTGATGGCCCCTTTACAGCCCGCATCGTGCATAATAACCGACATGCCGAAACTCGGCGCCTCGCTTAAACGTGTATTGCGCTGAATAATTGTTTCGAATACCATATCCTCGAAATGGTTTTTAACCTCTTCGACAACCTGGTTCGACAAGCGCAGCCTTACGTCGTACATAGTGAGCAATATGCCCTCGATCTCCAGGTCGGTGTTTAAGCGCGTTTGTACGATCTTGATAGTATTAAGCAATTTGCCCAAACCTTCGAGCGCAAAATATTCGCATTGAACCGGGATGATAACCGAATCGGCGGCCGTTAAAGCGTTAATGGTGATCAGACCGAGCGAAGGCGAGCAATCGATGATGATGAAGTCGTATTCTCCGCGCACACGGTCGAGCACGGCCTTCATTTTGTATTCCCGGTCTTCCAGGTTGATCATTTCGATCTCGGCCCCAACCAGGTCGATGTGGGCGGGGAGCAGGTCCAGGTGCGGTGTTTCGGTTTTTTGTATGGCATCATGCGGATCGATATCGTTGATGATACACTCGTAGATGCTGTTTTTTATTGTCCGCGGATCAAAGCCTATACCCGAAGTGGAATTGGCCTGCGGGTCGGCATCAACCAGTAAAGTTCTGTATTCAAGCACAGCCAGGCTCGCTGCCAGGTTAATGGACGATGTGGTTTTTCCGACACCACCCTTCTGATTGGCCAACGCAATAATCTTACTCATTCTTTTATATGCAATTTTTTATTACCCGGGCAGGTTTCTGTTCGCGAACTCGTATTTTTACCCGTTGCGAAGATAGGGATTTTAAGTATTCGGAAATCCACAGCTTGCGTTAACTTACAAACAAAACAATTGGTGAATAGTGAATGGTGAATAGTCAATTGTTGTTTTTTAACATTTGGCAAATTGCTTGCCGGCCATTCACTATTGACCATTGACCATTCACTTACTAAAAATGATCACTATCATATCATCAACTAACCGGCCGGGCAGCTCTACACTTAAGGTCGCTCAATATTACCAGAAGAAACTGGCGGAGAAAGGTGCCGAAGCAGGCGTATTATCACTGTCCGCGCTTCCGCCGGCCATCATCGCCACTGACCTTTACGGCAGCAGGAGCGAAGAATTTAAGCCGATCCAGGACATCGTTGCCCAAACTGATAAATTTATTTTTGTCATCCCCGAATATAATGGAAGCTTCCCTGGCGTACTAAAAGTATTCATCGATGCCTGTTCGTTTCCCGAAAGCTTTTATGAGAAAAAGGCTGCGCTGGTAGGTGTTTCATCAGGCAGGTACGGCAACATCAGGGGCATAGACCATTTTACCGGCGTCTGTCATTATATACATCTTAACGTAATGCCGCTCAAGATACATATCGCGTCCATACACCGCGAATTAGACTCCAACGGCGATCTGTTTAAGGAAGACACGGTAAGATATGTAAATGAACAGTTGGAGAAATTCATCAAATTTTAGTTGTATTGCCGACTGTTAAATTGGCCGCACCAACTCAACTAAGCCCCATTGATCAATTTTGCCATCACGAACGCTGCGGCTGCAGCCAAAGCGCCGATGATCAGCACCTTTAAAGCTCCCGCGAAAGGCGGCTGGCCGGTTACCTTGCTCTTGAAATAGCCGAACACAAACAGGCAAACGATAGTGATGGCACACGAATATAAAAGCGCCTGGCGCGAATCGGCGATGAAAAAGTAGGGCGATAGCGGAATTGTGCCGCCAACAACATAGGAAATGCCAATGGTAATGGCGCTGCGCGTCGCGCGGTTTGCTTGCGGTTTTTCAAGGCCGAGTTCGTAGCGCATCATAAAATCCACCCATTTGTCCTTGTCTTTCGCCATTTCATCGGCTATTTCGCGCTGTAATTTATCCGACAGTCCAAAACCTGCAAACACCTCCTTTACTTCCAGCTTTTCCTGCTCGGGCACCCGTTCTACTTCGTCATATTCGCGCTTCAGCTCCGAGGCATAATGGTCGGCTTCCGTTTTGCCGGCAAGAAATCCACCCAGCCCCATAGCGATGGAACCGGCAACGATCTCGGCAATGCCGGCTGTTACGACTATCGACGACGATTGTACGGCGCCGCTCAAGCCGGCGGCCAGCGCAAAGGGAACAGTAAGCCCGTCGGACATGCCTATTACGATGTCCTGTATCATATCCGAGCTTTTTAGGTGATTTTCGTTATGCATAGTGCAAAAATAGCGGTATAAGTATCCGGGTGAAAATCAAAGCGTTATTTATGATTAGTCTGAATTAGTTTGATTTTTCGCAAACATTATATAGCATTGTAATACTTAAACACACAAACCTTGTTATGAAAAATTTCATAAGTTATCTTCTTCTTGCGCTTTTCTTGCCCCTGTTTGCCAGTTCCCAAAGTAATTACAAACCCGGTTATGTTGTTAAACTCAACGGCGATACTGTTCGCGGATTTATCGACTACCGGGAGTGGGAATTCAACCCGGATGCAATTAGTTTTAAGCAATCCATCGCCGATGAGGCGGCCAAAACATACGGCGTAAACGACATAAAATACTTCAATGTCGAGGGTCTTGATTCCTTCATTTTATTTAACGGGATAATCACTGCCGATTCGACCGATCCCGATAAGGTAACTCAAATGGGCGCCGATGAACGCGACACCACCGTTAAAGCAGCCACAATATTTTTGAGGGTACTTGAGAAAGGTAACCGGCTCGCGCTCTATTCCTACCGGGATGAATTGAAGACACGTTTTTTTGTAGCTGAAAGCCCTGACTATACGCCGAAGGAACTCATCTTCAGATACAAACGTTTCGAAGCTGAAAACACCTTCCGCAAACAACTAAGCGCTGAGGCCTACAAATACAATGAATTAAACGGTAAGCTGGAGGTGTACATTGCGAAAGCTGACTATACTTTAGACGACATATTGGATATCGTTAACAGAATAAACCACATTAGTAAAGCTGATTATGCGAAAACCCACTACAAAGGTTCTCCCGTCGATATTTTCGTAGGCGGAGCTGTCAATGTCAATACGATATCGCCATCAAGCGACGCCCCATTCGTCGCCGCCGGCGGAGGGTCGAATACTTCTTACCTGCCGGCCTTCTTTGCCGGGTTAAAGTTTTTTGCCAACCCGGCTACAAAGAGATTGCAGCTGCGTTTGGAACTATCCGATGCATTGAGCAGCTACAAATCATTGTATACCGCCAAAGTTTACCCTTATAAACCAACAGAAGCTTCATTTAACGCGAACGCTTTGTCTGCTTCGCTGCAGATCATCTATAACTTCTATAATGCGACCGATTTTAAAGTTTATGGCGGTGTTGGTTTTGAAATAAGCAGTTACAGCTTTACGAACAGTTACCTGGGAACACAGAACCATGATGGCTCCGAATCAGATATTGCAGCGAATGACCCCTACTTCTTCGTTCATCAAAATACAACATTCCTGCTAAAAACTGGCGTGCAACTCTCAAACCATTTTGAGGTTTTTGCCAACTATTTAATAAACAACAATGTAACTGAAGGCGGATATTTTCAGCTTTCGGCCAATGCAATACAGGCAGGTGTGCTTTACTCGTTTAATTTGAAATAGAATCTATTATCGGGTTACTACCACCCAGCCCGATATCGGCGATGTGCCGTTTTTCAGGTCGATGATGTAGTAGTACGTTCCGGTTGGAACCGGGCTTCCATTCGCCGTGCCGTCCCAGGGTTGGGCATAACCGATACTTTTATACACCTGCTGCCCGTCGCGCGTGTATATGGTTGTCAGGCTTTCAGGATAGGTCACCAGTGCAGCTATGTTCCAGTAGTCGTTCACACCGTCGCCGTTGGGAGTAAAAGCATTCGGTATAGTTATTTTTTGATAAACCCTAACAAATACCGAGCTGGCGGCTTCGCCGCAACTGGAAGAAATGACATTTAAGGTGTAAGTAATATCGTGCGGCGGGGTCGCCACCGGGGTCAATGAATGCAAATCGTCCAGGTAATCGGAAGGCGACCAGTAAAAGCTGGCAATGTTATCACCGGAAACTGTACCCTGCAGCCGCGTGGATTGTCCCTCGAATATTACTTTGGATTTACCGGCATCGGCCTGCGGGTTGTTGTAAACGTTGATGGTTACTGTTTTGGTACTGTCGGCGCAGCCGCCATTGCTTATGGTTACCCGGTAAGTTGTGGTTTGCGAGGGACTGGCGACGGGATTGGGTATGTCGTCGTGGTCGAGCCCCGTCGACGGGCTCCACTTATAGTATATCCCCCCCGACGCCTGTAAATGCGCCGATTCACCCAGGCATAGCTGGGTTTGATCGGCGATAAGCCCCGGTACTACTCTTGGAATGACATTGACCGTTGTTTGCACCGGTGCACCGGCGCACCCCTGAGCGGACGTCGCGACCACCGAATAACTACCGGCATTTGCCGGGCTGACATTGTAGATCACCAACGGATTTTGATTTATACCGGCGATACCCGGCCCTTTCCACACATAGCTGGCGCCTCCCGTTGCGTTGAGCGTTAAGGTATCGCCCTCGCAGACGGTTTGCGTCGACGGAAGAGGCACCACGGGCAAAGGATTTACATCGATCGTAAGCGGTAATGAGCTGACATTGCAGCTCGGTGAATTGATGTTTTGCCCTTCGCCCACTGCAAGCCTGTACTGGTAGTTGCCGGTGGCGGCATTAGTGATCGTTATGTGCAGCGTCGCATTGGTTTCGCCCGGGATATTTGTCCAGCCGGCGTTGTTGGTATTGATCTGCCATTGCAGGAACGGGTTGGTATAACCAGCGCCAACGCTCGATGTCAGTGTGTAATCGGCATTGCCGCCCTCGCAAATTTCCTGTGCACCGGTCGTGGTAAGGTCGCCGAAACCGGTCTGCACCACCGGTCCGCAGGCCCTGAAGGCGATGTCGTCCAGTACCAGGTCGTTCCCATTGCCGCCCGGGGCATTATTGTTCATAGTGACGAGTACGTCTGTTATACCGGCCGGGGTAGTAAAGTAAACACCATATTTGTTCCATTGCGGTCCGGCCGTTGGCGGTATAACGCCGGTATTGTAAGTCGCCAGTAACGTACCGTCGTTCGCCCGGATAGAAAATGTGATATTAGGCTGTATCACGGTATTGTCGGCATTGCTGGCGGCCAGGGTCATCAAATTCAATATGTAAGCCGAAAACTCGTAAGTGGTATTGGGACAAAGCCCGTTGGCCGTTTGAGTGAAAAAAATACTGGGGTCGTAACTGGCATTGACCATCATCATATAACCGTTTGGGTCGCCGGTATGATCACTGGTTACGGTCTGCCAGGTGGGGTGGCACTGGGATGGGCTTAAGTTTGCCGCATTCACTATGGTATAATAGCCATCGTTGGGGCAATTATCGGTGGTGTAAGTCAGGGTGGTTACGCTTGACGGCAATGCCGAGCCTGGATTCGGTCCCGAACCGAAGGTTTGGTAAATAACCGGGTCGCCCAGGCTGCCCGAGCAGGTCTGTGCGGCAGTCCTGGCAGCTATTGCGGAAAATATTATTGGTAAAAGCAGGCCTATAAACAGTTTTCGCATCAGCGCCTAGTGGAAAAATTGTGCTTGGTTTCCAAAAATAATATTTTGTTGCTCAGAGACCGTATGTGTATCAAATTCTTTGCCGGATTATTAAATTTTGGTAGATTGCTTCGCCCTCAGGTCAAATCATATCATTTATACTCAGGCACTATTGATCTTACCTGAATGATGCCTATGGCTAAAATTTACCTGCTTTCAGTTTTCTTTATTGCCTTTGTTACCAGTTGCTTTGCACAAAAGGCACAAGATTCCCTAAAAAAGGATACCGCCCATCACCTTAGGTCGCTTACGGTAACCGGTTACCTGATCGAGCAGCCGGTATTAAGCGTTCCAGCCTCGGTGAGTGTGTTAAGTCCCGCACAGATCAAACTTGAGCCCGAAAATTCGTTGGTATCCGTGATGAATACCGTACCGGGTGTGCGCATGGAAGAACGTTCGCCGGGCAGTTACAGGTTATCTATCAGGGGAAGCTTGCTGCGGTCGCCCTTCGGCGTGCGCGACGTAAAGATCTATTACGACGATATGCCGCTCACGGACGCAGGCGGCAATACCTACTTAAATGCAATCGATATCAATACCGTGCAAGGCATCGAGATACTGAAGGGACCTGATGGGAGCCTGTTTGGCGCCAACTCGGGCGGCGTGGTACTGATCAGCCCGGTAAACCGCTATAACGACAGCAGCTATTTGTCAGCAGGATTGAACGGCGGCTCTTACGGTCTTTTTCATCAATATGCCACGTTTCAAAACCGCTCAGGCAACAATCAGCTAAATATTACAGAAGCCTATCAAACGGCAGCAGGTTATCGCCAGAACAGTAATATGTACCGTACGTTTTTCAAGGCCGACGACCGTCTAACGCTATCAGCCAAAGATAAATTGAAGATATTGGGCTTTTATTCCGACCTGGATTATGAAACACCCGGCGGGCTTACCCTGGCACAATATCAGCAGGATCCGCGATGGGCGCGTCTTCCCACAAAAACACTCCCGGGCGCTATACAACAGCATATAGGCATCATCCAAAAAATGACCTACGGAGGCGCGGTGAACGAATGGCACATTTCGGACCAGCTAAGGAATGTCACCTCCATTTTCGGCAGCTACGTAAATTTTGCTAACCCGTTCATAACCGATTACGAGAACCGTTACGAAGGAACCTACGGTTTGCGCAGTTATTTTGAGCTGAGCGGAAAGCCCGATACCAAACTGGATTGGAAAGCAAACCTGGGCATCGAGTGGCAGCAAACCAATTCGGACATCAACAATTATGGCAACCGGGCCGGGGTACGCGATACCGCACAAACGCTGGACCAGATCAATACCAATCAGCATTTTATCTTTGCACGCTACCTGGCCGATATTAATACGCGCCTGCACATAGAAGCCGCCTTAAGCCTTAACTTCTACGATTATAAATTCAAAAACCTGTTCCCGAACGACGAAGCGAATTTTACCAACCGCAGCTTCACCCCGCAGTTGATGCCCCGTTTGGCGCTGTCGTATCAATTGACTGACGATTTTATCTGGCGGGCATCTGTCAGCCGCGGATATTCGACGCCTACCACTGCCGAGATACGCCCGACCGACCATGCGATCAACCCCAATCTGCAGGCCGAGGATGGCATCAATTACGAAACCGGCTTCCGGCTGCGCAACGCAGACGAAAGCATGTTCCTGGACGCTTCGGTATTTTACTATCATATCAACAATGCCATTGTGCCTGAGGAGGACGTGAATGGCGCAACTTACTACATTAACGTTGGCGGCACCGATCAGCCGGGTTTTGAATTAAATTTTACTGATTGGCTCATCAGGCGAAACAATACGGATTTTGTCCGCGGATTGCAGTTCAACCTCTCGGTTACCCTCGATAAATTCACCTTTAGCGATTACCGGGAGAATAACGCCAATTATTCGGGTAATAAATTGACGGGCGTTCCCGAACAAGTGATTGTGGGAAGTATGCAGTTGCGTTTGCCGGCGAACCTCTACCTGTTCGGGCAATATAACTATACCGCCCGGCTGCCATTGAACGACGCCAATACCGCCTTTGCGCCATCCTACAATTTAGCAGAGGCGAAAGCAGGCTGGGAACACCAATTTCATGGTATGCGCCTGGGCATTTATGCCGGGGCAGACAACTTGCTCAATGAGAGATACAGTCTCGGGGACGACCTGAACGCGGTTGGCGGCCGGTATTATAATGCCGCAGCGCCGAGGAATTATTATGCGGGGCTAAATGTGACGTTTTAATTCACCTGCCTGTCATTCTGATCCGCCGGCTGGCGGAGAAGAATCTAATCACGGATTATCACGTGCCCGGGGTCATGACAGCATCACGGAATAGATGCTTCACTATCGTTCCGCATGACAAAAGGGGGAACCAAACGATTGCGGGGGCTGTTGGTTGAGCAATAAAGGCGCCCGCAGATGACCTGGCGCCTTTATTGCCTGTGTTTATTGATTAGCTGGTAAAGTAACGTTGCTACCCCGCCCTTTGTTGTCGAAAGCGCGGAATTTTATGCCCGGATTTTGGTTTGTAACATCATCTTTATAAAGCGGGCTTTTGGCATCCGGATCTTTGCCGTTGGTGGTGTAACGAATGGCCATTCCCGGGAACTGATCATTGGCCAAATATTTGCCATCCTGCCAAATTACGCCGGGTTTTGGTATACGGTAACTGTAACCTCCGTTGAAATAATCCAGCCGCCGCAGCTCGCGTTTGCCCAGCACGTTCAGGAAATTTACCCAGGCGACTTGATACAGCGAATCGCTTTTAGCCGCGTTCGGCTCGGTGGCCCAGGCAGGGTCCTGCGCCCAGGCGCGTTCGGCGAAACCCAGCATACGCGGCAGCATCATATATTCCAGCCGTTCGTCGCTTTTAATATTTTCGCCCCATAGCGCGCATTGCAGGCCAATGATATTGTTTTTGCCATAATCCGTCAGCCTTTGTTTGCCGACGAAGATCTTCTGGTCGATAGGCAGTCCGTTGCGGTCGACTTTGGAGTTTTTAAAGTAATCAAAAGGAATAAATGAAAACAGCTTGTCGATATCGGCAAACGCGCCCCAGTAATAACCCGGCTCGTCGAACGACTTGTAGTGCGCCATGTCCAGGTAGAAATTAGTTACTGGTGACAGCACCACGTGGTAGCCGCCGTTGGCCAGTTTGTAAGCCAGGTCCTCGTTGCCGTCGCCCAGCGTATTGTTCCACACTTCGGCCTGCCAGTGTTCATAGCTGAAATTGGGGTTCGGCAAATAAACGGGGCGGCCATCTACACGGGTACGCAGCAACGGCATTTCTTCCCAGCCCGCCATTTTCAACCCACGGGCTTTCATCAAGTCGTTTACTTTGCCATAGTAGTAATACCACAGATCGGTAGTACTTTGAATTTCAGGATGGGTTGATTTAAGCGCAAAGTATGCGGGTGATTTTTTCCAAACGCCGCGCGGGACCTCATCTCCGCCGAAGTGGATGGTGGTCAAAGGCACGCCGGCTTGTTTGTAAATGGCCTGTATGCCATCGATCACTGTGGCGATAAAATTGTACGTCGACGGCAGCGACACGTCGATCACGTTATCGTTCCAGGCCTGCGCGGTACTGTAAACCGATTTATCGTTCGGGTCGCTCAGTAAATATTTTTCGGCTTCGTCCTTTTTGCCTTCAGCCATTAGCCGGCTATAGCGCGCGTTCATGGCTTTTACGGCGGCACGGGCATGACCCGGCGTTTCGATCTCGGGCAGAACGGTGATATGTCTTTCCTGCGCGTATTTAAGGATGTCGATAAAATCAGCCACGCTGTAATAACCGGTCCCCTGCGGATTGCTGGTATCGCCGCCTGAGCCATGCGATGCAGGCAGTGTTTTTTTGCTGTCTAATGAATGCGCACGTTTGGCGCCGACTTCGGTCAGCTCGGGCAGGGCGGGTATTTCTAAGCGCCAGCCTTCGTCCTCGGTCAGGTGCAGGTGGAAAACGTTAAGCTTATACAGGGCCATTACATCCAGTATGCGTTTAATTTCTGCCTTCGAATGGAAATTGCGGCCCACATCCAGCATAAAGGCGCGATAACTGAAACGGGGCTCGTCTTTGATTTCGACGCAAGGGATCTGTATCTCTTTTTGAGGGTGGGCATAGCTGGACGGAGGGATGAGCGATTTTAATGATTGAATCGCATAAAACGCGCCGGCAGGATTAGTGGCATTAATAATAATCGAATCCTTATAAACTAATAGTTCATAACCTTCGTCATTTAGACCTGCTCTAAATTTTATAGATACAAGATTGTAGCCTTTGGAGTTTGGATTGATATTGAAATTCTTTCCTGTTATTGATTGCAGAAAAGTCCTAAGATTTCTGGTCTCATCATCAAATTTCGGATCGCCTACGCCAACGAGTAACTTTTCAAATTTGAAATACCCTCCCGTCTCCTTGTAGCTCACCGGAGTCGGGAATACTTTGGTTAGTTGCTCATCGGGTATATCTGTTATGTTCTTATTCTGATCGTAAATGACAGCAGGCGTAACCAGCCCGGCATAGTTCGGACTGAAAGGCTTAATGCTGAAATCGCCTAAGTTGTAGCCCTTGTCAGGTTGGTCGTCCCAAACGAGGTAAAAACCTTCGGGGCCGTCGGTGATGTTTACTACCAGGTCGTCGTCGATAAATTCGATGCGCTCGGATTGGCCGGGTTTCAGCTCGGTAAAACCTGCGGTAGGCGTCAGGCTAAACAGGTCGCCGTTGTGGAACCCAAATTTTGCGTTATTGGTTGGTGATGTTTCCAGGACACCTCTCGCGCTGTTGAAATAGATTACCCATCCCGACGCGGGCAATGTGGTCTTACCATGATTGGTGATGGTGATCGCATTGAGCGACTGCCCGGGTTTGGGCGAATCGTTTTTAACGGGTTCCCAAACGATGCCCAGGTCTTTCGGGTTGAAATTGGGCGACGCGGTGGCGGATATGCTGATGCAAACAGACAGCATGGCGGCAAGCAAATAACGCATAATGGAATTTGGTTTAAATTGTAGTTGAGATTTACGAAGTTTTCGAAACTTCGCAAGCCTGGTGACAGCAGTAAATATAAACTTTTTTAAAAATTTTAAAAAGTTATTGTGAATACTGACACGATCATGCCAGTGTAGCGGGCGTAGCAGGCTATGATGAAACACTACACCTATACCTCAAACCGAACCCATCCATTACCCTCGTAACCAAAAATGAATTGTTTGGGGTGGACGATCTCAGCTAATATTTCGATAGAATCAACGATGCGCGGACCCGGACGATTGAAATACTGGTTACCGTCGGCAATAAACAGGCTATTGTTCTTTACAGCTTTCAGGTCAGCAAAACCGGGTTTTTGCAGCAGGATATGCATTTCCTTCATCGTCCGCGCTATGGAAAAACCACAGGGCATGGCGATGATAATATCCGGGTCGGCAGAAAGAATATCTTCCCACTGCACATAAGACGAGTGTTTGCCGTTTTCAGCCAGCAAAGGCTTTCCGCCGGCGATCTCAACCAATTCAGGTACCCAGTTGCCGGATACCATGAGCGGCTCCAGCCATTCGATGCAGGCTACCGTGGGCTTAGTATCAACAAATTTTAGCTTATGACGAATGATATCCACCCGTTCCTGCAAATCTTCCAACAGCCTTTCGCCGCTTGATGGAACATCCAGCGCTTCGGCAACCTGGCTAATATTGGCGAAAATGTCTTCCAGCCTTGCCGGCTGCAGGGAGATGATCTTTACATCTTTTTCCAAATAATTTCCCAGCGCTTCTTCCACGTCTTTCAGCGATACGGCGCATACCTCACATTGCGCCTGCGTGATGACCACGTCGGGCGACAGTTCTTTAATTACTTCGCGTTTTACGGAATATATGGACAAGGCATCATACAGTAACTCTTTCACTTTCATATCTATGGCCAAACTGCCCATGTCATTCGGAATATTGGCTTCCGAGCAAGCCGGCAATCGCTGTACCTGCGGCGGAAAATCGCACTCATGTGAACGCCCTACCAGGCTGCTTTCCAGCCCAAGTGCGCAAACGATCTCGGTAGCGGCCGGCAGAAGAGAGACGATACGGTGGTTACTCATGTGCAGGTATTTGATGTGCAAATGTACTTTTTAGTTGAAATGTTGTAAGGTTGAAAAGTTGAAATGTTTTTATATTGCGTCAGCTTTGAGGCCTTAGTGTTGACTGTTATTCAACATTACAACGTTCAAACATTTCAACATTAAAATACAGTGCTATTCCTCACCTTTTTTATCGGTCTAATCGCCAACTTTATCGGGTATATCCCGCCGGGGAATATCAATCTCACGGTGGTGCAACTGGCGATTAACCGGGGGATAAAGGAAGTACTCAAATTCCTGGTCGCCTTTTCGTGCTCCGAACTGATCTTTACGTTTGGTATGGTGAATGCCGCCGACTGGTTTGCACAGCAGGTAAGGCTCGACATGGTCATCGACTGGGTGATGGTGGTTTTATTCGGGGTATTGGGTATAATTACCTGGCGGCACCGTAAAAAACCTCCGGTGACGAAGAAACGCTCGAAGGGCAGCAGCATCCGGCTTGGCATCTTGCTGGGCTTCATCAACCCGATGCAGATTCCGTTCTGGATGGTCACAGGCACTTATCTCATCACGCACCAATGGATCAATAAGGATATTTTGAGCCTGGTGATATTGAGTGCAGGTTCGGCAGCGGGAGCATTCCTATGCCTGTTCTCGTATGCTAAATCAGCAAGATATATGCAAGAAAGGCTCGACCTCAGCACCCGCGCCATCAATACCGGTATCGCGATCCTGTTTTTCGCTTTTGCCGCTTATCATATCGTTAAAGAGGTATATATCCACTTTTTTAAGCACTAGTTTTACGGGTCGTCCATATCTTCTCGGCTTTGCGCCCGATAAGCCAGAATGATATTGCCAGTATGGCGAAGAAAAGCGTGTGGTTGGTGCGGTCCCAAAAATATTCGAAGTATTTGGTATAAATAAAGATTAGCAGAAAGGTTACCCCAAACTCGCGCGCCACGACGTCGTTTCGCTTAAGGCCATACACCATAAAACCTGCTGCAATAATTCCCGCTATAATTCCCCAATAAAAAAGGCTGATCTGCCTCACTTTCCACCAACTGTCGATAGTGCCGTAGTTACCAAAAACGCTGATGAGCCAAAGCGACACGAACAGGTACAACAAGCCCATGACGTAGGTAAGCTCCCAAAAATTAACGAACCATTTTTTGCGGCGAAGCAGGTGGCAAGAAGCAACCAGCACAAGCCCAAACACGACAAAACGCAACGGATAATTCATGCCCAGGAAATAATAGCTCCAGTGGGTTTGATAGCCGGTTTCTGTGCCGAACCAGCTACCCATGGAAACCAGCGCGAACATCCAAATAAGCCTGGAGTCAAGCCGGTATGCCAGGAAGCCGTAAACAAATACTGAAATGAGAAACAGGATGGAAAAATGGCCCGAACCGTTATCAAGGGTTTTCCCTAAATATGCGATACAGGAGGCGGTGAAAAGCACGCCGGTGAAGATCACCGCCTCATTGCTGAATACTTTTTCAGGATAACGTTTTTCAAGCCTTCGGCCCCAGGCAAAGACGAGGAAGGCAGCTACGCCTGACAGTATACTGATCACGATGTCAGGCGTGTAATAAAGCTTTTTGAGCAGGTTGACGATCGTGTCGTTTACAATCAGGAAGGTAAATGAAACCGCTCCGCAGGCCAGCGCTATCCAGAACGAATATTTGGCCAGCCGCATCCAGTCGAAACCTTTTACCTCGTAGGTATTGCGCAGCTTTTCAGCTTGCTCTCCATCAACCAGGCCGTTCTTTTCCCAGTCGCCGATAACACGGTCCAAAAAGTCGCTTTCCTGTTTATCGAGGTTTAGTTTCATGAGAGTCCATGGCCCCATGGTCGATAGTCCATAGATGTAAAAGTAAAGTTATTTCAAAAAAGTTTAAAAACTATCGACAACTAACTCAGCATCATTTGCACCGTTTCCCTGTCACGGCCTAACTGTTCCTGTAATTGTTCGAGCGACTCAAATTTCATATCACCACGAACGTAATGCAGAAATTCCATGCGGATGGGTTTGGTATAAATATCCTCGTTGAAATCAAAGATATTCACCTCAGTATTTCTCGTCATGCCGTTAATGGTCGGCCGGTGGCCGATATAGCCCATGCCGTTGTGCTTCCGCCCGTTCACCTCGACACGAACAGCGAAAATGCCATCTGATGGGATAAGTTTATAACTTTCTTCGACCAGGATGTTTGCTGTGGGATAACCTATTTGCCTGCCGATTTGGTCGCCGCGGTTTACCTTGCCGGTAATGAAGAAAGGATAGCCCAAAAACTCGTTTGCCAGGTCGATATCTCCGCTTAGCAAAGCCTTTCTTATCCGCGTCGAGCTTACCGCTACGTCGTGGATGTCCTGCTCCGGTATTTCGATTACATTGAAACCGTATACCGGCCCCCATTGCTGTAGCTCGGCCAGGCTACCCTGCCGATCCTTGCCAAAACGATGGTCATAACCAACGACGATCGTTTTTGTGCCGATCTTTTCTACCAAAATATTGCGGACATATTCCTCAGCAGTTTGGTTCGAGAAATCTCTTGAAAAGGGAGTGATGATCAGGTGGTCGATACCCAGTTTTTCAAGCAATTCCGCTTTCTCGGCCATCGTATTGATCATCCGGATGTCCTGGTCCTCGGGGTGAAGGATCATTCGCGGGTGCGGGAAAAAGGTCAGGATCACCGTTTCTCCGCCGGTATCCTTTGCAAGCTCTTTTATCCGTTTTATGATTTTGCGGTGCCCGAGATGTACGCCGTCGAAAGTGCCGATGGTTACAATAGCATTCTTCAATGGCTCAAACTCATCAATGCTATGATATATTTTCATATTGTTTACAACCGTTATTGGTCATTATGTCATTGAGTCACCAGGTCATGCCTGGTTGGTTTTAAGATCTCTTATCTTATTTACCAGTTCCATCACTTCCCAGGCATCTTCCACCCTGAAATGTCCGCTGCGCGTGCGCCGCAATCTTGACAAATAAGCGCCGTTGTTTAAAGCCGCGCCAAAGTCGTTTGCCAATGAACGAATATAAGTGCCCTTGCTGCATACTACACGAAAATCCACTTCCGGCAGCTCGATACGGGTTATTTCAAATTCGCTGATCGTTACATTGCGGGGTTTTACTTCGACCTCCTCACCCCGGCGGGCTTTTTCATATAAGCGTTCGCCCCCAACCTTTACCGCTGAATGTGCTGGAGGATATTGCTGAATGTTTCCTATGAATTGCTTGCAAGCCGACCGGATCGCTTCTTCGTTTAATCCTTCGATACTAAATTTCTGTTCCGGTTCGCTTTCCAGGTCGTAGGTCCGAGTAGTTGCGCCCAGCACCAAAGTGCCGGTATATTCCTTCTCTTCAGCCTGGAAGCTGTCGATCTGTTTGGTCATTTTGCCGGTGCAGATCACCAGGAGGCCTGTAGCTAAGGGATCAAGCGTGCCAGCGTGCCCTACTTTAAGTTTGAGCGGTTTAAAGGCATTGCGTATTTTACCTACTACGTCAAAGCTCGTCCATTTATAGGGCTTGTTAACCAGCAGAAGTTCGCCTTCGGCAAATTGATCGATATTGCTAAATTCTTTATGCACTGATTACACCGATTATAGTCGTGTGATTGCACCGATTAGTACAGGCGCAAATTTAGAAGTTTGAGATTTAATAAAAATCGATGGAATCGTTCTTAAAAAACCTGTCTCATCAAGCATTATGCAGCGCATTACCCGTAAAATACAGGATAATGATAACGATGCCGGCAATTATGCGGTAAACGCCAAAAAGTTTGAAGCCGCGTTTTTCCAAGAAGGTAATAAAGCTCTTAATAGCCAGCATGGCAACAACAAAAGCTATCACACTGCCAATGATAAGAAATTTCACGTCCTGGTGAAAGTCAGGAGTATTGAAAAGGCCTTTCTTTTTAAAATCCCACAAGTCTTTTACCGTGGCGCCGAACATGGTAGGCACAGCCAGGAAAAACGAGAACTCGGCCGCAGCGGTACGGCTTAACTTTTGCGACATACCCCCTACGATCGACGCAGCCGAACGCGAAACGCCCGGTATCATGGCGAGACATTGAAAAATGCCGATCTTGAACGCAGTCAAATGGTTGATGTTCTTTTCTTCCCGTATCGCCGGTTTATTGAACCAATTGTCGACAAAAAGTAAAACGATGCCCCCTACTACAAATGCCACTGCAACTATCAGCGGGTTACCCAGCCACACATCAATGTGTTTTTTTAATAAAAGTCCTAAGATTACAGCCGGGATCACGCCGATTATGAGCTTGATATAGAAGTCGACAGATTTAACGAAACGTTTAAAGTAGAGCACTACAACCGCCAAAATAGCGCCGAGTTGTATCACTACCTCGAAAAGCTTTACAAATTCATCCTTACCAATGCCCATCAGCGAACTGGCGACAACCATGTGGCCCGTTGACGAAATCGGTAAAAATTCAGTTATCCCTTCGATGATCGCTAGGATAATAACGTGTATAATATTCATAGGATTGACTAAGTTGATGAGTTGTTTAAGTTGATGAGGATGGAGTCAGTCGAAGGCTTGAATGAGTTAAATCGTCAACTCAATCAGCCGTTTAACTTATTCAACTTTCTTAGCGGACGGCTTTTTCAGGATAGCATAAAAACCCAATGCAAACCCCGCCAATATAACCACGGGCGCCACTACGATTTTTGTAGTGCTGTAAATATCGGTAGTGCCCGACATGAGCACAAAGCCCAGCACCACGATGGCGAAACTAATAATGAAGAATTTGTAATTACTTTTATCGAATACAAACTGGATTGGCGCGTGGGTAACCTCTTTTGAAGCGCTGCGATAACCGGTTGTTGTTTTGACCGGGGTTGCCGGCCTGGTTTGTTTTTGTGCCATTTTGTTTAGCTTAAGGCTTGAAGCGCAAAGCTCGCAGCCAATTTTGTTTTTTTACTGTATTATCTTTTAAAAGAGCCTTAGCTTACCTGTATAATGTATATATCTTCGAACGGAGATATTTATTGACGGCCATAAACGTACTGAACGCCGAAATAAATATACCGAGGCAGATGACGATTAAAAATACGGCGCCAAACTCGGTATAATCCTGCAGCACCACCAGGTCGGGAATTTCTTTCTGGGCTACATACAGCGTACCCATCAGTATCAGTATAGCGATAAGCGCGCCCAGCAGGCCGTGCCAGACGCCGTACAAAATAAAAGGCTTGCGTATAAAATTCTTAGTTGCGCCCACCAATTGCATCGATTTAATGATAAAACGCTGCGAATAAATAGCCAGGCGGATGGTATTGTTGATCAGGGCGACCGACAGCAGTACGAATATCGCTGTAAAGCCCAGGATGATGAGGCTGATGGATGTCAGGTTCTGGTTCATTTCATCCACAAGCGATTGCTGGTATTTTACCTCTTTTACCAGTGGATTTTTCAGCAGTTCGTTCTTGAACTTTTCGATATCCGCGTTATTGGCATATTCAGCTTTCAGGTACACATCTACCGACATGGAAAGCGGGTTGTAGCCCAGGAATTTTACAAAGTCTTCCCCCAGGTCTTTCTGCAGGTTGCGGGCGGCTATCTCTTTGGTTACATACTGTGTTTGCTTCACCATAGGGTTGGCATCCAGTTGTTTTTGCAGTTGCTGTACATCCGCTTCATGGGCGCCTTCATCTACATAAACGTTAAGAACGATATTTTCTTTAACATAACGTGAAAGCTTGTTGGCATGCACCAGGATAAGCCCCAGCAGCCCTACCATTAAAAGCACCATGGCGATGCCAAAAACAGTGGATATATAAATGCTTTTCGTTTTTTTCGACGAATCGCTTGCCTCAAATTCTTCCAGTAGGTCGGCCATCTGTTGTTGTTTATCCGGCAGGGAAAATCCCTTTGCTTATTGATGCGAAATTAATAAACCGCCAATAAAGGTAAAACTTTATACGCGATAATTATTTACCGGGGCCTGACATCGAGGGATTATTTAACAAAAATTAACGAACATAACGACGGGCATGATTTAAACAAAAACAGGCGCATACCTGTTCCTTCAAAAAAATAAACATGACAAAGCCAGCAAATTCACCTAATAAACCATCGCCGTCGGATACGCCGACACACCGTCCGCACGACGAGGGGCATAAGAGCGTTCAAAAACAGGAAGATAAAACGTACCATGCCGATCAACCTCACGGGGGGAACATTGCCAAAAAGCACGAGAAAGACGAGCAACCGGTTCACCCGGTTAAGACTCCACCGAAGGATAAAGGCATGGAAACGGGTAAGGTACAACCTTAAAATCGCCTTCCTCGCAGCAACTTGTTAGAGAAAAGGTCTTATCTTCAATCACCGAAACATTAACGATGAAGATTTACCTTACCTCCATGCTGCTGGCATGTAGCCTTTATGCTGTCTCGCAGATCCCGAACGACGTCATCGCAAAAAAATCCGACTCCATTTTTAATATCTATAATAATAAGCCCGGTGTAGCGGTGCTAATCGTGCAGAACGATAAGACTGCTTTTGAGAAAGGCTATGGATTAGCCAGCCTCGAGTATAATATGCCAATCACTCCGACAACCGTCTTTGATATCGCTTCCGTGTCCAAGCAATTCACCGGCTATGCCATCTCGACCCTGATACAGGAAGGTAAAATCTCGCCCGACGATGATATTCACAAATACCTGCCTGATGTACCGGATTTCGGCAGGAAAATCACCATACGCAACTTGATACACCATACCAGCGGCCTGCGCGACTGGCCTGAGGGACTGCACGCGGCGGGATGGCGCTGGGAAGAAGCCTTTAGCTGGGACGATATCATGCGCATGGTAAAACAGCAGAAAGACCTCGACTTTGAACCGGGATCAAAGTACCAGTATTCCAATACAGGATATAATCTGCTGGCCGCCATTGTTGAAAAGGTGACGGGGCAAACCCTGCCGGTTTGGGTTGACGAGCACATTTTCAAGCCTTTGCAAATGAACTCCTCCCAGGTGCTGACTGATTATTCGAAAGTTATAAAAAACGTGGCCGGTTCATATTACCCCGATAAAGACGGCTATCATAAAACCAGCGATATGCTGACGGCCTGGGGTTCCAGCTCCATATTTACGACCGCAGAGGACCTGGCGAAGTGGGTGATCCGTTTCCAGGAGGGACTGGACGACAAGAACCCGGTTTACCTTCGTATGGTAGAAACAGATAAATTGAACGACGGCAAAAAAAATAATTATGCCTATGGCCTTGAAGTGACCGACGACGGCGGCCTGCGCAATATTAATCATACGGGCGGCTGGGCAGGCTTTGCAACTGTCATTTCCAATTATCCCGATCAAAAGCTGTCGATCATTTTGCTAAGCAACAATGCCGGTTTCGATTCTTACGGGCAGGCGAAACAACTGGCGCGGACCTTGCTCGGTAATACAATCAAACCTGATCCGAAACTCGAAAATTATGGCAATAAGCCCACCGTCAGGGTGGATTCGCAGGCGCTTAGAAAATATGCCAATACCTATAAGCTTGGCGAAGGCTGGTACGTAACGTTTACCCTGGAGGATGGCAAGCTAATGGTGCAGGCAACGGGCGAGCCCAAATTTGCCACCGAGGCGAAATCAGACACCGTGATCTGGGTGCCTGCATATAATGCCGCGTTTACATTCAGCGACATTGCCGATAAAGCCAACACCGCAAAATATAAAGGTATCGTCGCGCAAAGAATAACACCGTCAAAAGTCGATGCATCGCAATTCGGGCAATATGCCGGGACTTATTACAGTGCAGAACTGGAGGCGACTTACCGCTTGTACGTTAAAGACCGCAGGCTGATGGTGCACCACATGCGCCTCGGCGATTTTGAGCTTGTGCCCGATAGTGCCGGGATGTTCAGCAGTGATGTTGGCCGGATACAGTTCGAGAAAGACGGTAAGGGCAAGGTGACCGGCTTTAAACTTTCGGGTGGAAGGGTTAGGAATATCCGGTTTGATTTGGTTGGCGGGAGGTCTGAGGGCGGAAGTCAGAAGTCTGAGTAGTACCCCCTGAATTTTCTAAGACTTCACTATCCCCGCCGAATTGAACTGCAGATCGTACAGCTTACGATAGTAACCGTGTTCGATCTTAAGCAACTCCTGGTGGGTGCCCATTTCCTTGATCTCGCCGTGGTCGAGTACGACGATCTTATCGGCATTCTGGATGGTCGACAGGCGGTGCGCGATGACGATGGCTGTGCGGCCCTGCATCAGTTTGTAAATGGCGTTCTGGATCAGAATTTCGGTTTCGGTATCGACTGATGAAGTAGCCTCGTCCAAAACTAAAATAGCCGGGTTGTAAACCAGCGCGCGGATGAACGAAATGAGCTGCGCCTGGCCGGACGATAAGGTCGAACCGCGCTCCATTACATTGTAATCGTACCCGCCGGGCAAACGCTCGATGAATTCGTGCGCGCCCACTTCCCTGGCTGCCGCTACGATCTGTTCGCGGGTAATATCCGGGTTGTTCAGGCTGATGTTGTTGGCAATGGTATCGGTAAACAGGAAAACGTCCTGTATCACGGTGGCGATCTGTGAGCGCAGAAAGCCGACCTCGTATTCCCTGATGTCGATGCCGTCCACTTTCACTACGCCCCTGCCTATTTCGTAAAAGCGGTTCAGGATGTTTATCGTCGACGATTTTCCCGCGCCCGTGGCTCCAACCAAAGCCAGCGTTTTCCCGGATTCCACGTGCAGGTTGATATCCTTCAGCACCCAGTTTTCGTCGTTATAAGCAAACCATACATGCTCGAACGATATTTCGCCGCGTAAATTTGCGGCTCGCAGCGTTCCGGTATTTACCGCGACCTCATCGGTATCTAAAACACGAAAAATACGGTCGGCGCCAACCATGCCCATTTGCAGGGTGTTGAATTTGTCGGCGAGCTGCCGGATCGGCCGAAATAAAAGGTTAAGTAATGCTATAAACGCGACTATCATGCCGGCGGTTACCGCATGCTTATTGGTTGAAAGCGCGATCAACTGGTCTTCGCTCAGTATTTTTTTACAGCCATACCAGATCAAAAGGCCAACACAAACGGCAGATAATACTTCCACTACCGGGAAGAATATGGAATAATACCAGTTGGAGCGGATGTTCGCGTCGCGGTATTTCACGTTTACCGCTTTAAATTTTTGCATTTCCTGGTCTTCCCGCGCGAAATACTGGATGATGCTGATGCCGGAAATATGCTCGGCGAGAAAGGCGTTCAACTGCGCAACCTGCGTACGTACGTCCTGGAAGGCAGATTTGATCGCTTCCTTAAAAATATACGTGGAAAGCAGCAGTAGCGGCATGGGTATCAGCGTAATGAGCGCGAGTTTCCAATTGGAAAATAACATGTAACCAATGATGGCCAACACCAGCAGCATGTCACCCAGGATCGAGATCAATCCTTCTGAAAAAATATCCGCTATGGTTTCGAGGTCTGAAACGGTGCGCGTAATCAATATCCCGATAGGTGTGCGGTCGAAATATTTGAGTCGCAGGCTGATGATATGGTTAAAAACATCTTTGCGCAGATCGCGGATGACCGACTGACCCAGGGCATTGGTAAGATAGGTTTGATAATATTGAATGACGGTTTGTACCGCCAGTTGTAACAGCATCAGTACAACCATCAGCACTAAACCACTGTAATCCCCGCCCAGGATGTATTTGTCCAGCGTAAGCTGCATCAAATACGGCTGTACGATGGCGTTAGCCGCAAGGAAGATAGTAAGGAATACAGCAAAAACAAAAGTCCTGCGGTAAGGCCCCACATAATGCATTACCCTGCCAAGCAGTTTCCAATCAAGCGCCTTACCGGTTACTTCAGACATGTCTTTTCATTTCGGATTTCGAATTTTCAATTTCGAACTTAGCCTTGCCTTAAGTCCCTCTTCAGTAGAGAGGGTAGTTTAAATTCGCGTACGTTTTATAATTAAACCAGGATCAAAACTTCGCCTTTTACCTTTCACCTCACAGGTAAGGATATCTTACCTCTGTCAAATACAACCCGCCGGCCGGCACCGATGTTCCGGCGTTGCTGCGGTTCCTGCTCTCGATAATTGCCCTGATGCCTTCCGGTTCCATCTCTTTGAAACCGATCGGGAGCAGGGTGCCGACGATAGCGCGTACCATATTACGCAAAAAACGGTCGGCCGAAATATGGAACACCATACCTTTTTCGCTTTCAAGCCATTCAGCCCTGTTTATTTTACAATTATTGGTAAAAGTTTGTGTGTTTGATTTACTAAAGCAACTGAAATCGGTGTATTCCATCATAATGCCGGCTGCTTCGTTCATCAACGCAATATCCGGTTTATCGCGCAGTTCCCACGAACGGTTAAGCCTGAAAGGATCCTTTGCAAAATGAATATGATAATCGTATGACCGCAGTGTAGCGTCGAAACGGGCGTGCGCCGTTGGATGAACGGGAATGATCCGTTTGACGGCGATGTCTTTGGGAAGGATGGCGTTAAGACTGTTTACAGTTCTTGAGTCCATAGTCCATAGTCCATAGTCCATAGTTTTTCCGGGATCGGCCATCGACCATGGACCATCGGCTATTGACTTTAAATCGAAATGCGCAAAAAACTGTGTGGCATGTACGCCGGTGTCAGTACGTCCGCAGCCGGTGGTTTCAACGGGCTCACGCAAAATGGTCGATAAAGCTTTATTAAGCAACTCCTGCACCGTTATTGCATTTGGCTGCACCTGCCAGCCATGATAATTAGTGCCATCGTAAGCCAGTTCGATAAAATAACGTTGTTTTTCGGCCACGGCGCAAAGGTAATGGATTTTAGATTTGCGATTTTAAATTTTGGCCCGGCTGTTTTTTTATCTTTGTGTTACGAACCGTTGAACAAGCAACGATTCAACAATAAAGCAATCCAACAATAAAGCAATTCCAAATGATCCAACGCATACAAAGTATTTACCTTTTATTGGCCGGCCTGGCGATATGGGCTTTGTTCCTTTTTCCGCTGGCGCATAATGTTCTTATTGGCGGCGTTTCGGCCACCATCAAGATCACAGGTGTTTACCTTATCTCCAACGGCCAGGAATCGGCGGCACAAACAACCTTTACACCGCTTATAGCGGCGACTGTTATCATGGGTTTGCTACCTATTATCCTGATCTTTTTGTATAAAAACCGCAAAAGACAGGTCTCACTTTGCTGGATATATGTCCTGCTGGTCATTGGCTTTAGCTATTGGATGGTGCAGACAGTTAAATCGGCTGCCGGCAGCTTTAACATGACTACCAATAATTTCGGCATAGGGGCCTTGCTGAGTTCGGTCAGCATTATTCTTGCTATCGCAGCTGCCAGGGCTATACAAAAGGACGAAAAATTGGTCCGCTCGGCCGATCGGCTCCGCTAATTATTTCGCAAATAGCTGTCCCATATCCTTAAAGGCTTTAAACTCCAGCGCATTACCGCAGGGATCGGAAAAGAACATTGTAGCCTGTTCGCCCGGCAAGCCTTTAAAGCGGATGCCCGGCTCGATAATAAATTTGATACCGGACTTTTGCAGTCTTTCCGCTAATTTCTCCCATTCATCCATCTCCAGCACCACACCGAAATGCGGGACGGGCACATCGTGGCCGTCGACGGGATTGGTGTGCAACTTATGGTAGCCTTCGGGACGTGGTTTGTAATGGATAACGAACTGGTGCCCGTACAAGTCGAAATCGGTCCATAATTCGTCGGTACGGCCTTCAGGACATCCTAATACTTCGCGGTAAAACTTCCGTGCGGCTTCCAGGTCGTACACCGGTACGGCCACATGAAATGGAGTTAGTCTGGTCATTTGCACAATAATAACGATTTGATTTGAATACATGGAATGCTCCAGATGGGCACTTGTAAAAGTTATGGGAATATTATCCATATTTGCTTTTATGGCCAATATCTGTTTAGTTGAAGACGAACAAAAAGTAGCCTCATTTATTTGTAAGGGACTCGAGGAGCAGGGTTATTCAGTAAAAACGGCTGCCGACGGCCGCACAGCACTCGACACGCTAAAGCACGGGCATTTTGATCTCGTCATATTGGACGTAATGCTGCCCGACACCAATGGCGTCGATCTTTGCCGAAGCATACGTGAGACCGATAAAGACACACCCGTATTGATGCTGACCGCATTGAACCAGGTAAACGATAAGGTGTCTGGTTTAAAAGCCGGCGCCGACGATTACCTGGTAAAACCTTTCCACTTCAGCGAGCTTGTTGCGCGTATCGAGGCGCTGATGCGCCGTAATAAAATAAAGCAGGATGACCATCTGCTGGTTTTCGATGATCTTAAGCTCGATACGTGGACCAAAGCTGCCGAACGCGGTGGCGCCCAAATATCGCTCACGGCGAAGGAGTATACCCTGCTGGAGCTCTTTATGCGCAATCCAAACAAAACGCTCTCAAGGGAATATATCGCGGAGCAGGTTTGGGGCATAGGCTTCGACACGGGTACCAATTTTATCGATGTATACGTTAACTATCTGCGGAAAAAGATCGAGAAGGATTATAAAAGCAAGCTTATACATACCGTCATCGGCATGGGCTATATTTTGAAACAGGCGAAGAAGTAATGAAGATAAAAAACAGGCTTGCGCTTTACTTCACGATCATCAGCGTCGTGATACTGTTTATTGCGTTTGCCTCGATCTTTATCACCTTTACCTCGTTTGCCAAAACCGACTTTTACAATCGGTTGATGGACCGGGCCAAAGTTGCCGCACAGCTTTATCTTGAAGCGGATGAGATATCAGTTGATTCTTTAAACCACGTGCGGGAACACTACCTGCAGCGGATACCCGGAGAAGTGGTGCGCTTTTATAACGATCGCAATGCGCCGTCATTCATAAAGGACCGTCAGCAATACTGGGATGCAAAAGTGATCAACCAGGTTCGCAGGCAGAAGCAAATACAATTTTCCGAAGGAGACCGGCAGACGGTCGGCATTTATTACAACGACAACCAGGGAAATTTTGTGATCCTGGTATCGGCCGAAGATATACATGGCCATGACCGTATCGCTGACCTTATCGAGATTATGCTGGTAATGGTGATCTGCGTGTCGCTGATACTGTTTTTTATCGGGCGCTGGTTTGCCAAGAAAGCGCTAGAACCTATAGATAAAATGGTGAGCCAGGTGCAGCAGGTACGCGCAAGTAATCTTAAAGTAAGAATAGACGAAGGCAATGGCAGGGATGAGGTGAGCACGCTGGCAAAAAATTTTAACCGGCTTCTGATACACCTGGATAATGCGTTTGAATTGCAGCAAACCTTCGTGATCAACGCCTCACATGAATTGCGGACGCCTGTTACCAGTATTATGGGCGAGCTGGAAGTAACGCTGAACAAACAGCGCACCCCGAAGGAATACGAAGAAGTAATGCGATCGGTATTAAACGAATCCGAGCGTCTTAATGAAACGATAAGCGGTTTGCTAGAGCTGGCCCAGGTGGATATGAGCTATACGCAGGCCGCGCTTGGTCCGGTTGCTATCGATGAATTGATATGGGAATTGGCCGACTACTGGACTGAAAGGATTGGTAAAGGAATGTTCGTGGTTCATATTATCAGCATGCCTGAAGACCACGACAAACTGCTCATCCCGGCAAATAAGGCACTGCTTACGATAGCGTTAAACAACATTATTGGCAACGGGTATAAATTCTCCAACAATAACCTCGTGCAATGCGACCTGGACGCCGATGAAACTCATATCCGCATCAGGATAACCGACCGCGGCGTTGGCATACCGCCGGAGGACACCAGCAAAGTATTTCAGTCGTTTTACAGGGCCGTCAACGTGAAAGATTATCACGGCAGCGGCATCGGTCTTTATATTACTGCTAAGATCATCAACCTTTTCAACGGTACTATCAGTGTCGACTCCACGCCAGGCAAAGGCACCTCTTTTACGATCGATTTTGCCTTCTGATCGATTTTTTGTTTTCGCGTTACGCAATTCTAATCCCTTTCTAATGCGGCTTTAATTCTGCTTTAATAGCTCGCGTCTACCTTTGCCCCAATAAATTGATATGTATTTTAAGCTTGTCCGTATTTGTTGGCTGCTTCTCTTTATAGCTGCCGGTTTGAGAGTTTTTGCCCAAGGTTTAACCCCCGATACCTTAAAGCTCACGCTAAAACAGGCCGACGACCAATTCCTGAAAAATAATTTAGAGCTCATAGCACAGCGATATAATATCGATATCGCCAGCGCAGCAGTAATTACCGCCCGTTTGTTTCAAAACCCGGATTTTAATTTTAACAACGGTATCTATGCTACGGACGTAACGCAAGGCCCGGCATATAAAGAACAATCCTTCGCGGTCTCACAGCTTTTCTACACGGCCGGCAAGCGCAATAAAAGCATTCAATTAGCCAAAATAGGCGTTGAGCAAGCCAAATACCAATTTTTCGACCTGCTGCGGACGCTGAAGTTCACCCTGCACAGCGACTTCTATACCGTTTACTTTCAGCAACAGTCCGCAAAAGTTTATAACGAAGAGATCCGTTCTCTTTCAAAAACCTTAGGTGTTTTCAAAGAACAATACCTAAAAGGAAACATCGCCGAAAAAGAAGTACTGCGTATCCAATCGCAGCTTTATTCATTACAGACTGAATACAATTCGCTGGTAAGCAGCATCGACACGACGGAAAGCGAATTGAAGCTGCTGATCAGGGCGCCGCTTATCAGCTATGTGAATCCGCAGGTGAATTTTGACAACACGAATCAACAACTGGTCGCGTCTGTTCCGATGCAGCGTTTGCTGGATTCCGCCTATGCCAATCGTTATGACCTGAAATACATTAAAAGCCAGGTTGATTACAACAACATGAACCTGAAGCTACAGAAGGCCACGGCTATACCCGACGTATCGCTTTCACTTAATTACGATAAGCTGGGCAGCTACAGCAACAATTTCGTAGGGGCCGGCTTGGCGTTCAGCCTGCCGTTTTTTAACCGTAACCAGGGTAATATTAAGCAGGCGCGTATCGCCATTGACCAGAGCAAGGTGCAGTTGCAAAGCCAGCAGGATCAGGTAGAAAGTGATGTGGCCACCAGTTACAAGACCGCGTTAAGGCTTGAACAATTGTACGGCAGCTTCGACCCAAAGTTCAAAGATGACTTTACCCACCTGATACAGGAAGTGTATATCAACTATGAAAAAAGGAACCTGAGCATGCTGGAGTTTCTCGATTTCTACGATTCATATAAGACCAATACCCTCCAGTTGAACAATCTGCAGCTAAACCGTGTGCTTTCGCTGGAACAATTGAACTATGTCACCGGCACACCCTTTTTTAACCAGTAACAACTATGCAAAATCAATATAAAATAGCGGCGCTCATCCTGTTTTTTACGGTTGGTGCGATAACGCTGCAAAGCTGCCATCGTGCCGGATCCGAGGAACAGAAGGACGAAAAATTTGAAGTTACGGATAGCCTGCTGAACAGCCTGTTGATCGATACGGTAAAGGAGGCCAGTGCGCTGTCGGAGATCAATCTTACGGGCAGCATCGCAGCGGATGAAACCAAAATGGTGAACATTTACCCGATGGTTAGCGGCGTGGCTCATGATGTGCGGGTGCAATTGGGTGACGTGGTAAGCAAAGGGCAAACACTGGCCATATTGAAAAGCGCCGAAATGGCCGGTTATACCAAGGATTATATATCGGCTGAAGCCGACCTGCGCAGCGCGAAACGGGCCTTCGAATCGACCCAGGACCTATACAAAAGCGGGCTGGCGTCGCAAAAGGACTTTGAAGAAGCGCAATCGGACTATCAGAAAGCTATTGCCGAAAATAAACGAGCGAGTGAAGTCGTGAGTATCAATAAAGGCAACGACCAGGGCTATTTGGTAAAAGCGCCATTGTCGGGTTATGTGATCGAAAAAAATGTGACGGATAACCAGCAGGTACGCACCGATAACGGCAACAACCTGTTTACGATCGCTGATCTTTCGGATGTATATGTGCTGATCAATGTTTACGAGTCTGATATTTCAAATGTGCAGGTAGGCGACCCGGTCAAAATCACCACATTATCTTATCCCGACAAGGTATTTACAGGCAAGATAGACAAGATATATGATATGCTCGACCCGGACAATAAGGTGGTAAAGGCACGCGTGAAGATCGGGAACCCTGGCAATAAACTGAAGCCGGAAATGTTTGCTAATGTCACTATAAAAGCCCGGTCGGGTGAAAAGCTTCCTTTTGTAAACACGCGCGGATTAATATTCGATAACGACAAGGATTACGTGGTCGTGGTTGACGGTAAGGCCAAAGTGCATATTCAGCAGATCGACATAGCGAAACGGGTTGAGGATCGGGCATACATTAAAGCAGGCTTAAAACCCGGCGACCGGATCGTGGCGTCGAGGCAGCTTTATCTTTTTGAGTCGCTGAAAGATTAGAGCTCGGAAACTGGTCAGCAAGCAAATAAACGAGATTAAGTAAAACAAATCCGAATTCGGCTTTCCGAATTCCGAAATAAAATGAATCGATTTATAAAATCAGTCCTGGCATTTTCATTAAAGAATAAGTATTTCATATTCTTTGTTACCGGTTTGATGGCTGCCGGGGGCTATATAAGCTTCAAAAATATCAGTATCGACGCTTTCCCTGATGTGACCAACACATCGGTAACGATCATTTCGCAATGGCCTGGCCGGAGCGCGGAAGAGGTGGAAAAGTTCGTCACCCGCCCGATAGAGATTGCCATGAACCCGGCAGAAAAGAAAACCGCGATCCGGTCGTCCTCGCTGTTCGGACTGTCGGTAGTCAAAATAACTTTTGATGATGATGTCGACTATGCTTTTGCGCGTTTACAGGTAAACAACCACATCGGCGACGCGAATTTACCTGATGGTGTAAATCCTTCCATCGAACCGCCGTACGGCCCGACCGGAGAGATATACCGATTTACTTTAGCAAGCAACAAACGTTCGGTGCGCGACCTAAAAACGATTGAGGATTGGGTGATCGACCGCCAATTGCGGGCTGTGCCAGGCGTGGCCGATATCAACAGTTTTGGCGGCGAGGTAAAAACTTACCAGATTACAGTCGACCCGCAAAAGGCTTTGCAGTACGGCGTATCGGCCCTGGAATTATACGATGCGGTATCAAAAAGCAATGTTAACGTGGGCGGCGATGTGATCGAACAAAGCGGACAGGCCTACGTGGTTCGCGGGATAGGCTTGCTGAACAATATCGACGAGATCAAAAATATTGTCGTTAACAACGTTAAGGGAACCCCGATCTATGTAAAAACCATCGGTGAAGTTACCGAGTCGTCATTGCCCAGGCTGGGACAAGTAGGGCGCGACCGCGACCCCGATGTAATCGAAGGCATCGTCGTGATGCGCAAAGGCGAAAATCCAAGCGTGGTGATCAAGGCGTTGAAGCAAAAGCTCCACGATCTGAATACCAATATTCTGCCCGATGATGTAAAGATCGTTCCCTTCTACGACCGCGAGGACCTGGTTAACTTCGCCACCCATACGGTGCTGCACAACATGTTCGAAGGCATCATCTTTGTAACCGTTATTGTATTTCTCTTTATGGCCGATTGGCGTACGACGCTTACCGTTTCGCTTATCATTCCGCTGGCATTACTGTTCGCATTTATATGTCTGAAGCTTAAAGGCATGTCAGCCAACCTGCTTTCAATGGGCGCTATCGACTTCGGTATCATTATCGACGCCGCCGTGGTGATGGTCGAAGGTATTTTTGTCGTTCTCGATCATAAGGCGCACGAAGTGGGCATGGAGAAATTCAACAAGCTCAGCAAGCTCGGCCTCATCAAAAAGGCCTGCCTGGTTAACGGCAAGGGAATTTTCTTCGCCAAACTCATCATTATTACGGGTTTGCTGCCCATTTCAGTTTCCAGAAGGTGGAAGGCAAAATGTTTTCGCCCCTGGCCTGGACGCTGGGCTTTGCCCTGCTTGGCGCGCTTATACTAACATTTACGTTCGTGCCGGCCATGGCCAGCGTACTGTTGAACAAGAATGTTAAGGAGAAGCACAACATTTTTGTCGAATTCATCACAAAGCAACTGATGTTCATAAACGGGCTCTGCTTCAAATTCAGAAAAGTGATGCTGCCTTTTTCCATTGGTACGCTGATCATATGCCTCGGATGTTTCAGCTTACTGGGGACGGAGTTTTTGCCCGAATTGAATGAGGGCGCCATCTATGTGCGCGCAACAGGGCCATTGAGCACATCGCTGGAGCAATCTGTTAAGCTTGCCAACGAAATGCGGAAGATATTCCTGAGTTTCGACGAGGTAAAACAGGTATTGTCGCAAACCGGCCGGCCAAACGACGGCACCGACGCCACCGGTTTTTACAATATTGAATTCCACGTCGATATATACCCCGAGGACCAATGGAAACGTAAGGAGACCAAGGAAGAGCTGATCCGGCGGATGCAGGAAAAGCTGAAATTCTTCCCGGGCATCGACCTGAACTTTTCCCAGCCTATTTCGGATAACGTAGAGGAAGCCGTATCCGGCGTAAAAGGCTCGATCGTTGTAAAATTGTTTGGCGACGATTACAAATTCATCGAAAGCAAGGAAGATACTATTTATAATATCCTGAAGACCGTTAAAGGGATCGAAGACCTGGGTGTCCTGCGTAATATGGGCCAGCCCGAGTTGCAGATCAACCTCAACCGGGAAAAAATGGCCCAGTACGGCGTTGAAGCAGCTGACGCCAATGCCGTGATCGAAACAGCAATCGGCGGTAAGGCGGCGACCCAGATATATGAAGGCGAACGCAAATTCGATTTGCGTATCCGTTACCCGGAAGATTTCAGAAACAACCCTACTGCCATCGGCGACCTGCGCGTTCCCTCTATCAGCGGTAACAAAGTGCCGTTGCGCGAGATAGCGGATATTACCAAGATCACGGGTATCAGCATGATCTACCGCGACGATCATAAGCGATATGGCGCCATTAAATTTTCTATACGCGGCCGCGATATGGGCAGTACGATAAAAGAAGCGCAGGCTAAGGTCGACGCCCAAATAAAGCTTCCCAAAGGTTATTCATTAGAATGGGCCGGTGATTTTGAGAACCAGCAGCGTGCTTCCAAACGGCTGGCGCAGGTAGTGCCGATCAGCCTGCTGATCATTTTCTTTATCCTCTTCATCCTGTTCGGAAATGTCAAGGATTCATTGCTGGTGTTGTTTAACGTGCCTTTTGCCATAGCCGGGGGCATCCTGGCCCTTTTATTCACAGGCGTAAATTTCAATATCTCCGCGGGTATCGGATTTATCGCCCTTTTTGGCATATGCGTGCAGAACGGTGTGATACTGATCACCAAATTCAAAAGTAATATCCGCGAGATGAAGCATCATGCGTTGTGGCATTTCAGCGATGCCCTTAGAGACGGCGTGGAAGATCGCTTACGGCCGGTTGTAATGACGGCCATGATGGCGGCGATAGGCTTATTGCCGGCCGCTGTATCGACGGGTATAGGCTCGGAGGCATCGAAACCGCTGGCTATTGTAGTTATCGGCGGCTTGATAACGAATACAACATTTAACCTGTTCATTTTCCCGATCATTTTTTATTTCGGTTACCGTAAGCGCGTAGCCAGCGGGAACATAGGCAGGATATAAAGATACTAATACCCCTAAAGTATCAGTATTGTTGAGGGCGGTGCGGCGAAAGCCGTACCCGCCTGATGCAATTAACTGATTGTGTAACTATAGCGGCGGCCATAAAAACCGCCGCTATTCGCTTTTCTGCCAACCACAAGGCCCCACTGGACATGCTAAAATTACTCAGCCCTTAAACTTTCCGCGGGGTTGACCATCGCTGCCTTTACGGTTTTGAAAGCGATAGTACAAAAAGCAATAAGTACTCCGCACGTGAGTGACAAACCATAAATCCACCAACTGATCGTGACGCGGTAAGGAAAACTTCTGAGCCAGGCATTCATGATGTACCAGGCAAGGGGTAAGGCAACAATGTTGGCCAGAATGACCAGCTTGAAATATTGCTTGTAAAACAGTACCACGATGCTGCCTACGCTTGCGCCGATCACTTTGCGAATACCTATCTCGCGCGCTTTCTGGCCCAGGTTGTAAGTGATAAGCGCCAGCAGGCCCAGGCATGATATGAAAATGGCCATGACAGCAAAAATGCCCGTCATTTGCCGCAGGCGCTGGTCCTGCACATAGTCGCTCTGGAATATATCGTTCAAAAATCCGTAGGTAAAAGGTGTGTCCGGATTAATTTTTTTCCATTGATCCGAAGCATAACTAACAGCCTGCGACGCGTGCCGTCCGTCGATTTTGCCTATAATGGTCGTGCATCTTATCGGGTTTACATTCATGATGGCGCAGGGACCGATGGCCGCGTGTAAAGAGAAATAGTGGTAGTTCTTTACAATACCTGCTACCCGGTAACTATAAACAACGCCGTTGTGCAGGTGAGATACAAATTCGCCAACAGCTTTAGCCGGGTCCATGCCTAATGATTTGGCAGCTTCCTCGTTAAGAATAACTTCTTTACCGAAGTCATGCAATTCGGGGTCTTCGAGCAGGTTGGTATTGGTGAAGGTTTCGGGGTTAAAATTACGGCCGTACATTAATTTAAGACCGAGCGTCTTCAGGTAATTCGGATCGGCGAAGTCAAAGAAAACGCTTTGCTTATTATTGATCGATCTTTTTGACCAATATAAGTCCATATCGCCCGATATAAGCGGCGCCGAGGCAGCGCTCACCAACTTAAAGTTTACGTTATCCGATAATCGCTGCGCCAGGAAAACGCTGTTTCGATGGGCATGGTCGCCGTTAAGGTTAAGCACCAACTGCTGTTCCTGGTCGAACCCCGATTTAGTGTTGAGCATAAAGTGCAGTTGCTTCCAGATGACAATCGTGGCGAATACCAGGCAGGTAGAAATAATAAACTGGGAAGTGATCAGCATTTTGCGAATATTGAATGTCCCCACTGGAGCTATAATTTTTCCCTTCAGGACGGCTACCGGGTTAAAAGCCGACAAATAGAACGCCGGATATAAGCCGGCCGCGAAACCAGTGATCAGCGTAGCCGCTACAAGCAACAAAATGGTAATATAATTGCCGTCGGTTAAAAGTGATAGATGCTGGCCGGTAAGCTGGTTAAATTCCGGTAAAAACAGCAATGACAGGCCAATAGAAATAATAAACGCGGCAAAACTGACAACCACGGTCTCTGTAAGGAATTGTGAGCGTATTGCGGCTTTTCCGGCGCCCAGTACACGGCGTAACCCCACTTCGCGCACACGATGCAACCCCTGGGCGGTGGCAAGGTTCATATAATTGATGCAGGCCAGCAATAAAATGGCCAGTGCTATAGAACCCAGCAGAAACAGGTATTTGATATTGCCCTGTTTATAAGCCAGGTAATCCATATACTCAGATGAATTGAGATGGATGTCCTTCAACGCTTGCAGAGAGTTGGTAATATGGTCGCCGTGAGCTTTCAATTCGGGTCCGGCATGGCGCTGCAGGTAAGCGTTTAATTCGGCGATCACATGCTTTACATCTGATCCATGTTTCAGCCTGACATAAGTATAAAAATTGTCGTTTACCACCCAACTGTTATTATTGGCCATCTGTTGCCTGATGGGGTCGCTATTGTTCGATGCGAAAAAGTCGGCCTGGATATGATTTGGGAAATCCTCTTTAAAAACTCCGGTTACCGTATAGGTTGCGCCGCCGGCCCGCAGTGTTTTACCAACGGGGTAGGTGTCTTTAAAAAGCTTATGCGCTAATGATTGCGAAAGAACAATTGTATTTGGAGCTTTAAAAGCAGTTTTGCGATCGCCATAAAGGAAATGAAAGCTAAGCAGGTTGAAGAAATTCGGATCGACCCAATAACCTGAATCCTGGATATACGGCGTTGAACCGGGATGCACCTGTACGACAACTGAGCCCACGGTTGGATCCATGCGGGCGACATCTTCAACTTCAGGTACCTCAGCCTTTAGGTATTTGGCATAGGGCAAACCAACAGTTGGGGCTGAAAAATCACCCTGGAACGACGAGGTTACGCGGTAGATATCATCCCGGTTATCAAAGCCTTTGTCGAAACTCAGCTCGCGCTGGAAGTAAAGCATTACAACGATGCAGCAGGCCAGCCCCGTGGCCAGGCCCATCACATTGATAAACGTTGCCGATCTGTGTTTCCAAAGGCTTCGAAACGAAAGCACCAGGTAGTTTTTGAGCATAACGGCTGGGGTTTACTCAAAGATACCAGACCAAAAGATAATTGATTATCGCAATAATAGAATTTAACAAAATTTAACTTTGGCTTTTATGATACCGTCAACTCCCCTCTCAGATCCGTCTCCATCATTTCTTTAATGATGAGCGGGTCTTCATATTGCGCCAGCAGGAACATCATTTTGGTAATGGCGGCTTCGTAAGTCATGTCGTAACCGTTGGCTACGCCCATGTCCTTTAGCTCCTTGCTGGTTTCGTAACGGCCCAGTTCGACGGTGCCCACCTTACATTGCGATATGTCGACGATGACTTTGCCGCTGTTGATGGCATTTTTCAGCAGGTCGGTGAACCATTTATCGGTAGTGGTATTGCCTGCGCCGAATGTTTCCATAACAATACCGCGTACATCGGCCGAAAGGATGGTTTCGACCACTTTGGGGCTGATGCCCGGATAAAGTTTTAACACTGCCACATCGCTTTCAAGCCGGCGATGCACGCGAAGCGGCCCATCGACCGGCTGGCGGATATCATTAATACTGAATTTGAGGTGCACACCCGATTCGGCCAGGATTGGGTAGTTGGGCGAACGGAATGCCTCAAATTTCGACGAATTGTATTTGAATGCTCTATTGCCCCTGAATAATTTGTAATCAAAATAGATGCAGACTTCCGGCACGCGCGAGCGATCGTTCTTTTTGGCTTTGGCGATCTCGATGGCAGTCATCAGGTTTTCCTTCGCATCCGTGCGCACCGCACTGATCGGCAACTGCGAACCAGTAAATATGACCGGTTTGGCCAGGTTCTCGAGCATAAAGCTGAGGGCCGACGAGGTAAAAGCCATGGTATCCGAACCGTGCAGGATAACAAATCCGTCGACACTTTCATAATTATCGTGGATCAGGTCGGCCAGCTCACACCAGATGCGCGGGTTCATGTTGGATGAGTCGATGATCTGCTCGAACGAATGTACCTTTATCTTGCAGTTTAAGCGTTCCAGCTCAGGTACATTTTCCATGATCTGCTCAAAATTTATCGGCTTGAGCGCCCTGGTTTTGGGATCGGTCATCATACCTATTGTCCCCCCGGTATAGATGATCTGTATCTGGTTCATGGATGGTTATGCGAAAAATTAAATTTAAAAATACAAATCGTTCACACGCCGAATATTAGCCTGGAGTTGTCCGTTGTAACCTTGGCAACGGTTTCCAGCGGCACCTGCTTCAGCTCGGCCACTTTTTGCGCCACATAGGTTATGTACGAACTTTCGTTTCGCTGGCCACGGTGCGGAACGGGTGTAAGATACGGAGAATCCGTTTCTAAAACGATATGTTTAAGGTCAATTTCGGCAACTACCTTATCTAAGCCCGAGTTTTTGTAAGTTACCACACCCCCGATTCCAAGATAAAAACCGAGGCCGATCATCTTTTGGGCCTGTTCCAAAGTACCGGTAAAACAATGCATAATGCCACGCAGATCATCGTCATGCGCTTCGCTCAAAACGTGATATATTTCGTCGAACGAATTGCGACAGTGAATAACGATGGGTAGTTTAAGCTTTTTAGCCCAGCCAATCTGTATTTTGAACGCCTCGGTTTGTTCATCAAGCCTGGTTTTATCCCAATACAAGTCGATGCCTATTTCGCCGATGGCATATATTTTGTTTTTTGAAATAGCCGCCTGGATGATTTCCAGTTCGTCCTTCCAGTTGTCTTTCACATCGCAGGGATGTAGACCCAGCATAGGAAAACAGTTTTCCGGGTATTCATCGAAAAGGCCAAATACCGCTTCCATCGATGAAGAGTCAACATTGGGCAGAAACAGCCTTGTAACATGGTTTTCAAAGCAGCGCTGCATCAGTTCATGCCGTTTCTGCGGATCGGCCTCGTAATACTGGTGGGTATGGGTGTCGGTTAGTACCATGCTGCAAAAATAACAAAGCCCCGATTACCGGGGCTTTACATTAGCTTTTCTTTTTTGCTGCGGTACGCTTTTTCGCTACCGGCTTTTTTACAGTTGGTTTTGCTGCCTCGGCATGTTTTACCGGTTTAATTTTCACCAACTCAACATCAAATATCAGCGGGCTGAACGGCGGAATATCATCGCCGGCGCCATTTTCACCATAACCGAGGCTCGACGGGATTATCAATTGCGCCTTTGAACCTTCATTGAGCAATAATAAACCTTCATTCCAGCCTTTAATCACCGGAGTGATTCCAAGTTCAAGCGTAATCGGCTCATAAGTGCGCCCGGGCTGGTTTAGTCCGGCTTGCTGCGCCACGGATTGTATGCTGGAGTCGAACACCTTGCCGTTCAGCAAACGCCCGGTGTAATTCACCAATACAGTATCGCCGGCCAGCGGCTTACGTTTTACTGAGGGTTGGGTGATCCGGTACTTCAAGCCGTCGGCCGTGGTTTTAACAAGCAGCTTGTTCTTCGCTATGTATCCGTCAATTTCCCCTTTCTCAACCATGTTCAGGCTGTCGACAGCCTTATTACGTTCAGCCATTGCATCGTCCAGCGATTGTACCCTTTCGATTTTTAAATTGACCACGATCATGCTGCCTTTTGGCAGAAAAGGGGGACGTTCAGTGTCATGTCCTTTAAAAATGGAATCGCTCGGAATTTTTATCACGGCGCTATCTTTTGCGGCCAGGAAGGGAAATACATCCATCAGGTCGGCTATGTTCTGCGAAGGCTGAACCTGTATTTTTACCGGCTGCCCGGCTTTGTAAGTGTCGAACAATATCGAATCCTTCTCTGTTTTTTGTATCACGTTGAAAGTGATCACGTCGTTTAGTTTGATCTTGGGGCCGGCGTTATTGGTTATATTCTTTACCAGGGCGCCTTTAGGGGAAGGTACAAAACCATCCTGCTGGGCACTTGCCTGTAAGGCAAACACCGCAAAAGCGGCGGCGATCAGAGCTATTTTTTTCATCTTCAAACTATAAAAAAGCCCCGGCGTTGAAACCGGGGCCGTTGAAATTTTATTATTTCGTTCCCGGTTTCGTCGTTTGCGCAGGTACCGGGTTTATCACCGGTGGCGCCGGTTTCGGAGCGTTCGGGTTCGGGTGAACAACGTCTAGTAACTGCACGTCAAATACCAACGGTGTATATGGCGGAATACCGCCAGGGCCGGGTGTGCCCTGCTCGCCATAAGCGAGCTTGGAAGGAATAACCAGCGTTGCTTCCGACCCTTTGTTCATCAGTTGCAGACCTTCGTCCATCCCCTGGATGGCGCCCCTTGCTCCTACCGCTATCCTGATTGGTTTATATTGCACCATAGGCGTTACCTTGTTGTTCTTTACAGCAACGTCTTTAATGTTGGTTTCCAGCAATTTATTGTCGACGAATTTTACCGCGTAGTTAATTACGGCCGTGTCACCGGTTACAGGTTTTTCGCCGGTTCCCTGCTTGGTTATTACATAATTAAGCCCCGAAGGGGTTGTAGTTACATTCAGCTTATTATCGGCTATGTATTTTTTTATTTTCGGCGGCTCCTGCTTTGCTATTTCTTGTGCCTGGTCTTTGAGATAAGCCGTTATCCTGTTGTTAAATGCGCTGTCGGCTAATTTGCCTTTTTGTATAACTTTTACCACCTTAACTTCATATACCACATATTTGCCTTTGATGGGCGGCCTGCGTTTTTTGTATACCGAGTCGATATTGGTTTTAATGATGGCGCTATCGCCTTCGGCAAGGTACTGGAAGGCGCTCATTATGTCGCCCGAACCCTCCGGCTTTTGATAAATGGTAAGCGACGGCCGCCCCTGCTGGTATGTGCTGAATAGCAGCGAGTCGCCATCGGTCTTTACGGTTAGGTTTACGCTCATGAAATCGCCCGGCTGTATCTTTGGGCCGCTCTTATCTACGATGATATCGTACAGCATGCCGCCTTTTCCCTGCTTAAACCCGCTATTGCAACCGGCAAATACTATCGCCGCAACAGCTAAAAACATCAGTTTTCTGTTCATTATTTACGCTATTAATAGTGTTTTATATTCTGGTAAAATTGATTTGAATCGCTCTATTACTTTTTCGAGACTATCGTCCGAGTGCCCCCCTGCCGCGTTGCGGTGGCCGCCGCCGTTAAAATATTTTTTGCATATTTCGTTTGCGGGAAATTCGCCCTTAGAACGCAGCGACAATTTGATCCTGTCTTTACGCTCCACGATAAAAGCCGCCAGGCGGATGCCTGCTATCGATAATCCGTAGTTCACAATTCCCTCTGTATCGCCTGTCATCACTTCAAACTGTTCCAGTTCCTGCCGGCTCACCGAAATTACAGCGGCGTTAAACTCATGCAGAACCTCCAGCTTATTGCTTAGACAATAGCCAAGAAAACGTAACTTATTTTCGGACAAATTATTGTAAACGAGCTCGTGTATTCGCCAGTTCACAGCGCCCAGGTCAATCAGGTCGGCCGCTATCCGGTGCACATTCGAGGTAGTATTTGGTAATTTGAACGAGGCCGAATCGGTCATAATGCCAGTATACAAGCAAGTAGCAACGTCGGGGTTGACAAATTCGCCGTCGTCAAACTTATGCACGATAAGATCATAAACCAACTGGGCGGTAGCAGCAGCATTGATGTCCCAGTGCCTGTAATCGTCGAAATCCTCGGGCTCCAGGTGATGGTCGATCATTACTTTAGCGGCGCTGCTTGCACGAACTACCTCACCCAGGTCGTTTATCCGGCTCAGGTTGTTAAAATCGAGGCAGAAAATGATCTCGGCTTTTTCCACGAACTCTTTGGACTGATCTGCGTGGTCTTCATCGATAATTACGTCGCCGTTTCCCGGCAGCCAGGCCAGGAAATCCGGGTAGTCCGTCGGGGTGATAACCTGGACATGATGCCCGTGCTGTATCAGATAATTATACAAGCCCAGCGATGAGCCCATGGCGTCGCCGTCGGGTTTATGGTGCGTGGTGATCACGATCCTGCGGGGATGTGCTAAAAGTTCTTTAAGCTGGGCTAATCCGGGCATTCGTCAAAAACAGGCTGCAAAGCTAAGGAAATTAATCAAATACGAACTATCTAATTATAAAGCCGAAAACCATAATTTTTTAATATCAAAACACTACTTTTGCGCCAAATTTTGAAACATTTAATGGAAACCAATAAGACATTCACCATGATCAAGCCCGATGCCGTAGGTAACGGCCATATCGGCGCTATATTAGATCAGATCATAAAAGGCGGTTTTAAGATCGTCGCTATGAAATATACCAAACTGTCGCCCGAAAAGGCCGGTGAGTTTTATGCCGTGCACAAGGCGCGCCCCTTTTACGGCGACCTGGTGGCTTTCATGTCATCCGGACCGATAGTGGCAGCTATACTTGAAAAAGATAACGCGGTTGAGGACTTTCGCAAACTGATCGGCGCTACCGATCCTGCCAAAGCTGAACCGGGAACTATTCGCAACCTGTTTGCTAAATCGATCGATGCCAATGCCATCCACGGCTCTGACTCGAACGAGAACGCCAAAATCGAAGGCGATTTCTTCTTTTCGGCTTTCGAAAAATTCTAAAGATACCTTGCCGGGAATGGGTACCCAAATAACCATTCCCGGCAAATATTTCACCTCAATTTGTTTTTATCAAGTTAAATTGATACTTTTAGCTTGTTGTGAGTGAAGCTATTATGCTAATTAAACCTTATGGCATGATTATTGGTCAAATTGCGATATAAAACCTACGAAGATGAAATTGTTAATAAGGTGCTTGTTTTATTCGCTGGTTGTGGTGGGCGTGATCGTGGTGAATTCGCTGTTTTTCCTGCATAAACCGCCGGAAGTGCAATTGGTGTTTATAACACCCGGCTTCATCATACTGGGTTATGCTTTGATCAGCGACGATTTCAGGAAAAAATCAGCAGTAGCTACCCGCCGCTGGACTAGAGGAAGATAATATCTTCTATTACCGTATTTCCCGCACCGCCGTTTATCTTCTCCATTATTTCGGTACGCATCAATACAAGGTGATTTTTTATTACGGACGATTCTATTCGCAGGAATAGTTTTTTGTCGCGTATGAATATTTCTTTGGTTCGGTTGGCTACCGATTTACCGACGAGTTCCGGCCATGAGGAGATGATACCCGTTTCGTCGTACCGCTGCTTGATCTTGTAGACCTGCAGCATTTGCTCGATCGCTTCTTTAAGCGTCTTGTCGTTGGCTTTACGCATTTATTGATCCTCCCGACACTTTAAATAATCTTACGTCAATCCCAATCTTCTGAAAAACGTTTTGAATCCTGGCTGGGCTGGTATCGGTAATAAATACCTGGCCGAAATCGTGCTTCGATACCATCTGCATCAGTTTGGTAATGCGTTTATCGTCCAGCTTATCAAAAATATCGTCCAGCAGCAACATCGGTTTAAATCCTTTTTGCTGGTATAAATAAGTATACTGCGCCAGCTTCAGTGCTATGAGGAAAGATTTCTGCTGCCCCTGCGACCCGAACTTCTTCATAGGCATGCCGTGAATAGCAAACTGCAGCTCGTCCTTATGTATGCCCGATGTAGTACGTTCCAGCATTCTGTCTTTTTCGGTGCTCTTTTTAAGCAAAGATGCAAAATCGTCCTGTAGTAGCTGCGACTCGTAAACCAGCTCTACCTGTTCCACATCATCGGTCAGGTAGCTGTAATGAACATTAAAAATACCGCTAAAGCTTCCCATAAAGGCCCTGCGTTTTTCGAATATCAGGTTGCCGGAAGAGATTAGCTGCTCGTCAAACACCGCCAGCAGGTCGGGGTCGTACCGGCCTGAGTCGGCGATGGTCTTCAGCAACGCATTACGGTTAATAAGAGCTTTATTGTAGGCTATCAATTCGTCGAGGTAGCGATTATCGGTTTGCGAAATAACGTTGTCGATAAACTTCCTCCGCTCTTCGCTTCCTTCAATAATGATGCTGATATCGTAAGGTGAAACCATTACCAGCGGAAACAGGCCGATGTGATCGGCCAGGCGTTGGTATTCCTTTTTATTTCGCCTGAATTGTTTTTTATGGTTGCGTTTTACGCCGCAGGCCACGGCTTCCTGTTTCCCGTCTTTAACGAATACACCGTTGATGGCAAAAAAGTCCGTACCCAGTTTTATCTGTTGGCTATCGATAGGATTGAAATAACTTTTACATAGCGACAGGTAATGTACCGCATCCAGCAAATTCGTCTTCCCTGCGCCGTTATCTCCTGTAAAAGCGTTAACGCCCTCGCTCAGGTCGAGTTCGGCCTCGCTGTAATTCTTAAAATTAATGACGGATAAATGCTGCAGGTACATCGGTTCAAATGTAGTGATTTGTGGTTAGTGATTAGTTAGTTGATGATTTGTGATCGGTTAATCTCAACTATCTTTTGAACCTCCCGACTTATACCGACTTTCGGACTAATCACAAATCACTAACCACGGTTCACTAAATAATTCATCACCCTATTGTCAACAAATTTGAAAACTGTATTTTTGCAAACTTAATTTTTGAATAAAAATGTCGAAAACCCAGGCGAACGCCAAAGCCCCCGTAGCGAAGAATAATGATTTTGGGCAGACGGGCAAATTTGTACGCGAGAATCAAAAAAGCTTGTTGTTCATAGCCGGGGCCATCCTGGCCATGGTACTAATCTATCTCGGTTATCAGAAATTATACCTCGCGCCCCGCGAAGACAAAGCGGAGAACCAGATGTACAGGGCACAGGACTGGTGGTCTAAGAAGGACTGGGACAAGGCCATTAAAGGAGATGCCGGCTATCCTGGTTTCGAGAAGATCATTGCCGATTACAGCAATACAAAATCGGCCAACCTGGCATATTTCTACCTCGGCACCGCCTACCTGAACAAAGGCGAATTTCGCAAAGCGATCGATAACCTGGAAAATTATCGCGGGAATGATGCTATAATCGCAGCGGAAGCGCTGGGCGGCATCGGCGATGCATACGTGGAATTGAAGGATTACGATAAAGCGGTTACCTACTTTAAAAAAGCCGCCGACAAGGCCGGTAATAAATTCCTTTCACCTTTTTACCTTAAGAAACTGGGTTTGGTATATGAAACTCAGAACGACAACAAGGATGCTGTCGATGCTTATACCAAAATAAAACAGGATTACCCCGAAAGCAACGAGGCTCAAAGCATGGATGCTTATATTGCCAGGGTAAATGCCAAGTTATAAGGATTTCGAAAGTCAAATGTTCAATTTCGAATTTATGCCAGTTATTTGATTTGAAAATTCGAAATTGGCATTCCGAAACGGCGTAGCCCTCTTGGGCGCCGCTGAAAACAAATCATTGGCGAAAAATTCGAAATAAAAATGGCTACCCAGTTTAAGAATCTGTCCGACTTTTCAAATACAGAAATACCTTCGGCGGTTAATTATCGGTTTGGCATTGTCGTAGCCGAATGGAACGCCGAAATAACCAATGCTTTATATGAAGGCGCATGGCAAAGCCTCATCAACCACGGCGCTTTGCCCGATAATATTTTTACTTATTCCGTACCGGGCAGCTTCGAGCTGACAACCGGCGCCGACCTGCTGTTGCAGAATAGTCATTTAGACGCCGTTATTTGCCTGGGCTGTGTGATACAAGGCGAAACACGCCATTTCGATTTTATTTGCGAAGCCGTGGCTAACGGGATCACTAATGTCGCAATCAAACATTCCAAACCAGTCATTTTTGGCGTGCTGACCACCGATAACCAGCAGCAGGCGCTGGACCGCGCAGGCGGCAAACATGGCAATAAAGGCGACGAGGCAGCTATAACGGCGATTAAAATGGCTAACTTAGCTGAAACATTGAACGGCTGATCTGCGTTTAACAAGCAATTATAGCACGATGAAAAAGATAGTTTACATAGCCCTTGTAGCACTGGCCGTTGGTATGCTGGCCTCATGCTCAAACAAACTTTGCCCGGCCTACGCTTCGTATCCAAAAAACAGCCGATAGTCATTTTTTCCTTTCTTTAAAGCTAATTCGCCGCCTGCTCGTTACTTTTGCAGCCGTTTATTTTTATTTCAGACATGGATTGGATATCGCTGGAGTCTGCTGAGCAGGTGAATGAGATCAAACAACAACAAGGTTACAGTATTATTTTTAAGCATAGCATCCGTTGCTCCATCAGCCTGATGGCCAAACGCAGGGTTGAAATGGACAGGAACCATCTGCCGGCCGGACTTAAACTTTATTTCGTAGACCTGATCAGGTTTCGCGACATATCGAACCAGGTGGCACATGATTTCCAGGTGCACCACGAATCTCCCCAATTATTAGTGATCAAAGACGGCGAGTGCATACTCGAGCAGTCGCACGGGCACATTTCGCTTGAAGAAGCGTTGTCGGTGTTGAATTAAGTCGGGAAGTCCGAAAGTCCGCATAAGTCCGAAAGTTTTTATTTTTGTTCTGACTTTCGATCAATGCAGACCAAAACTACAATGGCCTTAAGTTATCCCTTAAGTAATGTGCAAATCGAGTTGTTAAACTATTCAGCACAAATCTATCAGAGGGCGATTTGATAGAACTAAGAGAACTTTTATCAAAATTCTACGCTAAGAAAGCTATTTCACAAGCCGATGCTATATGGAATAAGAAAGGATTGAGTGATCAGGATATGGATACCTGGCTCAACCGCAATTAATCTTTCGGACTTTCGGTCTTTCCGACTTTCGGACTACGCGAGTACTTGCCACCCGAAGTCCACGGTTTTTACGATATCCGGGTGCAGACTCAGGTATACCGGGCAAGTAACGCATATCTCTTCAATACGCTTTTGTTGCTCTTCGGAATACTGTCGCGGCCACTGCATTTTGATCTGTATCTCAGCAACCCTGCGCGGCGGAGCCGAGGTCATAATCTTCGTCACGGAGCATTTGGCGCCGTCGATATTGATTCCTTCCTTACGTGTTTTTATGCCGATGGTGGTCAGCATACAGGTACCGAGCGCTACGGCCAACAGGTCAGTTGGTGAAAAAGCCTCGCCTTTGCCCTGGTTGTCGGTCGGTGCGTCGGTTAATATTTTAGTACCCGATTGTACGTGGATGTTTTCTGTTCTCAGATCGCCGATGTATGTGGTTTCTACGGTTGCCATTTTCTTTTTTGTAATGATTGAAGATGTTATAATAGTTGAAGTGGTAGTTTTAAACAAATTTAAACCTATCTAAGCAATTTTTACAACATAGTAATAATAGAAATATTAATTTGTTCTTCCTTTTTCGTCT
>DASZVE010000007.1:0-22050 GCA_035547095.1 Mucilaginibacter sp.
CGGTTGAATTATATAATAACCGAAGACCTCATTTATCTTTGGACATGAATACACCTCAAATGGTGCATCAACAAAAAATCCCGATAACTTTACAGCCATCGGGACTATCTTAAATCCGTCAACTTATTTCAGGACGTTACATAATCTCTTTATCTCCAACCGCCCACTGCAAACTATTTCACGCCCACTGCAAACTGCTCACTGCCAACTGTCCTTCCGGGATATTCTTTCAAAGCTTTATCCAAACAGGTCATCGCTTTAGCCAGGTCTTCGTTTTTTAGCACATAAGCCAGTCTTACCTCATTCTGGCCTGCGCCTTTGGTGCTGTAGAAACCAGTAGCCGGCGCCATCATCACGGTTTGGTTTTCGTAGCTGAATTTCTCCAGCATCCACTGGCAGAATGTGTCGGCATTATCAATCGGCAGCCGGGCAACCACGTAGAATGCACCGCCGGGGTTAGGACAGAAAACGCCGTCCATGGCGTTGAGTGCGTTTACCAATGTATTGCGCCGTTCGGTATATTCCTTGTTTACGGCTTCAAAATAGCTGTCGGGTGTATCCACCGCGGCTGCACCGGCAATTTGTTCTACCATGCCGGGGCTTAATCTCGCCTGGGCAAATTTCAGGCCTGTCGCCCATATTTCCTTATTTTTAGTGATCAGGCAGCCTAAGCGCGCACCACAGGCACTGTAGCGTTTGCTTACCGTATCCATCACCACCACGTTTTGTTCCAGGCCATCCAGGTGCATAGGGGAGATGAACGTGCGGCCATCATAACAAAATTCGCGGTATGCCTCGTCCGAGAACAAGTATAGGTCATATTTCAATACCAGCGCCTTCAATGCTTCCAGTTCTTCTTTCGAATACAGGTAACCAGTCGGGTTATTCGGGCTGCAGACAAAAATGGCCTTGGTTTTCGGTGTGATCAGCTTTTCGAACTCACTGATGGGGGGCAGGGCAAAACCGTTTTCGATATAAGAAAGAATAGGTTTCACCACAATATCGCTCTGACAGGCAAAACCGTTGTAATTTGCGTAGAACGGCTCCGGGATGATCACCTCGTCACCCGGATCGAGGCAGCTCATCATCGCGATGGTGATCGCTTCCGATCCGCCTGTTGTGACCAGTATATTTTCGGGCGTAATGTTATAACCCAGCTTGTTGTAATATTCGGTCAGTTTTTTGCGGTAAACCAGCGTTCCCTCCGATGCCGTATAGGCCCATACTTTGAAATCGATATTTTTGATCGCGTTCAGCATTCCTTCTGGCGTTTCAATGTCAGGCTGACCGATATTCAGGTGATAAACTTTCTTTCCGTCGAGTTTAGCGTTGTCTGCAAACGGCGTGAGCTTGCGTATCGGCGACGCGGGCATGTGCTGCCCTTTTTTCGAGATATTTGGCATGACGCAAAATTAGGAAAGATAAATGAAAAGTTTCCCTCTCTTGAATAGGGATCAGGATGCGGTCAAACAAAAAAAGACACCCCATTTTCAGGGTGTCTTTAATTCCTTTGAGACGCTTAAGTTACTTGCTGCCTGCAGTCGCCGGTTTTGGAACGACTTCGCCCACAATATTCAAATATTTTGTAGGCGTTTTGGAGTTAGAAGTTACCACGATAGTTTTATTGAACGGAGCAGCAACAGCGGCGTTGTAGGTGATCTTGATCATGCCTTTGTCGCCGGCTTTTACCGGGGTCTTAGTGTAATCAGCTATCGTACAGCCGCAAGTCGGCCGAACCTCGGTCAGGATAAGCGGTTCTTGTCCGATATTGGTAAACTCGAATATTGTAGTAACCGGGGTTCCCTGCGGAATTTTACCAAAATCGTGTTTCTCTTCGTTGAATTTAAATTCGGGTTTTTGATTATCTTGCGCCGAAGCAGTAAAGGCGAAGCCCAAAATTACTGCGCATAGAATCATTAATTTTTTCATTGACTTGAATTGTTTTTTTTAAGGTAATGAAGCTATCATGAGCAAATTGTTTTTATAGCCCATGATGATTTTACATTGTTGTTATTGGATTAAGACAAATATAACAGGTTTAACCGCAAATAAAAAACTATTCCAATAACGGTACGTTTGTGTGTTAAGTATGACGATTGCAAAATAGAATTTTATAATTTTGTCCGTCAATCAAAATAATATATGCCCGAAACTGTAAGCAACACAACCGGCAGCTTCAATACGGCCGAACTTAGTTTTGACGATTTCAAAAAGATCGTAATTAACGACTACCGTATCGGTTTTGAAAGCCGCCAGGCCAGCCTGATAGGCCGGCGGGAGGTGTTAACGGGCAAGGCCAAATTCGGCATTTTCGGCGACGGCAAGGAAGTAGCTCAATTGGCTATGGCTAAAGCTTTCCGTCCTGGCGACTGGCGGGCGGGCTATTACCGCGATCAAACCTTTATGTTCGCAACGGGCATGAGCAACCTGAATGAATTCTTTGCACAATTATATGCTCATCCCGATATAGAGAAGGACCCTGCATCGGCAGGCAGGCAGATGAATTGCCATTATGCCACCCGTTATGTGAATGCCGACGGGACATGGTCAAACCAGTCGGAGGCGCTGAATTGCGCCGCAGATATTTCGACTACGGGCGGGCATATGCCGCGTCTGCTGGGACTGGCCTATGCATCGAAATTATATCGCGAAAACAAGGAACTTGATTACCTTACGGATTTTTCCATTAATGGTAATGAAGTTGCTTTCGGTACCATAGGAAACGGTGCAACTTCAGAAGGCATGTTCTTTGAGGCTTTCAACGCCGCTGGTGTGTTGCAGGTGCCTATGGCAATTTCGATATGGGATGACGCTTATGCCATATCGGTACCGGCTAAATTGCAGACCACCAAAGAAGATATATCCGAAATATTAAAAGGTTTCCAGCGCGAGGACGGTACCAACGGGTACGAGATATTCAAGGTCCGCGGCTGGGACTATGTCGCCTTGTGCGAAACTTATGAACGCGCCATAGCTGTGTGCCGCGCCGAGCATGTGCCTGTACTGATCCACGTGACGGAAATGACCCAACCGCAGGGCCACTCCACTTCGGGTTCGCACGAGCGATATAAATCAAAAGAACGTCTTGCGTGGGAAAATGAACACGATTGCTTGTTGCAAATGCGCAAATGGATGATCGAATCGGCCATCGCAACCGAAGAGGAGATGGACGAGCTGGAGATTACCGCAAAGAAGCATGTACGCGAATGCCAGCGAGAGGCCTGGGCGGACTTTGAAGGTGAAATTTTCGAAGAATTGAACCAGGTGTCGGACCTTATCTCCCGCATAGCTGAAAGTAGTGCGCAACAGAGGGAATTGACGGACATTATATCTTCTCTTAAAGCAACCGTCGACCCCGGCCGAAAAGATGTGATCTCGGCGGGCAGAAAGGCGTTACGCATAACCGCTAAAGAAAATCCGGCCGGCCGGCAGGAATTAGTTGACTGGCTTGTGGAACAGAACCAAAAAAATGACGAACGCTTTAATTCCAAGTTATTCACAGGCACGCTTAAATCGCCGTTGCTGGTGCCGATTGTGCCCGCCGAATATGATGAGGACGGCAAATTGCTTGACGGCCGCGAGGTGCTGAACGCCTGTTTCGACGCCAATTTTGAGCGAGACAAGAGTATTGTAGCTTTTGGCGAGGACGTAGGCGCCATCGGCGACGTGAACCAGGGTTTTGCCGGCTTGCAAAATAAGTATTCCGACCTGCGCATATCCGATACGGGTATTCGCGAGGCCACCATTGTAGGACAGGGAATCGGCTTGGCTATGCGCGGCCTGAAACCTATCGCCGAGATACAATATTTAGACTATTTACTATATTCTATAACCGTTTTAAGTGACGACCTGGCCACCCTGAGCTACCGCACCCGCGGCGGCCAAAAGGCGCCTGTAATAGTGCGTACCCGCGGCCATCGGCTGGAAGGGATATGGCATTCAGGGTCGCCGCTGGGTTTGATCCTGAACGCAATGCGGGGCCTGCATATTTGCGTGCCGCGTGATATGACACAAGCTGCCGGCATGTACAATACCTTGCTGCGCGGCGACGAACCGGCCCTGGTTATCGAATGCCTCAACGGGTACCGTTTGAAAGAAAAGCTGCCATTAAATGTCGGTGAATTCACCGTTCCGCTGGGAGAGGCTGAAATACTAAGGGAAGGTTCGGATGTAACCGTTATTTCGTATGGCTCGACGCTGCGTATCGTGCGTGAAGCGGCCGAAGACCTGGAAAAAATGGATATACATATTGAAGTGATCGATCCGCAAACCCTATATCCCTTCGATTTAAAAAATGTATGCGGCGAATCGTTGAAAAAGACCAATAAGCTGCTCGTGGTGGACGAGGACGTTCCCGGCGGTGCTTCGGCTTATATCCTTCAAAAAGTATTGGAGGCGCAGAACGGCTATTATTTACTCGATTCACAGCCTAAAACGCTTTCGGCAAAGGAGCATCGTCCGCCCTATGGTACCGATGGCGACTATTTTAGTAAACCTTCTGCTGACGATGTGATCGATGCGGTATACGCGATGATGAACGAGACCAACCCGGAAAAATACCCGGCAATTTATTAATTGCCGAATTGTAGAATTATTGAATTATTGAATAGTTCAATATGAAGTTGTTGTGCGCTGTGCTTTTGCCGGTGGTTAACGTAAGCAATATACGGGTACCGGATAGCCATATTTGCTTAAAGAGACATTTAAGCCCACCCACGACGATCCCTATAAAAGAGCTGCAGCGGCTGTCTTTAAAGCTCATTAAACTTTATGATTAGTATTAGAAAGCTGTAGGTGAAACACCTATTCAGTGGTATGCCAGTTTATTATGCTACAAGATTTTTTCTAAAAAAATTGTCAGCGCAAAATAACAATTTCCATTTTTTATCGTATAAACTACACTGAAGGGCTAACGAAATTAATCTTAATGTAAATAATTTAACTTTCTTGCAATTAAATCAATAATTCAATATTACACTAAAAATTAAATTCCTTACATTTGTGAATAACGGTTGTTGATAACCTGGTTAATTTGAGACCCTTATAATTATTGATTAAACTTAAAAACGAGCTACAGAGCAATGAGTAAAGGATTTTTGTGGGTAACCTGTATCTTATCATTCTTTTCCATAACGATGATCAGTTGGAAGGTCGAAAAGATTAATAAATCAAGTAAAGCTTCCACCACGGTAACTACCACCACCAACACGCACACAGAAGTATCGGCTAAGGAATTGTTTACACAATATCTTGACGATATATATAATACGGCCCAATTGCACGTCGCAGGGCTCGACCGTGATGTTTTTCAAAAGGCAGTGACAGGATATTTTAACCTGAAAGCCGCAGGCGAAGTTCCGCAATACAGTTCGGTTATTACCATTGTCGACCTGGCGAAATCAAGCTGTCTGAAACGTATGTGGATCGTCGACCTGATGAATAAAGAATTGGTACTGAATACCTGGGTTGCCCATGGCAGCGGCAGCGGCGGCGATATGGCTCAGTATTTTTCTAACGAGAATGATTCACATGCCAGCAGCCTGGGATTTTATGTGACCGATGGCGTGTACCAGGGCAAACACGGCCGTTCGCTTAAACTTGACGGCGTGGATGCCGGTTTTAACGACAACGCCCGCGCACGCTCTATCGTCGTTCACGCGGCGGCCTATGTTTCCATGTCATCTATCGATAAACTCGGACGTCTTGGCCGCAGTGAAGGTTGCCCCGCAGTATCGCCTAAAGTGATAGGCAAGGTCATCGAAGCCATAAAGGGCCGGACGGTTCTGTTCATTAATGGCAACGACGGCAGCTATAGCTCAAAATATCTTGATCAGGGTGTGGCGGCAAATTACATGTATCCCGACAGTTCTTCTGTAACCGCCAGTTTGTAAGAGGCTGAAAGCAGAAAGCTAAAAGCCCAAAGCTTTTTTAGATTGTTGTGCCAAGTCAGCTTTCTGCTTATTCCGGAAGGAATTTCTTCAGGTGGTCGTAAATCACGATATCATGCCCGTATACATCCTGCCTGAACTGTAGTTGTCCGTTCTGATCCATCCAGCAGGTAACGTAAGTAATATAAACAGGGACCCTGGGCCTGAGCGCAATATCTTGCGGGACAGGATCATCTTCCTGCATGTCTTTGGCAATGAGTTTATATTTAACCGTATCACGGAATAAATTGTGAGCCAGATCGACCGGCTTTTCCAGCCGTACGCAACCGTGGCTAACCGCCCGTATCTTGTACCCAAAGGCATCCTTTGCAGGCGTGTCGTGCAGGTAAATGCTGCTACCGTTATCAAACAGGAATTTAATTTTACCGAGGGCATTTTCCTCGCCCGGCGCCTGTTTGAATTCATACGGACAGTTTTCTTTCGTTACGTTTGACCAATCGATATCTTCGGGATCGGGTATCAGCTTACCGTCCTTGTATACGTTAATATTCTTGTTGGCCAGGTAATAAGGGTCCTGGGCAGCCTGCACGATGATCTCCTTGGTGGCGATGCTCTTAGGGATATTCCAAATCGGGTTTACCTGTACGCTATGGATAACGCTGCTTAAGAGCGGAGTTTCGTGTGGGTTGGGATTGTCGACCTTACACGTGTCATCATAATGTTCAAGCGTATTTTGGTATTTCTCATTCCGGCCCTGGCCCACGCAAACTTTCATATTTAATACCGACCTGCCGCTATCGATCACATTCAGGCTGAAATCGGCTATATTAACGTATACGTAGCGGCTGGCTGTCGGCTTATTTTTCCAGCGCAGGCGTTCCATGTTTACCAAAAGTATCCGGCGTGTTTCTTCTTTCGACATTTTAGGAGCCCGAAAACCTTCCAGGTACGCTTTCTGCAAAGCCAGATATTCCGGGCTTTTTGGCTGGATAGTGTCTAAAAAGGTCCTCATATTGGTAATACTAAAAACCTTTTCCATGGATGTAGTGTCAGGTCGCTGGGTCTTGATAAAATAGCGGGAAAAAAGTTTTCTCGGGCTTAATATACCATATTGCAGGTCGCTGGAATAGTTGATAAGAGAGTTGGCCATAAGCATCTCAAGCTTGGCTATGTCGTAATACGCTTCGCGTGTGGTTTTAATAGCTTTTTTGCTGCTGATCCTTTTAACCAGTGTATCGATCTCGTCGGGATCAAATAGTCCCGGGTTCATGCCATGCTGATAGGCTTCGCGATAGTCCTTCAGCATCAGGCCTATATCGCCGTTCCAAAGATGATTCAACACAAAAACCGGTTCATAGTCAGTTTTTTGATAATGATCGCTTATAATCTGGGGATTAGCCAGTCCCGATTTGTTTTTTGCAAGCACCTGCCTGAAAACAGCGGCAAATTCTTTTTCGTCGGCGTTTTTATATACGGAGTTGTGGGTATGCTTGTAGAGTATACTGCCCATCTCAGTGCGTCGTTTTTTGCACGATTGCATGAAAACGACGGGCAGGAAGAAGATTAATGCCAAAATTGCAAATAAAGTCTTTTTGGCATCAGGAAGTGTTGTCATAAATAGTTATCTGGTCAATACGGGTCTGTTAAAGCAATAGCCCTACTATTATAATATCGTGTTTTATGGCAGATATGCAAATAACGGGCCGAAATTATACATTTACGTTGGAATAATTAAACTACCGACAATAGTGGACAATACGATAAGAAGAGAAGTTTGGCTGCGCGGCCCTGTCGATGGTATCCCGCCTTTGTTGCAGCCGGTTGCGCATGCGTTGCTGCAAGCCAGGGAAGAAGTTAACGCCATGATGGAGGGTTTTCCAGAAATATTTCTTTGGGTGAAACCTTCCGGCATGGCTTCGCCTGCTTTTCATTTGCAGCATTTTACAGGGGTACTCGACAGGCTGTTCACTTACGCCAGGGGCGAACTATTGAATGCGGCACAGCTCGAATATCTTTCGCTGGAAGGCCGGGAAACTGAAAATGCGCCTGGTTTGGACCAGTTGCTGGCCAATTTTCGCACCCAGGTCGACAAGGCATTACAGCAGTTGCGCGATACCCCCGACGCTACACTAACCGAGGCGCGCGGCGTGGGGCGTGCGCAAATACCCTCTACTGTTATCGGTTTGCTAACTCATGCCGCCGAGCATACCATGCGCCATGTCGGGCAATTGCTGGTGACGTCGAAGTTATTGAAAAACTAAAAAAATCGTTCTATCTTAGTTCGATAAACCTGTCGGGCTTTTGAAAAAGCGGCCATTATACTTTACAATTTTGTTCGGCATATTTTTACCGTTATGCTGCCCATCAATATTATGCGGACAAACGGCCGCGCTTTCAGAGAAGTTATTTCAATACACACAGCATTCCGACAGCCTCGCAAATAAATATGCCGGCGAAAACCTATATCTGCAATTAGATAAGCCTTATTATACCATCGGCGATACGATTTGGTTTAAGGCGTATTTATTAAGCGTGCCATCTCATTTATTTTCAGGCCGAAGCGGGCTGCTGCATATCGACCTTATGAATCCCGGCGGTGAGATTATCAAGCAATGGTTGTACCCAATTTCCGGCGCCGGTTGGGGAAACCTCGCGCTTGACGAAAAGGATATTAAACCCGGTAACTATCTTTTGCGTGCTTATACCAACTGGATGCGAAACTTTAGCTATTACGGCTTTTATTATAAAAACATCTGGGTAATGGGCACCAGCCAAAATGCCTGGCTTGTCAACAGCGACATTAATGTATCAACAATAATTGACGGTCGACGAAAAATATCTGGTACGGTATCGCTCACAACGATGAACAAGACGCCTGTTGCAGATTCAGTATTAAGACTTGAGGTAACCACGGATAAAAAATTAATTTATCACCAGGTGGCACAAACCGATAAGAATGGATCCATCGACCTGGACTTCAATCTTCCGCTTAAAATCGGTAATTGCAGTATCACGATTAAGAGTTCTGGTCAGGATGTATCCGTTCCTCTTATTATCAGTAACACCGACCAAGCAGATGTGCAGTTTTTACCCGAAGGCGGGGACCTTTTGGCTGGCATAAATACACGGGTTGGTTTTAAAGCGATAGCACAGGACGGGAAAGGGATAAATGTAAGCGGTATCGTCGTCGATCATACCGGGAAAACCATCGCCTCTTTTAAATCATTGCACAATGGAATGGGCAGCTTCATATTGCTGCCACAGCCAAATGAAGTGTATAAAGCCCAGGTGATTTTTTCTAACGGGAAGACTAAAGATTATAATTTGCCATCGGTTAAGGCTTCCGGAACGGCGATAAGCGTCGATAACGGAATGGAGGACCATTCACTTAAGGTTACGGTATCAGCGACGGACGATTTCGGTCGAACTGATGACAATTGTTTTCTGGTGACGCGGTCGAGAGGAATAATATGTTACGCTGCTGTAGTAAGCTTTACGAAAAATAATAAAATTCATATCGCCATACCCAAAAGCGCTTTTCCAACAGGTATTGCTCATTTTTTATTGATGGATACCGATGGCCATCCGCTGAATGAACGCATCGCTTTTATAGACCACCATGATGATCTGCATATCAAGATATCTTCCGACAGATCGGTTTATGAACCGAAAGACAGCGTAAAGCTGAACATTAACGTCACTGATCATAATGGCGTTCCTGTTCATGGCGATTTTTCCCTGGCGGTAACCGATGATGCGCAAGTAAAAATTGATAGCGGAAGCCTGCAGAATATATTGACCATTGTGCTGCTTACTTCCGATTTGAAAGGATATGTTGAAGACCCGTCGTATTATTTTCAAGGCAATACGGATTCGTGGCAGGCGCTCGACAACCTACTGCTTACCCAAGGGTGGGTGAAATATGAAATGATAGACAACAAAGTCGCTTATCCGGCTGAAACGGAATATACGGTCAGCGGTACGGTGGATAATTTTGTTAACAAACCTGTTAAAGGAACTGACGTTACGCTTTTATCAAAATCGCCGGTGATATTGATGGATACGCTGACCGACAGTGAGGGTAGGTTTTCGTTTGACAGGTTCCCCAAAATTGATACGCCGGTGTTTGTCCTAAAAACTGTCAATAAAAAGGGCAGAAGCTGGAATGTAAATATAAGGATGGATGAAACCAGCCCTCCCGCCCTTGAGCGTTCCAAAATATGCTGGTCGCCGCCATGCTACTGGAATGTGGACAGTACGCTCGTGCGAAATATGCAAAACAAAACCGCGTATAACAATCAATTTTATAACATACCCGGGGGCCATGCCCTTAAAGGAGTGGTTATAAAAGCTAAAAAGCTTATTAATGGCTCACAAAATCTCAATGGCCCCGGCAATGCTGATATTATACTGGATGAGCATTTCATGGAACACCAGGGCAAAAAAAGCTGGTGGGACATGATCGAAGGAAACGTGAAAAGTTTTGCCGATTCTTATCGCACGATATTCTCGCACGATCCTTCAATCCCTTCATATACTTATGAATGGTTTTTTGTAGATGGAAAACCTGCAATCTTTATCGTAGACGGAGTGCGGTTGACGGATGTACTGCCGCCGCCGATCAAGCCTGTCGATGTCAAATTTTACTTGCAGTCACACAATGCTGAGGATATAAAAGGTATTGAGGTAATGTATTCTGGTAAATATTCGTTGCAGTACGCAACGCGTTTTGATATGCAGCCTTTTTTTGCATTTACTTTCGTCGAGATCACGACCCGCTCGGGACATGGGCCGCTTGTCGGCAACACGCCGGGCATGTATTTGTTCAAGCCAATACCTTTATCGTGGCCAAAACAGTTTTACAAGCCCAAATACGAGGTGAACGATACGACCAGGCTAGTCGATTTACGTGCGACCATCGATTGGGAACCTAATGTAATAACCGATAGCCTTGGCAGAGCAAAGATGTCGTTTTATGCGGCGGAAAAGCCTTCAACTTATACAGTCATTGTTGAAGGAACTGACATGCAGGGCAACCTGGGATTCAGTCGGAGGAAGATCGCTGTTGTGGCGAAGAAGGAAGAAGCCAAGTCCAAATGATCAGTTCAGTATATTTAAAACGTCTTTCAATGTGGGTGAACGGTGTGTAGTTGACGCATCCTCATACCTGTTCCCCGGGTCGAACAAAAACGTGTCGATACCCAATTCCAGGGCAGCCTTGATCTCTGATTCCGGATCGTCGCCGATAACCAATAACTGTTCGGGCGAATACTCATATTTTCCCATGATCGACGCAAATACATCTTTTTTAGTTTGACGGCTTTTATCGGGATCGACGATATATATTTCCCTGAAATCGCGCACTATACCCAGTTGTCTGATCTTGCTGTATTGCAATTTCGGGTAGCCGGTGGTAACCAAGTACCTGTCAAGCTGAATTTTCTTCAGGCTGTGGTAATCTTCAAAGGGCTGCATCGGCAGGTCGTAGGTCATGTTCCGTAAAGTTTCTTCCATCTGCTCCCTGATCTCGGTCTTCAACCCATATTTGTCTACAATATATTGAAACGGCCGGCGGGTCATCTCTTCTTTGATACGGGCCACGATGTCGGTATGATCTTTATTAATAATTTCAGCATGCCGGTCCAGTAAAGCAAACAGTTCGGCGAAAAGGTTGCCGGCTATGGCATTCACCGGGTAAATGGTATTGTCAAGATCGAATATTAGAGCGGTTTTCATTAAAATACGGTTTCTTCCAAAGGAACTGGTTTCTCTTTAAAGTTTCGGCTGAACAGCATCATAAACCCGGCCGATGCGCCCAGGCACATGGCGCCGGTTAGCCACCACAGCGCATAATAGCCTGAATACGTGACCACTTGCCCGCCGATTATCGGCGAAACGATCTGGGCAACCGACCAGGCAATGGTGTACATAGCTGCATATTGACCGCGGTTGGCGGGGTTGGTACGCATGATCCAGAATGAATTCATAAACGGCATGGCCAGGATTTCGCCCAACGTAACGAACACCAAAACAATCAATGCCGAATAATGCGCAGCGGGCAGAAAATTGAGCAATACGAAGCCCGCCCCAACAACCAGCGTTCCAATGCAGATATAATTTAAGGGATGGCGCTTATTCTCCAGCTTGTGGATGATCACCATTTCGAAAATAACAATGAGCAATCCGTTGATGCCCATTAATGAGCCGATAAAAAATTCGTTAAAATGCCAGGGACCTTTGTAGTAAAGGGGCTGCATAGTGAACAAATGGAAAAAGCAGGTAGCGAAAATAATGGCGCAAGCGATAAAGGCCAGGTAAATGCCGTCCTGGTAGGGTGATGTGGCTGTTCCCGTTGTCATCGCTTTTTTGATGTGCTTCATCACCGTCGAAGCCGGTATCAGTTTCAGCAGGAGCAGGGAGGCCAGGATATTGGTACTGCCATCGACCCAAAAAAGCAAATGATAGTTAATACCGGCCAAAGTACCTCCAAGTAAACCACCAAATGCCCAGCCGAGATTTACGGCAAGACGGTTGAGTGAGAACGAACGTGTTTTGTTCTCGTCGGTGCTGTAATAGGCTATGGCAGTAGAGTTTGCCGGCCTGAAGGCCTCGTTGCAAATACTCAGCACAAAGGCGCCGACGCTTACTGACATAAAAGTCTGCTGGTAGCCTAGTACCATGAACAGCACCCCGCCGATGAGTAAGGCGATCACCTGTACATAATAAAAGCCAATTTTGTCTGTTATCTTTCCCCCTGCGAAGGCGCCCAATATCGATCCGGCGCCAAAAGCGGCCATCACCAATGTTGCCTGGCTGATAGAAAAATGCAGTTCGTGGCGGCAGTAAATCGTCATGAAGGGAACCACCATCGTGCCGCTCCGGTTAATGAACATCACGAGGCACAGGTACCAGCTATTTCTCGAAAGGCCGCTATAGGCTTTTTTGTATAATTGGATAGGAGAGGAAAGCATTTACCAAATTTAGCGAAAAGCCAAAAGCTTAAAGCAGAAAGCAAAACGCTGTTGAAAAATGCTAAAGTTTTTGACATTTGCGTTACGGTAAACCCCTTACGGGAATTGCTTTCAGCTTTGGTCTTTCTGCTTTCAGCTTATTGAAGCATTCCTGTTCCTCAGCCAGTGATCAGCGATCACCAATGCTGCCATTGCCTCAACAATAACTACTGCGCGCGGAACCACGCAGGGGTCGTGACGGCCCTTACCCGAAATTTCGGCCTCATTGCCCTGGCTGTCGATGGTCGGCTGGGCCTGCATGATGGTGGCCACGGGTTTAAAGGCCACCCGGAACTCGATAGGCATGCCATTACTGATGCCGCCCTGGATGCCACCCGAAAAGTTCGTTCGGGTTTTGATGTCGCCTGGTTTTCCCGGCAGGAAAAGATCATTGTGTTCCGAACCGTTCATCTCACTGCCTTCTAAGCCCGATCCATATTCAAAGCCGTGAACAGCATTGATACTCAGCATAGCTTTGCCCAAATCGGCATGCAGTTTATCGAAAACCGGTTCGCCCAACCCAACGGGGCAGTTTCTTATAAAACATGTGATCTTTCCACCAACCGTGTCGCCGCTTTTACGGACGCCGTCGATGTGGGCGATCATTTCTTCGGCAGTTGCCGGATCGGCACAGCGGACGATGTTCTTTTCGCGCTCGCTGATAAATTCCTCAGCCGTATTTATTTCAACGTTCGGAGCATTTATTCGTCCGACACTGCTTACGTGGGCGACAACATCAATGCCCTGTGTTTTAAGCAGTAATTTTGCGATCGCTCCCGCTGCAACACGGGCCGCTGTCTCCCTTGCCGATGAGCGCCCGCCGCCGCGATGGTCGCGGATGCCATATTTGGTTTGATAGGTATAATCGGCGTGTGATGGACGGTACACATCCACGTTATGCGAATAGTCTTTGGAGCGCTGGTCCTCATTCGGGATGATCATGGCGATCGGGGTACCCGTGGTTTTGCCTTCGAACACACCCGAAAGTATCTTTACCGTATCGCTTTCCTTGCGCTGCGTGGTGATCTTTGACTGGCCGGGGCGGCGCTTGTCCAGTTCGGACTGGATAAATTCCAGATCGATATCCAGTTGTGCCGGGCAGCCGTCGATGATGACACCGATAGCCTCACCATGTGATTCGCCGAACGTCGTTATCCTGAATAGTTGTCCGAATGAGTTGCCTGCCATTGTTTTTAGATGTGCAAATGTGCGTATCTGCAAATGTGCAGATTAATTTATTAACTAAGTGTAGCGGGTGTCATGCTGAGGCACTCGAAGCATGTGGGCGAGGCCTTTGCGCTCATACTTCGACAAAGCTCAGTATGACACCCTTTTTCCCTTTCAAGTTACCTCGAATCCAACTTTTTTCAAATCTTCCCAAAAGGCCGGATACGATTTTTCGACCACTTCATAATCTTCGATCTCCACTTCCGGTATCACCAGCGCCAAAGGAGCGAAGGCCATAGCCATGCGGTGATCATCATAAGTGTTAATAAAGACCTTCTCCGGAATGTGCTTTTCGCTGCAATCCAGCTTGTATACCTGGCCTTTTTCGATCAGTTTAACGCCGATCTTGGCCAGCTCATTCTGCAAGGCTTTCACCCGGTCTGTTTCTTTGATCTTCAGGGTTTCCAGCCCGGTAAAGGTAGCATCGTGACCCAGTGCTGCACACACTACAATAACCGTCTGCGCCAGGTCGGGGCAGGACTTCATATCGAATATCTTGCGTTGCAAAGGTTTGATTTCCTTTTTTAGGTAAACGCCGCCATTTTTAAACTTCGAGGTGATGCCAAAGTTCGCCATGATCTCAGTGATTACGCTGTCGCCCTGCAGGCTGTAAGCGGTTAGTCCTGGCAAGAAAAGCTCGGCTTCATCAGCTAAAGCGGCGATAGCGTACCAGTAGGACGCCGCGCTCCAGTCGGGCTCGACATAAAGCGTGGTTTCCTTAAAGTCTTGCTTCGCGATATGAATGCTGTTACCTTCCCATTTGTGCTGAATACCAGCTTGCTGCAACATCGCCAAAGTCATCTCCACATAAGGCCTTGAAGTAAGCTCTCCCTCAATTTTCAGTGTCAAACCTCGCGGCAATTTCGGGGCGACAAGCAACAGGGCTGTAATATATTGGCTGCTGATATCGCCCTTGATGCTGATGGTATCCTTTTGTTGTTCAAAACCGCCTTTGATCCGAAGCGGAGGGAAGCCCTCGTTTTCAGCGTAGTCGATAGAAGCACCGATCTCACATAAGGCATCAACTAATATGCCTATTGGTCTTTGCTTCATGCGTTCGCTGCCCGTCAGGATGACTTCTTTGTCACCTAGTGTAAAGTAGGCAGTGAGAAAGCGCATTGCTGTCCCTGCGGGTCCAATGTTTATTTCATTTACTGAAAGAGTATTTCCTGCCGGCATCATCGTGTCATCACCGTGCGTTACGCTCCATTCGTGCGGCTTTAGTGCCTTGGTGAGAGTCACCGTGTCAGCTGCATCAGAAACATTTTCCACAGTCACTTTGCCGCCGCTCAATGCCTCAATTATAAGCGCACGATTACATTCACTTTTGGAACCTGTGAGCTGTATCGTGCCGTTAACCGACTTATCTTTCTTCGTAAGGATAATATTCTCCTTCATCTTTTATGAGTATTGAGACGTGAGATATGAGATATGAGACAAAGTGTAGTTAAGTCTCAAATCTCACATCTCAAATCTCATATCTAAATTAAGCGTGCGTCAGCTTTTCTTCCGGCTGGTTCTGCTCTTTGTTCATGATCTCGGTTTGCTTGCGGATCGATTCGCTGTGGATCAGTTCCAGCAGTTTTTCGGCAAATTCGGGGCTTAGCTTTAGCGCTTTCGCAAAAGCGACGCGTTTGTTCAATATTTCATCCCAGCGATTAACCTGCAGGATGGTGATACCATTATCTTTCTTGTAATTGCCGATCTTCTCAACGATCTGCATCCTTTCGCCCATTTTCTGGAAAACAACGTCGTCGATCTTATCGATCTGTGAACGCAATTCGCGCAAAACATCTTTTGCTTCTCCTTTTACTTCCGGCTTGCGCAGCGTCAGGCGGTCGATGATATCGGCCAAAGCAGCCGGGGTAACTTGTTGTTTGGCATCCGTCCAGGCTACGCTCGGGTCAAGGTGCGATTCCATCATCAGGCCCTGCATATCCAAATCCAACGCTTTTTGAGCGACATAGCCCAGCAGTTCGCGGTTGCCGCAAATGTGGCTTGGATCGCAGATGATTGGCAGGTTCGGGGCGTGTGTTTTCAAGTTGATAGCCATGTCCCACATCGGTTCGTTGCGGAAGGCTGATTTTTCGTGCGACGAGAAACCCCGGTGAATAGCCGCCAGTTTCTTGATGCCGGCACCGTTGATACGCTCTAAAGCACCTATCCACAACGACAGGTCAGGGTTTACCGGGTTCTTCACCATTACGGGTACATCCACGCCGCGCAGGGCATCAGCGATTTCCTGTACGGTGAAAGGGTTCACGGTCGAACGTGCACCTACCCAAAGGATATCCACGCCCGACTTCAACGCTTCTTCAACGTGTTTGGCGGTGGCCACTTCCACGGTGGTCGGCAAACCGGTTTCTTCCTTGGCGCGGCGTAGCCACTGCAGGCCGATGCTTCCGATTCCTTCAAATTCGCCCGGGCGGGTACGCGGTTTCCATATCCCGGCGCGCAGGGCGGTAACCTTGCCGGTGTTCGCCAATAAATGCGCGGTGGTTACCAGCTGATCTTCGGTCTCGGCGCTGCACGGGCCCGCTATCAGCAGTGGTTCAGATTTCGCCTGTATCCATGATCCAAGCGGCTCTATGTTTAAATCAATTTTCATGTCGTTTTTATTGTTCTATTGTTGGATTGTTGTATTGTTTTTTCTGACTTCAGACTTTCGACTTCGGACTTAAGACTTACTTAACGAGCTTCTTCACACTGATATACTTCCGGCCAATCTTTTCCTGCGCCCTTAGCTTTTGCTCGCGTTCGCTTTGCGCGCCATCATCTTCGTGCCGCTGATATTCTCCCAGGATGTTGAAGTTATGCGTGTATTTCAGCACCTGGCGAATGGCTGTATCATATTGCTTGGTATTATCCCATTCCACGTCAACATAAAAATTGTACTCGTTGCGTTTGCCCAGCACCGGCATCGACTGGATCTTGCTCATGTTGATGTTCTGCTCTGCAAAGATTTGCAGCACTTTAGCCAGCGCGCCAACCTGGTTGCTCACCTGGAAACACAGCGAGGCCTTATTGTTATCTTTCTTCTCAACGTTCTCGTGATGCGTCAGGATCAGGAAGCGGGTAAAATTCTTTTTGTTCGACTCGATGCGGCGTTCCAAAATATCCAGGCCATAAAGTTTAGCGGCCAGCGTATTGGCAATGGCGACGGTATCGGTCAGTTGTTCTTCGCGGATGCGTTTGGCGCAGGCTGCCGTATCTGAACTTTCAACCACTTTCAGATGTGGGTACTCATCAAAGAAATCCACACATTGGCGGATGGCGATGGGGTGGGAGGTTACATACTTCACATCCTCGAACTTAACGCCCGGCAGCGCCAGCAGGTGTAACTGAATGGGCAGGTACACTTCGCCTACCACCGGAAAGTTATAGCTCATCATCAGCGAATAGTTGGGCAGGATGCTGCCGGCGATGCTGTTCTCAATAGCCATTACCACGTAGTCGGCGTCCTTATCCTGCAGTGCCTCAAACGTTTGCTTGAACGAATTGCATTCGATGGTCTGGATGTCTTCGCCGAAATGCAGGAAGGCGGCTTCCTCGTGGAAGGAGGCGCGTATGCCCTGGATAGCAACTCTTGTCTTTTTTTCCTTCATAACCCCTGTTAAGCAAAAAGTCCCGGCTTTTCTGGGCCGGGACTTTTCAGTTTCTTCTTATATGTTTAGTGCATATTAGTCCCGGCTCGTACTGGTAAAGTAAAAGTAGTAACCGTAAAAATATGCGTTGTTAAACTTCATTGTTGTTTTCAGTGCCGCTAATGTACGCGAAAAAACCGTGCTGTCAATAGAAAATTTTATTTTTCTGAAAAATAGGGGGTTGAACAGAATATTATTTGCTTGATTTTATGGCATTCGCAACTTTGCGGTGAATGATCCGGATGGGAATACGCCCGTGTTTGGTGCTGCTTTGTTGGAGTAATCGTCAATCTCTAAAAATTCATAAATCTTAATTGCCGGTTTTTAAAAGCTTGGGGTGGTGTATCCCCCTGGCTTCGTAAACCGCTTTGTTCATTTCGAAGTGCATCTGCGACATCATATTGAGATAGTTTTCAATCGGCTCTAATCCAACGTCCTTTCTCCGGATATTGACATTGAGGCTGTCGGCCAATGGTTTCGGTATTGCCTGGCAACTATCGAGGCGGTAAGTTACCTGGGTGCCATAAAGTTGTTTTTTGCCATTGTTCAGGTTAACCCGGTCAGTTAGATAAGCGAAATTTTTACTATCAGCATTATTTTTTTTCAACTCCGCCTTCATAGCCTCGAGTACCTCAAGCTGGAATTCAGGTGTTTTATCACAATGCTGTACCATCAGCCAGAAGTTGTTCGAACCTTGCTTGCCGACGAGATCGTATCCCGGGAAACCATATTTTTTAAATATCTCTTCGAGAAGCCGCTTATGAACACTAAATACGCTGTCTTTATAATGTTCCCATTGTTGCTCGCTTAGCTTCTTGAAATTACCTTGTGGAATGTAGGCGGCGGTTTGATCTATAATAACCCATTTAGCAAGACTATCAGCTAACGGTTGGTTAAAATGTTTGGACTGACCGTGTGAAGCCAAAGCTGCGGCTGAAATGGTTAGGAACACTATTATTTTTTTCATGGCAATCAGTGATGCAGGAAATTTTACACTTTCCCCTTCACCAGCTTAAAAATCGTAAACAAATGATGTGCCTCGTGCAGCAGGAAAAACTCGGTCCATTCGGTAATAGTCATGGCGCCGAATTTGGGATGCGTGCCCTGCAGCAGGAGGTCGTCGTCGGGCAGGTTGGTTATCAGCTCCAGTATCTGGCGACGGTTGCCGTTCAGGCGATTCATCAGTTCGGTTAAAGGCAGTTCCCTCGCGTGAAGAAAATCGGGTTCGTTATCCGCTTTGTAAGCATTGAAAGCCGGTGTGCCGCCCTTTAGCATCTGGTGTACGCGGCCAATAAAAACCGGCTGGTAGCTTACCAGGTGCGCTATATTATCCTTAATGCTCCACTTTCCCAGCTCGGGCTTACGGGTCAGATGTTTTTCATCTATGTGTTTTATAAGTTCGGCTACAGCGAGGTGCTGTGTTTTGAGCCGGCAGACGAGGGCGGAGTAAAGCATGATAAAATTTTTTATAAGCTAATTAGAACTTGTTGACCAATCTTTTCCTTCATAAAACTTGTTATTTTCGAAATCAAAATCTACAAAGAAACCTGCTTTTAAGTTTTTATGATGTGATTTTATGTTTTCCCTTGTAGATTTTGGCATTCGACGAAGAAAGTCTAATCTTTCCAAACCTTCCATCTCCAAAAAGCATTCGTAAGATTTATCAGCGACGGACACAGTTGAGATGGCCAAATGCTTAAGATTTTTTAAAGTTACAAACGGTTTTAAGCTTTTTAATATTAAGTGTTTTGGTGCGAACGCATCTCCGCAGAGCTCTAAGCCAACTAATCCTGGCAGCTGACTCAAAATCTCATAGTTCTCTACTTTAAAACAATTTTCGATAGAAAGAACGCTAAGGTTTTTTAGAGTAGCAAGAGGGGATATATCGGTTAGCCGCGTAAAGGAATGAAGATATAATTTTTGTAATTTTTGAAGTTTCGAAATGCTGGATATGTTTTCAGCGCTCGACCCAAAAAGGAAAAGATGTTCGAGATTTGGGGTTTGACAGATTGCGTCAAAAAATTCCTGACCTATCCGATGGTTAACTCCGAGTGCTTTTAGATTTTCGAGTTTAGGCAATGTTTCAGCCCATCGACCCTCTGCGATATCTTTTAGCTTTTTGGAAAAACCGTCTGGTAAATCCAAATTAATATAGAAGCCTGGTAATTGCTTAATTTTTAAATCACTTATACTTAGAAAAGGTAGCCTAGGAGTGTTATTGTTATAAAATTGACTTAATTTATAACGATCGTTCATTTCGATTACAGGGCTGAATAGTAATCCAAACTTGCGTAAAGTTCCTCTTCCGTACAAATATTGTCAATACGGCATTGCCCGATCCTGGTCAGAAGTGAGGAATTGATGCGCCCATTCTGATTTTTCTTATCCTTCAGCATAATGCTGTAAAGCGTTTCATAGCTATCCCTGCTCAAAGTATACTTAGGGTAAAGCTCCATGATCACATCGGTTATTTCTTCCAGTTCATCGTTGGCCAAGCCAATTTTGATAGCCGAAAGTTTCGCCTCGCAGACCATCCCGGCTGCTATTGCTTCGCCATGGGTAAGCGGGTTCTCATCGTTCATCAGCGAATAAGTTTCGATAGCGTGGCCGATGGTGTGCCCGTAGTTCAGGCTTTTGCGTATGCCTTTTTCGGTTGGGTCGGCGATAACTACGTCGTTTTTTATTTCAACGGAATGATAAACCAGCTCAGCCGAGGGTTTTTGCAGATTGCTGCTTTTCAGCCGGTTCCAATAAGCCGCGTCGGCTATCAGGCCATGTTTCAGCATCTCGGCCAGGCCCGAAAGGATCTGCCTTGGGGGCAGGCTTCGCAGAAATTCGTGCTCAATGAACACGGCCTTTGGTTGAGTGAAAGTGCCAATGATGTTTTTTATATTTTCCAGGTCGATGCCGGTCTTACCGCCAACCGACGCATCAACTTGTGAAAGCAGGGTAGTGGGCACGTGAACAAAATCAATGCCCCGTTTGAAAGTCGACGCTGCGAAACCGCCCAGGTCGCTGATGACGCCTCCGCCCAAATTGATGAGCAGGCTTTGCCTGTCGGCGCCGAAATCAATTAGCATTTTCCATATCCCGATGCAGAAATCGATATTCTTGCTTTCCTCACCGGCGTTGATCTCGATCAAGTCATAATTGTCGAAGTCCTTTAGATGTTCCCGCACCAAGGGCAAACAGTGTTTACCGGTGTTTTCGTCGGTAAGTATAAAAAATCGTGAGTATTCACCTGTTTTGATAAAGTTCGCCAGCTTTGTCAGCGCATTATTGAAATAGATAGAATAGCCTATGCTTTGTAGTTTGTTCATCAGATAACTTTGATTTTTTTCCCCTTGTATTCAATGATATCATCCCTGCGCACCTTCAGGCGTTTGCGGTAGTCCACTTCACCGTTGCATTTAACCTCGCCCTCAGATACGACGATCTGCGCCTCACCGCCGGTTCCAACCAAATTTGTAGCCTTCAGCAGTTGGATGAGTTGAATATATTCGCCTTCGAGTTTGAATTCTATCATGGGTGGCCAAAAATAAAGTATTCATAGCACAATGAGTTATTTGCTTTGCATTTTCTAATTTTGTGCCATGCTCAATAATGACACTGCCGCTGTACCCGGTAAGGGTGTGCTTTCATTTGATAATACCGAGATCGCTTTCCGGCACGCTTCCGGCGCCGACCTGAAACGTGCCTACTGGCTGTTCAGGATCATTAATGTCAATTTCCTGGTTAAGATAGGGCCACCCATTACCAATTTCGCCATGAAAATAGGCATTCCTATTAAAGGCGTTATTAAGTCAACTATTTACCGTCATTTTTGCGGAGGGGAGACCATTGCAGAATGTGACCGTACGATAAAAAACCTGTATGAGGGCAAAGTGGGTACGATATTGGACTATTCGGCCGAAGGAGGGGATAATGAACAGGCGTTTGACCATACCCGCGACGAGATCATTCGCACTATAAACCGGGCAGACGGCGACCCGATGATACCTATTACCGTCTTCAAGCCTAGCGGTGTGATCCGTTTCGGTTTGCTTGAAAAACTTGATGCTAAAGAAACACTGACGCCGGAAGAACAGGCTGAATGGGAGAGGGCGCAGGCAAGGGTGCTGGCTATCTGCAGCAAAGCTTACGAAACCGGCGAGCCTGTAATGATAGATGCTGAGGAAACCTGGATTCAGGATACTATCGATCAGCTTGCACTCGACATGATGCGCAGGTTTAACAAAAAGAAGGCCATTGTTTACAATACCTGCCAATTATACCGCCACG
>DASZVE010000008.1:0-8750 GCA_035547095.1 Mucilaginibacter sp.
GCTTTTTCCAGGCGTCGCTGTTATAATATGCATCCATCTTTTTGCCATCTTCCTCCAGCTCCTGCGAATACTTCTTCCAGGCGTCGCTGTTGTAATAGGCATCCATCTTTTTGCCGTATTCTTCCATGTCCTGGCTGTACTTTTTCCACTCGGCGCTGTTGTAGTATTTGTTCATTTCTTCGCCGAATTTGCTCATGTCCTCCGAGAACTTTTTCATTTTTGGATCATCACTATAGTAATAATCACCGTTTTCTTCAGAAGTAATGACCTTTACAGGTTTTTTAGTTGTGTGATGAGGCTTAATCGCAGGCTTTGTTTTAGCAACAGCTTTCTTGTGGGTGGTGTCGGAAAATAGCTCGGTAATTAATGACGGCTTTACTTTATTAAAAGATATTTTGCCGTGGGCGATGCTCGGGTTGAGCCATGCCAGGCCGGTAATGCTCGCCACGAGCACTACCGTAGCAAGTAATATATGGCGTACGTTGCCAATTGGTTTTTTCGTTTTCATGATTCGTTCGATCCGATTTAATAAATGGTACTTTTTCCCGGTGGCGGCCAAGGCTATTTGCCACTGCTGCGTACGGGATTCTTCTAACTTCAACAGTGCATGCGCATACACTATCGGTTTCTGAGTCGACTCTATTACAATATCGTCGCAGGCATTTTCGCGTTCGCGGCTAATGATGCGGCCGATCAATTGTGCAAATGGATTAAAGAAAAGCATGATCTGCATGGCTTGCTGTAACAGGTTCATCATGTAGTCATTGCGTTTGATGTGCGCCAGCTCGTGCAGCAAAATAGCCTCGATCTCCTCGGTCGAGAGGCTGGTTGCAATGGATGCCGGCAGCAGGATAAAAGGTTTTACATAGCCGAACACGCAGGGCACATCGACCAGCTTACTGAGGCCAAAGCTAATGCGGTCGTCGATTTCAAGCATTTCAGCGAATTCAGCAATTTTACGCATCATTGGTATGTCAATGCTTACGGTTTGCTTGATCTCGCTTAGCCTGGTGCGGGTCATGAACAGTTTTACTGTATTGAAAATGAGCCCGGCGATATATATAAAAGTAACATAAGGCAAAATGCCTTCAATGGTATAAAAATACCGGCTGCTATAAGCAGTTTGATGAGGAATGTGCAGCGGCATACCCATAATGGCGGGCAGGATATCGTAGTGGCCATCGGTTTTAATTTGCACCCATTGGTACACCCGAACTTCGCCAACCAGCGTATATAGAAACCATACTGTTACACCAAACATGGCCAGCATGGCTACATTGTGCTTGTGTTTTGCCGACATAGAATGGAATGACAGCAAAAAAAGGCGCAGAAACAGGTAAATGAAAAGCCCCTGCCACATGGAGTGGATGATCGCTACGCCGACTACCTGGCTGATGTTATAGAGTATGGTTTCCATTGTTTTAGTGTTTAGTGGTCGGTGATTAGTTAACTGGTTAACCAGTCACCAATCACAGTCAACTGATTACTTTCCTCCAAACTGCTCCAAATACTTCTTAATGGCATCTATCTCGTCCTTAGATGCTTTATGATGGCCCAGGGCCTGTATCACCAGGTCGGATGTTGAACCTTCGAATACGGTCGACAGGATTCTGTCGAGCGCGTTGGTTTGCGCTTTCTCCTGGGTGTACAGGGCCTTATATATGTGTGTCTTCGAGGTAGTATCGCGTTCCACCAAGCCCTTTTCGTCCATGATCTGCATCAGCTTCAGGGTAGTGGTATAGCCTGCTGCTTTATTTTTCAACAGCTCCTCATGCACTTCGCGTACAGTGGCGCTGCCCATCTTCCACAGCACCTGCAATATCTCTAATTCGCTTTCTGTCGGTTTAATTTCCATGTTCATGTTCTAATTTACGAATTGCTTCGTACAAATATCTACGACAAATTTCGTAAATGCAAATATTTTTCAAATTATTTACGATTTGTTTCGTAGATAAAAGACGCAAGGGGTTTAAAAGTGTTACAGAGAATTTGAAAAATTCTTATAAATCCGTCCGCAACCGAACTGTGACTGTATCGAAAGCGTGCATCTGTCGCTTTGAATCGTGTTGATTGTCAGGTAGTTAATGAATGGCATCCGCTTTGAACGATGCCTGGCACATTTGTCTTCAAACCGATCGTCATGTTCAAAAACTACTTCATCAGCGCTATCCGTAGTATCAGGCGGCACAAACTGTTCAGTTTCATCAATATTTTTGGTTTGGCCACGGGTATGGCCTGCAGCATCCTGATCTTGTTGTGGGTTCAGGATGAGTGCAGTTATGATCAATTTAATGCAAACGTGTCTCAGCTATACCGGCTTACCTGCGAAGTGTCAGGTGTAAAAGCTGCCGTGATAGGAGGGCCGGTTGCTCCTGCGTTGAAGCAGCGGATACCCGCAGTAAAAAACTATGCGCGCGTGATGCATCGCGACTTTGTGGTAACGATTGGCACACAAAAATTTGACGAGAAGAATATTTTGTTCGTCGATCCGGGTTTTCTGCAGATGTTTACTTACCCGGTGATAAATGGCGACTCTAAGACGGCGCTTTCGCGTCCCGATGGCGCCTTGATCACTGAAGAAACAGCCAGAAAATATTTCGGAACCGAAAATGCCATAGGCAAGGTCATCCATGCCGATGATGATGTAAAATCGCACGATTATGTCGTGACAGGTGTATTGAAAGATGTCCCGCACAACTCACACTTGCAGTTTGATATCCTGCTGCCTTTTGTCGCTTTTGAACATTCCACTTATTACGATTACAATAACCCGGAGGAGTGGAGCAATCTTATTTTATATACTTACATCCAGTTGGATGATAAGTTCGACGCAAACAAGCAATCCATCTCTGCGCTTGAACAACAGATCAACACGATCCACCGCGATAACGACCCCACGCATATGAAAACCTCCTATACTTTGCAACCGCTGGGAGATATTCATTTACATTCAAACTATCTGCTCGACGTAGCGGGCCAGGGTAATGCGCAATCGGTCAATATCTTTTCGTTAGTGGCCGTATTTATCCTGCTTATCGCGTGCGTCAACTTCATGAATTTATCTACGGCGCTTTCGGGTCAGCGTGCAAAAGAAGTGGGCCTGCGAAAGACGGTGGGGGCATTACGTGTCCAATTGATCATCCAGTTCCTGGGCGAATCGCTTTTCCTGTCGTTGATTTCGTTGGTCATCGGCGTCGCTATTGCGTGGTTGCTATTACCTGTGTTCAATGATCTGTCGGCAAAGCATATCACCGTCGATCTGCTCAACTTCCGGATCATGGCCAGTTTACTCGGCGTCGCTGTTCTTGCCGGGTTGATATCGGGCAGTTACCCGGCATTGTTCCTTTCCTCCTTTAACCCCGTTAAGGTGCTTAAGGGGATGCGGATCTTTGACGGCAGCAAAGTATGGCTCAGAAATGGCCTTGTAGTTTTCCAGTTTTCTATCTCAATTATACTAATGGTAAGCACGCTGGTAGTCAACAATCAGCTTTCGTTTATCCGTAACCGCGACATCGGATTTAACAAGCAAAACCTGCTGTATTTAAAAATGCCGACCGTAGGCGACCTGCAACAAAACTTTGCGGCGGTAAAGGCTACGCTAAGTCAGAACACGGGCATCGACAATTATACATTGATCGAGCATCTGCCGACTGACCTTACAACCGGCACTACCGATGTAAAATGGAATGGAAAGGACCCGAACCAGCAAAACGTTTTCCCGCATATTGGTGTGGACGGGAATTTTATAAAAGTATTTGGCATGCGCCTGCTGGCAGGTCGTACTTTTGAAGATAACAACCCATCCGACGCAGCTAACTATATCCTGAACGAGACCGCCGTAAAAACAATGGGTATGACAACTTCTACGGCTGTAGGCAAGCAGATCACCATGAACGGTAATAAGGGCGAAATTATCGGGGTGGTAAAGGATTTTAATTTTAAACCGGTTCAGCAATTGATACAGCCGCTCGTATTAAGGCATGTGGGGCATGGCGGTTTTATCGTAACGAGGGCAAATCCGGCCAGCCTGCAAAGCGCGATAACTGCTCTGAAGGTATCGTTTAAGGATGTTTATCACGATTACCCGTTCTCCTATGGTTTCGTCGATCAGGACATTGACAAACTTTACAAGTCGGAACAACAGATGGGAAAGCTGTTCAACATATTTTCAGTTATATCTATTGCAGTATCATGCCTTGGCCTTTTCGGACTGGCTACCTTTGCAACGCAGCGTCGCATCAAAGAGATCGGCATCAGGCGTGTATTAGGTGCAAGTTCAGCAGGGCTCGTAGCTTTACTGGCAAAGGATTTTGTTAAGCTGGTTTTGGCGGCGCTTATAGTGGGGTTCCCGATAGCATGGTGGGTCATGAATAAATGGCTGGATAATTACGTTTACCGGATAAACGTAGGTTGGTGGATGTTCGCGCTTGCAGGCGTCATGGCTATTGTGATAGCATTTCTTACGGTAAGCTACCAGTCTGTAAAAGCGGCGATGGCCAACCCGGTAAAAAGTTTACGAACAGAATAAAGTCAAAGCCAGAAATGAAACTTTTACAAATAACCTCTGCAACCTTTTAACTAAAGTTAATTCTTCCCGATTGCCTGGTACTTATTGCCGTTGGAGGGGTCGGCTTGGGTGAGGATATTCACCGCGTCCGTTCGTTCGCGATTGTCGGCCTTGCTGTAAATGGCTACCAGTTCGTCGCTTTTGGCGGTAAAAAATACCAGCGGCAGCATGGCACCCAATCGTGTCCTGTCGACCTGTGAAAGCGTAGGCAGCAGGTCGTCAATAACTTTGCGGCCTTTGCTCGTGTTGTCGGCCATCTGGTCGAGGCCGTTGCGGTGGTAATCGTAGATGAAGTTACGCAGAGGGATGTAAACCTTATTATTCAGGTTTTCGGCCAGCCAATAGCGGTTGGTATTTCCATCAAAAGCTTTCCAGCCTTTGTAGGAGCCTCCGGCCTGTGCATTGTTCACTACGGCTTGGGCTGCCTGGAAATAAGGCGTACCACCAAGCCTCGAAAAACTGTCATAATCTATGCCGATGATTACATAGGCATAAAAAGCCATCACCGATGCCAGGTTGCTGGTAAAGGCCTGGTCCGAATAGTCAAGCGTCTGGCCTTCTGCATAAATAAAGTCGAAATCTTTATCGTTAACGTTGATCATGGGTGTCGTGTACGTGGAGTTGTACACCGGCCGCGAAGATTGCACCTGCAGTTCGCCGCTGAAATTGCTATTGCCATCCCAACTGGTCACATTCAACACAAAGCTGCAATCGATGCGCTCGTTGGGTAATATCACATCAGCGGCCCATTTACGTCCGTTCAGGAAATCCTTCATCGCCGTTTCGAGCGACTGAAAAATGTGCCGGTTACTGGTCTGTATCTTACCTGAGATTACCTTTACCTGCGCATTCAGATCCTGCGCGGAGGCTGATACGCCCAAGCAAAGCAACAATATGAACAGGCTAAGCTTCCTCATTTCTTTTGATCAGTTCGGCAACCTTATTGCAGACATCTATCGCCACGGCGTCTTTATCCTTTAGCTTAAACGCGGTTTTCTGCAGCTTATGGTCTATAATCGTTATTTTATTGGTACTGGTTTTAAACCCCGCGCCTTTGTCGTTCAGCGAATTTAGTACAATAAAGTCGAGGTTTTTCTTCTGTAGTTTTTCTATAGCGTTTTTTTCCTCGTTATCTGTTTCCAGTGCAAAGCCTACTAATATTTGCCCCTTACCTTTGTGAAGTCCGAGGGTTTTCAGGATATCCGTTGTCTTTTTAAGCTCGATGGTCAGTCCTTTATCCTGTTTTTTGATCTTGGTAGGAGATACGGTCACGGGCGTGTAATCAGCCACAGCGGCGCTCATTACGCAGGCTTTCACATCATGATAACAGCGTAAACAGGCATCCAGCATTTCGGATGCCGAGGTTACATCGACGCGCTGAATGTTTTTATGCTTTAAAGTTAGTGAAACCGGCCCCGCAATAAGCGTCACATTGGCGCCCATAGCGGCAAACTGATCGGCTATAGCAAAACCCATTCTGCCGGAAGAATGGTTGCCGATAAAGCGCACCGGGTCTATAGCCTCATAGGTTGGTCCTGCGGTTACCAATATCTTTTGATCAAAAAGCGGAAGCTTTTTCCGTATATCAGCGGATAGAAATGCGACGATCTCTTCAGGCTCGGCCATACGTCCTTCGCCGTACAGTCCGCTGGCCAACTCGCCGGTACCGGGCGGTACCAAGATGTTGCCGAACGACTGCAACTGTTTGATGTTATCCTGTGTCGCTTCGTGCTTCCACATATCCAGATCCATAGCAGGTGCAAAATAGACTGGGCATTTGGCCGAAAGATAGACCGCCGTAAGGAGGTTATCGCTTTGCCCGCTGGCCATTTTGGCCATAGTATTGGCGCTCGCGGGAGCTATCAGCATCAGGTCGGCCCACAGGCCCAACTCCACATGGTTATTCCATTGGCCGGTTTCGGGAATAAAATACTCAACCATGACCGGCCTCTTTGAAAGCGTCGAAAGCGTAAGGGGCGTAATAAAATTAGTTGCGTCGGGCGTCATTATTACCTGCACCTCGGCCCCGGCTTTGATAAATAGCCGTATAAGCGAAGCCGATTTGTATGCAGCAATGCTGCCGCATATTCCCAAAACAATCTTTTTGCCTTCCAACATATTATTATCAAAAGTACATATTAGCGGGTGCCTTACATAGCAATAAAAAATACCAGCATCCAGTTGGATACCGGTATTTCATGTTTTAAAGCTAACCAGGCTTCTGCGAATTCTTGAATTCGGGGAATTCTGATTCAGACTACTGCTCTTTTAGCGGGTTGCGGTAATAGATCTTATCTTCCAGGAATTCCTGCACGGCTACCAGCGACGGTTTAGGCATTTTTTCATAATGCTTGGATATTTCTATCTGCTCGCGGTTCTCAAAAACTTCTTCCAGGTTATCGTTTGACGAAGCGAATTCCGAAAGTTTTTGATGCAATTCTTCCTTCACATTGTTCGATATCTGGTTGGCTCTTTTAGCCATGATCACGATTGATTCGTAAATATTTCCTGTCTTAACATCCAGTTCACGAAGGTCGCGTGTTACAGTACTGTTCGCTACTGTGCCTTTATTTACAATATTGCTCATATCAATTTTATTGAGACGGTGGTGTTTTTTGTTCCGTGTTAATTTTTAGTGAAGGTGGCTGACCACCTGTAGTTGAGGTGTCACGCTCGAACCGGCGTGCATACCGGGCATCGCTTGCTATTTCCGCTAAGGTTTTCTTGGTTTCTACCAATCCTTGCTGGCTGTCTTTTTTCAGCGAGGCGGCATCAGCGAGATATTTACTCGACGGATATTTTTCAGCAAACTGATTAGCAAATCCGATGGCCTGGTTATAGCGGTCCTCCTGTTTGAAAACGTTGCTGTGCTCGGCATACAAATATTGTGCTTTAATGGTCAGATATTCCATCTCTTCAGCATATTTGGTATCCGGGTAGTCGCGCAGCACATTACCAAAGTCGATCACTGCGGACTGATAGTCTCCGATAGTCAGGTATAACTTGGCATTCTCATAGGCTTTGCGTTCCAGTTTGTCGCGCAGGTTTTGTATCAGTTTCGACGCCTCATTAACCCGATCGCTTTTTGGATACAGGTTAATGAACAATTGGAGCTTGTCAATAGCCTTCAGTGTGTTCTCCTGGTCAAGCGAGTAAATAGGCGAATCCAGGTAATAACAGTATGCGCTCATGAACGCGCACTCTTCAGCCCTCGGACTTGAAGCATACGTGTCGGCAAACTGTTTAAAATGGTAGCTGGCCGAGGTATAGTCTTTCAGCCGGTAGTTGGTATATGCGTAATAATAGTATAAGTCCTGTGCACCGTCCTGTCCGCGGTAGCGCTGTACCAATGTTTCAAAAAGCTCCAGTGCGCGGCTATAGTCCTTTTTATTATAGTATGCTATAGCAGCCTGGTATTTTTTAGCATTGTCATTACTTGCCTTTAATTTTTCGAACTTGCTTTTACAGCCTGCAACGGCTATCAGCAGTACGATCAATAGTCCGGATATAAGACGATGTTGTTTTTGAAACATTTTGCAAAGATACGTTAATATTATAAATCAGTCAATTATTTGTTACCAGGCAGCTAATATAGAGGGGCATTTGCACCCTATAAAGTATTTAACATCTTTTAACGATTCTGGTTCATGGTTGATGGTTCATGGCTTATTTTTCGAAATTATGCAGATGTCGTTATGGGCAATGATCAGTGAACCATATGCTGATAAAATTTTTCGTGCTGAAAGGCAGTGTGTTGCAGGTACACTTTGAGTATTTTCTGAAAAAGGATTTGACAGGGTGAAAAATCTGCTTACCTTTGCAGCCCGCAAACGAAGGAGCGGGTTGTTCTGACAGGATTTGAAAGCAAAATTTAGCAAAAAGCAAATAAGTTTTGCAGGAGCGAAAAAAGGTTGTACCTTTGCAGTCCCAAATCAAAACAGGCCTTTTGGAGGTCGAATACCAAAAGCGATTTTTGGTATCTAAAATTGAAAAGTTATCGTTTAAAGCGATCGCTATAAATCCGAACCGTGAGGCGAGGAATAAAGTTCTTTAAGATAGAAGAGATAATCATGAGCGCAGCGGGGCTGTGTTGAGAGGGTCGGAAGTCGGAGGTCAGAAGTCAGAGCTTGCAAGAGCGAAGGCGGAAGGCAGAAAGATGGAGGCTGCTGAACTGTGTTGCGAA
>DASZVE010000009.1:0-23660 GCA_035547095.1 Mucilaginibacter sp.
ATCACTTTTGGGGTATTGTCCGGATCGATGAAGGCTACCAGCGAGTTGGTCGTGCCGAGGTCGATGCCGACGATGATATCTTCTTTTTGTAGTGAACCTGTTGCCAGGTTGATAGAAACTTTAGCCATGTCAGGGTATTAACAAGCGGCAAATGTACTCAGTTTCGGTTTGATGCGTGTCATTTAATTGTTGTTATGCCTGGATGCGCCGAATTGTTCAATATTTCCGTTCGGTTCGGGCAAATTGTTTACTTTCACGCCGATGGGACTACATCTGCGCACCGGATCGCTGTTTATACTGCTACTTATAACAGCTGCTTATACACGTGCCCAGCAATTCGGCGGCAATCCGCCGTCAATCAAATGGGACCAGATCAACACCCCGCCTGCAAAAGTGATCTTTCCAAGGGGACTCGACTCAATCGCGCAGGAAGTGGCCAATATCGTGATGCAGATGAACGGTGTCGTCAAACCCACCATAGGCAATAAACAGAAGCAGATCAGCATTGTGCTGCAAAACCAGACGATTATTTCGAATGCCTACGTGGGACTGGCGCCATTCCGAAGTGAATTCTACCTAACGCCCGATCCAAACAATTTTGAGCTGGGCAGCCTGCCGTGGCCCGAGCAGTTGGCTATTCACGAGTTCAGGCATGTGCAGCAATATAACAACTTTAATGTCGGGCTCTCCAGGGCGCTGCATATCCTTTTTGGCGAAGGCGGGCAGGCGCTCGGGAACGACCTGGCAATACCTAACTGGTTTTTTGAGGGCGACGCCGTTTTTAATGAGACGCTGGTAAGCAAACAGGGCAGGGGACGCCTGCCGTTCTTCCTGGATGGTTATCGTGCGCTATGGGCTGCGGACAAAAATTATAGCTGGATGAAACTGCGCAACGGATCGTACCGCGATTATACGCCTGATTGGTACCCCACGGGTTACATGCTGGTTTCGTACGGGCGTGAGAATTTCGGCAACCAATTCTGGCGAAATGTAACGCATGATGCTGCGGCTTTCGACGGCATTTTTTATCCTTTGCAGCGAGCTGTCAAAAAATATTCGGGCGAAAGTTTCACCGCTTTCAGGGATAGTGCGTTCAATTACTACAGGAAAAAGTTCAACAGCGACCGCAGGGAAGGATTGGGCGACAATTCAATCGTACGTTCCCGGCATTTCGTCGCCGATCAGGAATATCCGGCTTATGTAAATGATACCACGCTTATTTACATGAAGAGCACTTATAACCATCTGCCGGAGTTTGTAGCCAGGACGCCCCGCGGCGAGCGGGTCATATCGATACGGGATATTTCGCTGGATAATTATTTTGATTACCACGACGGCAAGATTGTTTACGCGGCTTACCGGCCCGACCTGCGCTGGACATACCGCGATTACAGTGAGCTGCAACTGCTTGATGTAGCAACAGGCAAAGAGAAGCAATTGACTTTTCGTTCCAAATATTTTTCGCCGGCCTTTAGCGACGATGGGACGACCATCGTGGCGGCGCAGGTGGCGCCGACGGGCAAAAGTGAGCTGCACCTGTTAAGCGCGGATGACGGTAAACTCGTTGGCGTTGTTCCAAACCCCGGCGGTGTTTTTTATACTTATCCACGGTTTTATGGTGCAGATAAACTGATCTCCGCCATCCGCACACCCAAAGGCGAAATGACGCTCGGGATGATCGATATCAAGACCGGTAAAATCGACTACTTGCTGCCTTTGTCATACCAACCGATCGGATTTGTTACCGTCAGGAAAGATGCCGCGTATTTTACAGCCACCTCGGGTATGAACGACCGCCTTTTTAAGCTTTCGTTAACCGACCGGAAGTTTTTTGAGTTAAAGAATTATTACAAACGGGGTTATATCGGCAATTACGAGCCGGCTGTATCCGAAAATAAGCTGTCCTGGGTGGGTTTTACCGCCGTGGGCTATCAATTGAGCGAGCGCAAGCGGTCAGACTTGCAATGGGATAAGATTAATACCAGGCTGCCAGGCGCCTTGCCCGATTGGGGTATAAAAACATTAAACCGCGACTCGGCCAAAGACCTGCTCGATAAGGTGGAATTGGAACCGTTGGCCGTAACCAAATACCCGAAAGCGTATAACCTGTTTAATTTTCACAGTATTATTCCCAATATCAACGACCCAAATTATTCCATTGGTATCGTAGGCGAAAATGTGCTGAATACTTTTCAGTCGCAGTTAACCTTTAATTACAACCGGGACGAGCAGTATAAAGAACTTAGTTTCGATGCGGTCTATGGTGCCTTGTTCCCGTTTTTACGCACGGGAATTGACTATGTAATAGACCGGCGGAGTTTCTACAACGGCAAAAATGTTTACTGGAACGAAACCAACCTGTATACCGGCTTCGAAGTCCCGTTAATATTGAACAGGGGTATCCATATTACCGGACTTAGCTTCGGCAGCGACATTTACTACAGCCGCACGGACTTTCAGCCTCCTTTCAGACAAACGTTTCATTCAACCAGCTATTCATATCTGAACAACTATGTTTCATTTTCGACACATGTCGGGCAGGCTGTGCAGAACATATATCCGCGCTGGGGTCAGAACCTGTCGCTGAATTATAAGGCTGCTATAACAGGTATTTCGGCACAGCAATTCCTGGCATCGGGTAATTTGTTCTTTCCGGGCCTGGTGGTCAACCACAACCTGGTCGTTAACCTGGCTTACCAGCAGAAGGGTGCGGATAACGTGATCGATTTCTCCAATAATTTTCCTTTTGCGCGCGGTTATTTTGCTGAAAACCTTCACCGGATGGACAAGGCCGGCGCCGATTATCATTTCCCTATCGCGTACCCCGATGTTGGAACAGCCAATTTAATTTATGTTCTGCGGTTGAGGGGCGATGTGTTTTATGACTACACGCGCGGTTACGATCGTTTTATCGACGGCAGCAGCTACAAAAATTTCAGGTCGGCGGGAGCGGCGTTATTTTTTGATACGCAATGGTTCAACCAGGCGTCGGTATCGTTTGGTATCCGGTACGATTACCTGCTCGACCCGGATATATTTGGCGGCCCGGGCCGCAGCCGTTTCGAGATCGTACTGCCGGTGACGGTGTTCTGAGTAATTATTGAATTATTGAATTATTGAATGACTGATTTATGGATTAATGCGCGACTGATTTGTTGATAACGGCTATTTGCCGCTTGCTGCGATATACTCGATCTCGGTACCTGCCCCGCTTATGCTCGTCGCCAAAATTTCGCACCTGTAAAGTTTCACGCCGTCCTCAAAAACAACCCGGGTTTGAACCTTTCCCTGGATAAAAACCTGCTCGCCCGTTTTTAGCTCTGCGGCATTCCTGGCCATTTCAAGCGGCATTTTGATGTTGTGCCATTCTATGTGTTCCTGGACAATGTCGCCGCGCTTCAAATTTTCGACCGTTGAAAGCCGAAAGCACAACATCTGCTCTCCTTCAATCACCTCCCAATAAGGGTCGTCTGTTATCGAGCCTAAAAGAAGAACCCTGTTGACTCCACTGTTATACGGCATGTAAACCCCGGCTTTCCCTTTTATCGGCCAAACGATTTATTCTTTCAGTCAGATCATCCAGGTCGAATGGTTTTGGAATAAAATCGTCGCAGCCATAATTCCCCGGGGAACGTAAAACTTTCGGGTATGCCGAAACGATAACTACCGGTAAAGCCGACGTCTTTTTATTGTCTTTTATCTGGTGGCAAATTTCGCCGCCGTTGATACCGTTCAGCAGGTAGTCGAGCACAACCACGTCCGGGCCGTAATTTTCAATTTCGGAAAAGATGTCGCTCGTCTGTTCGATGCACTTAACATTAAAGCCGGCAAACGTTAGCGCTTCCTGCATAACATCCAGCACGGCTTCATCATTGTCTAATAGCAATACCTTTTTCATTGTCTTGGATTAATTCAACCACTAACTATTACATGCACGGCAGAATGTCGAAATCGGCTTCAAGGCATACACAGCGGCTAACTTAAATTCCGTCGGGTTTACAACGAATTGTATCGAAAATTAAGCTTAAGCTTTTTAACGTGGCAGGTATATATACCTGTAAATAACGTGCGCGAAATACGCGATTTTAATAAAAAGTTAATTGTAGAGAAAAAGGAGAGAAAAGTTAGCTATTAATTAATAATGCCGTGTTTCAGCGCGTAACGGATAAGCGCTATAGTATTGCGGGTGCCGGTTTTATTGATCATACTCTGGCGATGGCCCTCCACGGTACGCTTGCTGGTAAAAAGTTTTTCTGCTATTTCCTGGTTGGTATACCCTTCGGCGGTCAGCAGCAGCACTTCCATTTCCCTTTTGGTAAATTCGACTTCCGAAGTGTCGTCAGCTTCCGGCGGTTCGGGTAGCTGCGCCAGGCGGCCCATAAATCGTAAAGCCAGCTCGGAACAGATATAGTGGCCGTCGCCATGGACGTGATTAATGGCAAATATCAGTTCATCGGCCCCAACATTTTTTAATAAATAGCCGGTAACGCCGCTGTTAAACGCCTTGATCACATATTTTTCGTGATCGATCATCGTTAGCACGATCACTTTGGCCGTTGACGAAGTTTTTTTGAGCTTTTCGGCTAATTCGAGCCCGCCCATTCCTGGCATATTCATGTCGGCCAGTATAATGTCGGCGTGCAGACCGCCTGTTAACAGCCGTAAAGCTTCCTCGCCATTGGTGGCCTCTCCCACAACCTCGAAATTCGGCTCCCGTTCCAAAAGATTTTTGATACCGTTACGTACAATATTGTGGTCCTCGGCCAGTAATATCCTGATCATGGGCAGATCCGTTTTCTTATTTATACGCGTGGTTTCAGTTTCAGGTATATCCATTGCGTGAAAATTTTAAGTTGCAACCATAACAGGCAAATTGATATTAATGACAGTTCCCTTACCGGGCATTGAAACGATATTAATATTGCCGTTTAAGAGACTTACTTTATTGCGGATGGTCTTAAGCCCTATGCCATCCGTTTTTTCCGCATCTGGGCTGAACCCTTTACCGTTATCCTGCACAAGCAGAAGAAGCTGTGACTTTTTAACCTCAACGGCGACCAGCGATTCGCTTGCGCCCGAATGTTTTACAATGTTCATCATCAGCTCTTGTATGATGCGGTAAATGGCGATCTCGACATACTTGTCCAGGCGGCGGATTAACCCTTTAAACTGGAATTTGAATTTGACGTCCTGGCTCAGTTGCCTGCAGATATCCTCCACAGCGATTTTTAGCCCGAAATCCTCCAGGGTTACGGGCATTAACTGGTGCGAGATGCGCCTGCTTTCCAAAATAGCGTCATTCAGTAGTTTGTCGGTTTTTTTTAAATTGTCCTTCTCGTTGTCCGTCAGATTCGCCTTGTAAAGCTGGCCCAAACTCAATTTTACTCCATATAATATTTGACCGAGGCTGTTGTGCAGGCTTTCGGCCATTCGCTTTCTTTCCGCTTCCTGGGTATCCAGCACAGCCCTGAAGATTTCCTGCTGCTTCTGTTCCTCCAGTCGCTTTTGTGCCCAGATAAGTTCCCGCAGTTTGTTTGTCTGCTCCTCAATTTTCCGCTCGAGCGCATGGTTAAGGTTCTTTAATTTACGCTCACTTTCGCGTAAAGCCTTCTCCACGCCGGCACGTTCGATAAATTCAGCAGCTATCGACGCCACCAGGTCGAGAAAACGAAATTGTTCCGCCGTTGGACGGTGGGGCTTATTAAAATGCGTGCTCATCATCCCGATCACCTTGCCCTCACGGGTTACAAGCGGCGTCGATTGCACCGCGCGAATGCCGTCGGCTTTGATAACTTCCTGGTCCTTTGTACGCTCCAGTGCCGGTTCGGACAAAATATCTTCCACCACCACGCGGTTCTTTGCCCTTAAAGCGGCTTCGCAAACGGCGCTGCACCCCTGACGCCTGAAATGATCCAAAAACGGCTGACCGTGCCCCTGGTGGGCGGCAATGTGAAGTGAGCTTGTGTGCAGCTTGAAAAGTTGAATATTGCCGCGATCCGCTTCGGCAAATTCGATAGCAAGTGCAAGAATTTCCTTTAGGGCTGTTTCGAGCGAGCTGATCCCGATCAATCGCTGGTTAAGTTCGTTAAGGCGTTTCATGCCGGCCAGGTCGGCGGCGAGTTGTAGTTTTGATTCGCTCCGTGCAGGTTGTTTGGGATCAGTATTGCTCGTTAAATAAAACATGCGGGCATCGGACTCCATGGTTAAATGATCTTGATTTAAAGTTACGGCAAAAACAGAGCCAAGGGTTGCGACTAAACCGAACTATCTGTATGCTAACGCTTAACCAATAAAAATGTGATAAGCCATTTAACCAAATGTGAAAATTACAAATACCTTTTTGAATAGCATTTGCGATGCGCCAAAACAGGTATTTAACGCAGGGCGAAACACGTATTTACCACGCAAACCCACCAAGCCAAATCCTGTTGGAATTAATAAGGGTCCCTTTGAACCAATTAAATTTTAAATATTATGGAAACGCAAACAGTAGTGCAAAATTCAAAATTGAAAGAATTTTTTGTCGATCAGTTAAAAGATATGTACTGGGCAGAAAAGAAGCTGGTAAAAACACTCCCCAAAATGCAGGAGGCGGCAACTACGCAGAAGCTGAAGGATGCGTTTGGTAACCATTTAGTGCAAACGGAAGAGCATGTAAACCGGCTGGAGCAGGTGTTTGGAATGGTAGGTGAAGATATTGATTCGACTAAATGCCCGGCTATGGCAGGTATAGTCGACGAAGGCGAAGATATCATAGACGATACAGATGACGGCACAGCGCAGCGCGACGTGGGCCTGATCTTCGCAGGCCAGAAAGCGGAGCATTACGAGATAGCGACCTATGGCGGGCTGATCACTCTTGCACAGGTACTAGGGCACGAAGATGCCGCAACCGTGTTGCAAAAAACGCTCGGGGAAGAAAAAGAGGCCGACCAACTGCTTACCGAGATAGCCGAGCACGACATTAATTACCGGGCAGCACGCGAACAGGCTGAAGATTAAAGAATGGTGTTATAGAGTGGTTATGAATATTCCCGGCCGGCAAAAGCATGGCCGGGAATAAATTTTTTCTGTGATACCGCTACTTTTCGGTACGTACTTCGATAGGTTTAAAAACAATCGCTAAAACACGAGGTATCTAATAATAAAACTCAATGCCATGAGCACGTTAACCAAAGAAGCAAAACCTGCAAAACAAGACAGGCAACCGGGTATCGAGGCGGAAATGAACCCGGCCCCGGAATACATCAGGGACAGTTACAAACCGGCTGGCAAACTAAAAGGGAAGGTGGCGCTGGTAACCGGCGGCGATAGCGGTATAGGTCGTGCGGTAAGCGTACATTTTGCGGAAGAAGGCGCCGACATAGCCATCGTTTACCTGGATGAGGATGAGGATGCGGAGCATACCCAGGGCCTGGTTGAAGCGGCGGGAAGACACTGCCTGCTTATCAAAGGCGACATCAAGGATAACGCATTCTGTAAGAATGCCGTTAGGCAGGTTGTAAACAAATTTGGCAGGATCAACGTCCTGGTGAACAATGCCGGGATGCAATTCCCCCAGCAGGATGTGAAGGAAATATCCCAGGAACAATTGGAGATCACTTTCAGGACCAACATATTCGCTTACTTCTACTTTGCGGAAGCCGCATTAAATTATATGCAGGAAGGCGACTGCATTATCAATACAACATCCGTTACCGCCTATCGTTCATCGCCCAGCCTGATCGATTATTCGTCGACAAAGGGCGCGATAACAACGTTTACGCGCTCACTGGCCACTAACCTGGCCGAAAAGAAAATACGTGTGAATGCCGTGGCGCCAGGGCCCGTGTGGACTCCTTTGATCGTATCGACATTCGACGAGGAAAAGATCAAAAAATTTGGCGGCGAAACGGCGATGAAACGGGCCGGGCAACCGTCAGAACTTCGCCCGGCTTATGTATTTCTTGCCTCAGACGATGCGTCGTTCATTACCGGGCAGGTGATCCATGTTAATGGCGGCGAAGTAGTAAACGGATAGCGGCGGCTGTAGCAACCAACCCATGCCAAAAAGACAAAATCTGTGGTATTCGCTCCCGTGGCTTTTCCTCGGGGTGCTGCTGCTCAGGCTGTCGTTCTTAATTGAACAGAAGGCGCCTGCCGAGATCGTATTGGTCGCAGGGGTCATTCTCGTACTTGTAGCATTGATCGTGTTTTGGAAAAATTTTCGGGAATAATAAAATCAAACAAAATATGAAAGCAGTAAGGTTAGACAATATAAAAAATAGACATCTGGTCCGCAAACTACCGGCTTGTTCGGCTGCTGCGAAATGCGAAGCATTAAAAACTAAGCGGTTGCTGCAGCCAACGGCAGCGTAAACCAAAACGTACTTCCCTTACCCGGTTGGCTCTCGACGCCAATTTCTCCGTCGTGCCGTTTTATGATCTCCGAACTGATGTATAAACCAAGTCCGAGTCCCGGGTTCCTGTAATCCTGCTTGCCTCCCTGGTAATAGCGATCGAATAAAAACGGCAGTTGTTCCCTCGAAATACCCGGACCGGTATCTTTAACCGATAATTTTACCTTATCCCTGTCCCTGCCGATCACAATACAAATCTCTTTGGACGAGGGCGCGTATTTAACGGCATTATTAACGAGGTTGACGATGACCTGGTCGATGGCCGGTTCGTCGGCATATACCTGTAAAGTTTTATCGCCGAGTATAGCGATTTGCTGGTGTCCGGCAATAGCGATATGATTACAGCACGCATTTACCAGTTCGGAAAGAATAAACCAGCGCTTCTGTAATGGCAGCTTGCGTTCTTTGATACGGTGTACATTAAGCAGTTCGTCTACAAGCACACTCATTTTATGTGTGCTGCGGTTAGCCTGCTCGATCAGTTTCTGGAATTTTTCGATCGTGGGCTGGTCCTTCATCCGGTAAAGCAATTGAATTGTCGCTCTAAGGCTCGTCAGCGGCGTTTTCAGTTCATGACTGGCAATACTTATAAAATCGTCTTTCTGCTGCTGAAGCTTTTTCAGTTCATCAATATCCGTCGCGGTTCCGATCCATTGTTCCAGTTCCCCGGCAGGACTAAATATAGGCGACATTCGTACCAGGTGCCAGCGGTATATTCCGTCGAGCCCTTTTTCCCTTATCTCGAACTCGCCGGGTTTCCTGCTTTGAATGATCGCCGCCAGGTTATCCAGGTTATGCGACAGATCATCAGGATGAATCACCTGCTTCCAGCCCCAATTTTTAGTCTCTTCAAAGCTCATCCCGGTATAATCGTACCAACGCTGATTATAGTACTCAACTTCACCGCTGGCCGTGCTTGCCCAGGCAATCTGGGGAATCGAATCCAAAAATATTTTAAAACGATGCCGGCTGATTTCCAGGTCCTTGATAGTATCTTGAAGGTTGTCCTGGGCCTGGATAAGTTCTTCGTTAGTGGCTACCTGTTCCTCATTAGCCGCTTCCAGCTCTTCGTTAGCGGCAGTTAATTCTTCATTCGTAGCGGCAATCGTTTGGTTCGCGGCCGATAAGCTCATTTCGTAAACCTTTTGGTCGTGAATGTCGGTACTGGTGCCAACCCATAGCGTTGCCAGGTCGTTGTTATCTTTATAGGCCGAAAAACGGCTAAGGTGCCAGCGGTAGTCCCCGTCAAATCGCCTGAGGCGATGTTCGAGTTCCATGTCTTCACCGGTTTTTATCGCTTTTGGCCATTTTTCGACAGCTTCGGCCATATCATCGGGGTGAATAAGGCCCCATATTTTTTCTCTCAGGTTCTCAAAACCCGAAATGCCGGTATAATCATACCATTGTTTGTTATAGTAGGTGGCGTGGCCATCCTGCCCGGAAGTCCACATTTTATGCGGGATCGCGTCCAGCAGGAACCTAAATCTTTCTTCACTTTGCTTTCTCAGTGCGATCTCGTTTAAAGCTTCGTCGTTCAGCCTGGTATTTGCAAGCGACAGGCTGATGAGATTTGAAAAATTGATGGCGAAGTTCAAGTCCTCTTCGTCGAAGTGCCGCCCGGGCCGCGATGATATAAAATTCACCAGCCCGGTAACCTTCCCGTCAGTCCACATAGGAGCCATGATGACCGAATGCAAGCCTATCTTTCTCACTTCTTCTCGCTGTACCGGGTCCTGAACTGTCACATCTATCATCTCGTCGGTAACTACAGGTACAAAACCCGGCTTGCCAGACTTAAAAATCACAGCCGCTCCGGCGTTGCCATTTAAATCGGGCGGGTAATTTTTTCTGTATTGATATGCCCAATCAACTTTAGACGGATCCTCATGCTGCAGCAGGATAAGCTCGAGTCCGTCGTTTTTAAGGACGTCTACCGTAAACCAATTCGCAAAGGTCGGAACGATAAACTGCCCGATCTGCCGAAGCGCCGTGGCGGTATCGCGCACCTTTGCCAGGGCCGCTGCAGCCTGGTTCAGGTAGGAGAACAGGCTTTCGCGCTTCTTATATTTCGTGATATCCCGGATGAATATATAAGTGTTAATGCCGGCACTGTTTTCCAGAGCTAAACTTGAACTGATCAGAACCCATCTCTTTTCACCGCCAGCATTAAGCACGAGTTCATTATTTTTAACGGGCTCGCACTTTAATATAGACTCCTGGCACGAGCGGCCGGGAGATACGTCGGTAAACAGATCGAATAGGGACGCACCAGTTACTGGCGTTTTATCAAATTTGAATTCAGACAGCGCTGACTGATTAACATAGGCAATTATTCCGGCTGAATTAATACCGACGACCGCAATCGAACAGTGATCGAAATCGCTTATAATTGAACCGTTAGCTTTTTCATCACCTGTGTTTTTCTGGTCTGCATAACTGTTCGTTCTCGGGTCTCCGCCCTGGTTTTCCATATCTATGCACCTTTAATCCCGCTAAATTTAATGTTATTTATTCGTACTCTGCATTACCCAAAATACTATCAGCGACATGTTTTTAGTAAGCAGATAATTGAGCTCAGCCAAAAACGGATAGTTTGTGATTGAAAGAAGCGGGGCATTTACGCGGGCGTTTTCCTATTCTCTCTGGCACCCGTTCTTCCACAATTCATTGTTTATACAAGCAACATTGCGGAAAATCTAAAGTTTCAATATTTTGTTTTTTTGAGCCGGGATAAGTACACGAAGATCGCATATAACGCCGTGCCCTCATTCGGCAACAAACTCGTTACACATACAACGCCACTGAAAACTGTTTATATTAGCGGCATGTACAACCGCCGCAAGTTTATCAAAATGTCGGCTGCGGGCGCTTCGCTTGCAGCGCTGTCGCGTTCGACCATCGCCGATACACTAATTCAAGCCGGCGATGCTTCCCATCCCATCGTCATCTCTACCTGGGATTTTGGCATCGTTGCTAACAAAGAAGCCTGGAAAACGCTTGAAAAAGGCGGCCGGGCGCTGGACGCTGTCGAGGCTGGCGTAAGGATACCGGAAGCCGACCTGCATAACCATACGGTGGGCCGCGCCGGGTATCCCGACCGTGACGGCCACGTGACTTTGGACGCCTGCATTATGGACGAGTCGGGCAATTGCGGGTCGGTAGCGGCTATTGAATATATCGCGCATCCTATTTCTGTTGCGCGCCTGGTAATGGAAAAAACGCCTCATGTAATGCTGGTTGGCGAAGGCGCTACGCAATTCGCGGTAGAGCAGGGCTTCAAAAAAGAAAACCTGCTAACGCCGGAATCGGAAAAAGCCTGGAAAGAATGGCTTAAAACCGCCAAGTACAGCCCGGTGATGAATATCGAGAATAAACAAAGTATGCAGGGCAGCAAGTATAACCACGATACCATCGGCATGCTGGCCATAGATGCCAAAGGTAACCTTTCGGGCGCCTGCACCACCAGCGGCATGGCCTTTAAAATGCACGGACGGGTAGGCGACAGCCCCATCATCGGCGCAGGATTGTATGTCGACAATGAAATAGGCGGCGCCACATCGACCGGCGTTGGCGAGGAAGTGATACGCAATGTTGGAAGTTTCCTGGTGGTTGAGCTGATGCGGCAGGGCCATACTCCTGAGGAAGCTTGTAAGGAAGCCGTAATGCGCATCATCAAAAAGAAACCCGAAACCGCGAAACAAATACAGGTGGGTTTCCTGGCTATCAATAAAAAAGGCGAATATGGCGCGTATGCCCTGCAGCCCGGTTTTTCGTTTGCCGTGTGTAATGCCGAAAAACAGGACCTGTTAATTAAAGGCAAAAGCGTCTACGGCTTGTAGATCATCGTTCATAGCCATTCCAATAAGTTTATAAATTATTGATTAGATTTGAGTAACTATCTTGCTATTGACCATCTACGCTATCTATGAATAAACCGAAACCTGTTGTCCGGCTCGAAGTTTGTGCCAACTCGCTGAGCTCAGCCCTGGCCGCACAGGAAGGTGGCGCCATGCGGGTTGAACTTTGCGATAACCTGGGTGAAGGGGGAACCACACCCTCTTACGGTACAATTGAGCTTGCACGTAAACTGCTGAATATTAAGTTGTATGTGCTTATACGACCGCGCGGAGGAGATTTCCTGTACAATGACCTGGAATTCGAGATCATGAAAGCCGACATCCGCTTTTGTATTGAAATTGGCTGCGATGGCGTTGTAATCGGTATACTTAATGCCGACGGGAGCGTGGACAAAGCACGTTGTGCCGAGCTGGTTGGCATAGCTAAAGCCGGCGGCCTGGGTGTAACTTTTCACCGGGCGTTTGACATGTGCGCCGACATGGATGCAGCCCTGGAAGATATCGTCGACCTGGGTTGTGAGCGTATCCTCACCTCGGGCGGTAAAAGTACGGCCATCGAGGGTATCCACGCGATAGCCCGCCTGATAGGAAAAGCGGGCAGACGGATTATCATTATGCCCGGTGCGGGCGTTAATGAAATAACTGTAGCCGATATGGTTGAGTTTACCGGGGCTGTTGAGATACATGCTTCAGCCCAAAAACAGGTAAAAAGCCAAATGCGATACCGTAACGATCATATCCTGATGGGCCATACGGAAACGGATGAGTACAGCTACTCCCAAACGGATGCAGAAAGGGTGAAAGAGATCATCAGGCTGGCGAATGCCATTTAGTTATGAATGACTGACGAGTTGCAGGATTAATGGATATGTTTATTCAACAATCAGCGAGGCGGGCGAAAAATTCAAAATTGGCTGCCCAATTGCTCAGATCCTAATTTGAGCGCGATCGGAAAAGCAAATTTCCAGTTTTTTCATCAGTTCGTCGAAACTGATCGGTTTGGAGACAAAATGGTCCATGCCTGCTTCAAGGCATTGCGCTTTATCTTCGGTCATGGCGCTGGCAGTCATGGCAATAATGACAGGTTGGGCCAGGTTTTGCCCGCGGATCAGCCGCGTCGCCTCAAGCCCGTCCATTTCGGGCATCTGTACGTCCATCAGGATCACGTCGAACGGATTGGTGCATACCATCTCCAGCACTTCCTTGCCGTTGCAAACTAGAACCGGCTGATAACCCAGCTTATTGAGCACCTGCTTAATCACTTTCTGATTGATTGGGTTGTCTTCCGCCACCATTATTTTTAACGGAAATTTGCAAGCGAAATCAGCCGAAATAATTGTCTTCGCCTGCACGTGAACCGGCTCGGTGCGTTCGTCCCCGGGCGTCACGCCGGCCTGGATGCTGAAAAAAATCGAAGTACCCTGGTGCAAAGTGCTTTCGATATTGATCGAGCCGCCTAAAAGTCCAACGAGGCGTTCGCAGATCACCAGGCCAAGGCCGGTGCCGCCATACCTCCGGGTGATGGATGAATCGCCCTGGGAGAAAGGCTGAAACAGGCGGGATATTTTGTCGTCGGAAATACCGATGCCTGTATCCTTTACCTCAAATGAAAGCTTAATGTTCCGGGCCGAAACATCAAGCGCTCTCACATTAACCGCTATCTCTCCGGCGTGAGTAAATTTCAGGGCGTTATTTACGAGGTTGATAAGTATCTGTTTTAACCGCAGCCTGTCGGTTATAACATGCGTGGGTATTTCTTCGTCAATATGATACAGGATCCTTATCTGGCTTTTGGCGGCTTGCTTCACGAATAAACTAAGTACTTCGCTGATACATTGACGCAAATCGAATTCGTGATTATCTACCTCCATCTGGCCCGACTCGATCTTCGAAAAATCGAGGATGTCGTTGATCACATTCAGCAGGCTTTCACCGCTCAGGCGTATCGTGTCTGCATATTCGCGCTGCTCGTCGTTCAACGGCGTCTCACAAAGCAGCGATGCCATGCCCATTACGCCGTTCATAGGCGTGCGTATCTCGTGGCTCATGGTAGCCAGGAATATACTTTTTGCCTGATTGGCTTTTTCGGCTTCCAAACGTGCTTTCAATTCCTGTTCGCGCTGTTCCATTAATTCCTCGGACTGCGCCTGCAGCTCTTCGTTCAAGGCCGTCAGCTCCTCCGATTTATCCTGGAGTTCGGCGGCCTGGTGAGCGATCTCGGCAGTACGCAGCCGCACAAGTTTTGCAAGCTCTATCTTTTTATCGTTTATTGACTTAAGCCAATAGCGATAGTAGCCGTAAACTATACCGGCAATAGTGATCCCGGCAATCACCCTGAACCACCACGTCATCCAAAATGGCGGCACGATAATTATTTTTATTTCGGCATACTGTTTATTCCACAAACCATTGTTATTCGCTGCCTTTACTCTGAAAGTGTACTCACCCGGATTAAGGTTGGTATAAGTGGCTTTACGCTGAGTGCCTACATAGTTCCAGTCCTGGTCGAAACCGACAAGCATATAAGCATAATGGTTTTGCCCGGAGAGCGTATAGTTAAGCGCGGTAAACCCTATGGTAAACACAGATTGCTTATAGTCGAGCCGTAGTGCCTGCGTTTGCCCGATCGATTTTTTTAAGACAGAGTTTTCGCCGATAGGAACTTTCTTATTAAATAGCTCAAGATCGGTAAATACGACCGGTGACGGATTATTATTGACGGGTAGCTGACCGGGATCGATGATATTAAAACCATTATGGCCGCCAAAAAGCAAATCTCCGTTCGAAGCAAGCAGGCTTGCATTCAGCGAAAACTCACGGCCCTGCAATCCATTAAGCGTGGTGAAGTGCCTGAACTGACCGGTACCTGGTTTAAATCGGAGCAAGCCATTGTCGGTGCTAATCCACAGAAACTTCCTGCGGCCCTCCACAATACTGTATATCATGGCATATCGGGCAATGTCGGGCAACTGATACCCTGAAAAACGGCCGGTCTTTTTGTTATACAGATTGAGGCCGCCACCCAGCGTACCTACCCATAAGTTACCGCGGCTGTCCTCGAAAATGGCCGATATCGTATTGTTGGTGAGACCTGCATTAAACGCTTTGTAGTGCGTAAATGCGCCATTGGCAGGGTTATAAAGATTTAATCCGTCAAATGTTCCTATCCAGATGTTGTTTTCACGGTCCCGGTAAATTGCCCTTACATCGTCATTGCTTAAAGAATGTACAGTATCTGCTTTATTGTATTTAAAGCGCCGGGTAACCCGCCCGTTGCTGATTATATTTACGCCGCCATCATCCAAGCCGGCCCATATACTACCATCGCGGTCTTCCATCAAAGCATAAGCCGATTTATTGCTTACCTGGTTCGGCTTCAAACCCGCGCCATAATGTGCAATGTGCCTGCCCGCGTCATCAAGCACGTCGATGCCATTGTCATAACTGCCAACCCAAAGCCGGTGTTCACTGTCGCGAAGCAGGGCGAGGATGTTTTTTCCGGTAGCTAAATTTCTCGCGCTAATAGTTTGTGTTTCCTTATCAAAAAAGTTTAACCCGCCGCCGTCGGTGCCGATCCAATATCCTTTTTCAGTCTCGGCGAAAGCGTTGATGTTGTTATTATTTAACTGTGAGGGAAATTCCTTCTGTTGCGCGTAATGTTCAAAAGAAGGAATGTTGCTGTCGTAACGAATAATGCCGGTATCAAAAGTACCCAACCACAGTATACCGTCCTTATTTAAAATGCTTCCTATTGACCTAACCTTGGTCGGATCATCTCTGTAAAGGGTAAATGAACCCGTATCTTCGTCAAAAAGGTCCAGACCTCGTTCTGTACCTATCCAAAGCTTGTGGTTACCCGCTTCGGCCATCGACAGCACGTTATTATTGACTATTGAATTTTTGCCGTTTGGGCTGTGGACATAGTGAACAAATGTCCCTGCGTCTTCATTAAATTCATCTAACCCGCTGTCGGTAGCCACCCATATATGGTTGTCCCTTGTCGTTATAATGGCATGTATGTTGTTGCTTGCCAGGCTTCGGATGTCTGAGGCAATATGTACATATCGCCTGTACCCTCCGCTATGGTAATCAAAGCGAATAAGCCCGCCTTGTGTGCCAAGCAATAAATTGCCATGGGCGTCACCTGCCAGGGCATAGATATGGTGCTCGTTGACATAGTCTTTATCTTTTTGGTAGAAAAAACGCCTGAATTTGCGCGAATACCTGTCAAAAAGGTTCAGGCCCGAATAAGTGCCGAACCACATGTGGCCCTCGGAATCCTGGTAAAAGCTCGTGATATCGTCGTTTGAAAGTGTCGCCGGGTCGTTCTTGTTCGCGCTGAAATTTATAAAGGAATCGGTGTTCCGGTCATACAAGCTTAAACCGCCGCCGCCCGTGCCTACCCACAAATTTTTATCGGCATCTTCGCCGATCATCTCGATGTTGCTATTTTTCAACGACCGGACATTTTTCGGATCATGCCTGTAGACCGTAAAATCATAACCATCGTACTTGCTTAAACCATCGTCCGTCGCAAACCACATAAAGCCCAGGTGATCTTTGAAAATGGCTTTTACATTGCTTTGGGACAGACCGTCGTCAGGCGACAGGTAGGATATATGGGCAGGACTTTGGCACCTGGCTTTGATGTCAGTACAGGTTAGAATTAAGATCAACAAGAGGGGAACGCTGCAGATGTATTTTGAAAAAATAAAATTAATCCGGACAAAATCCGATCGTGTATCTCCTGAACCCATCAACCGCTTAGTTTAGAAAATAGGTTAGCCAATATCGATTAACCTGCAGCTTTATGCTTATACGGAGCAAATTTTTAAAGGTTATGATCTAATCGATTTAAAAACAGCATGCTATGTGCCGTTAAATACTGCGGCCTGATCAGGAGATTTCGGCGTCGCCGGGTTCGTTTACCGAAATGCCCGCAGCGGTTGCAATGGTTGTGCTTTTTGTCAGGAATTTAACAAATGCCAGGGCAATACCTATGGACATAACACCCTCTGCGAGTACCGTGGCCGGCGCTCCGAGTCGTTCCGAAACGGCTCCTACAATTACGCTGCCCAGCGGCATCATACCGAAAACAGCCATCAACAATATGCCGATAGCCCGGCCCCGCATTTGCGGCGCCGAATCGGACTGCACGACGATGTTACAAACCGTAAACTGAGCAATGGAACCGAAACCGGTAAGCGCTGCAAAGAACATAGCCAACGGGAAGCTTTTGAATTGGGAAAAAAAGATCATGCCAATGCCCATAATAACGGTGCTTACAAGCAATATCCGTCTCATGTGCGTGCCCGGCTTGCGCGATGCCAGGAAAATAGTACCCGCTACTGCGCCTGCGCTGATAAAGCTTGTGATGTAGCCAAAGGTCTTGGCATCGCCCTTAAAGATAACTTTGGCAAATACGGGCAGCACGGTATTGTAAGGCAAAACCAACAGGCTGACGATGGAGAGCATTAGAATGATCAGACCGATTGACGGTGTCCTCCATATATAGGCTAAACCTTCGGCAAAATCGCTGGTAACTTTTTTATTTGATGTTTTAGGCTGATAAAATGGACGGTCCATCATCGCCAGGGAAACCATCACCCCAACGAAGGTGGCAGCATTGACAAAAAAACATGTTGCCGCACCAAACGCGGCCAGTATGATACCCGAAAGCGCCGGTCCGAGCAATTGGGCGAGGCTTGCAGTGGCTGTTGAAAGCGACAGGGCGTTTGACAGGTCTGCCGGGTCGGCAATAATCTCGTTGAACAGCGATTGGCGCGCGGGTACGTCAAAAGCGTTGATAATACCCAGGACAACGCTCAAAGCAAGAATGGCCCATACGGCGGTGTGCCCCGTTAATACCTAAACGGCCAGCAAAACAGCCTGTATAATGGAAGTGAGCTGGGTGATCTGGATCACCTTAAATCGGTCGTACCGGTCGGCGGCGACACCGCCCCAAAACGAGAACAAAAATGAGGGGAATTGTTCGGCAAAAATGGTTACGCCGATCCAGAAGGCTGAATGGGTGATGGTATACACTACCCAGATGACGGCTGTACGCTGCATCCAGGTACCAAACTGCGAAACCGCCCTGCCAATAAAATAGAGCACGAAATTGCGGCTGCGCAAGGCGCGAAACAGATTTGTTTCATTAAGTTTTTTCATAGAAGGATTAGCGGCAAAGGTCGCCTAAAATCCACGAATTAGGAAAGGTCACAACCAGGCAGTTTATTTTGCAGCGTCATGACTGGGCAAGAATGTATTCATAATTCTTGCAAGACGATGATTCTCATAAGTCGTTGAAAAAAGTCCCGTTAATCAGGTCATATGAATGTATTAATAAATGTTATTGTGATACGGGTCATTTTTTTTAGCCCTGCGAAGCCGGAAATTAGCACTGATCATAACTCCGAAAAACAGGGACGGCCATGAGAAGAATCATCGCATTTAACGATAATACCCCCGAGGCAGAAAATGCGATGGAATTTGCCATTAGCATGGCAGGCAAAGTCGCGGCCGAGGTGTGGGTATTAAATCTTTGCGGCGTGCCCAGACAGAAAGAAATGGAAGAGATATCGGCGGTTGGCAATGTCCTGCCAGGAAAGGCTAGCGACGTGCTTGCGGATATAGACTATCTGCCTTATCAATTTGCGACGGACAACATGGGGGTCAATGTTGTGAACATCGACGCCGCAGGATACACCGAAAAAGAGATATGCGAAATGGTGATCAGGGAGCGCGTATGGCTGATGGTTAAGGGAGTTGAAACACATGTCACGCACGAGTCGGTTAGCCAGGTGAATGTACAGTCGGTACTAAACCGCGTGGCCAGCCCGTTGCTCCTGGTACCTGGAAATTACATGACACGGGATTTTAAAAACATTACCTATGCCGTCGACATGCGCTACTGCCGGGCCAATGTAACGAGATTCTTGGCTGAATTGGCCGAAGCCTACAGCGCCAACCTGATCATTGAGCATTTGTCGGCCAGCGGTTTGCCACCGCTCGATGACGATTATGCAATGTCGTTATTTTGCGACGCCATCAGCAGCAAAATAAAATATGAGAATGTTTATTTTAATAATATAAAAGAACGAAATTTAGAGGTAGCTATCGATGTAATGGTCCATAGCTTACACGCAGATATGCTGGCGTTGGTAAACCACCGGTTTCACTTTGAGGAATTGTTCGGCATGGCGATCAAAAACGTATTGCCCGGGCATATCGAAGTGCCGGTAATGGTTTTCCCGCTGCAGTAAAAAACAATCCAGACCTTTGGACAACAAAGACCAAAACCCCAGTCTTGATCGATTTTGGAGCCTTTCGCAGCAAGAGGTATTAAACGGGTTATCGTGCAATCTGACAGGCCTCAGCGACCGCGAAGCGAGTGTAAGGCTTAAAATATATGGCCCCAATACCATCAAATCAAAAAAGCGGGTTTCGGCCGTTTTGTTATTCTTGTCACAATTCAAAAGCCCGATCACCATATTGCTCATCGCAGCAGCGCTTCTTTCAGCAGGTTTGAAGGATATTACCGATGCGGCCATTATCCTGGTTATCGTCATTGTCAGCAGTGCTTTAAGCTTCTGGCAGGAATACGGTGCCGCAAACGCCATACAGGAATTATTAAAACTGGTCCAGATCAAGTGCTCGGTGCTCAGGAGCGGCCAACGAAGGGAGGTGCCGCTTGAAACGGTTGTACCCGGAGATATTATTAATCTTTCAGCCGGCGATATTATTCCCGGCGACAGCCTGGTCGTCGAATCGGATGAGATGTATGTCGACGAAGCTGCGTTTACCGGCGAGACGTATCCTGTCGAAAAAGAAAGCTGCGTTGTGCCACCTGATACTGTTTTGGCCAAAAGGCGTAATACGTTGCTTATGGGCGCACATGTTATCAGCGGCAAGGCTACTGCCATCGTGGTCAGGACGGGAAAGCGTACCGAGTTTGGAAAAATTTCGGAAGACCTGCAGATCAAGGCGCCGGAAACGGATTTTGAAAGAGGCATACGCAGGTTTGGCTATATGCTGATGGAAGTAACGCTTTTGCTTGTCATCGTCATTTTTGCCATCAACGTCTACCTGCACAAGCCGGTTCTCGATTCATTTATGTTCTCGCTCGCGCTGGCTGTCGGGCTTACGCCCCAGTTGCTGCCGGCCATTATCAGCGTAAATCTTTCGGCTGGAGCCAGGCGTATGGCCAAAAAGCAGGTTATAGTAAAGCGGTTATCGTCGATCGAGAATTTTGGCAGTATGAATATTCTTTGTTCCGACAAAACAGGCACTATTACGGAAGGAAAGGTTAAGCTTAAAGACACGCTGGATATAACAGGCGCACACAGCGAAAAAGTGCTGCAATATGCATGGCTGAACGCATCGCTGCAACAGGGCTTTCGTAATCCTATCGACGATGCTATTTGCGCGGCGGAAACGACACACACCAGTCAATTTAAATTGCAGGCCGAAATACCGTACGATTTTATCCGTAAACGTCTGACCACGCAGGTTACAAATGGCAGGGAAAGTATTGCAATAACCAAGGGAGCGCTAAACACGATATTGGATATATGCGACAAAGCCGAAACCCCAGGCGGGATCGTCAGCATCAAAGATTGCCGCGAGCAACTGGCAAAAAAATACGAGGAGCTGAGCAACGGAGGTTTCCGGACGCTCGGCGTAGCTTACAAGGAAGCGGACATCCGCGGCAAATTTACGAGAGAGGACGAACGGCAGATGATCTTCCTGGGATTTATTGCCTTGTTCGACCCGCCTAAAGCCAGAATCGATAAAACGTTGAACGACCTTTCGCGGCTCGGTGTAAGCTTGAAAGTCATTACAGGCGATAATGCGCTGGTTGCAAGGAGTATGGCTGTGCAGGTAGGTATAAAAGAACCCAGCATTATTACCGGGGCCGAGATGCAGAAGATGACCAATGCCGCGCTGATACATCGTGCCCCCCAGACGAATATTTTTGCTGAAGTAGAGCCTAATCAGAAAGAGCGTATTATTACCACGCTAAAAAAGGCCGGATATGTGGTCGGGTTTATGGGCGATGGAATTAACGATGCTCCGGCTTTGCATGCCGCCGATGTCGGGATATCCGTCGATACCGCCGTGGATGTGGCCAAGGAAGCAGCCGAGATCGTATTGCTGAGCCGCAGCCTCGGCGTGCTTGCGGACGGCATTGTTGAAGGGCGGAAAACTTTTACCAATACCATGAAATACATCTTCATGGCGACCAGCGCCAATTTTGGCAATATGTTTAGCATGGCCGGCGCTTCACTGATAATGCCATTTCTGCCTTTGTTGCCCAAACAAATACTGCTGACCAACCTGCTGCAGGATTTTCCCGAAATGGCTATCGCCACCGATAGGGTCGATGATATCAATATTAGTTCGCCCCAGAAATGGGACCTGCGCTTTATACGCCGGTTTATGATCATTTTTGGTTTGCTGAGTTCAATTTTCGATTACCTTACCTTTGGCGTACTGATCTTTTTCTTGCATGCGGATGAGAAAACGTTCCAAACAGGCTGGTTTACCGAGTCGGTTATCTCGGCTATTTTGATCGTGCTGGTCGTGCGTACCAAATTGCCATTTTTTAAAAGTCCCCCGGGCAAATTATTGTCGATAGCTACCGTACTGGTTTTAATCTTCGTTCTGCTCACGCCATTGTTACCCGTTGCCGGCTGGCTGGGCTTCGGGCGCCTGCCGCAGGCATATTACGGTTGGATGTCGCTCATCGTTGCATTGTACCTGCTGTCGGCCGAATTGACGAAGCATTGGTTTTACAGGCACTCGCACAAGTGACAAAGGTCACGGTTTTTATTGACGGGCGTCAATGCGGTTTTCAGCACATCGGCCCACTTTTATATCATTAATACGAATGATATATATGGAAACTTTGAACGCTTTATCCTCGCGGACGCTGCAATACACAGTTATAGCGCATAAATGGGCGTCCGACCTTGAGTTTTATAAGTTTGAGATCGAATTTCTGCGCAAATTGCTCGACCGTCATTTTTTTACGACACGAGATTCGGCCAACAGGCAACAGGTTATCAGCATCAACAACGAGCTTTTAAAACTGGGGGCGGACAAGTTGCAATTTGAACTATCGCTAAACGAGCAGATCAAACAACTTGAACTGATGGCCGAAGATGTTATTCCTGAAGACGCAGCGGCGTTGTCGGGTAAACAGATCAAACTGGAATACATGATGACCGGTTTGTTTGCCAGGTACAGGCAATTGAAGAAAGAAATATTCGATCTGCTGTTAAGTCCGGTGGGACGGGAGCATACAATGGTGCCTCACAATTATCCAAATTGATTCAACTTTATATATCCTGTTAAAGCGCGCATTGCTGTGCGCTTTTTCTGTTTTTGAGGCTCCCGGCGCCGTGTTTACAGTCAGGCTATTAAATGACTATGGTCATTATTTACCCGCCCGCTCCTCCGCAATTTTACACCATCAACAGCAATCGATATGAAGACGTTAATCGGAACGGGAAAAGGCATCGGCAGAGCCATTTTGTTTATGGGGCTGGCTTTGTGCATAGTTTTGAAAAGCGCCGCCGGCGTTCGTGTAAACGTTGCCGACGACAAAGACACATCGGTATCGGCATACATACAACAATACCTTGATCATAAAAGCGCGATGAACCTGTATTTCCCCGGATCAGTGGGGCGCATCTATGCCGCAAACAATGCGCAGCCTGTCTGGATTACCGAAAAAGGCGATCACAAACAAGCCTGGCAAGCGATGATCTTGTTTGACTGCGTGCTGCAATACGGGCTTTTTCGTGCCGATTACCATCCTGGTGAACTGCTATACGATCCGCTGCACGACATGCTGGACGAACCGCATAAAGTATCTAATATCCGGAAAGCGAAGTTTGACATATTGCTTACCGACGCCATGATCGCCCTCATTAATAACCTGCATTACGGCAAGCTAAACCCAGTTTATTCGGCGGATCGGATCGACAAAGGGGGGAAGTTACCCTTTAAGGCCGATGCTGCTTTGATAGATGCACTGCACCAAAACGACTTCAGGCTGGCGGTATTGCGGGTTCAGCCCAACAATACGCTGTACGCCGCTATGCAGGACCGCTTACGCCAATTGGAAGGCGTATACAAGGGCGACTGCTACGCTATTCCGGAAGAAGAAGTTAGAAAGATAGCGATCAACCTGGAGCGACTGCGCTGGGCTGACATAGACGGTACGCCTTATCTGCAGATCAACATCCCAGCCTTTACGCTCAAGTTCTATTTGCCTGATACCATTTATACTTTTAAAACGGTTGTAGGGAAGGTTTCGGCCCCGACACCCTCGTCGCTCAACAGCGAAATTACTTACCTGACGACGTTGCCGGAATGGAAAATACCGCACAAAATA
>DASZVE010000010.1:0-124956 GCA_035547095.1 Mucilaginibacter sp.
CACCTCAGACGGCGAATATTGGAAAAGGGCGCAGGCGGCCGGATTGATCGTTTCAATCAGTCCGCGTTCATCGATCGTTATAATTCCGTCAATCGCATTCTCGATAATCGCTTTTAGCAGCGCTGCATTTTCCATTTAAAAATGATATGAGTCACAAATATCTAAAATGTATACGTTGAAAGAAAATGCGCAACGTTATTCGAAAAAGTGACGGAAATCATTTTTTGTACGATCGGTTTTATTTGCCGCCGTTGATCATATCCGAAACGATGCCTTTGCTTCGATCACGTTCGGCTAAAAATACGCCGGCCAGGTGTAAGCAAATAAAGATCAATATCGGGTACATACAAAAGCCATGTACGTCTTTGACGGTATGCATAAGAGATTTAAGAGAAGGGTCGTCCTGGTAAAACGCCAGGCTAAGACCGGTGCAGGCCATAATGAGCAATAAAACATAAAACAGCGCATACAAACTCCTTACCACCAAATCGTGCCGGGTGTTATCGGCCGGGTTTTTGTTAACCTTGTAACGGCGGAACAACACTTTCAGATGCCCGAAAAATTTTTGATCGCCGGGTTGAAAAAATTCGAGTATGATCCTGAAAAGGAGGAATGACGCAAGGCAGTAACCGAAATAAATATGAAAGTCCCAAACACGGTCGCGCAAACCGCCCACTACCGACCTTGCCTGCTCGTTAGTTACGTTTAAGCCGCTTTGGGTCAGCTGATCATTAACGATCTTAAGGGCCGTCTGCCCCTTAAGAATATAGGAATTGATGGCGACGGTTAAAAGCGAACCGCTGATGATAATAAAGTTGCCCCAATGCCACAGCCGTAATGCGGAAGTGTATTTTTTGGTGGTTTGCGGTTTATTAATGTTTTGTTTGGATGGTTCGATGATGCTCATAGCAACAATTTTAGAACTAAAAATAGGATAAATTTTGTACTAACGGTCCGCAGGTCATTTTTCCCATATCAAAGCTGAAATTAGTAAAATTGTTTTGACGAACCATTAACCTGTCATATATCTGCTATTTTAGCGTTCGTCATTCTGCAAGCACATAAAATGCCGAACCCGCTAATCGAATACCGATGAAAAAAATCTACCTGCTGTTTTTATTTTCCCTGATATCAGTTTGTTTACATGCCCAGGACAACTACGAGATCCAGGTTTATGGTTCCGAAACGGTCGATTCTGGCCGTACCATGCTCGAGCTGCACAGTAATTTTACGCTTAGCGGCAGCAAGACGATCGAGGATGGGCAACTGCCCACCAACCATGTCGACCACGAAACCATCGAAATAACCCATGGGTGGACGCCCTGGTTCGAGACGGGTTTTTATATTTTTAACTCCATTGGCGACGAAGGTCGTACGGCGTACGTCGGCTCACATATCAGGCCGCGTGTTGCTGTGCCCGAAAGCTGGCACTGGCCGGTGGGCGTAAGCTTATCTGCAGAATTCGGTTTTCAGAAACCTCAATTCTCGGCCAACACCTGCACGCTGGAGATTCGGCCTATCATCGATAAAAAATGGGGCGGCTGGTATGTGGCCCTAAATCCAACACTCGACCAGAGTTTTGCCGGCCCGGACCAACACCGGGGTATGATCTTTTCACCCAACGTAAAAGTCAGCTATGATATCAGCAAAGTTGTGGCCATTGGCCCTGAGTATTATGGCAGTACCGGCCCTTTTTTCCATTACGATGCGTGGGGCCTGCAGCAGCAGCAGCTTTTTATGGCGACCGACCTGAACTGGGATCCCAAATGGGAATTTAACGCCGGTTTTGGTTACGGTTTTACCACAAGTACCGACAAAGCCATTTTCAAGGTTATCCTGGGCAGAAGGTTCTGACCGGCAAACAACAAAGGCTTCCCGCTTGTTAAAAAATGTTAAATTTTACTTATTGTCATTCTGACACATTGATTTTCATGTGGAATTCAGAATGTGCATGTAATATTGCTGTTACCCGGTCGTTTAGATCAGTGTTTAAACATAAAATATGATCGTTTCGCTGAAAGAAAAGTTCGTCGTCAAAAGGGAATGCAAGCTTATGGGAAACCGTTTTGAGCTGAGCGTGGTTACCGATAATGAGTTTTGGGGCAATCTGGTGATCGACAAGGGTATTGCCGAAATACAGCGAATAGAAAAGCTGTTGACAACCTTCAGTGACGACAGCGAAACCGCAAGGATCAATCAGCAGGCAGGAATAATGCCCGTTGAGGTCAGCCGAGAGACGTTCGACCTGGTGCAGCGTTCGATACGCATATCAGGCATAACACAGGGAGCCTTTGACATAACCTATGGCTCGATAGATAAGCGCCTTTGGAACTTCGATCAAAACATGACCGCGCTTCCTGATAAGGAAACGGCAAAAAAAATGGTCAGACTGATTAATTACCAGAACGTGATATTGGATGCTGAAAAGTGCACGATTTTTCTGAAGGAAGAAGGTATGCGCATCGGTTTCGGCGGGATAGGCAAGGGTTATGCGGCCGAGCGCGCCAAATATATCATGAAACAGGCAGGCGCCGAAGCGGGTGTAGTAAACGCCTCGGGCGACCTTACTACCTGGGGCAGGCAGCCGGATGGCCGCGACTGGACAATTGGCATCATAAATCCGAATGTTAAAGGCGAGGTTTTCTCGTATATGAACATTTCTGATATGGCGGTGGCTACTTCAGGTAACTATGAAAAATACGTGACGATCGACGGGAAAAAATATTCGCACACCATCGATCCGAGGACGGGCTACCCGGTTACAGGGATCAAAAGCGTGACCATTATTACCACCAACGCCGAAATAGCTGATGCCATGGCGACACCGGTAACCATAATGGGTATTCGCACCGGCCTGGACATGATTAACCAAATCAAAAACATCGAGGCGGTACTCATCGACGATAACGACCGCATTTATACATCAAATAATATTCATATCGATTAACCCCATAAAATGACTAACAAATTATTGAAGGTAGCGGGTTGTGTATTGCTTATTATCGGCGCAAGTTCTTGCGTGCAGGTTAAGGAATACCAGAAAAACCGCTTAAATGATGCTGAAATGGTCCTCGGGAACAGGAAGGTGGAGAAGAACGAACTAAATTTTGAATCGTATCGCGAAGCCGCGTCGGGCGCCAATGCCGGGAAGACAGGCGGGGGCTGCGGTTGTAACTAAAGCGGGCAGTTAAGGGATCATGAAGAAAGTATTTTTGTCCGTTATCGGATTTGCATTGATTTGCCGCCTGAACGTGCACGCGCAAACGATCGACAGTTTACAAAGTAAACCTGCGCCGAGCCTATACACGCCTGTCGACGAGCCGGAAAAACGGAGTTACGACCCACGGCAATTGCACGTGGACGAAGTGGACCTGGTATCGAGCTATTATTCACAAAACGGTGATCATTCAGCAATTACTGGTGGCATAGGCAGTGAACGCGTAACCGATCTGTCTAACGGCCTCAATTTGAAATTGGTTTGGGGCAACCCTGATTATAAAAAGAACACGCTTGACCTGGGCATGGGCTATGACTACCACACCGCCGCGTCGCAGGCATGGGTATCAAAAACAGGCGCATCCAAAACCTGGGGTAACCGCCTTTACCCGTCCATCGATTATACGGTCGAAAACCCCACACTAAGAAATACCTTTGGTTTCGGGGCGTATTATTCGGGTGAATACAATTATCATTCGCTTGGCGCAGATATTCATTTTTCGCAGAAAACAGCCAACAAAAACGGCGAGTTTACGGCTAAACTACAAGCGTTTTTCGATAGGGTAACACTGATCTACCCGTCGGAGTTCGTACCGCAGCCGACTACTACCACAACAGGCGGCGGAACGGTCATTACCACGGCAAGCGGTAATACCGTTACATTGGGTGAAGGTGACCATGTGAAACGAAACATCCCAACGAGCCCGCGAAATACATTCGACGCTTCGTTCGGTTATTCGCAGATCATCAGTCCGCGACTGCAGATCATGTTCCTGGCTGACGTTGTGGGGCAAAGCGGTTATCTTGGCCTGCCGTTCCACCGTGTTTATTACAACACCGGAAAGGATACCATTGAAAAGCTTCCTTCGAACCGGTTCAAGCTACCCCTGGGTTTCAGGGCGAATTATTTTTTGGGTGATAATATTATTTTGCGTGCTTACTACCGTTATTACCAGGATAGCTGGGGTGTTAAATCGAATACTGCCGGCATTGAAGTGCCGGTTAAACTGAGCCCGTTCTTTTCCATATCGCCGTTTTACCGGTACTACGATCAGACAGCGGCCAGGTATTTCGCGCCTTACGAAGCCCACAGTCCGACGGATCCGTACTACACCAGCAACTATGAATATTCAAAGTTCAATGCGAACTTTTACGGCGTGGGTGTCCGTATTGTACCGCAAAACGGCGTGTTCGGCTGGCAGAATTTTCACGACCTGGAGATCAGGTACGGACACTATACCCAAACCACCGGACTGGTGTCGGACGTGGTTTCATTTAGTTTAGGATTTAAATAAGCCTCGACTGGACTAGTCTTTAAAGAAGAGTATTTGGTTGGGCCAAACGAATAGAATGTTAATAAAGTAATAATTAGAAGGATATGAAAGTACTGATGTTATATTTTATGCTTGCCTTTTTACCCAGCGTAACGTGGCAGGGCGATTTTAACGCCGCCAAACAAGAGGCCGCGAAAGAGCATAAGCTGATATTGATCAGCTTTTCCGGTTCCGACTGGTGCGTTCCCTGTATCAGGCTGCGAAAAGAAATACTGGAATCGAGCACGTTTGAGAATTATGCCTCGGACCACCTGGTATTGGTAAGGGCCGATTTTCCGCGCCAGAAAAAGAACATGCCGAGCAAGGAGCAGATCAAATTAAATGATGCCCTGGCCGACAAATACAACGCTGGCGGTAAATTTCCCTATACGCTGCTGGTTGACGAAAATGGCAAAGTGCTGAAAGCCTGGGACGGTTTCCCCGACGAAACGCCCGACCAGTTTGTGTCTGATATCAGCGAATTTGCGCCACAGGCGAAATAATATGAAGAACAGTCCATCTGAAAGCCGCTCCTGCAAAGAGCGGCCTTTTTTGTTTGAACTTATTGGGGCTGACTTTCGAGAAGCAGCGGCGACTTGGTAATCAGAAAATCCCTCCCCGGTGGGAAGGGAGCTTACCTCGTAATTTGGCAGGGAGGGGATTTCAGGCTTCATTAATCCCTTCCTGCGCTTTGTTTATCAATGTTTCGAACTTTTGAAAGTTTTAAAAAGCCGTGGCCAGCGCGATTCCCGCCGCCGGGCGGGTGTAGGGTGGGGTTACAGATTCATACTTAAACGGTAACTTAGAAATAATCCCGGCAGTTTTTGATAATTCTGCAAGCTGACAGCATCGTAACCCCTTCCTCCTCCTTCCCCGAGGGAAGGAATCGCTCATTCCCATCCGCTTTTTTTGTTTGTCCGATCTTTCGAACTCTTGGAAATCAAAAAGAAGCCATGGCCTGTGTGATTCCCGCCTCGGGGCGGGTGTAGGGTGGGGTTACGGATTATGAATCTGAAACGGAATTATCAAAACTAACGGGTAACGGACGTCTGATCTTTTTATATCTGTAAATCAGTTGCTTATAATTTTAATACTAATTTATTAGTATTAATCCGAATAAATTAGTAGAAATTTGTAACGTTAGCCGTTCCTGGTGCGACTACATAAAAAACTAAGTCATGAAAACTAAAACGATACTTTCTTTTGCCCGCAAATTGCGCAGCACGGCGCTGCTGGGTTGCGCTATTGTTCTGGCAGGTTTGGCCGGTGCGCAAACCGTGGTCAATCCGGTTGTGGGGCCGGTGGTGGCGCCCGTTGTGGCCAATATTACCGCGCCGGTTATCGCTTCAACCATCAGCGCCAGTGTACACCCGGTTGTAGTGGTGCCGCCGGTAAATGTCGACCCGGTGATAGACCCGGTAATTAGTCCGGATGTGAATGTAGATGTGAACGTGGTTGGCCCCAATATGAGCGAAGGCAAATGGTTTGCCACCATCAAAGGCGATAAGATCAGGATCGAGTTCAGGGCTGCCAATGACAGTGACGAGCACAACTGGTCGAGCAATTCCGATTTTAAGCTAAGCGATTTCCCTTCGCTGCCGAGAGGACAGAAAGGTGAATTCTCGCTGAAAAGGGAGGCCGGTACGATTGTTTTCAATGGCGTGTTTGACGACGATATGGGTTTCGGTACCTATAAATTCACCGCGGATAAAGCATTTGACGATTATGTAAAAACCTCAGGCGTGACCGATGTGAACGACCGCGATGCGTTTGCCTTTTTCATGATCGACCTGAAAAAGAGTTATATCGAAATGCTTCAGCGAAACGGTTATAAGGACCTCGCAGCGCACAATGTGATCGCCATGAGCGCCATGAAAATCGATGAGCCGTTTATACAAAGCTATAAGCAAGCCGGCTATGCCGATATGCCAGTGCATAACCTGATCGCCCTTAAGTCGATGGACATTACGCCCGAATACATTAAAGGGCTTGAAAAGCTGGGATATAAGGACGTGCCGATACACGATGTGATCGCATTCAAATCGATGGAGATCTCGGCCGATTACATCAAAGGATTTAACGATATCGGCTACACCGAAATTCCGCTGCACGACCTGGTGGCCTTTAAATCGATGAATATTACCCCTGCTTTCATCAAAGGCTTTAAAGATATCGGCATCACCGATTTCCCGCCGCACAGCGTTATCGCATTTAAATCGCTGGACATTACGCCCGAATATATCAAGGGCTTCCAGAAGCTGGGCTTTACCGACATCCCGGTAAACGAGTTGCCCGGGCTGAAATCGACCGGCGTTACCCCCGAATACGTGGCTTCGATGCAGGCGAAAGGGTTTAAATCAAACGACCTGCGCAAGTATATGCGGTTGAAGAATGCTTTTAATTAGTGATCAGTGATTAGAGACTAGTGATCAGGGGTGAACCGGTTTAATTCTCAAACGAATATGAAAAAGATTATCATAACATTACTTTCTGTAGCTGTTTTGCTTGCAGCGTTTGGTACTAAAACCTTCGCGCAGCAAAAGGATAAAGACGATGATGACGACAATAGCTCGTGGAACGGGCGCCCGGCGGGCACCTGGGACGCGGTGGTGAAGGATGGTATCGTCAACATCCAGTTTTACGGCCGCCACTGGAGCGAGGGACGGAACTTTAACGCAGCCGAACTCGGCACATTGCCGACGGATAAGGTAGGGGAGTTCAGCCTGGCCAGGGAAGCCGGTAAGATGTCGTTCAGAGGCGCTTTCCAGGAGCATTTCGGGCATGGCACATATACCTTTGCTGAGAATGCCCAATTCCGACAGTACTTGCAGCAAAAAGGGTATAAGGTTGACGACGACCTGATGCGCGCTGTTTTCTTTACGGATATCAACAAGGCTTATTTTGATTTTATGAAGGAAAACGGCTATGCCGATATTTCCAACGACCAGTTTAAGGACCTGGCCGAGCAGAATATGAGCCGCAAAGTGATGCAGGATTATTTCAACCTGTTCAAAGCCGAAGGCTATGGCCGGCAGTCGCTGGAGAAGATCGTGGAGCTGCGCGAACATGGCGTTGGGCCGAAATATATTGCCAGCATACACCAGATGGGCTACAAGAACGTGCCGCTCGACCAGGCGCTCGAGTTACGCGACCATGGTGTAACAGATGATTACATCGCTGAGATCAGGAAAATGGGCAAGACCGATGTCACCCTTGAGGAGGCTCAAAGCCTGCGCGATCATGGCGTAACTGCCGAATATGTTGCAAGCCTGAAAAAGGTGGAGCCCAATATGACCCTTGAAAAGGCGCAGGAACTGCGTGATCATGGCGTGAGCCTTACGTTTATTAACAGCCTGCAGAATATGGGTTATAAAGGTGTAACGCTGGATAAGGCGCAGGAATTGGTCGACCACGGCGTAAGCGCCCGGTTTATCAAAAGCATCAACGACCTGGGATTTAAAAACCTGAGCCTGGATAAAGCCGAAGAGCTGGTTAATCATGGCGTAACGGCGTCCTTCATCAAAAAGTTCCAGGACAAGGGCGTAAAGAAAAGCCTCGATGAATATATCAGGCTACGCGACGCGGGATTTGAGAATGAATAGTTTTAAGAGCTATATACATTAATCAACTCAGGTCCCGGTGAAAGCCGGGGCCTTTTTAGTTTTGGATTGTCAAATACTCAGAATGTGACCATCGTCAATTTTTATGATCCTGCGGCTCGGTAAGTTTGCAAATCCCCGGGGTCAAAAATTTTTCTTTCCGGCCGATCATTTCAATGAGTCACACATTTCACATTCCCGTATTAGGATTAGGTTTTTCCATCGATACGCCGCTTAAAGTCGCCCGTTATGGCATTTCATCAGTTATTTCCATCGTCGATGACCAACTGATCGAACGAATGAGAGAATATCATTCAAAACAGTATAACAGGCCTTTTGCACCTATTTTTAAATCCCGGCCCAACGCGCGTCAGCTACGGATTACTTCGTACCTGAATTTGGTTGACGACCTGGTCAAAGAACAGTTTGAACGCCTGAAAAGCGAACCATTTGAAGAAGGCAGCGATATTACCCGTTACTTCGAATTGTTGCCGGAATCATCGCCTTTGCGCCAGGGCTACGACCTGATGCTGGAATATCCTGACGGGTTTCAAAAGAATTTGTTCGGGAAACTTTTGCGAAAGCGCATGGTTATCGGCTCTGTCGACGTCAATATCATGTCGAAGGTGGATAAGCTGAATTTTGCCGCTAATGGCGAATACCTGGGCGACGAAAACACGGACGCCTTATCGGCGCTGCGTGGCTTTGCGGAAAGTAAGCTGCAAGCATCCGTTATTTTATCGGCCGGAATGAACCCGCGCCTGTACGGTTACCTGGAAACATTCAGTGACTTTTTCCCGAATGAGGAAGGTGAAATTCGCAAAAGGATCGTCCTGAAAGTAAGTGATTTCCGGTCGGCTTTTATCCAGGCTAAATTTTTGGCCAAAAAAGGCCTTTGGGTGTCTGAATTCCGGGTGGAGTCGGGTTTGAACTGTGGCGGGCACGCTTTTGCCACCGATGGCTATTTGCTGGGGCCGATATTGGAAGAATTTAAAGAAAGGAGACAGGCGATGCAGGATGAACTGTTCGCGATGTACAGCGCCGCGCTGGAAGCGAAAGGCATAAAAGCCGGTACCAGGCCTGCACAGCGCATCAGCGCGCAGGGCGGCATAGGCACCGAAGACGAACATAGTTTCCTGCGGGAGTATTATCGGTTGGATGCCGCGGGCTGGGGAAGTCCTTTTTTGCTCGTACCCGAGGTAACCAATGTCGACGAAGAAACTTTAAAACAGTTAAGCAACGCCGGCGAGGAAGATTTTTACCTGAGCGGTGCCTCACCTTTGGGTATTTTATTCAATACCTTTAGGAAAAGCAGCATCGAAAAGCAAAGACAGGAACGCCTGGAACGGGGCCGTCCGGGCAGCCCGTGTACGAAAAAATACTTAGTCAATAATACCGAATTCACCGAACAGCCTATTTGCACGGCTTCCAGGGAATACCAGCATCTGAAAATAAAACAACTCAAATCGCTGCGATTGCCGGAAGAAGAATACAGGAAGGAAGAAAGTAAGGTAACGGAGAAGATATGCCTGTGCGAAGGCCTTTGTTCATCAGCTTATGTCAGGTACGATATCAGCAAACCTAAGGAGAACACCGCGGTTGCGATATGCCCCGGTCCGAACCTGGCTTATTTTAACCGTTCCTACTCGCTGGATGAAATGGTAAAGCATATTTACGGAAAATTGGATCTGCTTTATAAGGTTAAACGGCCGAACATGTTTATCAAGGAACTTGACCTTTATATTGACTATCTGCAAAAAGACCTGCAGGCGCATCTGAAGGATATGAACGATAAGAAAAGAAAATACCTGGCCAATTTTAAGGCGCAACTACTGCAGGGCGTCGATTATTATAAGCAGCTTTTTAGCCAATGGCCGGGGCTGGCATCAGACGCTGTCCGGACCCTGTATAGCGACCTCGCCGAGTCAGAGAAAAAACTTACGGATATAGCTATTTAACGCCGGGCCGCTTCTATAAGCAGTGGATTAGTTCTCTTTAGGTTATTCTTTACATAGATAACGCTGACGTGTTCACCGGTATAAAACGTCCCGGAAATCGTCAACCTGACAACCTGCATTTCAAGGTAGTAATAGGGTTTTCCAGAAGGTGCGGTTTTCAGTCATTCCTTCGCTTTGTTCCAATTTCTTCATAAAATACAGGCCTGCCGTATTGCATGCCAAGCTCGACGGTTTTAGTCCACAATACATGGTCTATATCGTTCACGGGGTCAATCAGCAACAGTTTATACAACGAGCGTCCTTCCTGGTCATAAAAACGATACAGGCGTTTGAGTATTGGTAATTTCATTTCAATAAAGAGATTTTTAGAGTTTAACTTTATCGAAAGCACTATTGTTTGCGAAAAGTGGCAGCCAAACTCGTTTCATTGCCTGGTGGTTCTAAAGTGCTCCCAAAGTGTACCGGGAAGGGTACAAAAAAAGCGGGATAGTCACTTGCCCGCTTAAAAATGTATTTTCCTGGTCACCAGCCACCAGTCGCCGATCACTCAACCCTATTCCTCGGATCTGGCTTGCCTTTCAGTAAAAACTCCTTCGGCGGTTCGGCGCCGAGCAGGTTCTTTACAAAATAATCCCAGCGGCGGCGCATCATATAAAATGAATAGCTGCCGTAGCCGTGCTGGCTGTTCGGGAATACCACCAGGTCGTAATCTTTATTAGCTTTTTCCAGTGCTTCAACCACCAGCAGCGTATTTTCTGGCGGAACGTTGTTGTCCATCAGGCCGTGCGCCAGCATAAGTTTGCCTTTCAGGTTTTTGGCATAAACTTCGTTAGCCTGGGCCTCGTAGTCGGAGTTGGTAACCAGGCCGTCGTAGCGTTCGCCCCAGTCATCCTCGTAGTTCCGGTTATCGTGGTTGCCCGATTCGGATATGCCGACCTTAAAGAAATCGGGGTAGCGGAACATAGCGCCTGCGGTTGCAAAGCCACCGCCGGAGTGCCCCCAGATGCCTACCCGGCTGGTGTCGATAAAGGCGTACCGCTGTGCCAGCTGACGTATGCCGGTTACCTGGTCGGGCAGTGTGTTTTCGGCCATATTGCCGTAACTCATATCGTGGAAGCTTTTAGATCGCAGCGGGTTGCTGGTCCCCTCAATTTCTACCACCACAAAGCCCAGTTCGGTGAGAGCCTCATTGTCGCCGCGTGACGGTATAAACGACCAGCTGCCGACGCTGCCGCCCTGAGGGCCGGGGTAGATGTAATCGATGATCGGGTATTTCTTGCCGGGGTCGGCATTCCGCGGCGTGAATAGCAAACCGTAAATGTCGGTTTTACCGTCGTGCGCTTTTACTGAAAAGACGATAGGAGCGTGCCATCCCGTAGCTTCAAGACGTGATACGTCTTCTTTGTCAACAGCAATTAATTGTTTGCCGTTCAGATCGCGTACCACGGTAACTGAAGGAACATCCGGCTGGGAATAGGTATCCACGATATATTTCTCATCGGGCGAGAAGGAAACCTGGTGGTTGCCTTCGGCGGGCGTCAGTTCGGTCAGGTGCTTACCGTCGAACCCAATTCTGAAGAAATGAGTAAAGTATGGGTTTTTCTTATCGGTGCCGTCGGCATCAAAATAGATCTCTCGTTTTTTCTCGTCGACCTTAACCATGCGCGTCACCACCCATTCGCCTTTGGTGATCTGGTTCTTTACCTTGCCGGTTTTAGCATCATATAAGTACAGGTGTCCCCAATTGTCGCGTTCCGAGAACCAGATGATCTCGTTGGTTTTGGGCAAGTAGCGCCAATTGATAGCGCCCCAGCCCGATTCGTACTGCGTAGGCACAGTTTCTTCAAAAACCTCGCGCACAGCGCCGGTATTGGCATCGGCAATGCGGAATTTTTCCTGCTTGTGGTCGCGCGATGTGGAGACAAATGCCAGTTGCGCACCATCCTCGCTCCAGTCGACATCGTCAAAAGTGCCGCTGCTTGCAATGTCGTCGCTCAGAGTAGCGCGGTGCGGATCCGGCGGAACCTGTAGTTTAATTATTTTAGGATTATCGACGTCGATAATCACCCGTTCGATCATGGGGATCACCTTATCTCCGGGAAGGGGATATTTCCATTCCTTCAGCGTAGAGTGACCGACATTGGTGGTTACCAAATACATATTGCCTACTTCGCGCTGATCGTCCTTGAACGTGGCTATCTTTTTCGAATCTGGCGACCAGCGTAAAACCGGGCCGTCGCTGCTTTTCCAGCCCGCGTTGTCGGTGGCATAGCCATAATTTTCAACACCGTCGGTAGTGAGCTGGGTAGTTTTGCCGATGGCCAAATCGCGTACCCACAGGTTCCAATCCTTAATATAAGCTTCTTTGGTTCCATCGGGTGAAGGCACTGCCAACTGAACGCCTCTGCGCCTGCCGGAGTTTCGCCCGTTTTCTTCCCTGCCATCGTCTTTAGAATTGTCTTTGGTTACGGCATAATTTGACAGGTTGCATTTCCATTGCTGATCGTCGGCACGGAAGATGATCGCTTTGCCATCATCTGAATACCTAAAACCGTAAAACGGCAGCATGGAAGCTTTATACTGTTTTCCCGTTGCCGACGAAAGCGAAGCCGCCAGTTTTTCCTGGTCAAACGCAGGCAATTTTGTTTTCTTTGCCGGGTCGACTACAAAGAACGCACTGCCATCTGGCGTGAGCGCCCGGTACCAGAACCTGCCATTTACAAGCCAGTTCGGGCGAATATTTCCGCCGTCAACGTAAGGCGCCGTTCCGTAGCTCAGCCGGCTTTCGGCCCGTTCATAGTCTTTTGCGGTTAAAACGTTTTGCTGTGCCGTGGCGGAAAAGAATACAGCCAGCGGTACTGCGGCGAGTAATAGTTTGTTCATGATCAGCTAATAATGAGTATTCAAGTATAGCGCAAATTACATGCTTTCCATCAATTTCAACATAAGTGTTACAAAGCGGCGCTAAACAAAAAAGCCGCTTCGTTAGTGAAGCGGCTCGGGCTGTTATTCAATGTGTTATTTCTTCTATTATTTGGCTACCCAGGCAGTGCCATTGTACTGGAATGTAAGCGTGGTCGGAACGTCAGCGCCGCCGCTATACGCCAGGTAGGTTATTTTGTAATCGACATTCACTTTCGGACTCGGGAAATCAGTTTGTAATACAAGTATCAGGGCTGCCTGCAAGTCAGCAGTCGACCATGTATTTTCAAAATCGCCGTATTTGCCAACGGCAGTTCTGTTGTCCTGGGTGCTTATGTTCGAATTAGCGATCAGCTTCGTATCGGCAGAAGTCAGGGTGTAGTAAACCGTAGGATCTGGTATCCAGGTGCCGTTACTTTTGATGAATTGTGCAGTGGCGCTAACCGCTGTGTGCCAGTTGGCCCCGTCGTACGACAGCACCATAACATCCTGGTAGTCCTGTTTGGTGCTGCTAACGTAATGATTGTAGCTTACATATTGTACATCACCCGCCTTTGCTGTGCTTGCAACGCTGATGTCGTTTTTCAGGAAGAAGTTGAAATAACCTGCAAGCTTTGGAATATCGGCGTTTGTGAACTCGTTATATTTTCCATCGCCAACCGACGCGTACTGTGCAGGCGTCACCTGGTAAATCTGTTTCCAGGCGCCGTTTACATATAAAAATGAATTAGTAACCGTGTTATCGGTTCCCGTATACAAAACATAAGTCAGCAAAACCAACTGCTGGGGTTGCGGACTTGTATATTTAGATTGAACAAATGACAATGCTTCCGCGGCGGTAAAATCGCCGTAATTACTGCCTGCGGCCGTGTAATCGGCCGGAGTAACCGTATAAGTCAGGTCCTTATACAGGCTGTCGGCAAGATAAACATTGGCGCCAAGCGCAAAAGTTATCGACGCCTTTGAGCCATTGCTCAACTGAGGGTCCCTTAAATTAAGTATTTTGGGCACATAGGTATTGGCGTCGGCAAGGTTATCGAAACTGAGGGTGCTGTGCGGATAATCAGACGAAGGCAGTAGCTGGTAGTCTGACGCCGCCAGCGTAAGTTGCATAGTTTTAACGTAAGCGTTTGGCGTCGGGCCCGGGCCGATCACCGGCTGCTTCTGGCACGCTGTAAACAACAGCACGGCAAAAGCAAGTAAGTAATAAATCTTTTTCATCTTCAATGTCTTTATTAAAATTTAACTTTTAAAGTAGTAGTAAAGCTTCTTACTAAACCGTAGTACACGTTCACCGCGGATGCCTGGCCCGTAGCGTTGTAGTCTTCGGCATCCTGGATATATTTAGAATTCAGCAGGTTGTGGACTGTTCCGATCAGTTCGGCATCAAATCCGGCCATTTTGAACTTATATACGCCATTTAGATCCCATGTGGCATAATTGGGCAGTACATAAGGGTGCAAATTCGGACTGGTGTAATTTTGAAAGGGCACATAGGATGTGTAATTGCCGTAGTAGTTGAAAATAGCGCCGAATTTCAGTTGAGGTACCACGTTAACGTCAAGTAAACCGGCTGCAGTCGTCTGTGCTATATCGCCTACTTTCTCGTTTTTCAGGAAAACTTCCTTGACCGTATGCACCGCCTGCTGCTGATTATTGAATACGGTTACCGGACCAGCATTGTTAGTGTAATAGTCGTCGCCCAGGGACAGCATACCCCCTAAAGTGATCTGTTTTACGGGCCGCCATCTCAATTCAAGTTCTGCGCCCTGGTGTAGTTCGTCCACGCCCGAGATATTGGCAGTATATATCTGTCCGCTGCTGGCATCAGCATAGGCGCTGGCAAATGCGCGGTTTGTATAGGACGTACGATACAGGTCGACTTTTGCACTGAAGGTTGAAACTTTAAATCCATAGCCCAGTTCGTAGCTGAACAGCTTTTCATCCACAGCGCTTTTGTTGATCTGGTTGGTATAATTTTCGAACACGTTGCCGAAATATGGCGGTTTCGTTATGTAGCCGATATTGGCATACACGTTCATTTGGTCGGTTAAGTTATAGTTTGCTCCGGCTTTTGCCTGGTAGGTTGCAAAATGCACCCAGGGTGTGGTTTGGTTGGGATCGCTATTCAGATAGTTGAAATAGTCGCTTCGTTTATCTGAGTTTTCGGATCCGGATAAAGTGATAAAAGCTGAAAGATCATTCTTTGAATATTCCGCTTGTGCAAAAGCGCCGCCTGATTCTACATAATCGCGGTTGTAATAGTATATCTTGCTGCCAACTACGGCGCGGTCCGTTGGGTTATTGATATCGCCTTGAGCCGTTCCCAAAGCCGGGTTGCCACTAAAATTGTACTGAACGTAATCGGCGCCGAGCAGATCAGTTACTTCGGTGTAATGGTTGCCCCAATAATCCCGAAGGTCAATACCTGCTGAAAGATCGATGTTATCGCCTAATTTGGTGCGATAAGTACTTCTTAAACCATACCAGGTGGTTTGAGAATGTGATGCGTCACCGTAAATCAATGCGGAACCATCCGGATTTGCAGCATTGGCACTTTCTACAGCATCAAAATTGATGGGTGTGTAAAGGTTGCCGTTTCTTGGCAATGCGTTAGGTGTTGAGTAGTCCGGACCAGCTACGCCGCCCCCGCCGCCGTTACCCCACAAGCCATAAAGCACCGTGGAAAGGCTTGATTTTTCATTGATGATCCATTCGTGGTTAATGGAAAGCAGCGGCTCGCTGTAAAAATTGTTATAGGGGTTGTATTCCTTGCCATCTTTGTAGCCATCCCAAATGTTCCATAGCAGGCCCTGCGGAGCATTTTGATATAGTGCAATAGGCTCTTCCTGGCGCTGTCCGTGGGTTTGGTTGGCACCCATTAAGTTAAGCGACAAAGTTTGATGCTGGCTGATAACCTTTGAAAGGTTGAAGAAATAATTGTAACCCAAAAAATTCAGCCCGTCTGCAAAACCCTGTCCTTGTGTGCGGCTGCCCTGGAAAGTGGCTGCCCATCCATTCGGGTTCAGGCCTGTTGATATTAGCACGCCGGTTTTGTTGTACCCGAACGAACCAAGCGATTCCTCGACAAAGCCGCCCGGCTGTGCATCCGTGCTGCGGGTAGTAATGTTAACTGTACCGCCGAACGAAGGAGTGATGATCTTGGATGCACCTAGGCCTCGCTGAACCTGGATCGACGTTGCAACATCGGTCAAACCGGCAAAATCCGACCAGTACAGTGCGCCTGTTTCCGGGTCATTTACCGGGATACCATTGATGGTATACGCAACGTTGCCATTACCCGAACGGCTGGAGAAGCCGCGGATGCTGATGCGCGAGTCGCCGTAGCCGCCGCCCTGCGATGTGGTCATTACTCCGGGAATACCTTTGAGCAAGTCGGGTATATCCTGGGCGCCGATATGCTCCTCGATAAACTGAGGACCGACTGAAGAAACAGCGATCGGTGTTTTCCTGTCGATGGCGACGTCGCTGGTTACAACCACTTCCTTCATAGCATTGCTGCTGGATTTCAAAAGTATCTCGCCGACATTGGTTTTGCCTGACAGCGGTACTTCCCGGGAAACGTAACCGATGTAGCTTATTACCAGTACAGCTTGTTCAGGCGACTGGACATTGATCTTAAATGTGCCGTCGAGCCCGGCGGAAGCCGCAACTGTGGTGCCCTTTACCAACGCAGTTGCGCCGATAAGCGGCTCGCGGCTATCCGCATCAATGATTTTACCGGTAACCCGCGTGCTTTGAGCGCTTGCATACAAGCTGAAGCAGGTAAGCAAGGCGATGAACCCTAAAAATTTGCCCTTAACAGCACGGCCCGTTTCATTCAAAAATTTAACCGGTTTTACTATCCGGCACCGACGTAAAACGCCGCCTGATGAAAATGTAGAAATATCCATAGTCAAATTGGTTTTTGTGCGTGTTTTTGTTTGTTGAATTCGTTTTTTACGGCTGGAAATGTGTGATAAAGAACGGTAGATAGTTGATATTGTGAGTATTGCCGGTTTTCACTTTATCCCGAATAAGATGCGCTAAAAATGCTCTTTTGGTATTAAAAGTATATTAATTTAACATCAACAAATGGGCGCAAATGTAACATTGCAGTTGCATAATTTAATATATGGCGGAACAACAAAAATACAACCCACTGAAAGTTAAAGGCTAAAAATACCGGCCTTAAGCAAAAGAGAGGAGGAGTGCGATTCTCACATTGCGCCCACTACGGAGACAATATTTCCGGCCGGATCGGTAAACCAGGCTATCTCGGGTCCGTCGCCGCCCTGGGCTATGCCCTTTTCATTGGTCTGGATGCCAGGCATGTCGTAATGTTCAAATTTGACGCCTTTTGCTGAAAGTTCGTCAACCGCTTTTTCTACATCATCCACAGGAAAATTGAGTACCGTAAATGTGGCTGGCGTATGATTGGGCTTTGGGTAGATCATAACGCGGCCCCCGCCGTCAAAATACAATTCCAGTATTCCTTCCGGGCCCATAGGGACATGCTTCACTTCGAGCCCAAGGATGTTTTGATAAAAATCCTTTGCCTTTGCAATGTCGTTTACTGAAAAGCTGCTGAACGCTTTAATGGTCGAAAGCATAAGGATGACTGTTTAATATGAATATTACAAAGTTACAAGGCAGATGATTCAGCAAAAGGGGCAGGCGCGACAATACGGGAGCCCATTTGCGTCAGCACTTAATATTGATATACTTTGTATCCCCACGGTTTCATTTTCCACGACTTGGAGGTCAGCAATACCTTTTTGTTAGTAAATACATCATAGGTGCCGCCAAGTAATGATTTGTCGCTAACCGTTACAGTTTGTTGTTTCGGCGAAAGATTTAAAATAACCAGTACCTTTTTACCTGCTTTCTCTCGCACATAAGCATATATGGCGGTTTTATCACCTGTGGCTATTTTACGGAAAGAGGCGTTTGAGGCTAATGCGATATCATTTTTCCGGAGGTTAAGCAGCGTCTTGTAAAAATGTGCCCGTGCAAAGTTTTTAAAAGTTATCGGGTCATGCTCGAAAAACTGTATGGCCCGCAAAACGGGTTCTTCCTGTCCGCTATAGATCAGCGGTACGCTATGGTAATAGGTTTGGGTCAATACGGCGAATGGCGCATGAGAAGCGCCGGGGAAAGTTCCATAGTCGGCTTTGTTCCAACTGTTTTCGTCGTGATTGCTGGTGAAATACAATTCGAGGCCGTTTTTTGGGTATTCGGCATCATATTTTGCCTTGATGCTATCAAGCGCAAAGGCGGGACTTGCACCTTTGGCCACATCGATCATTTTATGAAACATGTCCCAGGAATAAGTAGCGTCGAAACCGCTCCGGTGCAGGTAGTCTTTGTCGCCCTCGGCCAGCATAAACAGGCTTCGACCTTTTCTTAATTCGCCGATACAACGTTTCCAGAAGCTTTCCGGTACATTCCAGGCCACATCGCAGCGAAAACCGTCGATGTGGGTGTTAACGAGCCAAAACTTCATGGCGTTGATCATGCTGTCCTGCATTTCCCTGTTGCCGTAATTCAACTGGCGCGTATCCGACCAGTCAAAAGCTACCGCAGGTTTGCCTTCTTTGTCCTTTACATAAAAATCGGGATGTTTCACCATCCAGTAGTTGTCGGCGCCGGTGTGGTTCGGTACCCAGTCGATGATCACCTTAAAACCCATGGCATGAGCCTTATTTACCAGGCGTTTAAAGTCGGCCATCGTGCCAAATTCCGGGTTAATAGCGGTGTAATTTGAAACCGCATAATAGCTGCCCAGGGTGCCTTTCCTGTCCACTTTGCTGATAGGGTTGATGGGCATGAACCAAAGTGTCTGCACGCCCATGCTTTTCAGCCTGCTTAAACTTTTGGAAAAAGCGTTAAATGTGCCCTGGGGCGTGTATTGCCGAACGTTGACCTCATACACATTGCCCTGCATGATCCATGCCGGGTGGCCGTCGATGGTTTTAGCCGGCTGTCCATACGAAATCGAATAAACAAATAATAGGCTGAACAGCAGCAGCGTAAAACTCCTGCCTGGTTTAATTCTTCCGGAGTGCATGGTTTTTAGATTTTCACCTAAATTAAGCAATTCGCGATAAAAACGCAGTGTGTGTCGTCTTCTATGGCTGAATGATCTGTAACAGGTTACCGCAGGTGTCGTCGAGCACAGCTATTTTTACCGGCCCGGCCTGCATCGGCGATTTGGTAAAGTGCACACCGGCATCAAGCAATCTTTTGTGTTCCGCTTCAATATCCGTTACCTTGAATACTGCCGCCGGTATTCCGGCATTGAATAAAATCTTTTGCCATTCGGCTGCTGCGGGTTTCCCGTCTATTTGTATCGCTGGGTTCCAATTGGGTTCAAGCAATATTTCTACATCATCCGGCCCTTCGGAAGCAACTACGGTCAGCCATTTTGTATCGGGACCCATAGGAATATCGGTTTTCTTGATGAAACCCAAAACTTCCGTATAAAATTTAAGCGCTTTGTCCTGGTTGTCCACCAGTATGCTGGTCAGTATGGTTCTCATGATCTTATGCCTCCACAAAGTTTTTAATAGATGTGCCAATAAGATAAGTCCAGCCTGCGATAAAGCTTTCCCTTGCGAAATCCTTGGTATCCTGCGGGAAAGTTTCCAGTCCTTCGTGTGTTAGTTTCAGCCGGGTTGCATCGCCTTCGGGAAATAGCTCGAAAGTTACAAACGAGTTGCCCGGATAATCCCGGTAACGCCAGCTATACTGCAGCAATTTACCGGGCTCAACTTTGGTTATTTTGCAAAGATGCATGTACTCCTGGCCCTCGTTGCCTTTGCCGGGAAAACTAAATTCAAATCCGATCTCCGGCCTGAAATCTGAAAGATCAAAATACCATTGCTTCATTTTTTGTTTGTCGGTAATCGCTTCCCAAACTTTTTGAACAGGGGCGTTTAACGTACGCTCGATTACAAAGGGTTCTGCTTTCATTTCTTTTTTGTTTTAATTGGTTTGATGTTTTCTTGTTCGTCTTTTGCTAAAAAATCTTCCAGCGCGTCCAGCTTCCGGTTCCAGAACACGCGGTAACGTTCCACCCACTCCGATACTTCGTTAAGCTTTTGCAATTTGGCTTCGCAATACCGTTCGCGGCCCACCTGTTTAATGGTGATCAGTCCGCACTGCGTTAATATTTTAATGTGTTTTGAGATAGCAGGCCGGCTGACTTCGAATTGATCGGCAACAGCGTTCAGGTTCATCGACCGGTTGGCAACCAGGTTGATGATCTCCCGTCGTGTCGGATCGGCAATGGCCTGGAATACGTCTCGTCTCATTGTTGTCCTATTTGTAACCATTCGGTTTCAAATGTATGAGTAACCATTCGGTTACGCAAATTTATTTTTTATTATTTCGTTCTAAACTTTATAACTTGAAAGCTCCAATTTATAACCTCATTTATGGCCTACATCAACTCAGGCGGAACGGAAAAAAATACGTATGATGCTATCGTTATCGGCTCGGGCATCAGCGGCGGCTGGGCGGCAAAGGAACTGTGCGATCATGGTTTGAAAACGCTTGTTCTTGAGCGCGGCCGCAATGTGGTACATTTGAAGGATTATCCGACGGCACTCAAAAATCCCTGGGATTTTCCGCATCGCACTTACGAGCCTTTGGCAGTGAAGGAAGAAAATCCCATCGTGTCCCGGTGTTATGCCTTTAGCGAAGCCAGCCAGCATTTTTTTGTGAAAGACAAGGAGCATCCTTACGTACAGGATAAGCCATTCGACTGGATACGCGGTTACCAGGTAGGTGGTAAATCGCTGCTTTGGGCACGCCAGACCCAGCGCTGGAGCAAGTTTGATTTTGAAGGACCAGGTCGCGACGGTTTTGCTGTCGACTGGCCGATACGTTATGAAGATATTGCGCCCTGGTACAGCCATGTGGAGCGGTTTGCGGGAATAGCTGGCAACCACGATGGCCTGGAAACTTTGCCGGACGGCGAGTTTCTGCCCGCCTGGGAAATGAATGCTGTGGAAAAAGACATGAGCGCCAGGATCAATGCACATTATAAAGGCAGCAGAAATGTGATCATCGGCCGTTGTGCGCACCTGACTAAGCCAAACGAGGTACACAAGCAGCAGGGCAGGGGCCAGTGCCAGGCCCGGAGCCTGTGCGAAAGAGGATGTCCGTTCGGCGGGTATTTCAGTTCCAATGCCTCAACCATCCCCTGGGCACTGAAAACGGGTAATCTGACTATAAAACCCGATTCGGTTGTCCATTCGATCATTTACGACGAACAGAAGGGTAAGGCTACCGGTGTGAGGGTGATTGATGCACATACCAAACAAGCCACCGAATATTATGCGAAGATCATATTCGTGAACGGGGCCACAATGAACAGTAACCTCATCATGCTCAACTCGACGTCATCGCGCTTCCCGAACGGCCTGGGCAACGACAGCGGCGTACTGGGTAAATATGTGGCCTTCCATAACTATCGCGGCAATGTTTACGCGACCATGGACGGCTACCTGGATTCTTATTATTACGGCCGCCGGCCAACAGCGATCATGATGCCGAACTTCAGGAATGTATACAAGCAGGAAATGGATTTCAGGCGGGGTTACATGACCTTCTATTCTGTTGTGCGGCAGGGATGGGGACACGAAACTGATGGCGCCCAGGTTGGCGCCGGATTTAAGGACGATGTATCCGAACCGGGGGGCTGGGTGGTCTATACGCAGATGCAGGGCGAGACCATTCCAAAAGAAACCAACCATGTGAGCTTGAGCAAAGATGAAAAGGACCAGTGGGGAATACCATTGCTCAAAACATCTGTCGCTTATGATGATAACGACGAGAAAAGCATGAAGGACTTTATGAACCAGGCTTCGGAAATGCTGGATATAGCCGGCTGCAAGAACATTGTTCAGCACGATACACAGCAGGCGCCGGGGTTGGATATACATGAAATGGGCGGTGTGCGCATGGGCAGGGACCCGAAAACGTCGATCCTGAACGCCTGGAACCAAGTGCATAGTTGTCCGAACGTATTTGTAACCGACGGCTCCTCCATGGTTTCCACAAGCACTCAAAATCCGTCGCTGACTTTTATGGCCATTACCGCACGTGCTGCAAACCATGCAGTCGAGGAATTGAAAAAAGGTAACCTAAGCTGAAAGCTAAAAAACTAAAGCAGAAAGCTGATCGAAATCAAAGCTTTGGACTTTCAGCTTTAAGCTTTCTTCGGGGGCAGGTCAAACGCTTTGGCTTCGTGCTCAAAGTGGCCCTTGTGCGAACCATCGCAGAAAGGTTTGTTTTGCGACATCCCGCATCGGCAAACAGAAACTGTCGTACGGCCCTGCAAACCGTAAACATTGCCGTCTTTATCTACAATTTCGAAATCTCCTTCGACCCTTACCGATCCGTTGCTATTTATAGTGAGCCTGGTAGCTGCCATGTTATAAAAAGTTTGTCGCGAAGATAGTATAAAAGCGGAAAGCTAAAAGACCAAAGCCGAAAGCTTTTAGATATGACGGCTTAATCTGAACTTCACGCGTGATTGTCCTTAATGATAAAATATTAACCATTGATTATTTATTTAATCAATATTAAAATATATTCTTTCTTCACCTTCCTAAATACCGTTAAAAGCCCGTCGAAATACCGTGAAAACACGGTAACGCAGCTCATTATTTCGCGCTAAATTCACTTAAACAAAAATTAATCTATTGTATAACAGTCGATTAAATAAAAATACCCGAAAAGCCGAAAAGGGATCAAGAGTAGGCGGTATAAAATCACAATTATCATGGCGAGAGCAATAAGATCGATGGCGGATGTTAAAACAACACCAATCACTAATACTACCGTAGATGATTACAAAGACAGGCTGGTTAAATTAATACCCTCTGAAATTGTAACGGCTTACATTACAATACTTGGATTAATAAGCGGCGCTGCCGGAGAAGGAAATAAGACAACTTTATTATGGGTGGTTTTTCTGGTATTAGTGGTATTAACACCTTTTTATCTTTATTTCATCAGTAAGGTGACCAAGATTGCGCAAATTATATTTACGACGGTAGCGTTTGTAATTTGGGTAGTAGTCGCTGGTTCTCCATTCCCAACTTTGCTGGGTTACTCGGCAAGTTTTATCGGTTCGATCATCCTCATCATATATACTCTTTTCATTCCATTTATTTACCAAGGATAAAGTTAATTGACCTAGCAGATAAAAATATTTTCTTTTAAAACCAATGTTATGAAACCTTTAAAAGTATGTATAGACAAGCCCATGCCTTTGATATATTCACATCAAAACATGTTCAATGCTATAAAGGCCAACCCTTTAAATAATCCGGCAAAAGCAGGTACGGACGAGCACAGGATTATCCAGAAATTTGTTGCTAACCCCAATCAAAGATTTAGCTCTGACGAAGGTGCTCTTCTGACAAGAATGGCTCTTATAACTGATAACAAATGGCAATCGGGAGCAACTTTAAATATTGGATTTTTAAATGGGTCGGACATTCAAAAGCGGCAAACCCAAAAAATGGCGGCAGAATGGCTACAATATGCAGATATCAAATTTAATTATATCGACGATCCGCAACAGGCCACCATTAGAATAGCATTTCAATTCAATGGTGATCAAGGATCGTGGTCTTACATTGGAACTGAATGCCTGCAAATCTCAAAAGACAACCCCACTATGAATTTTGGCTGGCTGGAAGACGATACCGCGGATGAAGAATGGAGAAGAGTTGTTGTTCATGAATTCGGCCACGCATTAGGCTGTATCCATGAACATTCATCACCTGGTGGAAACATTCAATGGAACAAGCCGGCAGTTTATCAGTATTATGAAGGGCCGCCAAATAACTGGACGCAGCAGGATGTAGATAATAATGTTTTCTTTAGGTACTCGACTGACATTACTCAATTTACGACGCTCGATCCTAACTCGATTATGATGTACCCGATTCCTGCGCAATTTACGCTAAACGGCTTTAGTGTAGGAATGAATACTGATTTATCAGACACTGACAAATCTTTTATCAGGCAGGAATATCCTTAATCTATTTAAAATAATCTATTACCCTTACCTAATTCAGCAGCATGAAAAAGTTCCTATTTTTTTGGTTGATAGTTGTTGTTTGTTCTTGCAGTATCAAGAAAAGCCAAACTATAACTAATTCCACGAAAACTGTAACCAAAACAACTACTACGGTTACTAATACGGCTGTTGATCCTGTATATCAGAATAATACCTATACCTATGTACATGATTTTTCAAACCCGGCACCCGACCAGGAAAATATTCAAAAGGTTAGGCATATGAAGGATAGGGTCTTTATTCGAATAATTAATTTGAATCGGCTATCTTATGGTATCAGGATAAATGGAAGAAATGTAACGATAACATCGGACAATACGAGCATATTCGATTCGTTAGCCAAATCATTGAATACTTCGAAAATATCAATGACACCCGGAAGCACTATCAAACAACCGACCCCTGCTACAGGTAAGCCAGCAAAATCGGCTATAGCCGGTAAAAAAACTCCTTCCGGCCCAGACGTCGTTACGCCTGCATATGCCAAAATCATAAATAACGAGAAAGACATTAATAGCGCGCTTGAAACGATGAAGAATGACATGAGTACATTGCAGTACTTTCTGAATTTCAGCGCGGCAGTTCCCTATTATATTACTAGTGAAAAATACAGTCAGGATACATTGGAAGCTCAAATTTTGAGAGACATTAATTTGAAGCAGTTCGATCCCTCTATTAAAACTTTTGGTAATCTGATGTCATCCATCTCATCAAAGCCTGTAAATGAGGCAAACCAGGTAAAGGATAGTTATACTAACATAACTGCGTTAATTAAGAAAAACGACTCGCTGATTAATGTGCTTACAGGCCTTTGCAGTAGCCCTAATAAGAGCGATACAGGCAACGTATGTACAATACTGCTTCCCAATGCGAAAAACGGACTGGCTAAGGGTCTTAATGACGGCCTGGGGCAAGCCTCAAAGGTTAGCATAGATTCGATAGCTAAAGCGGTCAGAATTTTAGATAATCTGCTTGTTCAGGTAAACGATAAGAATAGTTTTACTTACTACTCGCCCGCCTTTTATCCCCAGGGTGACTACCTGCAGATTGGTGTGAAAATAAAGCCTAAAAATGCCAGCATACCTTCACTTTATGTGGATACACTTTCATACAATATTCCCGTCAAAGGCCAATTTGAATGGGCAATAGGCCCAGCTTTGAATTTTGGTTTTGGCAGCGGCTCGTTTGACAGGAGTTTCCAAATTGACTCAGCCAGGAATTCGAATGGCACGGCCAGGAAAAATGATATGTTTACCATAAAACAGAATGGCAGTAATAAAATGTTGTTGCCGTCTATCGGGGTAATGGCTGCTTTTTATTGGCAAACGCATGACCCTGTAACTCCTGGAATCAGCGTAGGCGTTTCAACAGCTCCCACTGACCTGTCTACACTCAGGGCATATCTCGGAGGATCGCTATTAGTCGGAGGTTTTGAAACCGACAACAAAAATAATCTCATTTATAATAGGTTAATTATTAGTCTGGGCTTTGCATACGGGCAAGTAGACCGTTTAAAAGAAAATCTGAAAATTGGGGACAACCCTAAATCTCAAGTACCCTTTAATGGCAATACTGTGGCGACCGACCAGTTAACTGAAAAGGTTGGCCGGGTCGGTTTTTTCTTTGGGATTACCTATAAAATTAATTAAGCAACACACAGGTTGCACTGAATCCCCGCCGTCAAAACCCACTATCATCCAGCGCAAAATTGTTTTTGCGCTGTTGCCATTTGCCGCGGGTAAAGTCGGGGAAGGCTTGCGGCATGTTGCCTTCGGCTAGCGATTTTTCCGACAGCGGCGTGATGGCGCTCATGGTTACCGAGTCGTATACGTCGATCGGAGTCGGCCCTTTCTTTTTTACGGCTTGAACGAAAGCGTTAAATACGAACCAGTCCATGCCGCCATGACCAGCACCGGCTGCATCGTTAGCGTATTTTTTCCAAAGCGGGTGGTCGTATTTGTCGAACCAGTCCTTCGCAGGATCCCACTCATCCTCCTTTTTGCTTTGATTTTCAATGTAGACCGTTTGTGACACATCCATCCAGATGCCTTTAGTGCCCTGTACCCGGAAGCCCAGCGAATACGGCCGTGGCAGGTGGGTATCATGACTTAGCATTACGGTTTCGCCATTGGCGCAATTGATCATCGTGGTTACCACGTCGCCATTTTTAAAATTTATTTTCGTTTCCGGGTTGCCGGGTGATAATTCCTCGACATAGGCTGCCAGCCCCCTTGCCTTGGTAGCGAAGGAAACCAGGTTGGTAAAGCGGTTGCCGCGGGTGATGTTGGCATAGTGCATTACCGGTCCGGCGCCATGGGTAGGATAGATGTCGCCATTGCGGTCGATGTTAAACTGTGTGCGCCATTGCGCCTCGCTGAATGCATCCGGGCCAAACTTTACACCCTTACCGCCGTATGGTTTACCATCATTAAATAAAACATCTCTTAGGTTATGCTGGTAACCGCCCTCGAGGTGTAGGATCTCGCCGAACAAACCCTGCCGAACCATATTTAATGCCGCCATCACATCGCGGCGGTAACAAACGTTTTCCAGGGTCATGTAGGGGATGCCGGTTTTCTCGGACGTATTGACGATATCCCAGTGGTCGTCCATCGAAAGTCCTGCAATAACTTCACAGCCGACGTATTTACCGGCCTTCATAGCGTCGACTGCCTGCGGATGATGGAACTGCCAGGGCGTCGCGATTATTACGGCGTCGATATCCTTCCGGTCGAGCAGGCCTTTATAGGCATCTAATCCGCCGGTATATTCTTTCGGCAGCGGTTTATTTGCTTTCTTAAATTGTTCGCGGCAGTATTGCAGCGAGCTTTCCTGTGTATCGCAAATGGCCACGATCTCCACGTCGTCGCGCAGAAGCGCCTCGCCGACATGACTACGCCCCCGTAATCCTACACCGATAAAGCCCAGGCGCACCTTGTCGGCGCTTTGGGCAAATAACGAGCCCGAAGGCAATAAAGTAAGCCCGGCGGTTGCCAGTGCGCCCTGTTTGATGAATTCCCTGCGTTCCATAAAGTTTTAATTATTGAGGTTTACGAGGCTAATATAGCAAGGTGAAAGGATAAACGCGAAGGATTAAAGCCTCCGCCTCACTTCGTCATTTATTACGATGTGTCCTTTCACTTAGCTGTCACTCTGCGAGGTCGCCGAATGATGAATGTCCTTTAGCTTTGAAATTAGTATGTGCTCTTTGAGATTTGAAAATTCTTGTTCGCGATCTTTCTTGTTTCGTTGTTCTATCCGTACATTAAGCTTTTTTGCCAGGTCATGTATTTATGCAACGTTTTATTTATCGTTTGTTTTCAGAACAATTTCATAAAACGGCGTCACTGATTTATTTCGTAAATGCAAATAATTCGCACATCCGCATATCTGCACATCAAACTACCATTTTTTAAAGATCACAAACACAGCCAGTACGATCAGCCCGAAACCTAAAAAGTGGTTCCATTGCAGCTTTTCATTGCTGAAGAAGACCGTTGAGAATATAACGAACACCGTGAGTGTTACCGCCTCCTGTATGGTTTTCAGTTGAACCAGGCTGAACGGGCCGCCGGTTTCCATAGAGCCGGCACGGTTTGCCGGTACCTGGAATAAATATTCAAAAAAGGCCAGTCCCCAGCTAATGAGGATGATCGTAAAAAGTCCGAGATTTTTACCCCATGAAAATTCCTTGAACTTAAGGTGCCCATACCAGGCAAAGGTCATGAAGGTATTCGAGATAAACAGGAAGATGATGGTTTTAAGCGCCCGCATAGAATCGATAAAGAATTTAATACATCAATAATATGCAATTGTTTGGGTAAATCCATCTGCACATCCGCGCATTTGCATATCTGCACACCAGGAGTCTGCACATCTGAAATCTGCACATTTGCACATCAGAAATTATTCCAATCGCTTCCGGGCCAGTTCTTTTGTGTAGATCTCATTCAAGCCCGGTTTGGGGTTAACGAGCAGGAATATGGCCGTACCCTTTTCGCGTGCATAAGGCGATGTTATTTCTCCTAACTTAACATACTTTCCCACGAACGGGGCAAGGCGTTTCTCCACGTTGCCTCCGCCGTCTTCGTCCACGTAAATGATGTAACGGGCGTTCAGGCTGTCGGGCGCCCAGAGCGTAAAGCTGCTGTTCAGGCTGGCAACGTCGGGCAGGTGGTATTTCTTGCCGTAATGGTATACCGCGCCCGCCTCACCGTAATTATCCGCATAGATTTCGGTGTGTTTCTGCTGTTCCGAACTAAGGCCGCTGTATGCCCAGGCCACTTTGTTGCCCAGTTCATCCCATCCGAACATGTCGGCGTAATCCTGCGTCAGCGGGTGTTCTTTTTGATCTTCCCACTTGGGGGCGAAATGCAAAGCTTTGAATACGCTGAGCGTTTGGTTTAAAGGCAGAATGGGCAGCGCCATGGGCAGCAACACTAAATTTGGCAAAGTAAAAAGCAGCAACACGGATGCCCGTAGCATGATATATTTCGGTTTTAGCCAATGTTCGAAGCTATATCCTCCGGCTGCGAAAAGCATCGGGTAAGCGCCGAACAGGTAATAGCTTTTGCCGTTCATTTCGAGCAGGAAAATAAATACAACGATATACGCGAAGGCAAGGAAACGATACTTGTTTAAGCCCTTTGCGAACAGTAAAGCCAGTAGCCCCGGCAGCCAAACAAACAAGGCGATGCCGTTGATCATCAATTGCTGCATGATAAAATCAGACGGTTTGATGTATTCCAGCTGCGTGCTCCGCAGCGTTTTCATGTGGGTCACCAGGGGCAGATGATGCCTGAACTGCCAGATGATGTTGGGAAGAAATATAAGGAAGGCAATGAGGGCCGCGACCAAAACATGCTTGCTCCACAATATTTTGCGCTGTTTGGTAATGAGGAGCCCAATGATGACAGATCCGGCAAAAAAGGCCATGGTATATTTGGTCAAAAGGCCTACCCCTACGACAATTCCAAGCCAATACATATATTTCGGTGACGAGGTGTTAATGTATTTAACAACCAGGTAAGCCGTAAGCACCCACCACAACTGGTCGAACACTACAGGCTGGAAAAGGTAACCGCTGGCTAAAAACGCAGGTGAAAGCGTGAGCGAAAGGCAGGCCAGCGCAATTGCAAACCGCCCGCCACCAAGTTCGGCCACAGTTTTGCCTGTGAACCAAATGATCAGCCCGCTGAAAATGGTGCTGAATATGCGCGTAGCAAAGAGGGAACCGCCAAAAAATGTTGTGGATATTTTGGCCAGCAGCGCGATAAACGGCGGAACTTCCTTAAAGCCCCAGCCCAGGTGATCGCCTAAAGCAAGGTGCAGTAATTCATCCCGTTGAAAACCGAAATGAGATATGGCCAGCAGGTTTAGGCTAATTCTGATAATGACAAATACCAGTATAAAGCCGGAGTAATTGAGGTCGTGGTTTTTAGCAGCAGGCAACGGGAAACGTTTTTATAAAGATAGGATTTAGCCGGAAAGATGAAAAATCGGCTACGTCCCGAAAATTATTAAAAGCGGATTTTTCTTTGCCAGCTTTGGCTACCTGAACTGCGTCGCCTCGAATTGCCTGTGATAAATGTTGTTAAACGCTGTTTTTGGATGCGCGATCAGAAAAATGCCGGTGCCTTTTTCAACGGCCAGCGGATCGGTAACCTCGTCAATTTTGCTACAGCTCGCTGCGTCAGCCCGAAATTTCTCCACATTCCGGCCGCCTTTCTCGTCGATATAAATAATATAATCGGCCTGGAGTTTGGGCGGCGCCCACATGCAAAAGCTGCTGTTAAGCGATATCGCATCAGGCAAATGATATCGTTTGCCATACAGGTGCAAAGAGCTGGCCTCGCCGTAATTATCGGCATAAATTTGGGTATGTTTTCGTTGATTCGGAGAAAGATTGTTATAAACCCACGCGACCTTCATGACCATTTCGTTCCAGCCGATCATGTCGCCGTAATTCTGGGTCACCGGGTGCAGCTTGTTATCGTCCCATTTGGTCTCGAAAAGCAGAAAAGGCATCACCCTGCTTTCAAACCGGTATATAGCGATGGTTTGCTTAAGCGAAAATACAGGCAAAGCCATTGGAAATATTATCACGTTGGGAATTACAAGTAAGGCAAGAGCCGCCACGCGCCAATGCGGTGCCGATTCGCCTATCCACTTTTCGATAGCATAACCGCCTGCGGCAAACAGCATGGGATATGCGCCGAGGATATAGTAATTCTTGCCTGCCATGATCAGCAGGAAGACAAACAGGAACAAGTACGCGAAGGCCATAAACCTGAATTTCTGCAAGCCAGGTGCAAACAAAAGGAACCACATACCGGCGAGCCACACGAGCAACGCAATGCTATTTATAAGCAATTGCTGTATAACAAACTCAATGGGCGTAATGGCCGACAACTGCTCCTCCCTTAGCTCAGTCATTTGGGTAATGACAGGAAAGTGGTGCGTTATTTCCCAGGTAAGATTTGGCGAAAATATAAGCAACGCAATCAACGCGGCGTATAGAAAATGCTTACTCCAAACTATTTTGCGCTGTTTGGTCGCCGCCAGGCCTAATATTAAAGCCAGAACAAAAAAGATCATGCTGTACTTGGTAAGCATGCCCATGCCTGTTGCCAGCCCGGTTAGATAGATGTATTTCAGATTTTGGGTATTGATATACCTGGCTATCAGCCATGCGCTCAGCAGCCACCAAAACTGGTCGAAGACGATTGGCTCGAACAGGTAGCCGCTCGCAGCGAAAGCCGGCGAAACGATGGTACACAGGCAGGCTAAGGCGATCGCAAATTTTTTCCCGCAGAATTCCAGCACCATCAGCCCGGTGAACCAGGTAACGAGCCCGCAAAAAATCGTGCTGAATATCCTGCTGGCAAAAAAAGCTGACCCAAATATGGAAGTGCTTATCCTGGCTAAAAAAGCTATAAATGGCGGTATTTCTTTATAACCCCAATCCAGATGGTCGCCGAGCGTGATATACAAAAGCTCATCGCGCTGAAGGCCAAAGTGCTGTATGGCAAGCAGGTTTAAGCCTGTTTTGATTACGACAAAGAAAAGGACCAGGTAATAGCAACTTAACCTTTTGTTTATATGGGAGTTAGCGATGTTACTTTGACCGCTGGATCGTAAGCCATGTAGCATAAAGGATTAACCTTCAGCCTTTTTTTTGGTTTCGTCAAACGCGTTTAATATTTGCGCCCAGGGCTCTCAGCCTTTCGTCGATATGCTGATACCCGCGTTCAATCTGTTCGATATTGTAAATGGTCGATTTTCCCTGGGCTGAAAGTGCCGCAATCAGCAGCGCCACACCGGCGCGTATGTCGGGCGAGGTCATGGAAATGCCCCGTAATTGCACCTGCTTATCCAGGCCGATAACGGTTGCCCGGTGCGGGTCGCAAAGAATGATCTGAGCGCCCATGTCGAGCAGCTTGTCGACAAAGAAAAGGCGGCTCTCGAACATTTTCTGGTGGATCAGGACGGAACCTTTTGCCTGTATGGCTACCACCAGTACGATACTGATCAGGTCGGGGGTAAAGCCCGGCCAGGGCGCATCGGCGATGGTCATGATAGCACCGTCGATAAAGGTTTCTATTTCATAGTGCTTCTGAGCGGGAATATAAATGTCGTCACCCCGGCGCTCAATGGTTATTCCGAGTTTGCGGAACACATCGGGTATCATGCCTAGCTCGTCGTAATGTACGTCCTTGATGGTGATCTCAGACCCGGTCATGGCAGCCAAGCCAATGAATGAGCCAATTTCGATCATATCCGGCAGCAAGCGGTGTTCGGTGCCGTGCAATTCGGTGACACCTTCAATGGTCAGCAGGTTTGAGCCTACGCCGCTTATCCTGGCGCCCATGCGGATCAGCATCTTGCAAAGCTGCTGCAGGTAGGGCTCGCAGGCGGCGTTATAGATTGTAGTCACGCCTTTGGCGAGTACCGCTGCCATTACTATGTTCGCCGTGCCGGTTACCGAAGCTTCGTCTAGCAGAATATAGGTTCCCTTCAGGTTGGTCGCGTCGACATTAAAGAAACCGCTTTCGGCATCATAATCGAACTTGGCGCCCAGCTTTTCAAATCCCAGGAAGTGGGTATCCAGCCTGCGCCGGCCGATCTTGTCGCCGCCTGGTTTAGGAATCGCCGCTTTGCCGAAACGCGCCAGCAGCGGACCAACGATCATGACCGATCCGCGCAGGCTGCCGCCTTTAAAGCGGAACGTATCCGACTGAAAGAAATCGAGGTCAATGTCTTTAGCTTCGAAGCTATAGGTATCGGGCGACAGCCGCTCTACCTCAACGCCCATGTCGCCCAGCAGCTCGATCAGTTTGTTGACGTCCTTGATATCCGGGATATTGCTGATGGTAACCTTTTCAGGGGTAAGCAGCACGGCCGAAAGTATCTGCAAAGCCTCGTTTTTGGCCCCCTGGGGTATAATTTCGCCTTTTAACGGCTTGCCGCCTATAATTTCGAATGCGTTATTCATAGGTTAGTCAATGGCTTATAGACCATGGTCCATGGTTCCAAAGTTGGTAAAAAATCCTGACTATGGACTATCGACTATGTACTATCGGCTAATAAAAAAATCAATACTTCTTCCCGCCGCCGGTATTTCGGTTGCGGTTTTGATTGTTGCGGTTGTTCTGATTGTTTTTATTCCGGTTGTTCTGATTATTCTTGTTGCGGCTTGTATTCTGGTTTTGGTTACTGGTGCGGTATTCCACCTTGTTCAGGTTAACGTTATCCTCCAGTTTCAGCTCACCATGCGACATTTCGCGCAGGTCGGCCAAAATGCTTTCATCGGCCACCGAGTCCTTGTTCCATTGCACGTAGGCCATCTTCATAAAGTTGGCTATGGCCTGCACCATGTGTTGCTTGCGTTCGGGCTCTTCAATCGATTTGGCCTTTTCCATCATCAGCTCGATTGTTTTGCCGTAGTGCTTGTACCGGATGCGCTGGTGCGGGTACTTAAGTCTTTCCGGCCTTAAATGTATCGCCTCGATGGACGGCTTGGGATACGGCGAGTCCACGTCGATCTTGAAATCGGATATGATGTGCAGGTGGTCCCACAGTTTATGCTTAAAGTCGGCCACGTCACGCAGGTGCGGGTTCAGAAAACCCATCAGGTCTATCACCACCTGGGCATAACGGTTGCGCTCTTCCTTCGTCGGCAGTTCGACGATGTATTTTACCATGTTTTGCACGTTACGGCCATATTCCGAAAGGATCAGCTTATTACGTGTCGAGTTATAATCGAATGGTTTTGACGGTTCAATTCCCATAAAAATCAAAATTTAAATTATTTATTCACTAAAATCAGCGCAGGTCTTTGGTTGATAACAAGCCAAAGCGGCTGAAGTTGAATTGTTATTGAAGTAATGCAAAGATAGCATAAATGTTGTAAAGTTGAAATGTTGTAAGGTTGGAATGTTGCGGTACCCGTGGAGCAGAAAATTTATTTTCGTCCTGGACTTAGACCCGCGGTAGCAGAATTTTAATATAAAAGCTGAACTACTTATTAGACAAGCGAATTTCTACTGCGAAGATTGAATATTTCTGCTGGTACGCTCTATTGTTAAATCTTGCACGTTCAATTTCCACGTCATACCCTTTAATCTTATTAGTCCAAATTGATCTTTACTTAGTTTTTTAAGTCCAGACTTAGTATTGTTAAGATCATCCACTATTTTCGGCAGGAATTTATCGCTCGTATAAATAGTATAATATTTATAACACTTCCCGGTTTTGGTGAAATAAAATGTTATTCTAAAAATACCATCCTTCGATCTAAGTGAATCCGGGAAATCATAGTCAAGATCTATAAGAGGAGGCATGCCAAAAACAGAGGCGTAGGCGTCATCCCCTTTTAGAATGGCATGGCGGGTTGCCATATATTTTTTTATCTGAGCTTTGTTAAGGTTCAGTAGGTTTTGAGCTTTTACAGCCTGTCCAAACAATCCCAGAAGCAATATCAAATAGACTTTTTTCATGGTCTGTTCGAAGTTATTTCTCACTCGTCAACTCAACCCCATCTTTTATTGCCGTTTCCAATACATCCATGTTTATGTCTTTCAGATGCTTGAACTTAATGCAATATCCCGTCACACTCGCTTTGCCCAGTGTTTTTCCATAGGTTTCGGTTAGGTATTTTTTGTCGCTGAGTCCGAGTATATAAACCGATATCCCGCTTGTGTTGGCGCTTATGCCGATCTGGAAGAATTCCCTGGTTGTCCCATTCGCGTATTTTATGGTATATGAGCCATAACCTATGTTTGGGTTGCTGACGACCTTACCCGTACTGTCTTTACCGGTATCAAACCATTGTTTACATCCCGGCAATGCCTGGAGTATGCGCGTATGCAGTTCCTGCAGCTCAAGCTGTTTGAGTTGGGGCTGACTGGTGATATATTGTTCGATCTGCTCGTGTACGTTCATGTCGAATAGTGAATCGTTGGTTGTTACTTCTCCTTTTTAGTTTTTAATTATAACAGTGCCATTCTTTTTAATAATTTCTATAGTAAGAGAATTTTTATGTTTTACTAAAGAATCCCCGACTTCTATTTGTTTATTGAAATCCCAAAAATTAACCGGTAAAACAAAGCTTTTGCCGCCTATTGAAACAGTTGGTTCGTCCTTTTCGCTATAAGAAACAGAATCAACAACGCCTTTAAAATCTAATTGTATTGCTTCCGCTCTCATGTGGCCATATAACAACGGAATACCAATAATTAGAATAAGTACAAAAAATGGTAATATATATAAAAATACCGGATGCTTCTTATTGGCCTGCATTAAGCTAATATACATAATTTGGCCTTCAGGAAATTAAGAGTTATTGTATTCGCCCATCAAACTTTAACTTTACAACCTTCCAACATTACAACATTGCAACAAATTAAAATAACTCATACCGACATCTACCGCTTCAGCATACCGATGGAGCCTTTTACCATCGCCACCGGAACCATGGACCACGCGCAGAACGTTTTTATTCGCGTGCATACCGATGCCGGCTTTTATGGGGTGGGCGAGTGCTCGGGGTTCCCGATGATCGTCGGTGAAACCCAGGATACGTGCCTGGTGATGGCAAAAGAATTTGCCCGGCTTTGGAAAGGGCAGGATGCATTAGATATTACGGCCCGCCTGCAGCAACTGCACGACTTTACCGCCCGTAACAGCACCATCAAAAGCGCTTTCGATATGGCGCTATATGATATTGCCGCAAAACATGCCAGGCAGCCTCTATATCGATTTTTAGGCGGAAGCAGGAGAGAAGTTGAGTCGGATATAACGATCGGTATATTATCGCCCGAAGCAATGGCCCGGAGGGCTTTGGAATTTAAACGAAATGGCGCCACGGTGCTAAAAGTAAAGCTTGGGAAGGACCCTGCAACAGATATTGAGCGGATAAAACGAATACGTAACGCGGTCGGCGACCGAATGAAAATACGCGTTGATGCTAACCAGGGCTGGAGCTTTGACGACGCTGTTTCTGCATTAAATGGTATTGCAGAGTTCGGTATAGAATTTTGCGAGCAGCCCATGCGGACATGGTATGATGATCGTTTACCCGCGCTGAAGGAGCTTTCGCCGGTAAAGATCATGGCCGATGAAAGCGTATTCGATCACCACGACGCGCGCAGGCAGATTAAAAGCGGTTCGTGCGATTATATCAATATCAAGTTCTCGAAATCGGGCGGGATATATGAAGCGCAAAAGATACACGACCTGGCGTCGGCAAACGGTATCCCATGTATGATGGGAGGGATGCTGGAGAGCCGCATTGCCCTGAGCGCCAAGTTGCATTTTGTTTACGCCAGCCCGAATATCAAATTTTACGACATGGACACCTGTATGCTGGGCCATTTAGCCGATCCGTGCTTAGGCGGCGTTAAATACAAGGGGTATTTCCTGGATATCGACGATACACCCGGCATCGGCGCGGATGCTGATAAGGAGTTCCTGGAAGGGTGCGAACATTTTTCGGTTTAGTGATTTGTTGACGATGGAGCATTGACCGACTGATCACTAACCACCGTCAAAAGCAAATGCCCCGGTTTTTCCGGGGCATTTGCTTTTGTTTAGTGGCTTTTATTGGTATTAGTGCCGTGGCTCTTTGCTTTATTGCCGCTGGCCAGTTCTTTGGCGGCCTGGCTTCTTTCTTGTGAAGACTTGCCGCTGCGCATCTCTTTCGATGCTTCTGATTTCGATGATTTTTCTTTGGTAGGCATGATTTAAATTTTAGTTAATTTATTGTTATAATAAATAAATTAACCTGCCTGTTTTGAAAAAAATCAACTTTTTTGGCTCAATTCAGCAAAATACTTGTGAAACAGCGGGATAGTTTCAATGCCCTTATAGTAATTATAGATATCGTATTTCTCGTTTGGCGAATGCAGGGCGTCGCTATCGAGCCCGAAACCCATCAACACGGTTTTAATACCTAGTTCAGCCTCGAATAACGCCACGATGGGAATGCTGCCGCCGCCGCGCGTAGGAATGGGCTCTTTGCCAAATGACTCGGCTATCGCTTTTTGCGCAGCGCGATAAGCCACGCTGTCCGTTGGGGTTACAACCGGTTCGCCGCCATGGTGTGTGGTAACCTTTACTTTCACTGATGCAGGGGCGATCTTTTCGATATGTGCAGCAAACAGCTCGCTGATCTTTACCCATTCCTGGTTAGGCACCAGCCGCATCGATATTTTGGCAAAAGCTTTTGACGGTAATACAGTTTTAGCGCCTTCACCCGTATAACCGCCCCATATACCGTTTACCTCCAATGTTGGTCTTGTTCCGGTACGTTCGAGGGTTGAATATCCTTTTTCGCCCCATAGCTCGGCTACATCAAGATCTTTCTTATATTCTTCTTCGTCGTAAGGTGCGCTGTTCAACGCTTTGCGTTCTTCTGTAGTTAAATCGACCACATCGTCATAAAAGCCGGGAATGGTAATATGATTATTCTCGTCGTGCATCGATGCGATCATTTTAGCCAATATGGTTGCCGGATTGGCTACGGCGCCGCCATACACACCCGAATGCAGATCGCGGTTCGGGCCTGTCACTTCAACTTCCATGTAGGAGAGGCCCCTCAGGCCCGTCTCGAGCGATGGATTTTCCATGCTCAGCATCGAGGTGTCGGATATGAGCACAACGTCGGCTTTCAATCGTTCCTTATTGGCTTTAACAAATATGCCGAGGTTGTTCGATCCTACTTCTTCCTCACCTTCGATCATAAACTTGATGTTGCAGGGCAGACCGCCGTTTTGCATCATCAGTTCGAAGGCCTTTACATGCATGTAAAACTGGCCCTTGTCATCACAGGCGCCGCGGGCGTAAATTTTCCCGTTGCGGATGGTTGGCTCGAAAGGAGGGGTCTTCCACAATTCCAGCGGGTCCGGCGGCTGCACATCGTAGTGGCCGTAAACCAATACAGTCGGCTTCGAAGGATCAGCGATCTTTTCGCCATAAACGATAGGGTTACCGGCCGTTTCGCACACTTCAACCTTGTCGGCGCCGGCGTCGCGCAGCTTTTGGGCTACGTAACCGGCGGTTTTCAAAACTTCGGGTTTGTATTTCGGATCGGCGCTAACCGACTGAAAGCGCAGCAGTTCAAACAATTCGTCCAGAAAACGCTGCCTGTTTTGTTCAACATAGGTTTTAATAGCCTGCATAAAGAAAATTTTGAACAAATATAGAGTTTAACTCCATAGTCAAATTTTGTCCGCCACTAAATTGAAGAAATTTTAGAATGCAATACGCCCAAAGAGGGAGAAAGAAAAGGGCTGCAATTGATAGGTAATTAATATCCAGAAAGAGTACCAGGTCACAAAAAGGATTGAATTTTTTGGAAAATACAATACAATAATGGACCAATATTTCAATCCGATCAAATGGGGCATATATTGGAAAAATCTCCAATATATGCAGTCCCCGCTACAGCAATTTATTGCAAATCGCCGCTAGATACGTCGACTTAATTAGTCAGCAGTACCTAAATCCTTTTTGTCGTTGGTAGTGCTGTGTTTTTGAGCATCGGCAGTACCCAGGTCCTTCTTGTCGTCGGCAGTACCCAGATCCTTCTTGTCGTCAGCAGTACCCAAATCTTTTTTGTCAGCAATGGTATCATACTTTGCGCGTACGGTATCATGTTTTAAAGTGAATGCTGATACGGCACCTGCGCTAGCTAATAGAACGGCTGCTAAGATTACTTTTTTCATTTGAATGTTTGTTAGAATGGTTAAATATTATGGTTAATTTATTAAGCTATGTCGTTGGAAACATCAATAATTGCATTATCCGTTTTACAATTTTGTGACAAAAGTCCGGTTCTGATTCCCCCGATTTTGAGAAAATATCAACCGAAGCGGCGACCAATCCTTAATATTTCCAGTCTTTAAAGAACGATTCAATTTTGCTCCGTTATATAACTTTCATAAGTTGCTTATAACCTGTTTTTTATCAATTTTTGCATTTTTTGCCTGTTTTTATAGCTTTTTTGCAAAAAATCAATTAAAAAAGGACGAAAATTATAAAAGGAACAATATGGTTTAGTCGATTATAATTGCTTATTAATTAAGTAATTATGGTACTCAACTAAAGTACTTTAACAAAGGTAAATATGTTTATCAGAATAAAAAATTTTAATAAAAAAATATTTAACGCATCATTTTCCGGCCGTTTACGTAATAGGGTGTTATCGCAGCAGGTTTAGTCGTACGCGACTACTGCCCTCTGTGTCAAAATAATATTGATGAGAAAAGCTTATCCGATTATCTTAATTCTGTTAGTCGCCTTCATTGGAGTAAATGCTGAAACAACGCTTTGGGTTGCCGCCCAGGATACAGCGCAGGTGAAGCAGTTGTTGGCACAGGGATTTAAAAGCCGCCTGACAGATCATGAGCAAACCATGAAAAAAGCGCAACAGGCGTTGGATATGGCTCAGAAGCTTAATTACCTGAACGGCATAGGGGAATCGTACCGTGTTTTGGGGATTGGAGAATATTATGCGAACAACGAGGCGAAGTCGTTCAGCGATTACTTGTACGCGCTGTATTACTTCAAGATGAGTAAGAATGTGATCGGCCAGGCCAACGTATATAATAATATAGGCAACCTGTATCAAACCAGCGATTACGACAAGTCGCTGGAATACCTCCAGAAAGGCCTTGAAATAGCCCAAACTATTAATAACACAGAGTTGCTTGCTAAAGCTTACCTTAATATCGGCAACGTTTATACCAGGAAGAAAAACTTTTCGCTTGCAGTAGATTATTATACCAAAGCTCAGAATTTATTTACCAGGCTGAACGAGCCGGTGAACCTTATTGTTTGCCTGCAGGATTTCGGTATGGTTTACTTTAGTTTAAAACAGTATGATAAGGCCGAGCAATTTTTGTTGCAGGCCAACAGCAAGGCTAAAGAGAAGGATTTGAATACGTCAATAGGTGGTATCGATTTAACGCTTACTTCCTTATATGTCGAGAATAAGAATTACGATGCAGCACAAAAGTTCCTGGATGAAGGTATTGCTTATGCCCAGATCACTAAGGACGAAAAGCTGGAAGCGGATTTTACGTACACCCAATACCAGATTGAACTGCATAAGAAAAATTACGCGCAAGCTCTGGATTTCCTGCATAAGATATATGTAAGGGATAGTGCGATTTTAAAAAATAATGTTACCGCCGGCCTCGACCTGCTGCAGGAACAGCACGACCAGCAGGAAAAGCAAAAGGAAAGCGAACTGATCATTGAGCGCCAGAAAAACGACCGTGTTAAATTCTGGTGGGCGGTTTCTGCATCGGGGCTTATGCTCGTGGTTATAGCGCTGCTGGTAGGTAACGTAAAACGTAAAGCAAGAACCAACGCACGACTGACCGAACTGAACAGTGAGGTGTCACGTCAAAAAGATAATCTCGACCGTATTAATCATCATCTGGAAGAAATCATTGATGAACGTACGCGCGATCTGCAGGTTAAGAATAAAAAGCTTTCGGAATACTCGTCTTACTTATCGCACCAGATACGAGGACCTATCGCTACCTTGAAGGGCCTGATGAACCTGGAAAAAGAAGGCCTCGTCGATCAGCAGGAATGTATCAGTATGATGAACAAATGCGTGTCGGATATTGACGAGAAGATCATTGATATGACCGACATCCTGCACGATCCCAAGCGAACCAGCTTTAATTGAGTCCTAAGTCTGTAGTCTAAAGTCTTAAGTCAATAATTTTTAAGCCTGTCTTGCCGACTCAGAACTGAGGACTCACCACTGCCGACTCCAGAATCACGGCCAATTGGGATAAATCTTGGCTTCAAGCAATCCAAGGTAGAGGCAATACCAGGATATCATATGCAGTATAAGCAGCGTTTTGTGTTTTTTGTAGCCCTGCGTTTCAAACGCGAGCGTTTGGCCGCCGCCTGTAACAAAATACCTTACTTCTCCCTTGCTGGGCTTAAATGTCGACTTCAAAACATCGAACACTTTAATCTTCAGCTTACTTTCTGGGTCGTGGATGGTTCCATTCTTAATGGCGCCCCCTTTTGAGATCGAAATCAAATAATTAAACATCACAGGTATTTACAGTATTGTAGTCGATACCGCAAATGTTGCTCCAATTGGCCTCCAGGAGCGTTTGATGTTCAGTTGTTTGACTAATTGGAAATATTTATCTCTATAGATTAATATTCTTTACTTGTATTTAATAAGGCTTTGAAATAAAAATATCACTTATCGGCTGAATAAGTGATAATTGGTCAAAAGTGTCGGTTTTTGTAAACAGGCTTAAACTGCTACCGAGCTCTTGGTGCGCAGCTCTTCGTACAGTTCAATAACCTTGCGTTGCAGGTTAGCGATCTCTACTTCGCGATCGTTCAATTTCTTCTGCATCAGGTTCAGGTGCGATGGTGCGGGATCGGCCTGTTCGTTGTCAATAGCAAGTAACTGCACAACACTTACCTCGTAAATGTTTGCGATCTGCTCCAGGCGCGACAAGTTAACGTCGGTAACACCTGTTTCGATTTTTGAAAAAGCCGGGATCGAGATACCTAAACGGTTAGCTATGTCTTCCTGGCTCCAGCCGTGCTGATGGCGTAAGATCCTTATGCTTTTGCCTACAGATTTGTTTGCGGTTCTTGTAAATTCCTTCATAATGTGTTATGCCTCAATAGTTAGGGGTATATACACATGACCAAAGTGTGTGCCATTGTCGATTAACCCGCATTTTCGGCCGTTTTGCCTAAAAAGCAAATAAATATGCAATTTTAACGGGGAATTTATTCTACGATACGGAAAAAAATCATGACAATATTTAACCAATTGTAAATGAATTAATGTAATTGGAAATACGCGCCCTTATACGACGTGTAACAGCCCCGTTACATAAACAATTAGTTAATTATTATACGAAGTTTGGCAAATTTCAGGAGCAATTGTTTTTGCCCTATTTCCTTAAAGAATATAGTGGCTTTAACATCTGGTTTATTTCCTTCAAGGCTCAATACCTTGCCGAAACCGAATCGTTCGTGCTCTACTTCCATACCCACCTGGAGGTTCGAAGTATCGGACGGCGCGAAGCCTGGCGTAGGCACATGGGCCTTGGCTAATATCGATGTGGTCTTTACCGGCGATGCAGCAGCAGGCCGTGGTTTGGAGAAACTGTCACCGCGCTTGTTCCATGCGTTACGCTCGTCGTCAAAGAAAGTCGAACTGGCGGCGGCAGGTTTAGCGGTAAAATCCAATTCGAGATAGCGTGCATCTATTTCGTCCAGGAAGCGGCTGGGCTCGCAACTGATCAGCGTGCCGAATTTAAAGCGCGAAGTTGCGTAGCTGATGGTCAGCCTGATTTCGGCGCGGGTAACGGCCACATAGAACAGGCGCCGCTCTTCCTCCAAATCGCTGCGCGAGTTGAGCGACATTTGCGAAGGGAAGAGGTTTTCCTCCAGGCCCACCACAAATACATGCGGAAACTCCAACCCCTTGGCCGAGTGGATGGTCATCAATGAAACTGTATCGGCGTTCGGGTCGTTATCTTTATCATCGTTGGTCAGCAGGGCAACATCCTGCATAAAAATTTCCAGGCTTTTTTCCTCGATATCCTCGCGTTCCGAGAACTCTTTTATACCATTCAGTAATTCCTGGATATTCTCGTAACGGTTCAGGCCCTCTACCGATTTATCTTCATATAGATCCTTCAATATGCCCGAATGCTGCGCAATATGCAAGGCGGCGTCATAAGCCGACATGGTTTTGGTGATCACCTGGAAGCTCTGGATCATGGTGGCGAATACGCCTACCGCTGCTGCGCTGCGTCCGTCGAGATATTTAGACGGATTTATAACTACTTCCCAGGTGCTGACCATATTTTGATCGGCCGAGAGGATGATCCGGTCGACCGTCGTGTCGCCGATGCCGCGTTTGGGGTAATTGATCACCCTTTTCAGCGCTTCTTCGTCGCTGGGATTGATGGTGAGCCTGAAATAAGCGATCAGGTCCTTAATCTCCTTGCGCTGGTAGAAAGAAAGGCCGCCGTATATCTTATAAGGTATGTTCAGCTTTCGTAGGGCCTCCTCCATCGAGCGCGACTGGGCATTGGTACGGTAAAGGATGGCGAAATCGTGCCAGTTCATGCCCTTCGTGCTGCGGTGCTGCATGATCTCCTCGGCCACGATCTTGCCTTCTTCATTATCGCTAAAAGCGCGCATCACCCTGATCTTATCGCCGGTTTCTTTTTCCGAAAAAACGTTCTTTTTCAGCTGTTCCTGGTTATTGGCGATGATGCTGTTGGCAACGTTAACGATGTTCTGGGTCGACCGGTAATTTTGTTCCAGTTTGAATACTTTCAGGTCAGGATAGTCCTTTTCGAAGTTCAGGATGTTCTGGATATTGGCCCCGCGGAAGGCGTAGATGCTCTGCGCATCGTCACCCACCACGCAGATGTTTTCATTCATCGCGGCCAGCTTTTTTACAATAAGGTATTGCGAAAAATTGGTGTCCTGGTACTCGTCCACCATCAGGTATTTAAACTTGTTCTGGTATTTGTAAAGCACATCGGGGTACCGCTTCAGCAATTCGTTGGTTTTAAATAGCAGATCGTCAAAATCCATTGCGCCCGCACGAAAACAACGGTTTGAGTAAGTCTCATATATCTTGCCCAAATGCCCGCGGCCGCTCGAAAAATCGTCGGCTTGTATTTGGTCGTTCTGCTGGTATTCCTGCCACGAGATCAAGTTATTCTTAGCCGCCGAAATGCGGTTATATACAAAGTTGGGGTTGTATAGCTTATCGTCCAGCGCCAGTTCCTTCAATATAGCACGCAGCACGCTTTTGCTGTCGTCGGTATCGTAAATGGTGAAGTTGTTGGGGTAGCCTATTTTGTCGGCCTCCACGCGAAGCAGCTTGGCAAAAACCGAGTGGAAAGTGCCCATCCACACGTTTTTGGCCTCCGGGCCGACGGTGTGCATAATACGCTCGCGCATCTCTTTTGCCGCCTTATTGGTAAACGTCAGCACCAGGATATTGAAAGCATCCACCCCGTTGGCTATCAGGTGCGCCACGCGCATGGTAATGACGCGTGTTTTACCCGAACCGGCGCCCGCTATGATCATCACAGGCCCTTCGGTTTGCAATACGGCGGCCTGCTGGGCCGGGTTTAATCCTTTTAAATAATCCAATTCGCTTTCCTCTTTTCTGTTCCGGCGAAGTTAGGATTTTGGGGTGAAAGCCGAAAGTCGCGGCAGGGATTTTCAGTTGTAATCCGTTTGTAAACTGCAGACCACAGCCGTGTCATTTTGTTCAATTGTTGTTGCAACATATAAATCCATGTTTAGCTTTGCCGGCGACAAAAACCACAGCATTAAATCGACTTAATATGACACCACTAAAATTATTTACCCCGGCAAAGGTCGGGAATCTCACCCTCAAAAATAGAATAGTTATGTCGCCCATGACGCGCTCGCGCGCCTTAGGCAATGTACCAAACGACCTGATGGCACAATATTACGGTCAGCGTTCAGGGGCAGGGCTCATTATTACCGAAGGGACTTCGCCATCGCCGAACGGATTGGGTTATGCGCGTATCCCGGGCATTTTCAGCCAAGCGCAGATTGATGGCTGGAAGAAGGTTACCGAAACGGTGCATGCCAAAGGTGGAAAAATATTTGTTCAACTGATGCATACCGGCCGGATAGCCCACGCGCTCAATTTGCCTGAAGGCGCGCGTGTACTGGCCCCGTCAGCGGTAAAGGCAGCAGGACAGATGTGGACCGACGCCCTGCAAATGCAAGACCTCCCGGAGCCAAAAGCCATGACCACCGACGAATTGGCCGAAGCAAAAGCGGAATTTGTACAGGCTGCCAAAAATGCCGTAGCGGCCGGTTTCGACGGTATCGAGTTGCACAGCGCTAATGGTTATTTATTGGAGCAATTCCTGTCCCCCATAAGCAATGTGCGCACGGACAATTACGGCGGCAGTGTTGAGAACCGTGCGCGTTTTGTACTTGAGGTGGCAGAGGCGTCGGCTAAGGCTATTGGTGCTGACAAAGTGGGTATTCGCCTGTCGCCTTACGGCGTTGCCAGCGATATGCCGCATTACCCCGAGATAGACGCTACCTATAAATATCTGGCTGAACAATTGAACAAGCTGAATATTGCCTACATCCACATTGTCGATCATTCGGCATTGGGTGCACCCGCCGTGCCTTTGGCTATAAAGGAAACCATACGCGCAGCATTCAAAAATACCTTAATCCTGGCCGGCGGACATACCATGGAATCGGCAGAAGCGGAACTTGAAAGCGGCTTGTGCGACCTGGTGGCGTTTGGCCGTCCGTTCATCAACAACCCCGACCTGGTTGAACGTTTTGAAAAGGGTTTACCATTATCGAGCAACCTTAACCCCGACCAGTTCTACACACCCGACGAAAAAGGTTATACCGATTACCCGGTTTACCAGGCCCAGGAGGCGTAATTGATTAATTGTCTGAATCAGAATTTGCAGAATTTTAGGATCAACAGAATTCTGAAAATTAGATAATTCTGCAAATTCTGTTTCGGACAATTTTTTTCGCCACCACCAGCCATAATATCCATCAAACGGTATAAGCCAGATAAATCATCCAGCAGGTTAATAAATAACAATTCTTGCGTCAATCCACCTGCTATGACATAATAGACACTGTTCCGTACCTACGGTACGGGAATGTTTTTTGCAAATCAATTCTACAAAGCTTTGATCCCTACGGGGATCACCGGTAGGCTAATATTCGGGCCATCGAAACAAAACATTGATAGTGGCGCGGCTTAATTAAATTACTACACTGAACTCAAATAAAGCAAAAGGCAAGTGTATGCGCCATCGGCGCAACCGCTTTCCAAGTAAGCCCAAATTCAAGAAATTCTATGCAATTTAATCGGTACTAAATAGCAAAAAGACCAGGCTCTCATCAAACCCGGTCTTTATATTTTTAGCAAAATTAACCTTTCGCCTTTAACCTTTCACCATTCACCTCACTTAGGAGCGTTCCACACATTGTTCTTCCGGTCGACATCCGGCAACTGGTGGTCGGGATCAACCTCTATCGATTGTATGGTTGTGGTCGAGGAATAAACGAAGGTCCAAACGCCGCCGCGCTGCCAGATATTCACCGGCAGGTGCAGGTTCTGAACCTTACCATCAGCCAGTGTAATTTTCAAGTCGACCGGCATGGCCAGTTTTTCTTTATTTACCAGCGTCAGGATAGCGCCGTTTTTCGGATCGTCCTTTACATATTTAACCGACTGGATCGACTGGTCGAGCGTCCAGGTGGTAAAGAACCAGGGTTTGAAGAACCAGTTTAGGTCCTCGCCCGAGGCGTCGTTCATCACCCTGAAGAAATCGTACGGCAACGGGTGTTTAAACGCCCAATGCTTAATGTATTCGTTAAAGGCATAGTCAAAACGGTCGTGGCCCAAAACCTCGTTACGCAGGATATCAAGTCCCAACGCCGTCTTAAAGTAATACTGGCCGTATTCATTTTGTGCTTCAGGCGCTACCATCAGCGGGTCTTTTTCGCGCAGCATCATGCGGGCAATGCCATTGGCAGCACGGTTTTTGGCGTTGAAATATTCGCCTTTATTAAAGTGTTCGGTCGAATATTCATTGATGAAGGTATTAAAGCCTTCGTCCTGCCACATGTACTTGCGCTCGTTGGATCCCACGATCATCGGGAACCAGTTGTGCCCGATCTCGTGCGTAATATCGCCCCAAAGACCGCCGTTTTTCAGGTTGCTCAAGCAAAAGATGATGCCGGGATATTCCATGCCCAGCGCCACACCCGATACGCTGACAGCCGAGTTCCACGGATATTCGAAATATTTTTTCGAATAGATCTCCATGCTGTTTTTGAGGTATTCGGTCGAGCGGCCCCACGAGTCGTTGCCGGCGCTTTCCTTAGGATAGGCCGACATGGCGATGCACTGCCTGCCTGACGGCAAATTTACCTTTGCGGCGTCCCAGATAAAAGCGTTCGATGCCGCCCACGAAACGTCGCGCGTATTCAGCATCTTAAAATGCCAGGTTTTATCGCCTTTGGCGCCATTGTTTTTGCCAACTTCTTCGGGGGTAATAACCATCACCGTTTTGTCGCTCTTGCGCGCCTGCGCCAGCCGCGATTGTTCGGTGCCCGACAGTACCTGTGTGCCGTTTTGCAAATCGCCCGAGCCGACAACCGTCATGCTGGCCGGCGCGGTAATGTAGTAATCGAAATTGCCGTAGTCGCAATAAAACTCACCCAGGCCCATGTAAGGCAAAGTGTTCCAGCCTTCTACATCGTCGTAAACGCACATGCGCGGGTACCACTGCGCAATCTCGTATACATAACCCTGCTCAAACTTCTTACGGCCCATACGGTCGGCGCCGTAGAATGGTATAGAAAACCAGTAGTTCACTTTCACCTGTATCTTTTGGCCCTTTGCACCCATAGGTGTTTTCAGGCGCACCTGCATACGCGCATCTGTGACCACCGGGTTGACTTTGTATGTTTTGCCCATGTAAGTAACGGTCACGGTGCCGATATGGTAACCGCCGCGGCTAAAGCCCCTTACGTCAAACCGGTCGCCGCCGATAGGTACGGTTGCTGCACCGCGCGAGTCGGGTTTGAACAGGTTCTGATCCAGTTGCAGCCAAAGGTGGTCGAGCTTATCGGGACTGTTATTCGTATAATTGATCGTTACTTCACCGGTTATCGTGGTGTCCTGCTGCCCTTCGGTGAGCTTAGCATGAATAAGGTAATCGGCACGGTTTTGCCAGTAATTCGGACCGGGTTGCCCGTTAGCCGAACGGGTGTCGCCGCTGGTAACCGGCCAGGTGATAGGGCCGAACACTTCCTGGTGATCATATTTGATCGAATCGGTAGTAGTCTGAGCGGACGCACTCATTGCAAGCAGCAATGCCAACCCCAGCCCTGCAAAATGTTTTAATTTTAAAAAGTTCATTATTGAAAATTTGATAATTTGAAGCACAAATAAACCAAATAAATTGTCAATCTGATAATTGACCTGCCGGAAAATTGGGTAACAATCTGCGGACAATCAGATGTCGGCAGATTTAAAATGAAATTTGCAACTTCGCCAAATAACATCGCTTATGAATCGCCTCGCAAATTCTTCCTCTCCGTACCTGCTGCAGCACGCCAATAACCCGGTCGACTGGTACCCATGGGGCGCGGAAGCGTTGCAAAAAGCAAAAGACGAAGACAAGCTCATCCTGGTCAGTATAGGCTATTCAGCCTGCCATTGGTGCCACGTTATGGAACACGAAAGCTTCGAGGACGAAAAGGTGGCGGCAGTGATGAACGAATATTTTGTCTGCATTAAGGTCGACAGGGAAGAGCGCCCGGATGTGGACCAAATCTATATGAGCGCTGTGCAACTGATGACCGGTCGCGGCGGTTGGCCGCTCAATTGTATCTGCCTGCCCGATCAGCGGCCGATTTACGGCGGCACTTATTTCCGCAAGAATGACTGGGTGAGCCTGCTATTTAACCTGGCGGATTTTTATAAAAACAAACCCGCCGAAGCCGAAGAATACGCGACCCGGCTGACGGATGGAATAAATCAATATGAATCCATCCAATTTGTCGAAACCACGCAGCCATATAAACGCGCCGACCTGGAAATGATTGTACGAAATTGGGAGCGTTATTTTGATAAGGGCGAAGGCGGATTAGGGTCGGCCCCTAAATTTCCAATGCCGAACAACTGGCAATTCCTGGTACGTTATGCTTATTTAATGGAGGATGAAGCGGTAGCCCAGCAAGTAAGGCTTACGCTGCGCAAAATGGCCTTCGGCGGTATTTACGATCATGTCGGCGGAGGTTTTGCGCGGTATTCGGTGGACGGACACTGGCATGTGCCGCATTTCGAGAAGATGTTGTATGATAATGCACAGTTATTGAGTTTATATTCCGAAGCATACACCTGGCAGAACAATCAAGCCTCCTCTTCGGAGGAAGATTTAGAGGGAGCTCTTTACCTCCAAATCGCCGACGAAATAATAGCGTTTGTAAAACGCGAACTGACATCGCCCGAAAATGGTTTTTATTCGGCCCTGGATGCCGATAGTGAAGGTGTGGAAGGTAAATTTTACACATTTACCAGGGATGAAGTAGACTCGATCCTCGGAGCTGATGCTGAACTATTTTGCATTTATTACAACATTACCGAAGAAGGCAACTGGGAAGAAGAGGAAACCAATGTGTTGTTCAGGAAGGATAGAGATGAGCAACTGGCAGCTAAATTGGGGTTTACGGTCGATGACCTGCTTTCGAAGATCAAAGCGGCAAAAGCCAAAGTTTTTGAAGCGAGAAGTAAGCGCATCCGGCCGGGATTGGATTATAAGATACTGGCATCGTGGAACGGGCTGATGCTCAAAGGTCTTTGCGATGCTTACCGTGCATTTGGCAAGATGGAATATTTGGAGTTTGCTTTGAAGAATGCGGCGTTTATCCTGTATAATTTAGTAGCCGGTGAAGGGAAATTGCGCCGGGTAGCCTCACCCCGGCTATCTCGAAAGGAGAGGGAGTCAAATGCCGAATCAGAAGTCCTGTCCTTTGGAGAGGATTTAAGTGAGGCCAAATGGGTCGCCTTCCTCGACGACTACGCCAACATTATTGACGCCTTTATTGCCCTGTATGAAGTGACTTTTGATGAAAGCTGGCTGCAACACGCAAAAAAACTGGCTGATCGGGCCGTTGACCATTATTATGATGAAAGCAGCGGCATTTTCTTTTACACTTCCGATGAAGATGAACAACTGATAGCACGGAAGTCGGAGATCATGGATAATGTAATACCAGCCTCGAACTCAGTAATGGCGCATAGTCTGAAAAAACTTGGTTTGCTGTTTGATGAACAGGAGTATGTTGACCTATCAGCCCAACTTTTGCGAAATGTGGCCCATTTAATACCGAAGTACGGTTCATCTTATTCTAACTGGGCTGCGTTGATGCTTTATGAGGTTTTTGGTATGTACGAGATCGCCATAGCAGGCCCTGAAGCTGAAAAGCTGCGGACGGAAATTGAAAAAAACTATATTCCGAATAAAATTATATTGGGCGGAGACAAAGGAAGCTTACCTTTGCTGACCGATAAGGCCGGGGATACAACGCGCATATTCGTCTGCAGAGATAAAACCTGCGGTCTGCCGGTTTCAACGGTCGGCGATGCGCTCAAACAAATTCACGACTGATCACTTTATACTTAAAAACCGAAAAATGAAAATCGCACCAAAACACGTAGTATCTCTAACTTACGATCTCTATACAAAAAATGACGATGGCTCGGAAGGGCTTGTAGAAAGCGCCACGGCCGAGCAGCCGTTAACCTTCCTGTACGGAGCGGGACAAATGCTGCCCAAATTTGAGGAGAACCTGGGCGATCTTTCAACGGGCGATTCGTACGAATTTCGCCTCGCCGCGGAAGATGCCTACGGGAACTACGATGAGGAGGCGGTGGCCAGTTTGCCAAAAGAAATGTTCCAGGGGCAGGATATGCCCGGGGTGGGAAGCATGCTGCCCTTGCAGGATAACCAAGGCAACCGTTTCCAGGGGCAGGTGGTATCAATTGCCGAGGATAGTGTGATCGTCGATCTGAATCATCCCATGGCCGGGCAGGAACTGCATTTTAAAGGAAATATCCTGAATGTACGCGCCGCAACTCCCGAAGAACTGTCGCATGGTCATGCGCACGGTCCCGACGGACATCATCACCACTAAACTTATCCCGATGTAAGACTTGCGAATTTCCCAATTTCGCAGTCTTATGTCCAGGGACTTATGTCGCCTGGAGTTCACTAAGTGTCGCAGGATATATTCTTTTCCTGCGGAAGTACGTGCTGTATTCAGTTCGTATGGTTCCAGGTCGGCTGTACCTGGGATGAATACTGTTTTCCTCGTCAATTCGTTGCGATTGTAAGATAGCGTTGCGACCCGATAGTTATACATTGTGAAGTTTTCTCTCCGACAAAATTTTTTCGGCAAACGCAGAAAAACGCGAAGCTTTTTTCTGTCAATTTTCTTTTTTTATTTTTAGACTAATATAAATAAAGTTTAAATAATTGTTGTTTTATTTTTGATTTACAACTATTTATGATAAAATATTTGTAATTTTTACTTAGTGTTATTCTGACACTATTTTGATAATCTTGTTGATATTAAACATCATCTTTGCGGCGATTTAAACCGGATATATATGCTGCGTTAAAAAATTAAGCAGCTATTCGCCATATCGCCGGCTTGATCAGCAAAAATTTAATACAAGAGGAAAATGAAAACAAGAATTTTATCCTTCGCCGTGCTGGTTGCTGTTTTAACAGGATCGGCCAAAATTACCGAGGCAGCCGCTGCCAGCAGTAATTACACAGTCTTGAATGACATTAAAGCCATCAATAAGATCGAAGTTCACGGGAATGTTCAATTGTTTATCTCGGACAGCCCGGCCGACCAGGTTACTGTTTACAATAAGTATTATTCTGAGAACGCACTGGTGCAAAACAGGAACGGCGTTTTACGTATCTCGTCATACGGCGCTGAAAAGCTGATCGTGTGGGTTAGCTCCGAGAGCCTGCAGTCGGTATCAGCTTACGACAACGCCGATATTCGCTCATTTGGCGATGTTGCCAAGATCGAATTCAATGTCGACCTGCATAACAGCGCTACTGCCGAATTGAAATTTAATGCTTTCAGCGTAAATGTTGTCCTGCGCGACAGCGCTTCAGCTAAGTTCAGCGGCCGGGTCGAAGAATTCGGTATGAGCCGCGAGAATCGTTCGTTAGTGAATAACAATAGCCTTTCAGTAGGTCAAAATACCGAGAACGAAGTTATTGAAGGGAACAATGCCGGCAAAAAATTGATCGCCGGAGCTTAATAAAGAACTTTTCATAAGGTTTAGGTTTATAATAGTGGTTAAGGCCGTTCCGAAAATTGGGGCGGCCTTTTTTATTTAGTCGCCTACTTTCTGTTATCAAACCATTTTGCCCAGGAAGCCTTAATCCGCATTTTTTGCCGATGGGTCGGAGGTAATGGTCAGAAATAAAACGAAGATCAGGCCAAGTTAAGTGCCTCACGTATACCCTGAGCTTTTAGCAGGCATTCTTCATATTCCTTTTCAGGTTCGGCGTGATAGGTAATGGCGCTGCCGGTTTGAAACGACAGGTATTTTTCTGAAGCATTGTACAGCATTGTCCGGATAACCACATTAAAATCAAAATCACCATCTGGGCTGAAATAGCCGATAGCGCCCGAATACACCCCGCGTTTTGTTCGTTCATATTGCTCCATCAGCTTCATGGCGCTTATTTTTGGCGCGCCTGTCATGCTTCCCATCGGGAAAGTGTTTCTTATGACCTGGACGTCGGACATATCCTTATTTAACTCGCATACTACGGTCGATATCATCTGGTGGACCTGCCTGAAACTGTAGATACCGCATAGCTCTTCGGTTTCAACAGAACCTTGTTTGGCCGATTTAGTCAGATCGTTACGTACCAGGTCGACGATCATCACGTTTTCCTGCAATTCTTTGGCGTGGCTCTTTAATTGGCTAACGGATAACCAGTCCAGTTCGGGATCATCATATTTTTTTGAAGTTCCTTTTATGGGCTGGGAGATCAATTTACTGCCGCGCTTTGCAAGGAATCGTTCGGGGGATGCACAAAGAATATATTTGTCTTTTAACCTGAAAAAAGCCGAGAAAGGGTTAGGCGACATTTCGTTAAGCCTTGAAAAAGTACACCATGGATCGATTTCAGCATTTTCCGAGAAGAACTCCTGGCAAAAATTGGTCACATAAATATCCCCGCGACCGATGTGCTCTTTGATTTGGATCACGTTCTCGATGTATTCTTGTCTTGTAAAACGTGATTGTAACCCGATTTTAGTTGTGGAATAGTGCTCAATGCCGTTTTGCGACCGGATCTCATCCAAAACTTGCAGGGGCTCGTCAGAAATAATTTCCACTTCTTCGCCTTTTATAATGACCACGTGTTCCGGTACAAAAAAATACAAGTCGGGGAACTGCAAATGGTCTTCGTTGTTCGATTTGAGGTTTTCGACCTCGTTCTTAAGATCATAAGTCAGAAATCCGGTTAGCCAGCCGCCATTCCTGGCCCTGAAGGTTTCCAACTCTTGAAAGGCAGAGCCCGTCTTACCTGTTAACTCGTCCTTGACGCCAACGGCCAGCATCCAGCTAAATTTTGAATACTTGTCTTTGAAATCATTCGAATCAAGACAGCAAAAAACCTCGAACGACGCTGCCCAACGCAGCGCTTTTTGTTTAATGTTATGAATATCGCCAACCGGCACTTTCATTCGGTAAAGGTAATTAAGCCAAACAAAAAAGGCTCCCAATTTGCGGAAGCCTCAATATCATTTGCCAACTTTGAATTAATGCAATGTCAAGGTTTGTTTCCTGTCGGGCCCCACCGACAGGTATTTAACCGGAACACCTAATTCAGCCTCAAGAAAATCGATATAAGATTTCAGGCGTGCCGGAATTTGCGAAACTTCTGTAAGGCCAGTCAAATCTTCGTTCCAACCATCAATTTCTTTATAAATGGGTTCCGGCATAATCGAACAGATGTCATAAGGCATGTAATCTATTTTTTCATCGAGATAGTTGTAATGTGTGCAGGCGTATATTTTGTCGAAGCCGCTTAATACGTCAGCCTTGGTCATTACCAACTGCGTTACGCCGCTTAGCATGATGGCATATTTCAATGCCGGCAGGTCGATCCAGCCCGTGCGTCGCGGCCGGCCGGTGGTAGCACCAAATTCGTGACCTATGCGGCGCAGCTCTTCACCTGTTTGATTATTCAGTTCGGTAGGGAAGGGGCCGCCGCCAACGCGGGTACAATAGGCTTTAAAAATACCGATCACGTCGCCGATCTTGCTTGGCGCTACGCCCAAACCGGTACATGCGCCGGCAGCTGTGGTGTTGGATGAAGTTACAAAAGGGTATGAGCCGAAATCAATGTCGAGCATCGCACCCTGTGCGCCTTCGGCCAGTACCTTTTTCCCTTCTTTAAGGTAATTATTTACCAAATGTTCCGAGTCGACCAGCGGGAATTTTTTGATCAGTTCGATGGCCTCAAAAAACGCCTGGTTACGTTCAGCCAGGTCAGGCGTTTCGCCGTATAGCGCCTGAAGCATGGCCAGGTGCTTTTCGGTGAGTTTTTTATAGCGTTCCTCAAAATCGGGCAGTGTAATATCGCCGATACGCAGGCCGTTGCGGCCGGTCTTATCCATGTAGGTAGGGCCGATTCCTTTCAGCGTTGAACCGATCTTGCCCTCTCCCATCTTTTTCTCCGAAGCGGCGTCGAGCAGTTGATGGGTAGGTAATATCAAGTGGGCCTTTTTTGCTATCACCAGGTTTTGTTTTGCCTGAAGGTCGTGACCGGCATCCTTTAATTTTTCAAGCTCTCTTTTCAGAGTAATTGGGTCTATAATAACTCCGTTACCGATCAGGTTAAGCGTATTTTCAAAAAATATACCGGATGGTATAGTATTCAGAACGAATTTTTTGCCGTCAAATTCTAATGTATGCCCGGCATTCGGCCCTCCCTGGAAACGCGCTATCAGGTCATATTCAGCGCTTAAAACATCAACTATTTTCCCTTTACCTTCATCGCCCCACTGGAGGCCTAATAATACGTCAACAGCCATTTAATAATGTATCTGGTCAATCAAAGGTGGCAAAGTTATACTTTTCTGTCGCAATACCCTGCCTTAAGTTTTTCACAATTTCCGTAAAGGTTCAGTGAGTGATGCTTGATGTCGAATTTAAGTAATCCGCCCATCATGCTCTGGATCTGTTGTATGCGCGGGTCGCAAAATTCAACCACTTTTCCGCAGTCGATGCAGATGATATGATCGTGCTGTTTATAGCCGTACGATTTCTCGAACTGGGCCATGTTTTTGCCAAACTGGTGTTTGGTCACCAGGTCGCATGATACAAGCAGTTCTAACGTGTTATAAACCGTAGCGCGGCTTACACGGTATTTTTTATTTTTCATGTGGATATACAGCGATTCCACGTCGAAATGGTCGTTCCTCGAATATATTTCTTCCAGTATGGCGAAACGCTCGGGGGTTTTCCTTAGGTTTTTATTTTCGAGATAGGCCTCGAAAATCTTTTTAACCATATCAATGGTTTCCTGGGGCATGAATGTCTGATTAAAGAGCAAATTTAAGTATTTAATTGCAGTTTTTGATGTATACAATGTCAGGAAGCGATCTCGATTGCCGAATCAAACCTGGTGACGGTAGTGATACCTTTTACCGCCTTCAGCTTTTTGATCAGGTTGTCCAGGTGTTCCGTATCATTGACGTAAACCATGATCGATCCCTCGAAGATGCCATTATCGCTGTCTACGGTGATCGAGCGAATATTCACCTTGAAATCGTTCGAAATTACGGTCGTGAGCTTATTGATGAGCCCTACATCGTCGATACCTGTTATACGTAATCCGGTGAGGAAGGCCAGCTCCTGCTGGTTGGTCCAGCGGGCTTTTACAATCCGGTAGCCGTAGTTCGCCATTAGTTTGGCTGCATTGGGGCAATTTGTCCGGTGGATTTTTATGCCGTCGCTGACTGTAATAAATCCAAATACGTCGTCGCCGGGAATGGGATTGCAGCAGGTCGCCAGTTTGTAGTCGATCTTTTGCATGTCCTCCCCGATGAGCAGGATGTCACTGTCCTTGGTCTTTATGTTCCGAAGCAGGCTCTGGACCTGCTCGTTGTCTATCTTGTCCTGCGGTTTGCTTTCAACTACCTTTTCCGTTGCCTGGTATTCCTTCAGGTCCTTCATATCTATGAGGCCTTTGGCTACGTTGAAGAACAAATCCTGCGTCGAAGCGAGCTTAAAATAATAGCTGAGCTTGTGAATATTATCCGAATTGTAGGTGATTTTCAGCGATTTCATTTTACGCTCGAGTATCTCCTTCCCCTCGTCGGCTATCTTACGTTTTTCTTCTTTCAGCGCCGATTTGATTTTAGCCTTCGCTTTAGCGGTGACGACGATATTAAGCCAATCTTCCTTTGGAGTTTGCTTGCTTGAGGTGATGATCTCTACCTGGTCGCCGTTCTGCAGCTTATAACCAAGCGGCACCAGCTTATGGTTTACCTTTGCCCCGATACAGGTTGCGCCTACGTCGGTGTGTATCTCAAAAGCAAAGTCGAGCGCCGTTGCTCCCTGCGGCAGTTGGATAAGCATCCCTTTCGGCGTGAAAATGAATATTTCGTCCGAGAAGAGGTTCATCTTGAAATCGTCCAGAAAGTCAAGGGCGTTCAATTCCGGGTTTTTTAGCATTTCACGCACCTTTTGTACCCATTGGTCAAGCCCGCTATCGGTTGTCGATTCCTTGTATTTCCAATGTGCGGCGAAGCCCTTTTCAGCGATCTCATTCATGCGTTTAGTACGTATCTGCACTTCAACCCATTGCCCTTTGGGGCCCATTACCGTTGTGTGCAGCGACTCATAGCCGTTTGCTTTAGGGGAGGATATCCAGTCGCGCAAACGATCGGGATTGGGGCGATACAGATCTGTGACGATAGAATATGCCTTCCAGCACTCAGATTTTTCGTTTTCCGGTGCGCTGTCCAGGATGATACGGATAGCAAAAAGATCGTATACTTCCTCGAACGGAATAGCCTTTTTTTTCATCTTATTCCAAATGGAATGGATGGATTTCGGCCTGCCGAACACATCTGCATGAAGCCCCTGGCTTTCCAGTACCTTCTTGAGCGGCTCAATAAAATCGCGGATGAACTTTTCGCGCTCCGTCTTTTTCTCGTTCAGCTTGTTTTTTATAAACTGGTAAGTTTCGCGCTCCATGTATTTCATGGACAGATCTTCCAGTTCCGATTTTATCGCGTACAAGCCCAGGCGATGCGCAAGAGGGGCGTATAAATAAACAGTTTCCGAGGAAAGTTTAAGCTGCTTATCACGCGGCATAAACTCCATAGTACGCATATTGTGCAGCCTGTCGGCGAGTTTGATCAGGATCACCCTTACATCGTCGGCGAGCGTGAGCAGCATCTTCCTGAAGTTTTCGGCCTGCAACGAACTGTTGGTATCGAAAACGCCCGATATTTTGGTCAAACCATCGATAATGAGCGCCACCTTTTTACCGAACATTCTTTCGATGTCGTCGAGCGTAACGTCGGTATCCTCTACCACATCGTGCAGCAGCGCGCATACGATTGAAGTGGGGCCGAGACCAATTTCTTCGGCGGCTATTTGCGCCACAGCGATGGGATGGTATATATAAGGCTCGCCCGACTTGCGACGCATGTCTTTATGGCTTTCCAGGGCCAGTTCAAACGCTTTGCGTATCAGTTTTTTATCTCTTTTATCGCCGCTTTGCAAAGTGGATTTACAGGCGCGCAGCAGCGCCCGGTATCTTTTCAGTATCTCGTTCTTTTCGGCTTCAATATCTATCACTAAATCTTTCATCTTTCCATCCCCGTATAAAATCATTTGCCTGCAATAAAAATTGCCGTAGCGGGTTATTTTAAAATACCAAAGAAATTTGCATTATTTTTGTATCACGTAAAATTATGAAATTTATTGGTTTCGTTTTGTTGTTTTGCTGTTTTGCCGGGTCTTCGATTGCCCAACAGCAAGCCCCCCAGGAATTACAACTGGGCAAAAATGATACCGTCAAAACGTACCTGACAATAATGGACGGCGAGCTGATGCCGATGGTGGTAGGGCAGGAGGTAAAAATAGTCGACGAACGTATATTTAAGTCGCAGGCCGATCGTGACGCCTACAGAAGATTGAAATACAATATCTATAAGGTTTTGCCTTACGCCAAATTTGCCGCGGACAGATATGATAGATTACAGCGGAATCTCGCTACTACAGCGGATAAGAGGAGACAGAAACGTATGGTAGACACCTGCGAAACCGAAATCAAAGATATGTTCAAAAAGGAGATCGAGAATCTGACAATTAGTCAGGGAGATATCCTGATCAAGCTAATCGACCGGCAGACCGGAACAACAAGTTACGACCTGGTTAAGGACCTTAAGGGCGGACTAAAAGCATTTATGCTACAGTCGGTCGCCAGGATCTTCGGCCACAATTTAAAGGACGAGTACGACCCATCGGAAGAACGCGATATGGAAGCGATATTGCAGGAAGCAGGTTACTATTCCTACAGGAACTGAGAATGAATGACAATAGCATCTACCAGTTTAACGTTCAGACGTTGGACGGCGAAGAAGTGAGCCTTGCTGCGTATAAGGACAAAGTTCTGCTGATCGTGAATACTGCATCCGAATGCGGTTTTACCCCACAGCTCAAAGATTTAACCATTTTAAAAGACGAATTTAACGGGACAGATTTTGAAATTCTGGCCTTCCCGTCAAACGATTTTGGTGCGCAGGAGCCGCTGGAAGGCGCCCAGATTGAAAATTTTTGTAAAGCCTTGGGAACTAATTATCCTGTTTTCGACAAGATCAGGGTGCGCGGGCCCTATGCTCATCCCCTGTACAAGTTTTTCGCCGACCGAAAACGAAACGGTAAATTGAAGTCAGTGCCGAAATGGAATTTCCACAAATTCCTGGTGGATAAAGCCGGCCAGGTAACCGATTTTTTTTATCCGTTTACCAAACCGACGTCCTCAAAGATCAGGAAAAAAATATCCCGCTTATTATCTTCTAAACGCCCGTAAATCCCTTTTATGCTCAAATTAGATATATTGGTTTTGCCTGTTCATCCTGACGACGCCGAACTGGGGTGTGCAGGTGTTATTCTAAAGGAAATATCATCCGGCAAAAAGGTTGGGATCGTCGATCTTACACGTGGCGAGCTTGGCACACGAGGCTCGGTCGAAACACGGGCCCGGGAAGCCGCGGCTTCGGCTAAAATATTGGGATTAACTGCGAGGGAGAATTTGGGGATCCCCGATGGCTTCTTCGAAAATTCGAGGCAATACCAGTTGAAGGTGATCGGGGCGATTCGCAAATTCAGGCCGGAAGTGATCATCACCAATGCATACCACGACCGTCATCCCGACCACGGACGGGCGAACGAATTGGTAGAGGCGTCGGCCTTCCTGGCGGGATTAAGAAAAATAGAAACTGAGGATGAGGCTGGTCCGCAAGCGGCCTGGCGTCCAAAGCAGGTGCTTCACTTTATACAGGACAACTATATCCGTCCCGATATTTTGGTTGACGTAACGCCGTACTGGGACAAAAAGATAGAAAGTGTAATGGCCTTCGGTTCGCAATTCTTTAACCCCGACTGGCCCGACGAGCCGCAAACCTATATTTCGTCGCAGGGATTTATAGAAGGCATTGAGGCCCGTGCCCGTGAATTTGGTAAAAGCATAGGGGTAAAGTATGCGGAAGGTTTTACATCGCGAAAGATACTGGGAGTAAACAGCTTGTTCGATCTGAAGTAAAAATCCCTATGTCAATATCTTACATACTCAAACCTGTTATTATCGTTGCTTCTTTCCCTTCTCAGCTTATTTTCTTTTGATAGTTTGAGCAGTATGCCCGAAAGTTCGGATGTTTTAAAGTCCGAGTCGTAGTTTTCCTTGCAATAATCGGCGATTGCTGAAATAGAATGCGCGGTATCAAAATAATCGGTCATTAACAGTTGGTTCAATATCTTGGTAGCGCCCGGCTTTTTTCGGCCGTTCAGTGAATCGTTATCTTCGTCTTCACCTGTGCGCGATCTGCGCCCTTTTTTGCTGATCGGGTCGACAGCCTCGGTATCGTTGCGGTCGGTATCAACTATTGTATCCAGCAAACGATCGACGATTCTTACCTGTACGGCTTCTGATTTAAAAGCGTTCACAACTTCAGAAATCTCTAATAACTGTTTTTTTAGTTTTTCAATATGCTTGCTCATAGTAGTGTTAAAAGGTCAGCTTTCAGTAGATATATTATACAAAATTAATGACCATAATAATCGCGAATATTGCCGATTGTGGTCAAAAAATAGTATATATTAATATGCGGGGGTTCATACTAAACGCAGATATACGATTATAGTATGTATAATACGAAAAAAGCGCCATTTGTTTTTCAAAAGATGGCGCCTTGTAGCAAAATTATTACACTGCTTATTATAATATGCCTAATACGTCTACGAGCACGCTGAGACCCTCGTCTATATGGCTTTTATCCATGATCAGGGCCGGCCGGAAGCGGATAGTCTGGTTGCCGCAGCCCAGGAACATCACATTGCGGTTCATGCCTTCCATTATAAACCTATCGCGTTTGACTTTATCCGGGAAATCGAAGGCGGTCATCAGCCCTCTGCCTCTGACATTGCTGATGAGTGGGTTTCTTTTGGCGATCTTCGACAGTTCATTTTGCAGATATTCGCCCGTTTGGGCGGCATTGTCGCAAAGGTTATCTTCCTCGATGATTTCCATAATCCTCGATGAACGCACCATATCGACCAGGCTGCCGCCCCAAGTTGAATTAATGCGTGAGGACACCCTGAAAACGTTGTTCTCAATCTCGTCAACTTTTTTCCCGGCCAGGATACCGCAGACCTGCATCTTTTTGCCGAAGGCGATGATATCGGGCCGGGCTTTTTCGCCGAAATGCTCGTGGCACCAAAACTTGCCTGTCAGTCCTACTCCGGTTTGCACCTCGTCGTATATCAGCATGGCTTCATTTTCGTCGGCCAGTATACGAAGCTGTTCCAGGAATTCCTGGCGAACATGGTTATCGCCGCCTTCCGATTGTATAGGCTCGATGATGATGGCGCATATATCGTCCTTATTTACTTCAAATGCTTTTTTGATTTGGGAAACCGATAAAGCTTCGCGGCGTAACAGGTCTTCATGGTTTGCGTCCGAATAAGGGAAAGTTATTTTGGGGATAGATACCCTTGGCCAGTCGAATTTGGCGAACCATTTGGTTTTTACGGGCAGCGTATTGGTGAGGCTTAAGGTATAACCGCTTCGGCCATGGAACGCATGCTCAAAATGCAAAACCTTAAAACCTTTTTCTTTGGTATAGCCTTTGACAAAATTTTTCTGAACCTTCCAGTCCATAGCTACTTTCAGCGCATTCTCTATAGCTAATGCTCCGCCCGATATAAAAAAGGCATGCGGAAGGTAGTCAGGTATGCCCACCCGGTCGAAAGTTTCCATGAACTGCGCATACTGTTCGGTGTAGATATCTGAGTTAGAAGGGTTTGTAAGCGCCGCCAGCAGCAGATTCTTTTTAAATCCCTCATCCTCGGTCATTTTAGGGTGATTATAACCTAACGGCACCGAAGCAAAACAGGTAAAGAAGTCGAGAAAGGTGCGTTTGTGCTTGGAATCATAGATATGAACGCCCTGGCTTTTTTCCATGTCGAAAGTCAGATCATAACCATCGGCAAGGATATGCTTCTGCAGCGAAGCCTGTACATTTTCGGGTGAGACGAGCAGGTTATACATAAACAATTGGTTTATGCAAATTTACAAAAAACCGCTCAAATGCAACAATTTACGCACTTTTTGAACCGAATAGCTAAAAAGTATGTTTAAATTGTTTAAACCTATTTTTTGGACTGAAAGGCAAAATAGTATTACCTGTTTTGGCAAGAAGATCATTTTCGTAAAGGTTATTTTCTGCGCGGAAAAAACGAATTATTCGCCGAACTTCTCTTTCATCCCCAGTAAACCCCATATTCCTCCCGTGTGTATCGCCAGTATCCGGCTGCCTTTTGGAAAGTAATTTTTGGCAGCAAGATCATAGATCGCATACAACATTTTTCCGGTGTAAACCGGGTCAATCAAAATGCCGGTTGAGGACACAAATCGTTTAATAAACGCGATCAGTTCATTGGTGGTTTTCGCATAACCGCCGAAGTGGTAACCGGTATGCAGGTCGTAATCTGCTGGCCTATCAAGCAGTTGGTTGATATCAGTCCGAAGAAATTCGCCATTCTTCAGCACGGGTATGCCATGAAAACGCATTTTGAGGGATTGCCCACCTATGCCGTTAATAATGCCGGCCGCTGTAGTCCCTGTCCCACAAGCGCAAAAGATATGATCGTAGTTTGCAGCCAATTCACCGACCAGTTCGCTTACACCTTTTGTTCCCAAAGCCGACGCTCCGCCTTCGTCGATAAAAAATGCATCCGAATCGGCCGCAAAATATTTTTCAAACAAAGCGGGTTTGTCGCGGTAGCTTTCACGGTCGGTAAAGATCAACTGCATTCCATGCAAGCGGCAAAGAAATAAGGCATCGTTGTTCACTTCCTCTCCGCGTACAATGCCCGTCGCCCGGAAACCGAACTTCGCAGCGGCGGCAGCGGTCGCCAGAAGATGGTTGGAGTAAGCCCCCCCAAACGTCACCAAATGGGCTTTATTTTGTTCCCTGGCCAGCCTAAGGGGGTATTTAAGTTTTCGCCATTTGTTGCCGGACAGGAGCGGGTGGATCAGGTCATCGCGCTTGATGAAAATGTTTAAGCCCTGTTCGTCAAATAATGGATCATGTATTTGCTGAACAGGGCTAAAAATTTCGAGATCGATGCTCATCGGGTAAAGTTAGAAACCAAACCCGATTCCGGCATTAAAAGATTGATACTGGGCTATCCCGTAAGACGCATAAAAACGAATAACGGGCAAGGCCAGTTGAAAGCCTATATCGGTGCGAAAGCCGCTTAACGTGCTTTCGTTAATATGGATGGGGTTGGTGAACGTCGTATAGGTTGGCCCTGCAAGGTTTTCGCCGGTAGTGACCGGGTAATTGCCGATTACGCCAACGTCGGCACTGGCGGTGTTATAGCCAACCGCCAGGAATGGCGTGAAAAAAAGTAACGTTTTGGAAATAACTGCCTGCGCTATAAAGCTGTTGAAGTGTGCCTGCAAATGCTGGTTGCTGAAATCGGTGGCCTGTTGATTGTCTTTGGGCTGCGCACCCTGGTCGGGCTGGACATTCAGCGTTGCATCCATGTTCAACCGGCTATACCCAACGGCGATTGCCAGGTCGAACGGGATTAACTTAGCGGCTTTTTTCCCGGCGAAATCTTGAATGATATCGTGCTTTAAGCCAAAGCCTATCATCGAGACAGAGCCCACATTATTGCCGAAATCAACCTGCGGAATCGCGCGAACGGTTAGATCGGTGTTTTTTACCAGGCCAATAGTTAATTGTATCTGCGGCGAGGGAATAATGCCAATTTTGGCCGACGGCATCTGGAAACTCCCCACCTGCTGATGATTATCGTCGTAGACATTTAGCGTTGGGGTCGGCGCATTTTTGTCACCGCCAAAGGTAGGCGTAACGGTCTGGCCCGGATCGGCCGGACCTATGTGGTTCGAAAGGCCGATCCTGGTCACGTCGAAAGTTTTGTCGGATACCGGTACAAGGGCGCCCGTTGCCGAGATTCTCAGGTCGAAATGCAATAGTTTTTTCGCACTGGCGGTATTGTTGGTCCAGCCGCTATTCATGCCGGTACCAAAACCTTTAAAAAGCGGCTCGGCATAAGCATTCAAAAGTTTTGTAGCATCCTCCGGACCTGATTTGATCAATTGTGAAAACGCATTTTGCGCGTTCGACCTTACGGCTAAAATTGAAAGAATGGCAATAAATAAAAGGTAGATTCTTTTCATGGGTGTTAAAATTAATTACGTATTGGCGAATAGTTAATAGTTTTAAAAAACAAGTACTTTTGCCCTGATGGCAACCGATATCGAGCTACCAGACCAGGAAGACCAGGATTTATACGAGCATTTACGGATAATTGTTGACAAAGGTCAGTCGCTGCTGCGCATCGACAAGTTCCTGATGCACCGTATCGAAAACGCTTCGCGCAACCGGATACAGGACGCAATTGAACAGGGTAATGTTCTTGTAAATAATAAAACGGTGAAAGCAAGCTACAAGGTAAAACCCCTGGACATTATTTCGGTGGTTTTGCCGCATCCTCCCCGTGATACCGAAGTCTATCCGGAAAATATTCCTATTAATATCGTTTACGAAGACGATGATGTGCTGGTGGTAAATAAAGAGCCTGGCATGGTAGTGCATCCCGGCTATAACAATTATAGCGGCACCCTGGTCAATGCCCTTGTTTACCATTTTCAGCAATTGCCCACGTTACCTGGCAACGACGGCCGGCCCGGGCTGGTTCACCGGATCGACAAGGATACTTCGGGTTTGCTGCTCATCAGCAAAAACGAACGGTCTATGACCTACCTGGCACGACAGTTTTTCGAGCATACCATTACGCGCAAATACATTGCGTTGGTTTGGGGCGATATCGAAACCGACGGGACGGTAAGCGGCTATATAGGTCGAAGCGTGAGCGACAGGCGCGTTATGACCGTCTATGACGATCCCGACAAAGGCAAATGGTCCGTTACCCATTACAGAGTACTCGAACGCCTGACTTATGTTACGCTGATCGAATGTCAGTTGGAAACAGGCCGCACACACCAGATAAGGGCACATATGAAATCGATCGGACATCCTCTGTTCAGCGACGCTGCCTACGGCGGTGATAAGATACTAAAGGGCACTATTTTCAGCAAATACAGGCAGTTTGTCGAGAATTGCTTTGGCATTATGCCGCGGCAGGCGCTCCATGCGCAAACTTTGGGCTTTGTGCATCCTTCATTGAAAAAGTATATGTATTTTGAAGCGCCTCTGCCGGCAGACTTTGAAGCGGTGGTTGACAAATGGCGCAAATATATTCAATCAGATGTGAGATATGAGATGTGAGATATGAGAATGATTTATATGAAAAATCTAATGTATAATTATATAAACAGGTCTGAGTCTCACATCTCAAATCTAACGTCTCATATCTAATATGATGCCTTTGCAGATCAATTTTAACGGAGAACTTTTGCCTGCCGACAGCAAACTGATGACGGTTGCTAACCGCGGTTTCAAATACGGAGACGGTCTGTTTGAGAGCATGCGGCTGATGAAGGGGCAACTGAAATTTGCAGAGCTGCATGCCGACCGTTTGCAGCGCAGCATGAAAACCCTGAAGATTGACGGCTATTCGCAAATGGACACCTGGTTCCTGAAGGAAAAGGTTGAACAACTGGCGGCGCGCAACCGGGTAAAACATGGACGGTTACGGCTTACCGTTTATCGCGATGCAGAAGGGTTTTACGCGCCATCCCAAAACAAAATGGGCTATTGCGTTGAGTTGACCCCAATGGACGAGCCCCGTTATTTCCTGAATGAAAAAGGTCTGATCATGGATATTTTCACCGAAATACCCAAACCGGTGAATTGCCTGTCGAATATTAAGACCTGCAGTTCCCTGCCGCTTGTGATGGCCGGGTTATACAAAGTGCAGAACAAATTGGATGAAGTTTTCCTGGTTAATCAGAATGGCAACCTATGCGAGGCGGGCAATTCCAATATCTTCGTTTGGTATAAAAGTCACTTGTACACCCCAGCCTTGAGCGAAGGCTGCGTAGAAGGGGTGATGCGCCATATTGTGATCGATCTTGCCAGGCAAAGCGGAATTCCTTGCACGGAAGCACAGATAAATCCTGACATTTTATACGAGGCCGACGAGGTTTTCCTGACCAATGCCTCCCGTGGTATCCAGTGGACAATGGGCTTCGGCGTGAAACGCTATTTTAACCAGTTGAGCAAAGGGTTGATAGGGGAACTGAATAAGCTGTAAAAAATTACAATCTTACCCCTCTCAAAAACTCTTCGATACCCATACGCTTTTTGCCTTCCAATTGCACGTCCGTGAATGATACAAAACCGTCCTTAGCTGCTGCTTTCAGAAACGTTTTGTTGTCGCTGAAGAAATCGCCGGGGTCTGCATTAGTTTCGGTTAACTCGTATTCCGCATAGAATACTTTTAATATTTTATCATTCAATAGGGTATAAGCCGTGGGATAGGGGCTCAGGCCACGTATAAAGTTAAATATCTTTCCGGCGGGCTGGCTCCAGTTTATCTTACAGTCTTCCTTAAATATCTTGGGGGCATGTTTCAATTCGATGCCTTCTGCCAGGGGTGACTGCGGCACTTCGGTATACCGCCCGCTTTCAATAGCTTTTACCGTTTTTACCAGCAGGCCGGCGCCTTTAGCCATTAACCTGTCATGCAACTGGCCGGCTGTTTCGCGACCGGTCAGCGTCACTTTTTCGGTAAATAATATATCGCCGGTATCGATGTCATGTTTTAGGAAGAAGGTGGTAACGCCGCTTTCTTTTTCGCCGTTGATCAAAACCCAGTTAATCGGGGCAGCGCCACGGTATTGCGGCAGGAGGGAAGCATGCAGGTTAATGGTACCCCGCGGAGGCATGTTCCATACCACCTCAGGCAGCATACGGAACGCGACAACCACCTGCAAATCGGCGTCAAGAGCGCGTAATTCATTTAAAAAGGCTTCATTTTTAAGCTTTTCGGGTTGTAATACTTTAAGCCCGTGCGCGACTGCATATTGCTTTACGGCGCTTTCGCTAACCTTTTGGCCCCGGCCCGCAGGTTTGTCGGGTGCGGTTACTACGCCCACAATTTCACTGCCTGAAGCCACAAGCGCATCAAGTGACGCTACTGCAAACTCGGGCGTGCCCATAAAAACTATTCTCATATTGCGATAAAGTTCGTGTTTTGTCGATGGCTCAGGGGTATAGCAAATACTTTTTTCTCATTTGTTTATACCTGCTTAGCGCCGGTTCCCAGCTTTTGCGTATTTCAGCTTCACTCTTTCCTTCCTCAATCTGCTTACGTAATTGTTCATTCCCGGCCAGTTTAGTAAAGTACGCATTAAAAAAATGCTCTTTGTCCGGGAAGGCCTTATATAATTCTATCAGCCACAATATATCCAATTTTTTGGTGCTTCTTAACCGGTCGGTGTCATAATTCCGCAAATCTATGCCGTAACACACCTTGTTTTTCTGTGGTGGGTCCTCGCTCATGCCCGGAATGCTAACCGGTGTAAAAGAAAAGGCGTATTTGTCCTTTAGCAGGGGATGGCCGAGCACCTGGAATGGGTACATCGTTCCGCGGCCCATGCTGATCACCGTTCCTTCGAACAGGCAAAGGCTTGGATAGAGTAAAATAGACCGCGGTGTATTCAGGTTTGGTGACGGATTGACCGGCAGCGTGTATGGTAACGAATGACGGTAGTTGGCCACTTTAATGATCTTCAGCCGGCATTTAATATGTCCCTTTAGCCAACCTTCGCCGTTGGCCATTTGCGCATACTCGCCAAAGGTTAGCCCATGAACTATGGGAATTGGATCGAGCCCGACAAAGGAACGATAAGCGGTGTCGAGCACCGGCCCGTCGACATAAAAACCATTGGGGTTTGGCCTGTCGAGGATCATCAATTCAACATGATTTTCGGCGCAGGCCTCCATCACATAATGCAGCGTCGACAGGTAGGTGTAAAAACGTGTGCCCACATCCTGGATATCAAAAACCACGATATCGACACCTTTCAGATCGTCCGGCGTGGGTTTGTAGTGTTTACCATACAAAGAAATAGCAGGGATACCCGTTTCCGGATCAACTGTATCGTTTACAATCGCGCCATTGCTCGCGGTTCCGCGAAAGCCGTGCTCCGGGCCAAATATTTTGGTAATATGCACGCCCAGTTTCAACAGGCTGTCAAGACTTGATACATGTTTGTTGCCGATAACGGAGGTCTGATTGATCACCATCGCAACGTTTTTATGCTGCAGGTAGCCGACATATTTTGCAGTCTGGTCAGCCCCTGTAAGAATTTCCTGGGCATTGATCCCCATGGCAAACGTCAGCAATAATAAAATCAGCACGCAATTTCTTTTCATAGCAGGTAAATGAGTTAATCAACCGAAATCCGCATATTTGCGAAAGTACAAAAATCACCGGGCTTTGAGCTTCGCCTCCTTTATATCTTCACGCATCTCGTTCAGGTCGAACCGTACCTATTCCAAACTGATCGTCAGGATCGCTATTGTCGGCATCATGCTCGGCTTGGGGGTCATGATATTATCGATTGCGGTCATCCGGGGTTTCAAGCAGGAAATCAGGCAAAAAGTTCGCGGATTTTCGGGCGACATCGTGGTGCAGAAGTATGATAATAATTACTCGTACCAAAACTCGCCTATTGCGCTCGATAAGAATTTTGAAAAGCGGGTAATGTCTAACCCGTTATTTACCCATATCATGCCCACCGCAACCAAGCCGGGCATTATCAAAACGCGCGACGAGATTGAAGGCGTGGTGCTTAAAGGCGTGACGAAGGATTATGACTGGTCGTTTTTTAAAACGTCGCTTGTGGCCGGCAAGGTGATCGATTTTTCGGATACGACCGAATCGCGTAAGCAGATCATGATATCAAGTTACACTGCGAGCAGGCTGAAGCTAAAGGTCGGCGACAAATTCCTGATGTATTTTGTGCAGGAGCCGTTGCGGAAACGCCCTTTTCATATAGTGGGCATATTTGATGTAGGCGTGGAAGATATCGACAAGACGTTCGTCATCGGCGATCTGTCGCTGATCACCAGGCTTAACAACTGGGATAACGACCAGATCGGCGAATATGATATCCGGGTGGCAAATTTTGATCAGCTGCAAACCGCTAATGATTACCTGAGCGACAAAATGCCGCTGAAATTAAAATCGTACATGGTAAGCGATGTCTACCCGTCGATCTTTGAGTGGCTGAAGCTGCTGGATGTTAATGCCCAGGTGATGCTGATATTGATGCTGATAGTGGCCGTCATAAATATGATCTCAGCGTTGCTGATCATCATCCTGGAGCGTACATCCATGATCGGTATTTTTAAAGCTATGGGCGCCCGAAACTGGACCATACAAAAGATATTCCTGTATAACGCCGCATACCTGATAGGCGTTGGATTGGTTTTAGGTAATATTTTTGGGTTGGGAATCAGTTGGTTCCAGTCCCAAACGCATTTTTTTAAGCTCGACGAAGAGTCGTATTATATGAAGTTCGTGCCCATACTGATAAAATGGCCCGATATGGTGTTGCTGAATATTGGAACGATGCTGGTGTGCATACTGGTGCTTATTGTCCCGTCGATGCTGGTTATGACAATATCACCAGTAAAAGCGATCAGGTTCAAATAAGAAACCCTTATTTTACCGCAGGAAAGCTGAACTTGAGATTTACACCTCCTGATCCAAACCGTATTTGCTGCGCACCTAATCCTTCGATGGGGTATTTAACGAAAGGTTCGACGATGAGCCTGTTCCTGCCAATCGAATAACCGGTGCCGAACGAAAGATTCAGCATTTTCGCAAAATAAAAACTGCCGAAGCTGTTATGCGTCGACTGATCCTGCACTGTTGATACATTCGCTGAAAATAGAGCAGGGCTGTTATAGCTATAGGTATAAGTTTCGTTAATAAATGTACCCGAGCTAAACCCTGCCATGATATAGGTGTCGCTTTTTTGCGGGTTAAAAGTATATTTCAGGTTAACAGGCACATCCAATCCCACCAGGTCGGCATTGTAACTTTTGAAGGTAGGGGCGGCGATGTGGTAGGTGTTAGCAAGCGAGTACAAACTGGCGGCAGGGCTGGCCGTAGTGGCTATTGCCGGCGCCGGCGCAGAACTTATCGGCGGCTGGTTACTGTAGTTCAGTGAATTTTGCCCGACGGCTATGCCTGTCGACAGGCTAAACCGTTTACTCAACCGGATATCCGAACTTATACCCGCGCCTTCGTTCACCTGGCTATTGCTGCCTTTTGCATAATTGACATAGGTGGCGGCATAGACACCAAACCGTATCCGGCTGCCGGTGTTCAGGGATTTCTCCGCCGGTTTATTTTGTGCATAGGTATTTTGAAGCGCAGGATTATTTTCCTTGCTGGTTTGCTGTATCATATCGACACCGCTTTTCGTCGTCGCCGTTGCGGCGAGCGTATTGCCATTTATTTTACCTGTCGAATCCAGCCTGTTTGCGGGGGCTATTTTATTTGCAGGCGTAAGTTTGTCCCCTGCCTGGTTCGCCGTCGCAAGCTCAGTCGCCGTCGGGCTTTGGGCCGGGGACGTGATGGTACTTTGCGTAGGCGGCGTATTGGTAACGTTAGCATGATTGTCAATCTGCCCCGGTTTTTTCGTATTGGCCATCTTTAAGGATGCTGAGAGGCCAGTCGCTGCTGACAGCGCGCTGTTATTTGCCGGCGTATTTTTATTCGACCGGGCATTTGTATTGGTTCCTATACTGTCCTTAGCAGGTTCGCCACCGGCATGTTCGCCGCTGCGCTTAGCCTGCTGATTTTTTACGGCCGCGATCTGCTGATGATCTGCCGGCTTATTTTTAAACCACAATAAGCCTATAAACAGCAACAATAGCGCTGCTGCGGGCACCCACCATACCCATGCGGCAACGCGCCGTTTTTGTTTTTCGGGATACTTTTCCCTGAGCCGCAGCCAGCCGTCATCCGCGGAAGTGTCTTCAAAGTTGTCGAACACTTCCCTGATACGCTTCTTTAAGTTGTCATCCAACTGATCGTCCATGGTTTTGTGTTTCGGTTATAATAATCTTTCTCATTTTTTCCTTCGCCCTGCTTAAGTACACACGCGATGAACTGGCAGGGATATTCAATATGTCGGCTATTTCATCGTGATTGTAACCGTCTATTTCGTACATGTTGAAGATGGTGAGCTGAATAGGAGGCAACACCTTCATCATATCCAGGATGTCCCTGGCATTCAAGCTATCGATAATGTTCACGTTGATGGTTAAGGGCGCAGCATCATCCAGCTCGATATTCAATTGCAGCTTCAAGTCCTTGCGTCGCCGGTCGATCGCGGTGTTTACCACGATCGTACGCAGCCACGCCTTGAACGGCTTGTCAGAATCATAGCTCTTCATCGATTTAAATACTTTGATGAAAGCATCGTTTACCACCTCCAACGCGTCATCCCGCTCGGCGCAATACCGCAGCCCGACACCCATAGCATAGCCATAGAACTGCTTATACAGCATTTCCTGGTGTTTTAAGCTGCCTGATTTGCACTGCCTTATCAATTCATCTTCAGCAATGCGGTGGGATGGGTGCATTAAAGTTTCTTCAGCCTTAAGTCCTGTAAATTGATTATAACCAATACGGTACAGGTACCAATATCGCTACAATCCGTCAAAAAATTATTGTTAAATAAAAAGCCGGCTATCGTAGCCGGCCTTCTCAAATGAAATTGGAAAATATTACTGAGTTTTCTTTAGATCGTATTGGAGGGCGAGCGTATCGGCGCTGGTCGCGATCATTTGAAACACACTGCCGTTGTAATAATACAAGTACAAGCCACTAAGGTGTGTTTTAGCGGGCGTGCCAGATTTTGGATATGTACTATCGGAAAAATTGATGTACGAATTATTCAAGCCCCAAACTCCTTTGCTGCCTGCATGAACGGTTGACGTATCGCCAGTAACTGTATAAGTATAAGCCGGCGTGTTCAACGTTAATACAATCTCCGCTTTTGTCGTATCAAAGGGCTTATTGACGCTTGACCGGTGCAACAGCCTGAACTCTCCGGTAAACGTCCCGCTTGGTACAACCAACGGCGGAACCGCGGCATTATTTTTAAAACACCCTCCCACGCAAAGCAACAGTGGCAAAAAGTATAGTATTTTATGTTTCATATTGTCTGTATTACGCAGTAAACGCCGGGATCGCTACAATTCTTATCAATTTTATAATTTTTTTGCTTCTTCCCAAAATACATCCATTTCGGCGAGACTCATATTGTGTAATTGCTTGCCGCTTTCCTTCGCCTTGTTCTCCAGGTACTGAAAGCGTTTTATGAATTTACGATTTGTTTTTTCCAGCGCATCTTCCGGGTTAATGTTGATGAACCTTGCATAATTGATCAACGAAAACAGCAGGTCGCCAAACTCGTTTTCCGCTTTTTCGCGATCTATCTCGCTTCCGTCCGCGGCATTGAATTCATCCCTGAATTCGCGCATTTCTTCCTCCACTTTGGCCCAGACCTGGTTCTTTTCTTCCCAGTCGAAACCTACACCGCGCGCCTTTTCCTGGATACGGGAAGCCTTGACCAGCGCAGGGAGCGAGGCCGGAACCCCGGCTAATACCGACCGGTTGCCTTCTTTCAGCTTGATTTGCTCCCAATTGCGTTTTACATCGCTTTCATCGTTTACTTCTGTATCGCCGTAAATATGCGGGTGGCGATTGATCAGTTTATCGCAAATGCTGTTCAGTACATCAGTGATGGTAAAATCGTTGGTCTCCGAAGCGATCCGGGCATAAAACACCAGGTGAAGCATAATGTCACCCAATTCTTTTTTAATTTCGGGCATATCACCATCTAAAATTGAATCGGAAAGCTCATATACTTCTTCGATGGTCAGGTGGCGGAGGCTTTCCAGGGTTTGTTTCTTGTCCCATGGGCAATTCAGGCGCAGATCGTCCATAATGGTTAGCAGGCGCTCAAACGCACTGGCGGGACTATTGGCAGCAGCGGGTGGTATTAAAGGCATTTTGTTGATGTGCAAATGTGCGTATGTGCAAATGTGCGGATTTTCAATTTCTGAATAAAAATATCCTGACAAATAAGCGGCATTTGCTTAGCCTCACATCTGGATGTTTATAGATCGGGTAGCCCTCAGCATTTCCCTTTTGCCCGGTGCGCCCGGAGCTTTTTCAACTTTGAGGCCCAGGCCTTTGATGATGCGTTTCAAATTACCGGTAATGGCATAAGTGACAAAGACGCCGCCCGGTTTCAGGAAGCCGACGGTATGCGCTATGGCTTTTTCGTTCCACATTTCAGGCTGGCGCACGGATGCAAAGGCGTCAAAATAAATCACATCGAACTGTTCTTCGGTTTTAAAATCAAGTAGTTTGCAGTGGGCCGTGTGCAGTTTGCAGTATGGGCTAATATCAACCGGACCATTTAAAGAATTAAGGTATTGAGCACGAAAGCTGTCCCAAATTTGTACGGAAACAAATTTATCATACCCGGTTTGAAATATCAGATCTTCGCTAAGCGGGTATGCTTCAATGCCGGTATAGTTGAGCCGGATGTCATTTTCCGAACAATATTGGGCGCTCAGCAAAAAATTGAGTCCCGTACCAAAGCCGACTTCAAGTACTGAGACTGCCTTTATTAAAGTCTCTCCTGCCGGGGGAGATTTAGAGGGGGCTGTTTCAAGAAAATATTTAAGGCCGGAATTTAAAAACACATGCCTGCTTTCCTGCAAGGCCCCGTGCCTGGAGTGATAATTTTCGCCAACCCGGCTGTTATAAATGGTATTGGAGCCGTCAGCGGTGGAGATTATGGTTAAGTTATCAGGCATAACAGGACAAAGATAATGCTTATATAAAATCAAAGCCCGGCTACTAACCAGGCTTTGACTTAAGACTTAGAACTCAAGACTTACCAAACGTGTATCCTGTCTTCCGGCTTCTTATAATACTTATCCCCGGGCTGCACATTAAACGCGGCGTACCAGGCATCCATATTGCTGATCGGTGCGTTGCAGCGGTATTGCTCCGGCGAGTGCGGGTCGGTCAGGATACGCTGCGCGGCGGCCTCGGGCCGTTGCGAGCTGCGCCAAACCTGGGCCCACGACAGGAAGAAGCGCTGATCGGGTGTGAAGCCGTCAATTTTAGTATTCGAATGCCCTTCCTTTGTACGTTTAAAGGCTTCGTAGGCAATATTCAATCCGCCCAGGTCGGCCAGGTTCTCGCCTAAGGTCAGCTTACCGTTTACATGCAATGTATCCAGCACGGTAAAAGCATTATACTGATCAACCACCTGGTTTGCGCGAACTTTGAATTTGTCGGCATCGTCTTTCGTCCACCAGTCGTGCAGTGAGCCATCGGCATCGAATTGACGGCCCTGGTCATCAAAGCCGTGCGTCATTTCGTGGCCTATTACTGCGCCGATACCGCCGTAATTAACGGCGTCGTCAGCCTTGAAATCGAAGAACGGGAACTGCAGGATACCGGCAGGGAAAACGATCTCGTTATTTGTCGGGTTGTAGTAAGCATTAACGGTCGGCGGCGTCATACCCCAGCGGGCCTTGTCAACCGGTTTGCCTAATTGCGAAATATTGTAATTGTAGCGCCACTTGGAAATACGCTTCAGGTTGCCGTAGTAGTCGTGGCGCTCAATTTCTAAGCCCGCGTAAGTCTGCCATTTATCAGGATAACCGATCTTTACGGTAAATGCGTTCAGCTTTTTCAAAGCGTGCTCCTTGGTAGCTTCGCTCATCCAGTCAAGGCGTTTAATGCGGTCGCCCAAAACGCCCTTCAGGTTGTTCACCAGGTTTACCATGTACTGCTTGGCGGCCGGGGTAAAGTACTTTTCGACATACAATTGGCCTAGCAACTCCCCAATGCTGCCATCTACCAGGCCGGCCATCCTTTCGTTACGCGGGGTTTGTACTTTTTGGCCTGACAAAGCGCTGCTGAATTCAAAATTTGCCTTTACGAAAGGTGAGCTCAACGCACTGGCTGATCCCTTCAGCATATTCCAGTCGAGGTATACTTTCCAATCTGCCACGGGGGTTGATGCCAAAAGCGCGTCTGCATCCTTAAAGAAATCGGGCTGTGCCACGATTACGGTGTCGACCTTGTTCAGCTTCATTTCAGGCAGCAATTGCGACCAGTGCAGATGGGGTGTTTCCTTGTCGAAATCGGCGACGGCCATTTTGTTATAGGTTTTGTTCGGGTCGCGCATTTCCACACGGGCCATCTGCGATTTTGCCAGTGCGGTTTCGATGCTAATTATCGTGGTTGCATTTTTATCTGCTTCATCGGCGCTGGTCCCGGTAAGGGTAAATAAAGTGACGATATACTTGCGATAAGCATCCTTTATTTTCTTATTGCGGCTGTTATCCTTCAGGTAGTAATCCCGGTCGGGCAAACTGGTGCCTCCCTGCCTGAATTCGACGATGTTGCGGGTAGGATGCTTGGAGTCGGCGCCAACACCTGCGCCAAAAAGCGGGCTCGCGTCGCCATTCACGCGCTCCAGTATCATTTCTTTTACCACACCGTTCAGATCAGCGATCTTCGAAATACGTTCCAGGTCGGGCTTTATAGGGTCGTAGCCCCGCTTCTCGATGGTCAGACTGTCCATGCCGCTGGCGTACAGGTCGCCTACACGCTGTCTCAGGCTGCCCTTAGGCTGGCCGGCAGTGTTGCTTACATCCTTCAGCAGGTTCAACAGCTTGTCCGTATTTTCCTGGTGCAGGATGCCGAAGCTTCCCCACCGCGTTTCCTTTGCCGGGATCGCATTGTTTTTGATCCAGGTACCATTTGCATATTCAAAGAAGTCGTCGCCGGGTTTAATGGACATATCCATATTCGCCGGATCGATAAATTTTGTGGGTGGTCCGCTTTTGCCGGGAGTAAAGGCCATTGCAGACAGGACGATAGCTCCCGAAAGGAGCGTTGTTGTTATGTTAATCTTCATGTTAATTTATTGAGAGGGCTGAATTTAGGAAATTACCGCGACGAGCGATAATTGTAACAAGAATGTGATGCTATGTTTGAACACGTTTTACGGATTAATAGATTGTCATGATTGGCGTGGATCGGGCTAAACATATCCGGTAAATCGTTAAAATCGAAAAAATCGTGTTCAAATGCCTATTTTTGCACCCTATGAGTAGTTCAGCGAAGTATCAGCCTAAAGAAGCAGAAGATAAATGGTATAGCTATTGGATGGAGCACAAGTTTTTCCGGTCGGTGCCTGACGAACGGGAGCCCTATACGATAGTCATTCCGCCGCCGAACGTTACCGGCGTGCTGCACATGGGTCATATGCTGAATAATACCATCCAGGATGTGCTGATCCGGCGTGCCCGTATGAAAGGCAAAAATGCCTGCTGGGTGCCGGGTACCGACCATGCCAGTATCGCTACCGAGGCCAAGGTGGTAGCTATGCTGAAGGAACGCGGCATTGACAAGAAGGAAATAGGCCGCGAAAAATTCATGGAATATGCCTGGGAGTGGCGCAATAAATACGGCGGCATCATACTGGAGCAGTTGAAGAAATTAGGCGCATCATGCGACTGGGACCGCACCCGTTTTACCATGGATGAGGACCTGTCGGAAGCGGTTATCGATACTTTTATCCATCTGTATAAGAAAGGCTGGATATACCGTGGCATCCGCATGGTTAACTGGGACCCGCAGGGAAAAACTGCCGTTTCGGACGAGGAGGTGATCCGTAAGGAGGTTAACCAGAAATTATATTACTTACGTTATAAAATCTTAAGTCCAGAGTCTGAAGGCCAAAGTCACAAATTGACTCAAGACTCAGGACTCAAGACCCAAGACTACCTGGTAATTGCTACCACCCGTCCTGAAACCATTATGGCGGATACGGCGGTATGTATCAACCCCAATGACGCGCGGTATAAACATTTGCACGGGAAGAAAGCTATCATCCCGCTGGTAAACCGCCAGATACCGATCATCCTGGATGAATACGTGGACATGGAATTCGGTACAGGTTGTCTAAAAGTAACCCCTGCGCACGACCTGAACGACTATGAGCTCGGGCAGAAGCATCATTTGCAAATTATCGACATCCTGAACGAAGATGGGACGCTGAATGAAAAAGCGCAGGTTTTGGTGGGAGAGGACCGTTTTGCGGCAAGGAAAAAGATCGTCCCTTTGCTTGAAGAAGCCGGGGCGCTTGAAAAAATAGAAGATTATAAATCGCAGATCGGTTTTTCGGAGCGTACGGACGCGGTGATCGAACCCAAGCTCTCGATGCAGTGGTTCTGCAAAATGGACGAGATGGCGAAACCCGCGCTGGATTATGTTCTGAAAGGCGATATTAAGCTGATACCCGATAAATTCATCAATACCTACCGCTATTGGATGGAGAATGTGAAGGATTGGTGTATCAGCCGCCAGTTGTGGTGGGGCCAGCGGATACCTGCATGGTACTTGCCTGATGGGCAATATATTATTGCTAAGAACAGGGACGCTGCATTTGAACAGGCAAAAAACCTCAAATCTCAAATCTCAGATCTCAAATCTGATGATTTGATACAAGAAGAAGATGTGGTCGATACCTGGTTCTCATCGTGGTTGTGGCCGATATCGGTATTCGACGGCTTCAAGGATCCTAATAACGATGATATCAATTATTACTATCCGACCAACGACCTGGTGACCGCACCCGAGATATTATTTTTCTGGGTTGCCAGGATGATCATGGCCGGGCATGAGTTCAGGGGCGAGATACCCTTCCGGAATGTTTACCTGACAGGCATTGTTCGCGATAAGATCGGCCGCAAAATGTCGAAATCGCTGGGCAACTCACCCGATCCGCTCGACCTCATTGAAAAATACGGCGCCGATGGCGTGCGTGTCGGGATGCTGTTCTCATCACCGGCTGGTAACGACCTGATGTTCGACGAAAAGCATTGTGAACAGGGAAGGAATTTTGCCAATAAGATATGGAATGCATTCCGGTTGCTTAAAGGCTGGACGGTTGATGGCGCAGCTGAAGGCAAGAATGAAACTGCTGTGGCATGGTTTGAAAGCCGCCTGAACGAGACGCTGACGGAAATAGAAAATAATTTTGCGCAGTATCGCCTGTCGGAAGCGCTAATTGCCACTTATAAATTGGTGTGGGACGATTTCTGCTCGTGGTATCTTGAGATGATCAAGCCCGGGTTTGAACAGCCGATCGACAGGGAAACTTATGACAAGACCGTTCAATTTTTTTCTCAAATACTAACGATTCTTCATCCGTTTATGCCTTTTATTACGGAAGAACTGTGGCATGATGAGGAAATTTTTGGAAACAGGAAAGAAACAGATTGTTGCATTGTTGCCAGATTGCCTGAAATCGGGCAAATTGATACCCGGTTGCTGCGCGAAATGGACATCATTACGGCGCTTATAACAAAAATACGCGAGATAAGGCAAAATAAACAAATATCACCCAAGGATGCTTTACCGCTTTCGGTCAGGGCAAATTCAGGTGTAGATTACAACCGCTTCGTGACGATCATTTCCCGCCTGGCAAATATCGAAGAGTTAACCTTTGTCGGTGAAAAAGTGGCCGGGGCGATCAATTTCCTCGTCTCCAGGGATGAATTTTTTATTGCCCTGGACCAGAATATCGACCCTATAGCTGAAACCGACCGTCTGACTAAGGAAAAAGAATACCTCCAGGGATTTTTACGAGCGGTTGAAGCAAAGCTGCGCAATGAGCGTTTTGTACAAAATGCCAAGCCAGAGATCGTTGAAAATGAGCGAAAGAAAAAGACCGATGCGGAGACGAAACTTAAGATCATTGAAGAAAACCTGGCGGCTTTGGCAAGCTAATTGTTAATAAAACGTACGCTTCTTAAAAAATATTCGTGTACTTTGATGCCATTCGTACGTATTTTTAAATTTAACTTTAGGAATGCTGCGCCAGGAGCCTGAAAATGAACAAGGACGTCGGTTTTTTTAATTTCTCGCTTAATAAAATATTGACAAGCGGACAATCGATCCTCGACCAGGCCCGCATTCGCTTATTGTACTATGTTTTATGGCTGGCCATCGTCGCGGTTGCCATATTGGATGTCAATATTTACATCGACCATCAGTATGTGCTGGCTTTCACAACAGGTACTTTACTGTTCAGTCTGCTTATCCTGTTTAAATACCTTACGTTCAGGCCGCGATGGGGGATCATTTCCCACATCTTACTGGTGCTGGCCACCATGGTCAATTTGAGCAATGTGTTCATCACGCTGCAAAATGTAAATATTGTAACTGCGCAGATCATCCTGCTCATTATCGTTTTTAGTTTTTACATGCTGGGGCAAACCTGCGGGCTTTTCTATTCGCTGGTAAACCTTATACCGGTATTGCTCTTCCTGGTGCTTGAGTATGATAACGATTATGTAATCGCGATTAAGCCGAAGGTGATCGACGAATCCACGATCATCATTGCTATTTGTGCCAACTTTGCGCTAATCATCCTGATGCACAATTATTTCTATGCGGCCTTTGTTAAAAGTATTAAAGTGCTGAGGAATACTGCCGAGGAACGCGGCAACCTAAACCGGGAATTGGAGCAAGTGATCGAAAAGGCTGAAAAATCGGCCCAGGCGAAGTCGGAGTTCCTATCCATCATGTCGCACGAAATACGTACGCCGCTTAATGCGGTAATAGGCATGAGCAACCTGCTGATAATGGGTAACCCGCGGCCCGATCAGCGTGATAACCTCGACATATTAAAGTTTTCGGCCAATAACCTGCTGGCGCTGGTAAACGACGTGCTTGATTTTAACAAGATCGAAGCAGGTAAAATCGTATTCGAGAATATCAGCTTTAACCTGCCCGACCTGATGCAGAATGTTTGCGGCGGTCAGCGGCTTAAGGCTGAAGAAAAGGGACTTGACTTCACCTTGAAGATCGACCCCAGTTTGAAGAAGAAGATTGTTTTTGGCGACCCGACAAGACTTACACAGATCATTTTTAACCTGATAAGCAACGCCATTAAATTTACCCACCATGGCAATATATGGGTTTATGTGAGCTGCCTTGAGGATCGCCACAATACAGTAAACGTAAACTTTTCGGTAAAAGATACCGGCATAGGCATAGCCAAAGAAAACCTCGAAATTATATTCGAACCCTTTACACAGGAATCGATATCAACCACGCGTCAATACGGAGGTACAGGGCTCGGCCTGGCTATCGTAAAACGGCTGCTGGAATTGCAGGGGTTGCAAATTGTTGTTAGCAGTGAGCTGGGAGCCGGCTCTGAATTCTCCTTTAATATGGAGTTCCCGGTATCGACGGAAACCGTGGCAGTTCCTGAAGACAAACAGCCGCTTACTACGGCGGTGGACAGTCTGAGTAACCTCCGGGTACTCATTGCCGAGGACAATATGGTAAACGTGATGCTGATGAAGAAATTGTTTTCCAAATGGGGCATTACACCCACTATCGCCGAAAATGGTGAAAGAGCCATTGAAATGGTGCAATACGGCAATTTCGACATCATATTGATGGATCTTCAAATGCCTGTATTAAACGGCTTTGACGCTGCTGTGGAGATACGTAAAATGCGCGATCCCAAAAAGGCCAATATCCCAATCATCGCCTTAACGGCATCGGCGCTTTTTGATATTAAAGAGCGGGTATTTAACTCGGGAATGAATGATTACGTATCCAAGCCCTTTAAACCGGACGAGCTGCGCGAAAAAATGCAAAACCTGATCGTTCCGATCGGTTAGGGACAAATTTCTCTATAGGCGGGCAGATCCTCGATAAACTGGTATTTGCCGCCCGCAAAATCGATCGTGCAATAATAATGATCAAGCCCATTGCTGACGGCCAGTATCGATACTTTGTGCACCATATTGTAACGGGCTACCTGGTCGAAGACCTTTTGGGTAATCCCAACGTCCGGCGACTTGCATTCGACTATTAATATACGCTCTCCGGCAGAGTTAAAAACAACAATATCGGTACGTCGTTGCATTCCATGTAGTTTCAGTCCGCCCTCGAGCCTGATAAGCGATCGGGGATAGCCCTTCTGATTAATCAGAAACTGTACAAAATGCTGGCGCACCCATTCTTCGGGCGTTAAAACGATATGCTTTTTTCGTATCTCGTCGAATAACGTAAGCTTACCGTCGTGATCGGTGATCTTGAAAGGGTAGGGTGGTAATCTGAGCGGCTGCAGCATCAATGCAAAAGTAAAAAGTAAAAATTCAAAAAAATGCTTAACATTTCAGGGGCGTGATTTTGTTTTTAGCCGGTTTTGCCTTTTGAATTTTTACTTTTGGGTTTCTTGTATGACGGCATCAGATATTATTAAAGACTTTAAGAACCGCAAGGTTAAACCCCTGTATCTCTTGCACGGCGATGAGCCCTATTTTATCGACCTGATAAGTAATTATGCCGAGAATAATTTTCTGTCTGATGCCGAAAAAGGCTTTAACCAGACGGTATTTTATGGTAAAGACACCGATATGATGACGGTGCTAAATGCAGCGAAACGTTATCCCATGATGGCCGATTACCAGCTTATCCTGGTAAAAGAGGCGCAGGATATGAAATGGGGCAAGGAGGATGATGACAAAAAAACCATCGACCCGGTGTTGAGCTACTTTGAAAAGCCTTTGCCCAGCACCATACTTATCTTTTGCTACAAGTACGGGAAGTTTGATAAACGCAAGAAAACATATAAGGCCATCGAAAAAACCGGGTTGATTTTCGAATCAACATCGCTTTATGATAACAAACTGCCGGCATGGATAGAGGAATACGTGTCGGGTAAGGGCTGCCGTATCGACCAGCAGGCATCGGCTACGATGGCGGAATACCTGGGCAACGATCTTTCTAAGATCGCCAACGAATTGGACAAGCTAATGCTCAATATTCAATCCGGTCAGACTATCAGCGTACGGCAGGTGCAGGATAACATCGGTATCAGCAAGGAATACAATGTTTTTGAGCTGCAGGCTGCCCTGAGTAAAAAAGACCCCTTTAAGGTGAACCAAATCATCAATTATTTTGAAGCCAACCCCAAATCCAACCCGATCGTTTTAGTGCTTGGCAATTTGAACAACTTTTTCAGCAAAGTTCTGCTATATCATTACGTAAAAGACAAATCGCCGCAGAATTTGGCACGCGAATTGGGTGTTAATCCATATTTTATTAAAGATTACGAACAAGCGGCGAGGAGCTATAATTACGGGAAATCGATGCAGATCATTAGCCTGCTGCGCGAGTATGACCTGAAAAGTAAAGGAGTAGAATCGAACGCCCCCCACGGTGAATTAATGAAGGAGCTGATGTTCAAAATACTCCATTAACCGCCGAAGGTTGTCAAGTTATCGCAAATTAAGAACGTACACCCTTAAATTTTCGCGTGAGCTTTAAAACGTCAACATTAAGGGACAACAACAAAAAAAGAAAACTATAGAATGCAATATTCTGAAATAAGGTTCCGACGCTAAGCGACTCAAGGAAATTCATACCGGTAGATTTTCTTAAAATGTAACAAATATACAAAAAACCTTAACTAACAAATAATTAATCTATTATAAAGAAATATTTGAACAAATATATTAATTTATAATAAAATATATAACAAGCACGAAATCAGCTATAAAAGGATTTTAACTGAAGTTTGTTTGAAATTATGTTAATTGTAACAAAGTTGTTACAATTTTCTTACTAAAATAATGTTGCGAATGGACCCTTTTAATTCCAGGTATATTTTAAATGAAAAAAGGTGGCTCTGGATCGATTACGATAAGGGGATCAGTATCATTTTGGTAGGATACGGCCATTGCATGGCCACATTAAGCGACCACGGGTTGCCGCTGTCCTCCTATCCTTTCTTCAATTACATAGGGGTATTTCTTTATGGTTTTCGCATGCCTTTGTTCTTCATTGTTTCGGGGCTGCTGGTTGGCAGGAGCCTGAACAAGAAAGGTCTTGGCAATTATATCGGAGATCGTACGAATAACATTTTATATCCCTTGTTTATATGGGGCGCTATCCAGATAACGCTTCAGCTGTTTATGTCAAGGTTTACGCATAACACCGTTTCGCCGATAAGCTATCTCGACCTCATCATTGACCCACGGCAGACAGGCCATTTCTGGTATCTGAACGCATTATTTTGCATAGGTGTGATCTATGCCGTTTTAAAATCTAAATTAAAGATCAAACCTGTCCCGCATCTTATCTTCGGGCTGGTGCTGTTTTCGATATCGGCTTATATACATGTGTACGATCGCTGGGCCGGATTCCTGACAGACATATGCGAGTACTATATCTTTTTCGCATTGGGTGATGTATTGTCCAATGTTATGCTGAATGATGAGAACCGGGCCAAATTCGCTTCGTGGAAGATATTTATCCCATTGTTGGTATCGTTTATTGTCATACAATATTTTTTCACACAGATCAACCTACGACCATCTTCCGAAAGCATTAACTATGTAGAGCATAAAATGCCCTTCTTTTTCCTGGTTGAGGCCCTGGTTGGATGCGCCATATCGATCAATATATCCTTCCTCCTGCAAAGATCGAAAGCGTTGACGTTTTTGCGCATTATCGGTTTTCATTCCCTGTTCGTGTACTGCATGCAGATCATCGTTATGACATTCGCGCGAACCATATTTATGAATGTCATGCATATCACTTATGTGCCGGCACTCATTATACTGGTATGGTGGTCGGGAGTTATTTTGCCGGTTTTCTTTTACAACTTTTGTCTTAAGTACGGCTTATGGTGGCTGTACACGTATCGTAAGCCCGAAAGGCAGGTGGCCTACATGAAGACAGCCAATATCTTTTGGTTTGACCGGAATAAAAAAACCGTGCTGAAACAGGAGGAAGAAGCTTTAATGAATACAAATTGAGCTAATACTTAATTTTGTCGTCAGGCTGTCCGAAAACAATTCGTAAATTTGAATATGAGCATACAGTATTTATCGGATAAAGAAGGACAGATAGTGGCTGTGCAGGTACCTATTGATGAATGGCGGATGATCAGGAGCAAACACCCGGATATTGAATTGGATATCCCGATTCCGGAATGGCAAAAAAAGTTACTTGACGAGCGTCTCTCTGCGATCGCAAAAAACGGCGACAGCATATTACCGATAGATGGCCTCGTCGAAGATCTTAACAAAGATTGATGGCCTGGAAGTTATACTACTACGAGGAGGTAATCCAAGACATAAAGGAGGCTAAAGATTGGTACCGAAAGCGGCAGTTACATCTCAACCGAAGGTTTGCAGATGACGTTAAGGATACAATCAGCAAACTGCAGAAAAATCCATTACATTATGAGCCACGATACCGCAATGTCAGAGTAGCTTATTGCGATATTTTTCCATATGCAGTTCATTTCTATATGGTTGAGTCGCTAAAACGGATTGTGATAGTCGCGATAGTTCACCACCATCGCGACCCTAAATATCCCGCAAATCGCTAAATATTTCTATTACCTTGCCGGCGCCGTATTCAGCGCACTGTATCCTACCAATTCAGTCCACCTGGCGCCTGCGGGATGATAATAAACGAATAGCTGGTATTCGTTCTCAGTCTCAAAATGCGAGCCCTCAAAAGCCGCATTGTCGGGTTTGTCCGAACCCTTGGGCACCCATACGTAGGAATAGTCGTAAACCCCCTGCTTTAAAAGCAACTCGATATGGAAGTGCTGGTCGGCTTGATCATAGCTCAATTTGCTGTTGTCATCGAGCCGGTAGTTGTTGAACTGACCGACAATGTAAGCCGTACCGTCGTTCGGTGATTTTAACGCCGCCAGGCTAAAGTACATATGCGCATAATCCGCATCGACCCGCGGGTCGGTGGCGTTATCATCCTGGTTGCCCGGGAAAAACTTGCCATCGTTATCATAATAAAACACGTAGTTCGGCTGGTTTATGGTTGGGTCAGTCAGCAGGATGACGGTGTTGGCGGTGTCGCGGTAAATATGCGCCACACGGTCGGAATTAAGCTTAAGGCTGCGTGTGTCAAAATGCCTGAACTCGTTCAAACCCTGGAAATCGTTCGTGCCGATATCGTTATAGATCATTCTGGTGCCTTGTATGCTTGCCGGTTGCGAGCTAACCTGGGCCGTCTCGTACCGCCTGTTCTGCATTACGACGGTTTTTAGGTCGTAGTTGGGGTTTTGCACATGCAAATTGCCGTAATCTACCTGGTAATTGATCTTTTGGTTTGTCTGCCTAAGCGATACGTCGCTTGACGGTACAGCTTCCGCGATAATGGAAACCTTCGGCGCCAGCACATAAAACCTGCGGGTAAGGATCATTTTCGACTGATCGTCATCTTCATAGACTTTCAATACGTAATTGCCGGAAATTTTCGGCTTAATATAGTCGTTAGGGAACTTCAGCTCGTAGTGCGTATATTTCTGCAGCGTTGCGGTCGAATAATTGTAATCCCGTACCTGGTCTTCCGTAAAGTTGTCCAGGTATTCCGTAGTCGGAATATTGGTAGGATTCCAATTCTCGTCGCAATGCTGTATGGTATAATAATAATTGCGGCTGCCGCCCCGCAGGTCGTCAAAAGCTAAAAGCAGTTGCTCCTGCGTGCCGAGACTGATCAGCGGGAATGACTGTTCTTTTTTAACGTTATAAAGCTCGACGGTTTTGATGGCCGGGTTTAAGACCTCATCTTCATACGGAGTGGATTGCGCAAAGGATTGCAGTGTGATGGATGCCGCAAAAAGGAGTAAAAGTATTTTTTTCATACCGGTTATAAAATGAGCAGCGGCTCGGCAATGGCGGAGAATGCGGACTGCAATCGCCGCTTCGTTATGATTCCAGCTCCAATATCTGCTCGGCCAGGTTTTCCCATTTAGACTGCACAGACTGGAGTTCAAGCTTTTTCAATTCGTACTTTTCCGTCACTTCAGTCGCTTTAGCCGCATTAATATAGAGCTGATCGTCGGCCAGTTGTGTTTCCAATTCTTTAACTGCTTTTTCCAGTTCCGTAATTTCCTCTTCCATTTTCGCCAAATCCTGGTTTAGCTTTTTGATCCGCTTTGCTTTTTCGTCTGCCGGTGGCGTTTCTTTTGTTTGTTTTGGTTTTTCGGCTACTGAAACCGGCTCTTCTTTTACCTGTATCTTGCGTTTGGCGTACCAGGGCTCATATTCGGCATAAGTACCCGGGTATTCTTTTATCTCGTGGTTCTCAATGAACCATATCTTGTTGGCAATGCTGTCGAGGAAATACCTGTCGTGTGATACAACGATCAAAGTACCTTCAAATTGTTGCAGCGCCTGTATCAGGATGTTTACCGATTGAATATCTAAGTGATTGGTCGGCTCGTCGAGGATCAGGAAATTAGCATCGGCAGTTAGCGCTTTGGCTAATGCGACGCGTGATTTCTCGCCGCCAGATAATACCTTGATCTTTTTGAAAACGTCATCGCCGGTAAAAAGGAATGAACCCAGTATCGAACGCAGCTCTGTTTCAGTATGTTTTGGGGCGAACGAAACCAGTTCCTGCAATATTTCATTATCCAGGTGCAGCGATTCCAGTTGATGCTGCGCAAAGAAGGTTTTAGTAACATTATACCCGGTGTCGCATTTACCGGTATATTCCTTATCCGTTCCGGCAATGATGCGCAGTAAGGTTGATTTACCGCGGCCGTTGGCGCCGATCAGCGCGATCTTGTCGCCTTTTTCGATAATGGCATTGGCATGTTCCAGTATCCGGATGCCCGGGTAACTTTTGCCCAGGTCTTCAATGTTTACTACATGCCTGCCTGATTGCTTCGAAAACCGGAATTTGAAATTGACTGTTGGATTGTCGTCGTCCACGTCATCAACGCGCTCGAGCCTGTCTAATGCCTTAATACGCGATTGAGCCATCTTGGCTTTGGATGCTTTGGCACGAAAACGTTCGATCAAACGTTCTTCCTGTTTGATCTTAGCCTGCTGATTCTTAAACTCGCCGCGCTGTATTTCTTCGCGCAAAGATTTTTCTTCCAGGTAGAACGAATAATTGCCGGCATAAACCGTCAGTTTGCCTTTGCGCGATTCGACTGTCCGGTTGATAACGCGATCCAAAAACCAGCGGTCGTGCGATACGATCACTACTGCCCCTTCAAATGCCCGTAAGTATTCTTCAAGCCATTGGATTGAAGGCAGGTCGAGGTGGTTGGTAGGCTCGTCAAGCAGTAAAATATCGGGCGCCTGCAAAAGTATCTTGGCCAGCATTACGCGCATGCGCCACCCGCCGGAGAATTCGCTTAGCTTGCGGTGCGTATCGGCTTCGCTGAAACCCAAACCCGCCAATATTTCGTGCGCTTTGTATTCGATATTGTAGCCGTCGAGCACTTCAAATTCGTGCTGCTTGTCACTGAGCTTGTGGAGTAAATCTTCGCTGTAATCCGTTTCGAGCTTCTTCAGCAGATTTTCTATTTCATCATGTAGTTGATTCTGGCGCTCAAAAGCCTCCATAGCCACATGCAGGATGTTTTTATCAGATGAATAGGAAAGCAGATCCTGGTTAAGATAGCCCATGGTCAGGTCTTTCGACTTGGATATGGTACCGGATGTCGGCGTCAGGTCGCCAACGATCATTTTCAGGAGGGTTGTTTTGCCGGTGCCGTTGGCCCCGATCAGGCCGATCTTTTCACCGGGTGTAATATGCCAGTTGGCTTCATCATATAAGGCCCGCGCACCTATCTCGAACGTCAGATTATTTATAGCGATCATTTCGGCGCAAAGATACCTTTTTGAGGTGAAAGGATAAAGGTGAAAGCAGAAAGGGGCAATATCCGAAAGTCAGTAAGCCAAGCCATATAAACCATTACAACTTTTATAACTACTACAACTAATACAACCAAAAACCTAACTTCGCGGCATGTATCCGCTCATCAAGCCTATCCTGTTTAAGTTCGACCCGGAAAAGGTGCATTACTTCGTAACCCGTAACCTGAAACGGTTCAACCGTTTTCCCGGTGGAGCACGAATAAGTAGAGCGCTATGGGATTTTGAGAGTAGAAAACTTGAAAGAGAAGTTTTCGGACTGAAATTCAAAAACCCGGTCGGGCTGGCTGCCGGTTTTGATAAAAATGCTGAAATGATAGCCGAAATGGGCAACCTCGGGTTCGGATTTGTCGAAGTCGGCACAATTACGCCTTTGCCGCAGCCGGGTAACGAGAAACCGCGAATGTTCCGCCTGCCGAAAAGCAAGGGGCTCATCAACAGGATGGGATTCAATAACCGGGGCATGGATGTAGTTGCTGAACGGATCGCCGCTTACCGTCGTAATGCCAGTGTTTACCAGCAATGCTTGATCATTGGCGGGAACATCGGCAAAAACAAGGTGACGCCTAATGAGGAAGCGGTAAACGACTATATCAAATGTTTCGATCGTTTATTTGACGTGGTCGATTATTTTGTAGTCAATGTCAGCTCGCCGAACACGCCCGGGTTACGCGCCCTGCAGGAAAAGGAACCGCTGATGCACATTCTGAATACTTTGCAACAGCGAAATTCTAAAAATGGCATTAGCCGACCTATCTTACTGAAAATTGCGCCCGACCTGACTAACGAACAGTTGGATGATATTGTGGAAATTGTAAATCGAACAGGCATAGCCGGCGTCATCGCTACCAATACTACCATTTCGCGGGACGGGTTGGCGCCATATAAATTTAATTCCGAAACCGGCGGACTGAGCGGCGCTCCGCTAACCGGGCGCTCCACCGAAGTAATCCGGTATCTTTCCGGGAAATCAAAAGGTGCATTTCCCATTATTGGGGTTGGCGGTATCCATTCGCCGCAGGATGCTATCGATAAATTAAATGCCGGTGCTTCGCTGATCCAATTGTATACCGGTTTTATTTACGAGGGCCCGGGTTTGATCAAACGGATCAATAAAAAAATCCTGTCAACCTTAAGCTAACAGGATTTATAATATCAATCTCACCAGTAATAAGTCTCCCCTTCCGGGGGAGATTTAGAGGGGGCTTATTTACCTAAAGCTTTATCGATAGCTTCGTTATTTTTAGCGATCTGGCTTTTTTTCGGTTCTTTTGAACGGTTGCCCAATTCGATGTTGGTGGCCAGTTTCAACTCCTGAACTTCCAAACGCGAGAAAGTTTTATTTCTCCTGTCTTTTCTTTTTAAACGTGTAACGCCCATTTTATTGCAATTTTATATTGTAAAACACCGAGGTCGGAAGCGGATTCGAACCGCTGTAAGAGGTTTTGCAGACCTCGGCCTAGCCACTCGGCCATCCGACCTTATTTTAAAGGAGTGCAAAAATAGTAATTATTTATTGGGTAGCAATATTATTTGTAGCTTTTCCTGCTGATCTCCGAACAAAACAAGGCCGTAGCCACGGCGACATTAAGCGATTCGGCTTTGCCTATGCGCGGAATGGTTACTGATTTAGTTATCAGCTGCTGAACCTTGGGTGTGATGCCATTGCCCTCATTTCCTACTATAACGAGGCCTTCTGAGCCGAAATTTGTAGTATAAATATTGTCGCCATTGAGTAATGCGCCGAACTTTGGAAGGCTGTTTTTTGTAAGAAATCCGTCCAGGTCGGTGTAATGTGCCTTTACCCTCGCCAGCGAACCCATACAGGCCTGTACCACCTTAGGGTTGTATACATCTACGGTGTCGGGCGAGCAAATAATATCGCTGATGCCGAACCAGTCGGCGATGCGGATGATGGTGCCCATATTACCGGGGTCCTGAACGCCGTCGAGCACCAGCGAAAACCTGCCTTGTAGAGCCTTTGGCTGTGGTAGAGGCCATTCGGGTATCGCTACCTGGGCTACGGCGTCCTGCGGAGTTTTCAGGCTGCTTATTTTCTCAAGTTCTGTAACAGAAATTTCACACAAGTTTATTTTTTGGGATAAATTCAGCACTTTTGGGTCGAATGCAGAAGTGTAGTAAATGCACTGGATATGATAAGCGCTGCCCGTAAATTCAGCTATCGAACGGCGGCCTTCAACTAAAAAGAATCCATGCTCATGACGAAACTTTTTTTGTTGTAATGACTTTAATAAATTGATCTGAGATTTTGAAAGCATATCTGAAGCCCGAAGGTTACCGTCTTGCAATATTAAGTATTCTTCTTCTGTTTCTGGCTTCAGGATGCAGCCTCACCCGCCGTCTTAAAGATAACCAGGCCCTGGTGCGAAAGATAACCATTCATGGTGTGGATGATGAACTTGCTGAATCAGCCGTGAATTATGTCGACAAAGATCAGCAGCCTAATAACTGGCTCAATCTTCAGTTGTATTACATGTTCAGCAAGAATGGCAAAAAAGATATTGGCGAGCCGCCTAATCTGCTGGACAGCGCGCTGGTTGAATTTTCAAGGCTGCAGATACAGCAGTTTCTGAGAAATAAGGGTTACCTGCAGGCCCGGGTTTTGGACACGGTTAAAGTTGTAAAAAAACGCGCCCAGTTGATTTTTACGGCTACCGAAGGTCCCATGTTTCGGATCAGGAAGGTAAGCGACAGCATATTAGACAAGCGGGTTGCCAATATATATCATGCCAATCGCGGCAATTTTACACATTTGAAGCCCGGCAGCCGCTTCGACACCGACTCGCTGGCCTATGACCGGGACGAAACCTATGCGCTGATGAGGCGAAACGGCTATTACGATTTCCTGCGGCAATACATTACCTACGAAGCGGATACTACTTACGGCAAAAGTTTGGCCGATGTGAAAATGATCATCGACAACCCCATTGGCAAAACCGCGCACCCTGTTTACAGGATTAACAATACGCTGATCTCAATTTCGAACAGCAGTGGCCGCACGCCTGGACACGAGGATACGCTAAAGGTCGACTCCCAATTCAGCTTTGTTGATTACTCACATAAATTCAAACCGCAGATCCTCAAAATTTACGTGTTTCAAAAAAAAGGCGATCTGTTCAATATCGATAAACAAACGCTCACCACCTCGAGGCTTGCCGAATTGAACGTCTTCAGGAACGTGCCGAACCCTATTTATACCAAGTCGCCGGACAGCAATAAACTGGACATGAAGATCGACATGGTGCCGTTGAAACAAATGTCGGACCGGGTGGAAGGTGAATTCCTTTTTAATGGCGGGCGTTACGGTTTCGACGTCGGCAATACCTTTACCGACCGGAACCTTTTCAAAACGGCAACCATTCTGCAATTGAAATTCGAATACAGCACTTTGTTCGATAACGGCCGTAATTCTACCATCAACGGCGCTGTGGAAAACCAGGAATTTAAGATTGGCGGCAGCATTATCTACCCGCAAATACTGGCGCCCTTCGATCTGCCAATATTGGGTAAATACGGTGTGCCCCATACCACTTTTTCAAGCAACTATTCGCTATTTTTCCAGAAGGGCCTTGTCGAACGCCAGAGCTTCGACAATTCCGTCACTTACGATTTCACGGAGACATCGAATAAAGTCCATACGCTTACGCCTATCGACATTACCTTTTCCAAGGGTACCATTGATGCTACCGCGCGCGACAGTCTGGTTAAAAAAGGGTATTATTCATATGTTTATCTTATCGGGCGTACAATTTTTTCGTCGGGCAGCCAGTACACTTACCAGTTAAATGCCAATAAGCTGAATAACTATGAGAATTTCCTTTATTTCAGGGGAACACTTGACGTAGGCGGAAATACGCTCTGGCTGTTCAGCCATGTTTTCAACACGCCACGGGATAGCTCAGGCTATCGTACATTTTTTGGCTATACGTTTGCACAATATACTAAGGGCGAAGTCGATTTTCGTGTATACAAAACCCTCGGCGGCGAAAAGCAATTTGTGTTCAGGATAAATCCCGGCATTGGAGTGCCGTATGGGAATAGCTCGTTATTGATCTTTGAGAAAAACTTTTATACCGGGGGCGCCAACGATATACGAGCCTGGCTGCCGCGAACGCTCGGTCCCGGAAGGTTTAACAGGGGCATTGCCTACGGCAGTGACACCATCACCCGCGACAGGCTGAAATACCTTGATCAGTTCGGCGAAATCAAATTCGTTCTTAATGCCGAATACCGTTACAAAATTGCAGACGATTTCTTTGGCTCGAAGTTGAAAGGAGCGCTTTTTATGGATGCCGGCAACGTTTGGCGCTTGCGTAAACAGTCGCAGTATCCGAACGAGGAATTCAGGTTCAATAACATCTGGCCTTCCACAGCCATAGGCATAGGCACCGGTTTCCGTTTTGATGTCGGGTTTTTTGTTTTCAGGCTGGATGCCGCACTTAAGTTTAAGGACCCGCAATTCGACGGCTCGGACCAGTGGGTGCTTGTCAACCATTTTGGCGAGCTATTTCATACAGGGCCTTTTAAAACAGCTTACCGTGCCAGCAATGGCGAAAGCTATAACTTTTTGCAGTTAAATTTTGGCATTGGGATGCCGTTTTAAGCAATTATTGATTTGATGAATAATTGAATTGCCGAATATTTGGCTTTCAATTCTTTGCTTATTTAAACATCCCTTTCAGCCCGTCAAACACACTCTCGAAAAATGTGCCTATGCCGAGGCCATTGTGATGATTGAAATACAGAAAAAGCGCGAATAGAATAATGGCTACGATAATGAATTTCCGGAACATGTAAGCAAGCACGATAAGGACGATCGGAATAGCTATCAGCACTATCCAACTGATATGCACAGGTATTAGCTTATCGCTGCCCGCATAAACGTAGTACAACCCGGCATGTGTACCGCTTTCGTTCTCGTGCTTCACATACAGGAAGGCCGATTTGTCCAGTTTATGGTGATAAAAGGCGGTGCCTTTATCAAAATGCAGATTTTCCTGGAAGCCATTCACTGTAAATGCAAATGCGCCATTCACATTTTCAAGTACATTATGAGCGGTGTCCGTCGCTACGATGGCTACCTCATTCTTTGCGAAGGGGTTGTCTTTTACCTCGAAATGATCGATACTGATCTTATCTGCATAAGCGGAGGCGATACATAAAATAAGCAGGCAAGCGGTTAGAGCGATCTTTTTCATCGGGATAAAATTAATGTTTATTACAATTCAATAGGTACAGTCCTGATATTATCCTGCTCCCGGGTAAATGCGATATGACAGTGGTATTTCCGGTCGATATCCAAAGGCTGGATATGATAATGGACGTCATCATAAATGATATGGTCTTCGGAAACGTCTATTGCCGATAAATGTGTGTCAAAGCCGGTTCCTGCCGCTTTAAGCACAGCTTCCTTCCGCGTCCAGAATTTAAAAAACCCCTTCAACTTATTCGCGTGGCGGTTAATGTAAGCCCATTCTCCGGGCGTAAAATAATCACCGTATTCATCCAGGCGGATTTCTTTTATCTGTTCGATGTCTACGCCTATTTTACCCGAATTTGTTCCGCAGCAGATAACCATGTCGCCTGAGTGCGAAATATTAAAATCGATATTCGCATTAAAATACGGACGCTGATGCTTATTGTATTCCAGGTCATCAAGGGACAATGCCCGACTGCCGGGCAACTGTTTCATCACCTCGAGAACAAGCAGTTTGCCCGCAATCGATAGTTGCCGGTCAGTCCAGCGCCTTTTTTTAAGCGCTTGCCGGCGTAAATGCTCCGGCAGGAGGATCAGCCTGTCTGCCAACTCCTGTTCATTCCATTGGCGGCCGATCTCGGTATAGCAGCAAATGATCATGGCCTAATATAGGTAAAAGGGAAGATCACAGGTCATCCGCCATTTCAATACTTTCCCAGCTCTGCTTTTTATAGTAGTGGAACATAAGCCATGCAATGGCGGCGAATGGTACGATCATGATCCAGATAACGTTCTCCCATCTCATAAGGAAATAATGCCCGGCGCCGATGCCTCCCAGGAATAGCATCACTGTAAGCGATAAGATAAATTTTCCGCCTCCCTGTTTTATCACAACCGGCTTGGAAAAGGGTAATCCTTTAACCATAAAAAGCGCTACCAGGATGCCATAAATTATACTGATTGTTATGGCTAAAATAACGTCGTTGATGGCGGCCGGCCCCCAGATAACCACGATAATGATGCCCATTAAAAGGCAGTAGGGCAGGAAGTATACCACAAGTATGGCCTTGTACATGCCCGACAAGATTTTGCCCGGCTCGGCTACCGGCGTGGAGTAATAAACCCATGCCGCTTTATATTTTTCGGACATAGCTACTTGCGCCAACACAGCCGACAGCACAAAAGCACACATATAAATGAGTGCGATATAGCTATGCCCGTTCTTTAGGTTTTCCCAGCGCTCGGCCATGCTTTCTCCTTTGCCGTTTAGGGTAAAATAAAGGAAATAGATGGGCAGGTATCCAAATGCCGGGTACACTTTCATCTTAAACTCGCGCAACCGGGTCGATAATTTCCAGGTTATTTTAAAACCCGCATTCTCAACCGGGTCGGGGGCTATAGCGTTGGAAATGGTATGCAATAGTCCGGCCCGCCTTTCTTTTTTTGTTGATGATGGCGCGCTGTTGCCATCGGATGTGGCAATAACTGCCAGCTTGCGGTTAAAACCAGGGGCCAGCACTTTGGCCACCAGCCAAAGGCCTGCAAGCGGGACCGTGAAACCAGCGATGGCAAGTAAAGCGGTAAGCAGGTTGGCGCGGGCATGATGAAACAGCAGCTCGTTGAGTGCCGTAATCCACACCGGCGGAAGCAGGTAGGAGAACCAATGACTCAAAATGCTTACATTCTCCAGTATAGATACATTGATAAGCCTGGGCAGCAGGTAATAGGTGCCGAAAATGAGAATGGAAAAACCGATCTGGATATAGCTGATAATGTCTTTGAACCGCTGCGGGCTTACAAACCGCATGATAACCAGGTAAACGATATTGACAAAAAAGATGCTGAGAAAAGTTGCCTCAAGTATCTGGATAAAGAAAACAGGAATAGCCAGGGGGGCGTCGATAAAGGCGATCATCACCAGGCCGGGTGCGCCTTGCAGCAGGGCAAGGCGTAAAACATAAATGCTGATATGTAAGATGCGCGATACGGTAACGGTGCGGTCGTTCACGGGGCGGGGTAAAATGATGAACTGGTCGCGCGCATCGATCAATACCGTGGTGAAGTCGGAGATAAGCGTAAGCGACATCATTACCATAAAAATACTGAAGTAGAAGGTTTGCCCTACGTACGGCATTTTGTCCAGAAACAATACCAGGCCGATGAAAAAGCCCATCAGCACGGTAAAAAAGGTAATCATCCAGGGCGAACGCTGTTTGTTTTGCGCATTCTTCCGGGCGGCAAACATCGTCTTGGGCCTGCGGTTGTCTATTAGCAGTTTTACCTTCAGTATTTCATAAAGCTGACCGGTATCGACTCCAGTCCTGGACAGTACCGGGTTTAAAAACGTAACAAAACGCAAAAATATCTTGTCCATGCCGCTCAATCTAAAGCATTAATAATGGCATCCGCGTCACTTCCCTGGCCCTCATTGCCCGTAAGTTTTGCGAAAATGCGTTCCAGTGTATCGCCGTGATTTTGCTTGAGCGACTCGAACGTGCCGTCGGCAATGATCTCGCCTCTATTGATCAGCAATATGCGGTCCGAAACCTTTTCAACCACGTCCATCATATGCGAGCAGTAAAAAATGGTTTTACCTTCCTGCGACAGGCGCGTTATGAGTTCCTTAACCATAATAACGGCATTCGCGTCGAGACCTGACAGCGGCTCGTCCAGGATAATGATCTTCGGATTGTGGATAATGCCCGAGATGAGCAAAACCTTTTGCTTCATTCCTTTAGAGAAAGTATCCATCCGGTCGTCGGCATTATTGCCGAGGCCGAAAGCTGCGAGCAATTTCCCGGCGCGTTCGCGCAGTGTGGCGTCATCCATGCCATAAAGCTTGCCTATAAAATCGAGGTACTCCATCGGCGTCAAAACGTCGTATATTTCCGCGTTCTCGGGCACATAGCCGAACAGTTTTTTAATTTCCGTCGGTTCAGTAGTCATGCTTAACCCGTTTACTATAACCTGCCCTTCAAAATCCGGGATGAGTCCGGTCAGTATTTTTACGGTGGTAGATTTACCCGCCCCATTCGGTCCGATATAACCGATTACCTGGCCTGGGAAAATATCAAGAGAAAGGTTCTTCAAGACAAGCTTCGATCCATACGATTTAGAAAGATTTCGAATTTGGATAATTGGCGTTTCACTCATAAGATTTTAGGAACTAGTTGCGGGAAAATTAAGGAAAATAATTGACGCTAATCATAACGACTGTTTCGAATAAGCGGTATAATTCATCATTAGGCTAATGTATTGCCGTAACCTGCTGTATAAAAATAAATTACCGGTGACGTTATTGGATATATGAAAAAAGTTATTATCATTGTGTCACAATGACACTATGTGTTGTTTCCAGACTTAACCAATTTAACCAAATGAAAAAAAGAGTTTTACTATTGTCCGCGTTAATGCTGGGCGTCATGGTGGGCTTTCATGCCTCGGCCCAACAAAAAAGCGCAGGCTTACCGCAATTGGGCAAAAGCCCGATCAGGGACGTCATCAAAGCGATGACACTGGAGGAGAAAGCCAAATTAGTAGTCGGTATGGGCTTCAGGATGCCTGCCGCGCCCAGGCGGCGCAATGACACGTCCCGCCGTGCGGCGAATGCATTTAACCTGCCGCAACCTGACCCGGCAGATAACATTCCCGAAAAAGTGCCAGGCGCTGCCGGCCGTACGCATGCGATCAAAAGATTGGGTATTCCGTCTATAACCGTTTCGGATGGCCCGGCGGGAGTGAGGATCAATCCTATCCGCAATAACGACAGTTCGAAGACCTATTACGCGACTGCCTTCCCCGTAGGCACTTTGCTGGCCTCGTCATGGGATCCGGCGCTGGTGCATAAGGTAGGCGAGGCTTTCGGCAACGAAGTGCGCGAATATGGTATCGACGTTCTGCTCGGTCCGGGCGAGAACATCCACCGCAATCCCCTCGGCGGACGTAATTTTGAATATTACTCGGAAGATCCGCTGGTTAGCGGCACCATGGCGGCGGCTATTATCAATGGCATACAGTCACAGGGCGTGGGTACTTCCATTAAACACTTTGTGGCCAATAACCAGGAAACCAATCGCGGCAGTGTGAACACCATTGTGAGCCAGCGTGCATTGCGGGAACTTTATCTTAAGGGCTTCGAGATAGCCATCAAAAAATCGCATCCATGGACGGTGATGTCATCTTACAATAAATTGAACGGCACCTACACTTCCCAAACCCGCGGCCTGCTGACCACGATACTGAAAGACGAATGGGGCTTTAAGGGATTGGTTATGACCGATTGGTTCGGCGGCCACGACCCTGTCGCCCAGATGAATGCCGGTAACGATCTGCTGATGCCGGGTGTGCCGACACAAACGCAGGCTATCATTGCCGGCGTTAAGAAAGGCGAGATAAAGATGGATCAGCTCGACGCTAACGTTGAACGGATATTGAAGGTCATTATGATGTCGCCCGAATTTAAGAAATATAAGTACTCGGATAAGCCCGACCTGAAAAAGCATGCACAGGTGTCGCGCATGGCGGCTGCACAGGGCATGGTTCTATTGAAAGACGATGCCAACGCCCTTCCGCTGAACGGCAAAAAGGTAGCATTATTCGGCAATACTTCTTACGATCTGATCGCAGGCGGCACAGGCAGCGGTAACGTAAACAAGGCTTATACCATTTCGCTGGTGCAAGGCCTGAACAATGCAGGCTATTCGATCGATAATGACCTTAAGAATGCCTATGAATCGTACATCAGCGCCGCAAAGGCAAAACAGCCTCACAATGCGATGTCGTTCTTTATGCTTCCGCCGCCAATCCCGCAGATGGAGGTTTCACCGGATGTGATCGCTAAAGAAGCAGCCGATGCGGACGAGGCCATCATCACCATCAGCCGTAATGCGGGCGAGGGCGCCGACCGTAAGGTGGAGAATGATTTTGACCTGATGGATTCGGAAAAGGCGTTGATCAAGAACATTGGAGACGCCTTCCATGCCAAAGGCAAAAAGCTGGTAGTAGTGATCAACGCAGGGGGCGTGATCGAAACAGCCAGCTGGCGCGACCAGGTTGATGGTATCCTGCTGGCATGGCAGCCCGGGCTGGAAGCCGGCAACGCTATTACCGATGTGCTTAGCGGTAAGGTTGATCCTTCGGGTAAGCTGGCTACCACTTTCCCGGTTAATTACAGCGACGACCCAACGGCCAAAAACTTCCCCGGTAAGGAATTGCCCATGCCTGCCGGCCAAAAGCCAAACATGATGATGGGTCGCCCGGCTGAAGTAGTTTACCAGGAAGGGATATTCGTAGGTTACCGCTACTACAACACTTTCGATGTAAAGCCGGCCTATCCGTTTGGTTACGGGCTTTCGTATACCACATTTAAATACAGCGGCATGAAGCTGAGTTCGAAGACTTTTAATGGTTCGGTTACCGCTTCTGTTACCGTTACCAACACCGGCAAGGTAGGTGGCCGCGAGGTGGTTGAACTGTATGTAAGCGCTCCGGTGCACAACCTGCAAAAGCCTGCCGAAGAGTTACGGGCCTTTGGTAAAACCAGATCGTTGAAACCGGGTGAATCGCAGACTTTGAGCTTTACGTTGACGGCGAAGGACCTGGAATCGTTTGATACCGCACAGTCGGCATGGGTTGCTGAAGGTGGTTCGTACACCGTGAGGATTGGCGCTTCGTCCGAGGATATCAAAGGCAACCGGGTTTTCAGCCTGCCAAAGTCTATCGTGGTAGAGAAGGTTCACAATGTGCTTAAGCCACAGGTCGAGATCGACGAACTGAAGAAGTAATCAGCGCACACATTAACTGATTAGCATGAGGACCGCCCGCGGAGCATATCCCGGGCGGTTTTTTTATCAGTACCCGTTGTTGCTCTTTTTGAGCCCGTCAGGTGCATGTTTGGAACACTTTTCGACCATTTTGGGACACTTTTTGACCATTTTTGTCCCTGGTTTTTGAGGTATTTGGTTGACAATGAACTTATTAGTAAAGTTTGGCCGGATATTGAGTGCTTCCAGCCCTGGATGATTTCACTTTATGAAATTAACCTACAATATACGCAAAATCAGCGAAAAATGCAATGATTATTTTTCAGCGCCTGCGGGTAAAAGCACAGGTAAAAACCACCATCGGCGGATGTCCGGTTAAAAGCTTATTTTTAACAAAATTTGACCCAACTGGAACCGAATTCAGCACCCGGCCCGCAACAAAAATCGCAGCAGATCGAATGGATCAATAACCTGCGGGTAATCGCCCTGTTTGCAGTTATCGGTCTGCATACCGCTTCGTTGCCCCTGATGGACTATAAGCAGGCGGGTACCTTCGGCTGGTTTGCCGCCGACTTCTACAACGCGCTCACCCGTTTTGCGGTGCCGGTTTTTGTCATGATCACCGGGGCGCTGCTGCTGCCCAGGGAATACGACCCCGGCGATTTCCTGAAGCGCCGCCTGACCCGGATCATCTGGCCCTTCCTGTTCTGGAGTCTGGTATATGTCGGTTATTCGTGGTACAACGAGGATATCGTTTTTACCGGCGATGCCTGGAAGAACATCATGATCGTGCTTCACCAGCTTAAATACGGGGCCTTTTATCACCTCTGGTACGTGTACATGCTGATCGGCCTCTATTTGGTCATACCAATCCTCAGCCGTTTTGTGCGGAATGCCACGGAAAAGGAGATACGATATTTCCTGGTCGTCTGGTTCATCATCATCGCCTTTACCCAGCCTTACCTGTCGCACTACTGGCCGCAGGTCGACGTGCGGTATTTTACCGGCTACATCGGTTACCCGGTTATGGGATATTACCTGGCGTCGAAGGAACTGCCGCGGGGCATCAAACCACCGCTGCTGATCTTTTACCTGCTGTGCCTGGCGGGTATAACACTTGGAACTTATCTTATTACTATCGGCACGAATTCCCTCAGTACCATCATGTACGAGCCGCTGGGGCCGTTCGTTATTTTATACTCCGCAGGCATATTCCTGCTGGCAAGGGTAGTGGTTTTCAAAATGCCGAAGTCGCTGGTCGGCTTCCGCGACCTGGCCGGCAGGTTTAGCCTCGGTATTTACCTGTGTCACGCGCTGTTCCTCAGTTTGGGCGACGACTGGGGCATCAGCTATAAATTATGCGCCCCCATCCTAAGCATACCCATTACCGCGACGATCTGCTTTATCGCTTCTTTTATCCTGATCTTCATACTCAGCAGGATACCCGTCATCGGGAAATATATTGCGGGGTAGTGCAAATGCCATTTCTTCGGATGGGGCGATTAATGTTGCCGCTAAATTGTTATCTTTGAGGATAATATTTTTAATTATTTGACATTCCGGGATTTTAATTTCAACGAACATCTTGCCGAAGGTATCCAAAGTATGGGATACCAGACTCCTACACCCATACAGGAAATGGCGATACCCCTGATCATGGAGGGGAAAGACCTGATAGCCTGTGCACAAACCGGCACGGGTAAAACGGCTTCATACCTGCTTCCGGTGCTGCACAAAATAGCCGAGGCTGACGAGGGGCACAAGACCACGGCATTGATACTGGCGCCTACGCGCGAGCTGGCCCAGCAGATAGACCAGCAGGCCGAAGGTTTGGCTTATTTTACGGGCTTAAGTTCCATCGCCATTTATGGCGGCACGGACGGCATCGTTTACGAGCAGCAGCGGCGGGGAATACAAAACAAGGTAGATATCCTGATCGGTACGCCGGGCAGGCTCATCGCGCACCTGCAGTCGGGCGTGCTTAAGCTCGATCACATCAAATATCTGATCCTCGATGAGGCCGACCGCATGCTCGACATGGGTTTTTTGAGCGATATAATGCGCATTATCCGCGATGTGCCGCACGACAGACAAACGCTGTTGTTTTCGGCGACCATGCCCGCGCCTATACGAAAACTGGCCGGCTCGATCCTGAAAAACCCTGAACAGATCAACCTGGCGACGTCGCAACCGGCCGAAGGTATCAGCCAGCAGATCTATAAAGTTCATAACGAGCAGAAGACCAAACTGGTTGTCAAATTGCTGAAGGAAGGCAGCTATATCAGCACCATCATCTTCGCCAACACCAAGGACGAGGTGAAAAAGCTGAGCCGCGAGCTAAAATCGGCCCATATCAAGTCGAGCGCCTTTCATTCCGACTTTGAACAGACCGAGCGCGAACAGATATTGCGCGATTTTAAGAACCGTGAGTTACCGGTGATCATCGGCACCGATGCGCTTTCGCGCGGCATCGATGTGGAAGGGATCGACCTGGTGATCAACTACGATGTGCCATCCGACCCGGAAGATTACATCCACCGCATCGGCCGTACCGCGCGCGCAGAGACCACTGGAACGGCGATAACGCTGGTAAACGAGCGCGATAACCGCAAGCTGAAGAATATCGAGCAATTGATCGGCCGCAGTGTGGCCGAAATACCGTTACCCGCCGAAATCGGCGAAGCGCCCGTGTTTAAAGAGCACAAATCATTTAAAAAGCGTCGTAACAATAACCGGGATAAATCCAGGAAGAAGAAAAAACCCAACAAGGGAGGCAATCATAGTTCTTCTCCTGCCGAGAAGGCTTAGGAATAAAATATTGGTTATAGTTTTCCTCTTGAGGCAACGATTTGCGAGTTGGGACAAAGGGTTAATTTCTATCGAAAATCATTTTATTAAACCATATCCCGATATTTTCATCGCTTGCCGTAAATTCTTTATGATTAACCATTATTACTTTAATTAAAACCGAACGCATTAAGTTGTCTATGTCTGTTGCTAATTCGGGTAGAGTCACATCGTTATATATTTTATGATCCAATTTTTGGCCGTGAAAATATTTTGAACGCAAAACATACGCCTCTTTAATTTTTTTGAAAATCCCAATGCGTTCATTAAAGCTTTCGCCTATATAAAAAGCGACCCTTTCTGAAATTTTGTGAATAATATCACCCTGACTTGTATCTGAAAATAAGCATTCTAAAATATTCATATACAACGCTATTTTCATCGGTATAAAACCTGCTGCCCTTGCCGTTATTAAAAACAATATTGCGCGCTCAACCCTGTTTCGCAAACTGTATTTTATTTGAAGAGCTGGTGAGGTCGCTAAACCGGCGTTTACTTTATTTACCTTAAAAAATGAATTTATGTCGACATGCTTATTAGCGGAGGACAGTTGATGTGCTGTATAAAGAATTTCTGCTGCTTTTAATATTTCTTCGCTCGAAAATTCAACATCGGAATATGAAGCATGACAGTTAGAAAAGTTGGTTGGTTTTTCTATACTAACAACGCTACCATTTAACTCTGGGACATATGTAAAAATTTTACTCGCATTGCAGCTATTATCCTTCACAAACCAAAGAAAGGTTATCAGCTCTTGCGTCATACTTATCCCTTTATTAGTCACTTCAAAAAAATCGGTGTTTTCTTGATATTGATCTGTTGAGAAAAAATATGGATTTGAAACTATCCTCTTAAGGTTATATGAACCTATAATTTTTGAAAAAGCAGGGTCTGAAAAGCAATTTGAGACAATGTCGCGCCCTTCTGTTAAAATAAAATCCGCATAGATAATCGACCTATCATTTTCCTTCAATTTCAGACCTTCGATACCACAAATTCTATAAGCTTGCATAAGGTTTTTATTGTGCAATATCCTTAAAAATTGTGGCTTTTTAATAAGAATGAACTTCTACCGCCCTTGTTGGTGTTGTCAGGAGACTATATACCTGTTAGACCATGGCTATCCATTTCCGCTACGCCGATAACGCTGTGCAACCCCGTTCATAAAAAATGCCCATATAGTTGTTATCGCAAAGAGTGATAATGCGATATACCATTTATCGGGAATGATATTATACATAACAAGTAAAGCAAATGCTATCCATCCCCACCATGCAGTAAAGTGCAAGAAAAGCACTGTGATAGTTTTTAAGGGTTCACTCTGAAAATTCATTTACCTTTCGGTTTCGGCTTAGCTTCTTTCTTTTTAGGCTCAACCACTCCAGTAGCTTTTTGCGATACGCTGGCCTTAATGATATTATGGAATAGCTGTGAGGCTTCTTTCGGTGGCTTCTTATTTGACATATCAATCGATTATGTTAAAATGTGCCTGTAACTGGTTTATGATTTCAGGGGTCAATTTCAACTGGGTATTTTTAACCCGAATCGTAAAATCATCTACCACATCGATAAAATAAAGAATAGAATCTTCTTTGATTACGTGACTATAATTCTTGAAAAATACAGGATTAGCAACCACAATAGAGTTCAAAATATATCCTACGTTTTGAATCATAATACTAAGTTACAATTTTTGTATATTTGTATATACAAGGACGCCGCGATAATCACTTTCGCCTAATGGGAGCAACCACTAATGAGATGGTGGATTATCGAGGTTCGGGTCTGTATTCACTTACAGCCCTCGTCCCTGACCGGATTTTTAGGGGCGTATAGCCCCTTTATTTAAGTGACGGAAAATCAATCTCCAAAGTTTGCGAACCGTCATTATTAAATTTTGGAAGCGACTTATCAAGCAGACTCATAAATAAATTCATCATTCTGTATCCCAAAAGCACTTACAGTGTTATTGCAATGAATCTGCTTTCCGTTATAACAACCGCAAGACTTTACAGGACGGCAGATTTGCAAACGCGCTGGCTAATTGTGAGGGTTCATTAAAATGGAAAGATTTAACCGCAAACAATGAGAAGTGACCCATATTTAAAGAGATAGGCCAAAGATACAGGCTATCAGAAAGGCTAAGAAAATCACTATTCGCAAGTTGGGCGAAATGACCGAATTGGATTATTCGTCGTTGTGCAGACTTGAGGGTGGCCAGTATGCCAGTAAGATCACTACGCTTAAAGGGGTTGATATAAAGGATATTGTATAATAGTTCCCAAAAAGAAAGCCCTCGTTAACGAGGGCTTATGATTTTCAAATTTGAATAAAAAAGGCGACTGGCGTTTGGGATAAAATCCCCACTATGAGGCGATACGACTCGTTCCAGACGCGATACAAATGTAATGCAAAAATTAGTCCATTACCAAATTTGAATTACACATTTGCTATATTTGACGTATTTCGACCTAAAAATGTTACACTTATGGCTGATAATTTATATAATAATGCGCATACCCTGTATTGCTGTTATATAGACGAATCCGGAACATCCGAGATTCCAGGTAACTCGTCTCATTTCGTTTTAGCTGGACTGACACTTCCCATATATCAATGGAAAAAGGCCGAAAGGGATATAGATGCAATCAAAAAGAAATACGATTTAGAAGGAAAGGAAATCCATACTGGCTGGCTGATTCGAGAATACAAAGAACAGAATAAAATTGCCGATTTTGCTACTTTATCTCGAAGTGATAGAAAAACACAGGTAACGGCATGGCGACTAAATGAACTATACAGACTCCAAAAAGGAGGGTCTGCCGCTAAGCAATATTCACAAGTAAAAAAGAACTTTAATAAGACAGAGGATTATATTCATTTATCTTTTCAGGAAAGAAAAGATTTTGTTTTAGAAGTAGCTAAGACAATAGGGTCCTGGGGGTTTGCAAGGATATTTGCTGAATGTGTGGATAAAAGTCATTTTTCGCCAACTATCGCTAAAAAAACTTTAGACGAACACGCGTTTGAGCAATTAGTAACTCGATTTGAATTATTCTTAAAAGCCAAGGGCAATGTTAAGGGCGGAAAAGATTCAAATGGGATTAAAAACTATGGTATGTTAATACACGACAATAATCCGACAGTAGAGAAAAAGCACACTGAATTAATGAAACGTTTTTATCAAAAGGGCACATCGTGGGCTAAAGTTGAAAATATTATAGAAACGCCTTTATTCGTCAACTCATCATTGACGAGCATGATTCAATTAACTGATGTTTGCGCTTATGCAATAAGAAGGTTCTTGGAGTATGGCGAAACTTCGTTATTTAATGAAATTTATAAAAGAGCTGATTCTAAATTTATTTCAGGAACAACTAAGAGTGTAAAAGTGGGTATTCGTCATTTTGCCTCTTCTTGCACTTGTGTAATTTGTAAAGATCACACACAAGCATCGGCTTCTATTGCTGCTCCCGTGGTCTAACACGTATATAATTTCCTGTTGTCACCAACAGGCATTCGGAAGAATTAAACCGGGCATTGGAATGCGCAATTATGAATGTCGCGTTTGTTTTTTAGGTATTCATGAGCTCCTTACGTCGGTTCCTTCCCCTGGAAAGGAGAAGGAAGGGGTTAAAAGGCGGCGAAACCCCACCCTGCACCCGCCCGGGGCGGGAATCGCACGGGCCAATACTTCTTCCGAAAACTTGAGGTTACAGGCCAACCAGGGTGTGATAACGATTATCCGCCGGAGAGAGGGTTAGGGGTGTGTCATAGAAATATTCAACTTTTATGATTAGCTTACGGGCAAAAGACCGGTTATAGTCCCCGCTCAAGAGGAGAGCCAAATCTCGTCATGAAAAAAACGTCCTTGTTCCCGTTAATAGTTATAACGCTGCTTTTTGCCTGTGGTAAAAAGAACAATTCTCCCGCAGTCAGTACCTTGGCCGGTACCGGTACCATGGGCGCGGTTGACGGCAAGGGCGCCGAAGCCTCGTTCGGCAACCCGATGGGTGTAGCGGTAGATTCGGCAGGCAATGTTTATGTGGCCGACTCGCGGAACGATAAGATCCGGAAGATCACGCCGGACGGCGCCGTAACCACGCTTGCCGGCAACGGCAAAGACGGTTCGGCGGATGGCCAAAGCGGCTCAGCGTCCTTCTTTTTTCCTGTCGCGTTAGCAGCCGGTACTGATGGAAGCGTTTACGTGGCCGACACGCACAACAGCCTGTTACGCAGAATAAGCGCTTCCGGGGCGGTAACCACCATTGCGGGAAAGGACCCTGCGCAAACTAAAGATCTGCCCGATACGCTCAGGAGGCTCGACAATCCATATGGGATCGCCGTGGCCAAAGATGGTTCGGTATATTTTACCAACTGGGCCAAAGACCTGGTGCAGAAGATGGCGCCCGACGGTAAGATAACGGTGGTGGCGGGCAATAATAATCCCGGCGCAAAGGATGGCATAGGCGCAGCGGCTTCGTTCTACCTGCCGGAAGGGATTGCGATAGACGGTGCGGGTAACCTGTATGTCGCCGATTGCTATAACAACATGATCCGCAAGATAACTGCTGACGGCCATGTGACGACGCTTGCGGGCAAGCCCGGTAAGAAAAATTTCGGGTCGAAGGATGGTAAAGGTCCGGCTGCATCTTTTTCGCACCCCTGCGGTATCGCGGTCGACAAAAAAGGAAATGTCTACATCGCCGATGTCGGTAATAATAAGATACGCAGGATAACTCCCGACGGCACGGTTAGCACGCTGGCGGGCTCAGGCGAAAGGGGTTCGTCGAACGGCGATCCCAGGACAGCGTCATTTTACCATCCCTATGGCGTGGCTGTCGACCGCGACGGTAATGTGTATGTGGCCGATTACCAGAATAACCTTATCCGTAAAATAAGTTTATAAATCCTTATCTTAAAGCCGTTTTTCTTTAAACCTAAGTTTGCTTAACCGTTTCACATGGTCAAAAAATTTATACTTCCGTTGCTAATACTGGCAGTTTTTGCAGGCTGCAAAAAGAAGGAGCCCAACAATAACAACAACAACCAGGGTAACCAGGGCAAACCCACGGCGCCTAACACCCAGCATATTTCGGTTTTAACACAGCATAACGATAACACCCGGGCGGGCCTGAATGATAAGGAGAACGTGCTGAACACAAGTAACGTTAATTCAAAACAGTTCGGGAAGCTGTTTGTGCTCACGGTCGACGACCAGGTGTACGCCCAGCCGCTTGTTGTAGGTAATTTGTCCATCGGCTCGGGCACGCACAACGTAGTTTTTATTGCCACCGTGAACAATACCGTTTACGCTTATGACGGCGACAGCGGGAAATTGTATTGGAAGCAAAGCTATACCCAATCGGGAATGAGGGCGCCAACCTCGCACGATATGGCCTCTTCGTGGTGTAATCCCTATACCGATTTTACTTACGATATTGGCATCGTAGGCACGCCTGTTATCGATTCGGCTGCGCAGACCATGTATTTCGTGGCGCGCAGCACCGACGGGACAAATTATGTGCAGTACCTGCACGCCATCAATATCACCAATGGAAGCGAACAGGCAGGCAGCCCGGTAAATATAACAGCAAGCATGCCGGGCACGGGCGATGGGGCGGTAAACGGCGTCGTAAGCTTCGATGCCCGCCGCAACAACCAGCGCCAGGGCCTTACACTGGTAAACGGGACGGTCTATATTTCATACTCGTCGCATTGCGACTGGAACCCTTACCACGGTTGGATATTGGGTTATGATGCCAAGTCCCTGCAACAGAAAATTGTGTATAACGATACGCCCAACGGCGAAAACGGCGGCCTGTGGGAAAGCGGCATGGGCATGGCTGCCGACGAACAGGGCAACCTGTATGTAACGTCGGGCAACGGAACGGTAGGGCAGGGCAACCAGTACCAAAGCTCGGGTAACGGTACAATTGACAACGGCGTTAATCCCGATCCGACCGACCCCACCGATCGCGGTGAAAGCGCGATGAAGCTAAGCCCTTCGGGATCGACCCTGCAGGTGGCAAGCTACTTTACGCCGACGAATTACCTGGACCTGAACAATAACGACCTGGATTATGGTGTGATGGGCACTTTACTGATACCCAACTCCAATTTTTACCTCACCGGCTGTAAAGACGGCAATATGTACCTGGTAAATAAAGATAACATGGGCGGGTATTCCAGTTCGGGTAACCTGGTGCAGCAAACTATTCCGCTGAATAACAGCATGCACTGCCAGCCTGCTTACTATAAGGGCAGCTCGGGCGAATACGTGTACGTATGGTCGGAAAACGACCGTTTGCGGGCGCTTTCGTTCGACAGGAGCAGCAACACCTTTTCATCGAACCAGGTTATTGCCAGCGCAAGCGGCCCCACCGGCGGCTGCGGCGCTACGCTATCCGTGTCGTCCAGCGGTGCGACCGACGGTACCGGCATATTGTGGGCCTGGTATGCGTCAAGCGGCGACGCCGGGGGCAGTCCAAGCCCGGGAATATTGCGCGCCTTTGATGCGAACGATATAACCAAAGAGCTTTGGAACAGCAACCAGGTGGCAGGAGACTCGCCGGGCAATTATTCCAAATTCTGCTCGCCTACCATTGCCGATGGCAAGGTATACCTCGCTACATTTTCGGGCAAAGTGGTGGTATACGGGCTGAAATGACCGGGCTTATTTGGGTTCGTCTTTCAGTAGGTCACCGGTAAAATGCTGCTTCGATTTTGGTTTTGCAAACTTTTCGGCATTGAATGACCCGGATGCGCCGCGAGGTATGGTCAGGCTTTTCCAGTCGCTGTCCGCAGTCATCTTCGCAATATAAACGATCTGGCCTATGTGATAAGGATAATGCGCCAGTTGCCGGTTAATGGCTTCCATCACCGTATGCCCCTGGTTGCGGATATACACGATCTTTTGCAGATCGGTCTCATTTAAAGACCTCAACGTAGTCAACAAGCAATCCCAGCCTTTTTGCCACAAGGCCATCAGTTGATCGCGGCTTTGGTCATCGTTCTCAAATTCGGCATCGCGGTTGCGCCAGTCTTTCTCGCCGTCGGTAGTCAAAAAATCCGTCCAGCGCGAAAGCATATTGCCCGAAAGATGTTTGACAATGGTATTAATACTGTTGCTCTCTTCGTTGTACTGCCAAAAAAGCTTTTCATCGGGCAATTGTTCCATCGCTTTTTCGCCAAGCATTTTGTAATACTCAAATTGCCTGATGACGCTTTTAAGATAATTCTGATCCATAATGCTTTATTGTAAAACAAAATTAAGCGCTAATGATTTAAATTTGAATCTAAACACACTTAAGATTATGATATATCCAAAAGATGAAGTTCCGTTAGATGATTCGGACGAAACAGATAAAGAAGACCAGGTGAGCCAGCAGGATATCCATTCCACAGGCGTTGAGCCCGACCCTGCAGAGCTGGAAAAAGGGAAAGAGACCGATGCCGATATCCTGAAGGAATCGTACGACGCCTCGGAGGCAGCCTATACGCTTAAAACCGGCGAAGACGCTTCAAAAAGCAAGCCCGGCCAAAAGAAATAATTATTAAACTGCGATGAGCCTGTTTACCCATCGCAGTTTTTTTAATTATCAGCCGCGTTGGTTCGGATCATAATTGATCATCCAGCGCACGCCGAATTTATCCAGGAACATTCCGAAATAACCCCAGAACTCTTTTTTATAAGGCGCTTCGATGGTGCCGCCTGCCGACAGGCCGTTGTAAAAATGAAGCGCTTCGCCCTCGTTCGCCGCACTGATCGACAAGGCGAAATTATTGCCGGTTTTCAGCGTCTGACCCTGGGATGCCAGCATGTCTGTGGCCATCAGCAGGTTGCCATTGCCAATAGGCAGCGCGATATGCATGATCTTGTCCAGGTCTTCGGCAGGCGTGTTGCCGCCGGGGAAATCTTTGAAACGCATAACGGTTGCGAACTCGGTACCGAACACCGATTTGTAGAAATTGAAGGCTTCCTCGGTATTGCCCTGGAAGTTTAAATAAGCATTTACAGTTGCCATAATTGTTGGTTTTAATGGTTTTACACAGGTTAATTAATCGACCGCCTGGCCGGTTTTGTGGCCTTCAAGGTGGTCGGCGATATTTTTAAGCTGATGAATATGCCTTTTGGTGTGCACAATGGTGAACCAGATCAACTCCTTTTTGGATAATGTTCCGAGCGTAGGCATTTCGAAAGCTGTGCATATCCTATCCAGGTCGCCCAGGCCGGCTGCATCTTCGATGCTGCAAAATGCTTCGTTAAGCGAATTGAGCAGCGTTTGTTTGTCTTTCGCTTCGTCGGAAGGAATGATAAAGTCCGGCGAATTCAGCTTATGCTCAAAATTGAGGAATATCTGGCTGAATAATTCAATATGCTGTTCAGGGTTCCTGTCAGCAGGTGCGAACGGGCCGGTCAACGCCTTCGCAACCCCCGATGCCGACATTAAAACATGTTCGGCTACCTGCCCGGCGGTCCAGCTGCCTTCAAATGGCACGGAATTAATAGATTCCTGGTTAAACGGCTCGAGTACCCGTATCAGCTCTTCCCTGGTTGCCGCCAGGTCGTTTATGAGATCATTTTTCATAATTATTTTGTTTAGCTAATTTGAATGATGCAAATTAGTGTCAATATCCGGACTTTGAAACGCGTAAATCCGACAATCTGCCGGGTTATTTGCGACAAGCTTTTGATCCTAATTCTGACATAATGAAAACAGTTGTCATCCTGGTGCCCGAAACCGCTGTTCTGCAAGGCGTAGCCGATCCCCGTTACCTGTTTACCGCCGTAAATCAATTTTTGACCAACGCCGGCAACGCCCCGTTATTCGATGTGAAATTGGCAGGGCTTACCAGGGAGGTTAAACTGAATGCGGGCACATTCTCCATCCATACCGACGCGCTGCTGAACGAGGTGAAGAAGGCCGACCTGGTGATCGTTCCTCCGTTGAGCGGCGACCTTAAGTCGGCTATCGAGCGGAACAGGGAATTTATTCCATGGATCGTCAATCAGTACAGCCAGGGCGCGCAGGTGGCCAGTCTTTGCCTCGGCGCCTTCCTGCTGGCCTCGACCGGGTTATTGAATGGTAAAAAATGCTCAACCCACTGGCTGTTCGCCAATGAGTTCAGAAACATGTTCCCTGACGTTGACCTCGTGGACGAAAAAGTGATTACCGAAGAGAAGAACGTTTATTCCAGCGGAGGGGCCAATTCGTACTGGAATCTTTTACTGCACCTGATTGAAAAGTACGTTAACCGTGAAATGGCGATTTTAGCGTCGAAATTTTTTGTGATCGACATGGGGCGCAATGATCAGTCGCCTTTTATCATTTTTAAAGGGCAAAAGGACCACGATGACGAACTGGTTAAAAAAGCACAGGACTATATCGAGCAGAATTTTCAAAATAAAATGACCGTGGATGAGCTGTCCGACAAATTTGGCATCGTTCGCCGCACGTTCGAACGCCGGTTTAAAAAATCGACGCACAATACCGTAGTGGAATACATTCAGCGGGTAAAAATAGAGGCCGCCAAAAAAAGCTTTGAAAGCAACCGCAAAACTATCTACGAAGTGATGTATGATGTAGGTTATACTGACATCAAGGCCTTCAGGGACGTGTTCAAAAGAATAACCGGCATGCCGCCGGTCGATTATCGGAACAAATACAATAAAGACGCTGTCGTGGCTTAAATCATGCCATCGCCACAGGCTTCGATTACCGCCGGCTATTTAATATTCAAGTTGAATGATCCGTTGGTGAGCGTTTGTGTGGCTGCGCCCGTACCATTAATTAACATCAGTGTGCCGCTGAACGTTCCCTGTACATTGGTGCTGGTTATAGACTTGATAGTTACCGTTGAGGTAGTGCCGCCGGTGCCGTCGTCCTGGTATGCCGCGCCCGACGCCAGTGTATAGCTCAACTGTGCCTCCGAGTCTGCATCCGTATAGCTTTTAGCCGTGATCGGCCCGCTGCTGCTAACGGTAATGATCAGCGAATTAGCTGTGCCCGTACTCTGCACTCCTATTATTCCAAGCGTGTTGACACCGCCGGTATTATCCAGATGCGCTGCGGCGCCGAAGTTAAAGGTTTGCGCTTTGCCTCCAACGGTTACGGTTAGCGTTCCGGCGACGTTAGTGGTCTTAGGCGAACTTTTTTTGCAGGACGATAAACCCAGTAACAAGCAAAGAGGAATTAGTAAAAAGATCGGTTTTTTCATTTTTCAGATCGTTTAGGTTTGAATTTGTTTTTGCTAAGGTAATTCAAATGGTCGCGATTATCAAAACAAAAAACTGGATCTGCAGCCCTGGCAGGCTTACTGAATAAAGTTGGGGTCGTCGCTCCGCGCGATCTTAGTTTGGATCAGCACCTCCATCAGTTCAACCCTGCTTTTGGCTTCGTTGGCTTTATCTCCGGCGAAGTGCTCGTCCAGCGTTTCGAAGAAAAGCTTTTTCCACCGGGCAAAATGTTCAGGCTTTAGCGGGTGAACCTTATTCAGTTCGATATGGACGCGCATGGTGTTACCACGATAGGATGAGCCGTCGAGCAGCACCGTATCCCAGAAATCGATCATAATGGGTATATGTGTATCCCACCTGAAAACAAGCACGTCGTTGAATATGTCGCCGATCATATCATCATTTTTAACTTTTGAGTAAAAGTTTTCCACAAGCAGGCGTATGTCTTCCCGGTTTTCGATCGGCTTTTTCGTTATTTCCATACTTACAATGTTAACATTCTTATCCGATAACCGTGTCATTTCTACACCGTTAACCATTAGTTATTTATAACAGGCATATAACCAATATCATGCCCGTCACGTAAAAGGGAACAAGGAGCTGTTAAATGCCAAAATGCTTCTTACAACGACGTATCCTGATTAATGTTTAACTGTGATAAACCCGTGCGCGGTTTGATAAAAATTGTTTCAAAATGCCTGGCCGTAGCCATACTGGCATCGGTATCTTCATTATCCCTCGCCCAGGGCCAGCAGTTGCATTTTACGCATGTTGGAACGGCGAACGGACTGTCAGACCTGAATGTAAATGCAGTCCTGCAGGATAAACAGGGATTTGTATGGTTTGGCACCGGCGACGGTTTGAATCGTTACGACGGTTATAAATTCAGGACTTACAGGAATGATCCCAAAGATCGCACAACGATAGCAGGTAGCTATATACAGGACATGGCGCTCGATAACCAGGGGCATATATGGATTACCTGCGAAGGCGCCGGCCTGGATGAGTTTGATAAAAAAACAGACCGCTTCCGCCATTTCAAACATAATGACAAAAACAGGAACAGTATATCCAGCGACCTGGTAACCCGGTTAGTGGTAGGTGATGACGGTGTTGTATGGGTCGGTACGCTGCACGACGGTTTAAATTCATATGACCCACGGAGCGGCAGCTTTACCCGCTATTTTCATAATCCCGGCGATCCGGCAAGTATCAGCGGCAACGAGATTAACTCGATCTGCAAAGACAGCCAGGGCAACATTTGGGTTGGTACCGTAAATAATGGTTTGAGCAAATTCGACAGGAAAACACGTAAGTTCACTAACTATGTGCATAGTGCCAAAGACGGGGAGTCGCTATCGGGTAACCGGGTTACGGCCATTTACGAGGACAGTAACCACCGGATATGGGTCGGCACACAGGAGGCCGGTTTAAACCTGTTAAACCCGGAAAAAGGTACATTTCGTCATTGGATGCATAACCCACACAATGACAACTCATTATGTAACAACAGCATTCAATGTATTGTCGAGGATAGCGGTCACAACCTGTGGATAGGAACGGAAAACGGCGGATTGAGTATCTATACTTACGATTGGGACCAATTTTTTACCTGCACGCAGGATGACGTGGATAATACCAGTCTTACCGGCAACTCTGTCGACGCTATTTTGCGCGACAAGGACAATAACATGTGGCTGGCCATATTTGGGGGTGGGGTAGATCTGTACAAAAGAAATACCGCCGACTTTACGCACTACAAACACAACAGTAAACCCACCAGCCTTTCCAACGACTTCGTTCTTTGCCTTTTCGAAGATGAGAACTACAAGATATGGGTGGGCACCGACGGCGGCGGTCTGAATATGTTCGACCTGAAATCGGGCAGGTTCACCACATACAGGCATAAGGACGAGGATAAAAATAGCCTGTCGGGCGATAACGTACTAACCATTGCAGCCGACGACCAGAAGCGCTTGTGGGTGGGCACGTGGGCAAATGGGGTAGACGTGATGGACCCGCGTACGCATACTTTCCAGGCGTTAAGACATGATCCCGCTAATCCGAATAGTCTTGGCGGTGATAATGTGTATGCCGTAGTGCAGACGCCGGACAAAAAGATGTGGTTCGGCACGTTTGGCGACGGTTTGGACCGGTATGACCCGGTAACCAAAACATTTACGCATTTCAGAAATGATCCCGCAAATCCCGCGAGCCTTGCCTGCGACAGGATAAACGGGATGGTAAGCGACAGCCAGGGCAACTTATGGCTGGCTACGGATGATGCAGGCCTTTGTTATTTTGACACGCACACTTTTAAATGTACAAGTTATAAGCACGACGATCATCGCAACAGTATAAGCGATAATACCGTGTCGTCCATATTTGTCGATCATCTCGGCAGGATGTGGGTATCGACTATGGGCGGCCTGAATCTTTTTGATCGCAAGACCAGGCATTTTACGGTTTACAAAACCCAGGACGGCTTACCCAATAACTATGTAGAGGCCATTTTAGAAGATGATAAATATAACCTGTGGCTAAGCACGAACAATGGTATATCCATGTTCGACCCGGTGAAGAAAACTTTCACAAATTATACAACGGAAAACGGCCTGCAGGCCGATGAATTCAAACAGGGCTCTGCTGTAAAAAGCCGCACGGGCGCGTTGTATTTCGGCGGTGTAAGCGGTTTTAATTCATTCTTCCCCGATCAAATCGCAAAAAGCGCTTACGATCCGACACTCGTCCTCACTAAATTTGAAATATTCAACAGCCCGGTACATGTTAAAAAGAACGACGACGACGACTCGCCGCTGACGGCGGATATTTCCGAAACCAAAGCGATCAAACTGTCGCACGATCAATCGGTTATTTCGTTTGAATATGCCGCGCTTGATTACGCGTCTCCCGATAAGAAAAACTATGCCTATATACTCGAGCCTTTCGACAAAAGATGGAATTATGTAGGCGGTAAAAATGAAGCCGTTTACACCAACCTGCCACCGGGTGAATATACATTTAAGGTAAAAAGCCAAAACGGAGAAGGTAAGTGGTCGCCGCGCATATTAAGCCTTAAGGTTACGGTTGTTCCGCCTTTCTGGCTGACATGGTGGTTCGAAACGCTTGCGACGTTGTTTATTATCGGCTGCGTTTATGCGGCATACCGTTATCGTGTACGCGCGATCATAAACCAAAAGGCTCGTCTTGAACAGCAGGTAAAAGAACGCACAGGCGTGGTATTGCGCCAGGCTGAAGAGTTGCAGGCCCAGTCCGAGAACCTGCAGGCTTTGAATGAGGAATTGCAGTCACAGTCGGAAGAATTGCAGTCGGTAAACGAAGAACTGTTGTCGCAATCGGAAGAATTACAGGCTTTGAATGAGGAGCTGCAGGCTCAGTCGGAAGAATTGCAGGAGCAAAAGAACCAGGAGCACGAGGCACGCCAGGAAGCGGATAAAGCAAACGAGGCGAAAAGTATCTTCCTTGCCACGATGAGCCACGAGATCAGGACGCCGATGAACGGCGTGATCGGCATGGCGTCGCTGCTTTCTGAAACCAAACTGAATGAGGAGCAGCGTGAATATACCGAAACGATCATCAATTGCGGCGACAGCCTGATGAACGTGATCAACGATATCCTCGACTTTTCGAAGATCGAATCGGGCAAGATGGATATCGAGGAGGAAGATTTCGACCTGCGCCAGAGCGTAGAGGAGATCATGGATATGTTCTCGCAAAAAGCCTCCGAGCAAAAGCTTGACCTGATTTACCAGATCGATTTTAACCTGCCGCGCTATGTGGTGGGAGACAGCCTGCGTCTAAAACAGGTGATCATTAACCTGATCAACAACGCCATCAAGTTTACTTCGCAGGGCGAGGTCTTCATCAAAGCATTTTTGTCGCAGGCCGTATCCCCCGACGAGATCGAAATTGGTTTCAGCGTAAAAGACACCGGCATCGGTATCCCCGAGGAAAAGCTGGCGACCCTGTTCAGGGCCTTCACCCAGGTCGACTCGTCGACCACGCGTAAATACGGCGGTACGGGCCTGGGCCTGATCATTAGCGAACGTTTGGTTAAACTGATGGGCGGCAATGTATGGGTCGAAAGCCAGGTGGGCAAAGGATCGACGTTTAATTTTACCATACGCACTAAAACCAGCAGCAAATCGACGGCTGAAAATATCCTGGTGCCGGGTTTTGCCAATTTGCAGGGTAAGAAAGTGCTGATCGTAGATGACAATAAAACCAATCTTATTATCCTGAAGTCGCAGCTCGAGCATTGGAAATTAGTTCCGGTGACCGCTGTTTCGGCCGAACTTGCGCTCGAATTGCTGGCCGTCGATAAAACCATTGAACTGGTTATTTCGGATATGCAAATGCCCGGGATGGATGGTGCGGGGCTCGCACAGGCCATTAAGAGATCACCGCGCCCGGTGCCGGTCATCATATTAAGCTCCATCAACGACAACAGCAGGAAACGATACCCGGGCCTTTTCTCGGCCATATTAAATAAACCTGTTAAACAGGAGCAATTGCTGAAAAGTATTTGCGCCGAGCTGGGCGAACGGAAAGAAATCGCCGTACCTGAAACCAGGCCGAACAGCGTGCTCGATGTATCTTTCGGCGCTAACCATCCTATGAGTATCCTGGTGGCCGAAGATAATCCCGTGAACCAGAAATTAATCGAGCGCATACTGGTTAAACTCGGCTACAGCATAGATCTTACCGAAAACGGGGTTGAAGCGGTGCGTGCCGTTCAGCAGAAAGAATATGACGTGGTGCTAATGGATATCCAGATGCCGGAAATGGATGGTTACGAAGCCACGCAGACGATACGCAAGATGGATATCCGGCAGCCGCTGATCGTGGCAATGACCGCAAACGCGCTTTCCGAAGACCGCGACATCTGCCTGAGTCATGGTATGGACAATTATATCTCCAAGCCAATGAAACTCGAAGGGCTCCTGGCCATACTGGAAGAAGCTTACAAAGCCAGGAAGGGCTCGGTCCACATCTAAGTCTGGCCGTACTATCTTTTCAGGAATTTCCCTTTTAATATCCTGCCTATCGCCGCGTCATAAAAGCTTTGGCCTATCGGTACCTGTTCGCCCTGGATGCGGATCGTGTTGCCTTCTATCGAATCGATCTTATGGGCGTTGATGATATAGCTTTTATGTACCTGTATGAACCTGTCGCATGGCAGATTTTCCAATATGCCCTTAATGGTAAGATATACGATCAGTTTGCTCTTGTTCGTGCGCAGGATGATGTAATTGGATAACGATTGAATGTAGATCAATTCATCCAGGACTACACGCTCGAGCTTCCCCTCGCTTTTAACGAAAATGTATTCATGTGATGCCGAATTGGCTCCATTATCTTTCAGCGATTTGTATTCGAGCGCTTTGCGGCAGGCCTTTAAAAAACGTTCGAGCGAAAAGGGTTTTACCAGGTAATCGATTACAGCCAGTTCAAAGCCCTCCAGGGCATATTGTTCGTAGGCAGTGGTCAGGATCACCATTGGCAGGTTCGGCGACGACCTTAGAAACTCCATTCCGCTCATTTTTGGCATATTGATGTCGAGGAAAATGAGATCGACGTTAAAATCGGCGAGCAGGCCGGGTATCTTCAGCGGATTTTCGGCGCTGCCAACCAACTCCAGGAAATCCACTTCCTCGATATATTCCTGCAAAAGCTTGCGGGCTATGGGTTCATCGTCTATGATCACACAATTCAGCTTCATATCGCATAAATGGTTAGCGAGGCGGTATAGTCGTCCGCATTGTCTTTTATTTCAAGCAAATGTTTGCCGGGGTATAATAATTCGAGCCGCCTACTGGTGTTGGCGATGCCTAACCCGGATGACTTTTGCGACTGGTCCATGAAGCTGTCCTTGGTATTATAGGCGATAAAACTAAGGTCTCCGTTTTTATATGCAAGGCTAAGTTCGATCTTGTTCTCCGTGCACTCATCGAGGCCGACATATTTAAAGGCGTTTTCAATAAAAGTGATCAGGATCAATGGGGGCACCAGGATGCTGTGATCGATGTTTTCGGTTTTAAAGCAGACCTTGATCCGTTCGTCAATGCGCGACTTTTGCAACGCAATATAATTCCGGATATAGTTCAACTCGCGGTCTATCTCTATTCGCTCCACGTTGCACTCGTAAAGCTGGTAGCGCAGCATTTCGGAAAAGGTGAGCAGCATGTTGCGCGCTTCCTTATTTGATTTATCAATGTGCGCATAGATGGAATTGATGGAATTGAACAAAAAATGCGGGTTGAACTGCGCCCGCAGGAAATTCAGCTCATTCGCGGCTTTTTCCTTTTCGATCTGCTCGATGTACACCTGCGATCGCACCCGGTCGATGGTCATTTTGGCCGCAACGATGAAGAATACCCAAAAGAATATATTGATGAACGATTCGTAGAAAACGTTTACTATGTCGTAGTTTATACCGTGTATGCCGAAAAGGTACCTTCTGACCAAATAAGATACAGGCACCCTTAACAACGCAGTAACGGCGATGGCGCAAAAAAATGCCGCAAAGAATAATAGGTACTTTTTCCTGTTCAGCAGTTCGGGTATAGCGTAGAGCGAATTGAAGTAATAATTGGCGGCTATAAAAACCAGGTAACAGAATTGAATGGTGATGGTATGGGTGATTACCAGCGCATTGTTTCTGAAAATATAGATCCAGAAAAAATACGCCAGCAACCAGAACCCTACATGATATATGCCTTTGTTTATCTTCAATGGAATGGCCGCAATCATTAAAACTCAGATCAATTTTACATAAAAAATTACGCTCTGCACCCTTCAATCAATTTTTTGCCGGATCGCCGTCCGGGAAAGTATCGCCCTTATGACAGGTATTGCAGGTAACCACAATGTTGTCCGTTCCCACCATCGGCGTGTCGATCTTAAAATAGTCGCGGTTAAGGTTTAGCGTCATCCGCAGCATTCGCCGGGCTATCTGCTTTTCGGGCTTCGCATCGCTTGCATAGTCCAGGCCATCGCCATCTTTGTTAGCAGCATGACAGAACCTGCACGACACGCCCAGCGCATCCTCAAATTCGCCCACCATGATCTTGTTCATAGTAGCTTTATCGATATCCTTCGGCAAAACCTGCAGATTGGTAAAATGCTCATCTGCAGGCTTGCCGGTGCTTGAAGCTGCCGTCATTACGGTAACCAAACCGGACAATGCCAGTATTATCGCCGGTTTTCTGCTGATCCTCATACTAACTCTTTTTAGCAATGATATTTAACGACACCTGTAATTCGTCCGCAATGGTGCTTGTCCCGCCCACGCCGAAATCTTTCCTTTTGATCTTAAATGTGCCGGTAAACTGATAGCCGTCGGGTGTCGGCGTTGCGGTGAACGGGAAGAAGATGTTCCTGCTCGTGTTCTTTATCGTCAGCTTGCCCAGGAACAGGTATGAGCCTGCCTTGTCGCCGGCTTGTATTTTTATCGACTCCAGTTGTATCCGGGGATGATCTTTTACGTCGAAGTAGCTGGCGCCGCGTAAATGATCGTCCCTCAGGCTGTTGTCGGTATTGATGGTGCCGGCGTCTATATCGACGGAAAAATGCGCGTCGGCGGGTTTTTGCTGGTCGAAATCGATCGTGCCGCGAATACCTTTAAACGATCCGTTGACATCGAAACCGAAGTTTTGTATGGTAAACTGTATGACGGAGCCCTGGTCGACCGGCATATATTGCCCGAACGCCGCCGGCCCGCACAATATGGAAATGAAAAGAAATAAAATGCGCTTCATATCAGCCGCTTACTTTTTCTGGTTCAGCTAATGGGACGTCTGTTACAGCAAGCGTGTGCCGACGCTCCTGGTAATGTACGCTCGTCAGGCCAAGAACGCTGCGCAGCTTTTCGGCGGGCACCTTCATCGGACCGGGCGACGGCGCGCTTCTCGGCGCAGGCTGCGGGAACGCGGTCGACATGGCGGTATGGAACGTAATATTGCCCTCCACCTTTTGTATGGTTTGATGAATATGCCCGTTTAACACCGACACCGACCCGAATCGTTTTAACAACGCCAGCGCTTGCTCACTATCTTTGGTTCCCCAGCCCCATTGCGGGTAAACGGCCCATAGGGGCATGTGGGCAAAAACCACGATCGGTGTACTGGATGAAAGGCCCCTCAGGTCGTCTTCCAGCCACTTTAACTGCTCGGCCCCAAGTGTGCCCAGGCCGCCGTCAACCTGCACTTTAGCGTTCACGAGACCGATGAAATGCACACCATGCGAATCGAAGCTGTACCAGCCGTCGCCTTTGGTGCCTTTACCGTAACGGTCGAGGTAGAGCTTGCCGTTATCGGTCAGGTCATGTTCGCCAGGTACATAAAATATCTGGCCCGTTTTAACACTTTTTAGCGATTGTTCCAGCGTATCAAACTCATCTGCCTGGCACAAATGCGACAGGTCGCCGGTGTGCAGCACAAACGAGGGCACCCTGGACATGGCGTTGATCTTATCGATGGCTGCCTGCAGCGTACCTGTTACGTCCGGGTTAGCCGCCTTGTTAAAACCGATGTGGCTGTCGCTGATCTGCACAAAGCTGAAATCGGATTTCGGCAGCAACAGCCCGTTTTTAAGCTTACCCGTTGCCCGGTCTATTACCTGGCTCATGCCATAGGATTTAAGCACCCCGCCCGTCATCATCCATAGTACGCCTGTGCCGGCCCAGGCCATACATTCCAAAAATCCGCGGCGGTCTATCCCGTCGTTATTGTCGTTTCGTTCGTTGGGCAAATACTCATGCCCGTGATGGTGATCTTTCATAACTGGTTCGTTTTTATGAGCGAAAGAATCGGATTGACCTTACCATCCGAAATATTTTACATGAACCCCTGAATTTACTTGATGAACCATCAGTCCGATATATCCCCTGGCATGGCTAATTTCCTTTTTCGGAAACAAAAAGCATATCGTTTGATGTTATAGATATTAACTAATACTAAAGAAGATCCTTTATGAAAAACTTATTTACTTTTTTTGCTGCTTTTAGCATGTTATTGTTAACGTGCGTGGCGAATGCCCAGAATTCAGATACCACAAAAACGGGCGGTTGGTTCAGCCATGATATGCACGATATTGCGGGTACGGCTCAAATTCAGGGCACATACCGATATACAAGTATGGGGCCATTGAACCGTATGCTTGCCGCAGGCCATCTGCCTTATTTTACTTCAAATAACAACATTTGGCTCAATCTTTCGATGAACCATATCCATAACCAATTGATTGTGGAAGACGGCATTGGTTTTACGCCATGGACGACCGCAAACGGCAATGGAATAAAAACTAGGTTTAATCAATACCAGGCTTTTTTAAAATTTGGCTATAATGTATCCCACAATACTGATCTGCGCCTTTTCCCGTTCGCCGGCGTTAACGTTTCGGCCCAGGTATTAAATATCGAGGACGATGCCCATGTTAAAAGCACGACGAGCTTTTCGGACGAGCTGACGACCAGTTCCATCAGTAAAACATTTTACCAGCCGAATTTCGGTATCGAGCTGGGAGGCGGGATGGACTACCTGATCAAAGTAAAGGGAAAAACCATGGACTGCATTACCGTCGACCGGAGCATACCTATCGGCATAAGGGCTGGTTATTATATCAACGCGGCACGCGGACAATGGCGCGTAGATAATAATTATCGCCTGGATAACGGCCCGGACAAAAACCAAAGCGCATTTTTTGTTTCGGTCAATATCGGCCTTGGGTACGAGGTGAAGAAATAACGCCGGTTAATTGCCTTTATATCCTTTAGCGATCATCACTTTTACTGCATCGGCGATTAAGCTCCGGCCATTGCTGTTGGGATCGAGCTTTTCGCCGTCTTGCAGCAACTCGTATCTGATCCCTCCATGCCCGTTATTTTCGGCTTTCAGCCTGGTATCGTCGTTCCGGTATTCAAGATAGCCGCCGCGTGAGATATAAGCGATATAGGTTCCTGCCGGGTTAAAGTAAACCTTGCCGTACGATTCGATGCGCATGTAATGGTGGTTACCGGTTTCAACGATAACGGTATGCCTGCCGAAGTGGCAAGCGGTTAAGGCAGCTAAGGCTGCAAATAGTATGATCAGGTTAATTTTTTTCATGACCGGGTGCTTTATTATGCAATAATATGCAAAATATTAATACCATGCAATACATAGTACTAAAAAATGCATTTATTAGATGAATTTGTAAAGGTAGGGCGCTTTATGAGCGCCGCCGGTCCATTTTTTGGCAATGCGTTCGAGGATGCCTAAGCTGAGCATCTTTCGCTGAAAAGCCGATCTGAGCAATTTTTTGTCGAGGATAGTTTCATAAAGCGTTTGAAGGTCGTTCATTGTAAACTCCCGGGGCATCAGGTTAAGGGCAACCAGTTTGTTATCGAGATTTGCCCGAAGGCTGGCAAGGGCATTTTTGATGATCTGCGCATGATCCTGCATCAGCGGTGGAATATAGGCTAAGGAATACCAGTTGCAGCCGTCGAATATCCGGTCGGGCATGGGTGTTACCTTGGTAAAATCGACAACTGCGTAATACCCTACCGAAATAAAACGCTGCAGCAGCCAGTGGTTTTCGTCCGGCTTGATGCCGTTGGCCAGCATGATCATGCGCATAGGAGCGGGATCGGAGCGGTTTGCATCGCCAAAAACATGAAACTGCTCTAAATAAATATCTTTCAGTCCCGTCCGCTCCGATACCACGCGATGCGCGGCATCGTCCAGGTTTTCGTCGCTATGGATAAAACCGCCGGGCAAAGCAAAAATGCCCGATTTTTTGTACTGCATGAGCAATACCTTTAGCAGGTTGTCGTGGAAACCGAAAACAACAGCGTCAATGGCCAGGCCATGCATATAGTTGCTGCCCGCCGCATCGCTTTCATTTTTTGTATGCCGGTCTTCCATTTTGTGTAACGAAGTAAGTGAAAGATTTGGTTAAATGACAAAATTAATTATTATTGTAACAATTTATTACAATAATAAACCGAGGGGGCTTCAAGTACCCCGAATACCAACTAAGAACATGATCATGAAGACTAGACTCATTATTTGTTTCGCAACGGCTATGCTGTTTTCAGTTGCGCAGGCTATAGCACAGGGGCCGCGCGTAAAAACGCTGAACGGAGTTGTTGAAGGCACCATCGACTCGACCGGTGTGCATAGTTTTAAAGGCATACCATTTGCCCAGCCACCGGTTGGCGATTTGCGCTGGAAGGATCCGCAACCCGTTAAAAACTGGACCGGAGTGCTGAAAGCCGATCACTTCGGCCACAATGCCATGCAAAAAAATGTATTCGGCGATATGCAGTTCCGTTCGTCGGGTATGAGTGAAGATTGCCTTTACCTGAACGTTTGGACACCGGCCAAATCATCAAAAGCCAAACTGCCTGTGCTGGTTTATTACTACGGCGGAGGCTATGTGGCAGGCGATGGATCCGAATCGCGTTATGACGGTGAAAGTCTTGCGACGAAGGGAATTGTAACGGTCACGGTTAACTACCGTTTGGGTATTTTCGGCTTATTTGCCCACCCCGAACTGACGAAGGAATCACCGAACCATGCGTCGGGCAACTACGGTATGCTCGACCAGACGGCTGCCTTGAAGTGGGTGCGCGACAACATAGCGGCTTTTGGCGGCGATCCGAATCACATTACCATTGACGGTGAATCGGCCGGATCGATATCCGTATGCGACCTGATGGCTTCGCCTTTATCCAGGAACATGATAGCGGGCGCCATAGGCGAAAGCGGCGGCATATTGCCCATGGCTACGCTGGCTGAGGGCGAAAAACGCGGAGCTGATTTTCAGCAAAAAGCGGGCGCCTCGTCACTGGCTGATCTGCGGGCAATGCCGGCGGACAAGCTGCTCGATTTGGCATCCAAACAGGGTAACTGGAGTATGGCAATCATCGTCGACGGTTATTTTCTGCCCAAATCTGTTGGCGAAATATTCGCTGCCGGCGAACAGGCCCATGTGCCTTTAATGGCAGGGTGGAACTCGGCCGAAATACCTTACCAGGCGCTGATGCAGGGTACGGCGCCCACGCCCGAAAACTATGCGAAAAAGATCAAACAGCTTTATCCGAACGACTCGGCTAAAGTGATGCAGCTTTACCCCGGTAATACGGAAGAAGAAGTGATCAAATCGGCTACCAAACTGGCCAGCGACAGGTTTATTGTTTATAGTACCTGGAAATGGGCCGAAATGCAGGCAAAAGCAGGCAGCCCGGTATATAACTACATGTTCTCGCATCCGCGCCCGCCGATGGTGGCTTCGATGGGCAACGCAAAACCCGGCCTGGCCGGCGGCGTCATCCGCGGCGGCGCAAACGAGGCGCCAAACAAAATGCCTGCGCCTTATGTGGGTGCATCGCACGCTTCGGAGATCGAATATGCCCTGGGGAACCTGTGGGGTAATAAAGTGTACGCCTGGAACGTCGACGATTACAAGGTTTCAAAGACTATGGAGGACTATTTCGCCAATTTTATCAAAACCGGCAACCCGAACGGTAAAGGACTGCCCGAATGGCCGGTTAATCACCAAACCATTACGCAGCGTATTAATATTGATGTAACTACCAAAGCCGAGCCGTCGGATGACCGGCCACGTTATTTATTCCTCGACGAGGTTGCTAAAAAGTAGCCACAGACCCTGACTGACCCGCAAAAGCCGCCCTTTAGGTGGCTTTTGCTTTAATGCAGCAGACAGGAATTTTTTTAGATTTGTTGCGAAGCGAATGGCAATGAATTTAACCGTACCGGAATTACGCACCGTAAATGTCACCCGATATGTAACTCCGTTGCGTGAGGGGGGCTCGCTGCCCGCCATAGCGGAGGCTGACGACGGTTTTTTATACGTGCTCAAATTTCGGGGCGCCGGTCAGGGCATCAAATCGCTGATAGCCGAGCTGATAGGCGGGGAGATAGCCAGGGCGCTTGGTTTTAAAGTTCCGGAGATCGTATTTGCCAACCTGGATATGGCCTTTGGCCGTTCGGAACCAGATGAAGAGATACAGGACCTGCTGAAGGCCAGCGTTGGTACAAACCTGGCGCTGCATTTTCTTTCGGGCGCGATCACTTTCGATCCTTCGGTAACACATCTTCCCTATAAGTTGGCGTCGCAGATCGTATGGCTGGATTGTTTACTTACCAATGTTGACAGGACGGCGCGCAATACCAATATGCTAACCTGGAACCGCGAGCTTTGGCTGATCGATCATGGCGCGTCGTTGTATTTTCACCATTCATGGGATAATTGGCTGGAGCATGCCACAAGGCCGTTTTTGCAGGTAAAGGACCATGTAATGCTGCCCCGGGCTACGGAACTGGAGAACGTGGATGTTGAATTTAAGTCGATCTTAACTTCCGAGCGTATTAAAGCTATTATTTCCACTATACCCGATGAATGGATCGTCAGCGAGTGGCTGGAAAGCCCTGATGAGGTTCGGGCGACCTACGCGAAATTTTTGGAGACCAGGTTGCAGGCATCGGCTAATTTTGTAAAAGAAGCGCAACATGCAAGGGAGCAACTTATTTGAATATGCCGTCATCCGCGTTGTGCCCCAGGTAGAACGCGAGGAGTTCCTTAATGTGGGGGTTATCTTGTATTGCCCGGCGCTAAAGTTCCTGGAATGCGCATGCGCCCTGGATGAGAAACGTTTTAACATCTTTTCGGCAAAAGCGGACGTTAAAGAAATCAAGGCCCACCTGCATGCCTTTGCCGAAATATGCAGGGGAAATAACGATGGGGGCCCTATCGCCAAGTTGGACCTTGCCTCCCGTTTCAGGTGGCTCACGGCAACCCGCAGCACCGTGGTCCAAACCTCAAAGGTCCATCCGGGGCTGTGCGGCGATCCCTCCAAAAAACTCGAAAAGCTTTTTGCGGAACTGGTGCTTTGAGGGGGTAACAAAAATTTAATCTTTAACTTCTATATTTATAAAAAATCGCGAACCATGAACAAGAATATCAACCTTTACCTTTTTGTTACCGGCCTTTTTGTTTTATCAGGCAGTTTTATTATGAAGCACTACTGGCCGCAGGCTGACTTTGCCGA
>DASZVE010000011.1:0-50859 GCA_035547095.1 Mucilaginibacter sp.
ATTTTTTATATCCGCAGTTGGCGCCGTACCAATACCACAGCCGGATCGACCTGTTTTTTGATAAGACATTTACGCTCATCATCGGCGCGGTGCTGATCTATTACACCATTAAATACATCAGGCACAATTACGACCACGAAAGGCAGCAGGCCGAAGAAAAAGCTGCCGCCATTATAGAGCAAAACGAGCAGCTGGAGTACCTGAATGCCGAGAAAAGCAAACTGATGTCGATCATTGCGCATGATTTGCGCGCGCCGCTCAGCAATATTCATAATCACCTGCAACTGGTAACCGAATTCGGGCTGGATAAGCACGAACGCGAGATGGTGGAAGCCGACCTGCTGAAGGCGACCGACAATACGCTTACCATGCTGTCGAAGCTGTTGGTATGGTCGCGATCACAGATGGACGGCGTAACCGTGAAGCTGAGCGACGTGAACCTGCTGGACGCGTTGCACAATACGCTGGAGATGGAAATGATGCTCGCGACTAAAAAGGATATTACGCTTACTTACCATATCGACCCCAAGATAACCGTGATTGCCGATACCGATATGCTGCAGCTTGTGGTGCGCAATCTTACCAGCAACGCCATTAAGTTTACCCCGCCGGGCGGCAGGGTGCAGGTGAATGCAAGGATCGAAATGAACGAGTGCCGCATCAGCGTACGCGACAATGGCCAGGGCATCCCTTACGAACAACAGCGCGACATCTTTACGCTCAAGGCTCGATCGACCTTTGGGACGAAGAAGGAAAAAGGCGTAGGCCTGGGCCTGGTGCTGTGCAAAGAGTTTGTGGAGCAGCAGGGCGGCCGCATAGGCTTTGATAGCACACCCGGCCAGGGCTCCATCTTTTATGTGTACATGCCTGTAGGGTGATGTTGTCCATAGTCGATAGTCCATAGTCCAAAGTCGGTAGTCCATAGTCGGTAGTCCCATAGTCGATAGTCCATAGTCGATAGTCCATAATCCATGCACCATGGCTCATACTACAGGCCATAGACTATTCACTATGGACTATAAAACTATTCCCCTGCGCTATGCCTGCTGATATGTATATCGCCGTTTCCCGAATCGTCGCCGTAGCTGAAATTTCCTTTGGAAAAACACGGGTATTTGTCGCGGTATTTCTTAAACACCTCATCGGGCTGTTTAACGCCGTTCACTTTCATTTCGTACGGGTTCAGTGTTAGTTCGCGGACACTTTTTGCATCCGGTACGATTTTATCGGCTACCAGGTCGGCAATTAAGAGCTTCATCTGGCGCTGATCTTCCGCGGCCTCTTCCTGGTCGTGTTTGGCTTGCACCTGGTCGCGTGCAGCTTGTTCCTGGTCGCGCTTCGCCTGCTGCTCATCCCTTGCCGCTTCTTCCTGGTCGTGTTTCGGCTGTTCCTGGTCGCGCACAGCTTGCTCCTGGTCGAGTTTTGCTTGTGCCTGATCGCGTTCCGCTTGTTCCTGGTCTTTCTTCGCCTGTATCTTATCCTTGCGTAACTGCTCGCGTATGCCGGCTATAATGTTCTTATACTCGCCCCATTTGGCCTCTGGTATTTTTTCGCCTTCTGCATAAAAATCGGTCATTTTATCGTTTAGCAGCATCATTTCGTAATACTTGCCCTTCCAGTTGGTGGTAATGTGCTCGCGCACGTGGCCGGGCGCCGAGTTGATGACCAGATCCGAGTTGTTGTACCTGTCCGCATACGTCTTGTGTTTGGCGGAGTCGTCCTGCGCATGGGCCATTAAGGTAACGGCCAGTGTGACTATCAGCAACATGCTGCCTTTTGTGTAATTTGTTTTCATTGTTATTGATTTTTTGTGGTTTGATACTATCTTCTGCCTGTTTTTAAGATCCAAAAGGCCGCGCATAGCGTCGCCAGTATGGCAATACAAAAGAATTCCATCTTGCTGGTTTTAGTTTGATTGATTAAGTCAGATATTATCCCGACGGACGATCGACTATGGACTACTGTCCGCTGATGACCCCATCCCTCGAATAGTTGAAATCGCGCATAATGCCATACTTTTCTTTACTGTACTTTTCGCGGTATCTTTTAAACACGTCCTCCGGTTGCCTTACGCCATTTACGCTCATACCGAAGTCATTTATCTTGAACTCTTTCAGGTCGTTGTCGTCCTTAATGATCTTGTCGTTCACCAGGTCGGCCTTCAGGTCCTTCATTAAAGCCTCCATAGCCCTGGCTTGTTCGGCATTCCGTTGGGCTTGTTCCTTGTTCCGTACGGCCTGTTCAGCATTCCGCGTTTCCTGCTCTTTGTTGCGCAATGCTTGTTCAGCATTCCGTTTTTCCTGTTCCTCGTTGCGTAGTGCCTGCTCAGCATTTTTCTTAGCCTGTTCCTCGTTTCTTATGGCTTGTTCCTGGTCGCGTTTTTTCTGTTCCTCGTTACGCGATACCTGCTCCGCATTCAGTTTTTCTTGTTCTTTGTTCCGTACGGCCTGCTCCCCGTTACGTTTGGCTTGTTCTTCATTTCGCACCACTTGTTCGGCGTTGCGTTTTTCCTGCTCCCGGTTGCGCACTTGCTGTTCGGCGTTCCTTTTCGCCTGTTCCTTCAACTCCCGGCGTATGGTGCTTACCACGTCGCTGTATTTGCCCCAATCGGTTGCCGTTATCTTTTCCCCTTCAACAGACAGTGCCGCCAGCTTGTCATCCACAAAGTTTATCCGGTAAAACTTGTCGTTTATTTCGGTTTCCACCTGTTCAACCCGCTTGCCATTTTCGATATGGGTCACGTCGCGCATCATGCGAATTTCGTAGTTGCTCGCCGTTTTAGGTCTGGTTTCAGTTTGCGCGCCGGCTGTAAAGGCCGCAAGCGTTATCAGCAGCGATACACTGCTTTTGGTAATGATCGTTTTCATGTTGTTGTTCGTTAAAAAATTTCAGACAATACTTTAGCCCTCCGCTCCACGGCGGAATTTTTAGAAAATAGAAATTACAGCTTGTTATTTACCGTCCGTCACGGCGGATGCGCATCCCGCCTGTGCCGGCCGCTTTAGATATTGGTTTTACTGCTGCACACTCACCTGGTTTTTTGCAGCCTGTTCTTTATCACGTTTTGCCTGTTCCTGGTTTCGCACGGCCTGATCAGCATTCAACTGTAACTGCTCCTGGTCGCGTAGCCGCTGTTCGGCATTTCGTTTGGCCTGTTCAGCGTTACGGACCGCCTGCTCGTTGTTACGCTGTTCCTGCTCAAGGTTGCGAATATCCTGCTCGGCGTTTTTCTTCGCCTGTAGTTTGTTCCGCATTTCCTGTTCAGCATTGCGTGCGGCCTGCTCCACGTTCCGCTTTGCCTGTTCAATGTTGCGGGCCTGTTGTGCCTGCTCGTCTTTTTTCGCCTGCTCCTGATCGCGTTTACCTTGTTCTTCATCCAGTTTCGCTTGCTCCTGGTCGTGCAGGGCTTGTTCCTGGTCTCTTATCGCCTGTTCCCGGTCGAGCTTATCTTGTTCCTGGTTGTTTATCGCGTCGCTCTTCGCCTCGGCCGACTTTTCGCTTTTCGCCGCCGCTGCACGCGATGTTGTCAATTCCTTTGCCTTTCGCAGTTCCGTTGGCCTGTGTTTTGGGCCGTATGCTTTTGCGGCTGTGCCCGGCTTCGGTGCCGGCGCAGGCAGGGCCGGGGACTGGATATGTATTTTATGCCGTTCCGCATAGCGGATAACGCCTGCTTTTGCTATGCCTGCCGTAATGACGATGCCCGACAGCAGCAGGATACCCATCATGAAGAATGCCTTTTCGGAAGGGGCAAGGGCCTTATTTCGGTTGCTCATGATGCGGGTTACGCGGTTAAGCAGGTGGTTTTTTTTGCCCGGGAAAGCCACCGCATATTTCGACCCGTACAGCGCGTGCTCCTTAAAGCTGATGAGCGCCTGTATAAACTCCTTTTTGTTTTTGGTTTGCGCCAGCGCGATGTCGTCGCAGCAATTTTCGCGTTCGTCGCGCAGCAGCGATGATATCCACAGCAGGCCGGGGTTAAAGCAGAACACCGTCTCGGCGATGGTTTGTACCAGGTTGACGATATAATCGTGCCGGCGGACATGCGCCAGCTCGTGCAGCAGCACGGCCTCAACCTGCCCGGCAGGCAGTCCGGCCAAAAGCCCCACCGGTACCAGGATAACCGGTTTAATGTGGCCTATCACCATCGGTATTTTCACATACCCCGACTCGAGCAATCGCACCGTGCGGTTAAGCTGCAGCTTTTCGCAAAGCAGGTCAACCCTGGCTTTCCAGTCGGCAGGAGGGCTGTAGATCAGCCTGTGCCTCGCCCGATGGATAAATACGAGGCCACCCATCATGCGTACCGAACGGAACACGAAAAGCACGAACCACAGCAATACGATCATAGGCGCATTGGCCGTGAAATAAGCTATGCAGCTATCGGCAAAGGCTTTGATATCCAGGCCGAAAAGCATGGTTGCACCGCTTGCTTTTGCACCGGCCGCGCCCTGAGAAGAGGCCATTTGCAGTGGCCTGCTCCACTCCAGTGCGAACGTAGCGCCGCATGTTGCCAGGAACAGCATGAACAGCGCGAACACCAGGTTGTAACGCAGTACAGCGGCGGCTTTCCTGGTCAGCATCAGCACGATGGCGGTAAGCACGGCCAGCAGCATACCCTGCCACAGCGAGTGGAGCAGCATCCAGCTAAAGGAGCGGATGAAATGCTGTGCGGTGGTATCTGTTACGGCCAGGTGCATATTTACATATTGTTTAACAGGTCCTTAATTTTTTGCAGCTCCTCGGCCGACGTTTTGTCGTTGCCCAGTAAAGCTACCATCAGGCTGCTGGGCGACCCGTGATACATCGAGTCGACAAAGCGGCCGAGCATATTGCCCTTTACCTTGTCCTCCTCCAGCGCCGCACTATAGACGTGCTTCATCTGGCTTTCGTCACGGTGCAGCATACCTTTTTCTTTCATCGTCTGCATCAGCTTCAGCGTCGAGGTATAGATCACCGCCTCCTTTTGCTCGTTCAGCTTATCGTGCACAAAGCGCACGGTCGACGGGCCGTACTGCCATAAAACCTGCAATACGTCCATCTCGGTTTTGGTGGGTACTACACTTTCGCCTGTATCTTTCTTCAACATCATAAATCAAAGGTATGCATTAAAAACGTACGTTGCAATAGGTAAATGCGAAATGATAATAATGGATTAAGTAACTAATTGATTTTGAGGATAATTATTTATTGCTATCCCCGCAGGGGCAAAAAAGAAGTTAAACTTTTTCGTTATTTCACGGGTTGCTTTCCAGTCGCCCGTGTCATACCTTTACGGCATGATCGCGGCGACCTGCATCCTGATCAGCAAAAACCTTCTCTATGAAAAAGTTTAAAGCCAACCTGCTGTTAACGACCCTTATGCTGTTCGCCTTGTGCCAACTCGCAGCGGTGCGGTCCGGCGGACAGACCGGCAAATGCCTGGTGATATCAGATATACATTTTAACCCATTTTACACCAACGATGGCAGTTATACCATCGATACGCAATTGCGTGACCAACTGGCGTCGGCGCCGGTTGCACAGTGGGAGGGCATCCTCGGCGCGTATTTTAAACAGGCAGGCGCCAAACCGCTCGGCGGACTGAAACGCGGCTACGATGCCAACTATCCGCTGCTGGTATCGGCCATCGGCGCTATGGCGCGCCAGCAAAGCCGGCCGCGTTTCATCGTCATTGCCGGCGATTTCCTTTGGCACCAGTATTACGGCAACACAAACGATACGGTGGTATTCCGCTCGCCCGATCAGCAGAGAAGGCTAAAAGACAGTACCGTCAAGTTTATCGCTTACCTGTTCAAAACCCAATTCCCGGCGACGGCGTTTATACCTGCCCTTGGCAATAATGATACCGACGGCGAGGATTACGCCAAACAGGTTCCCGGTTTTTTACATGTTTTTGCCGATGCCTGGGGGCTGGACAAACTAAACGTTGATACCGCTAAATACGACCGTACCGGGTATTTCATCGGCGAAACGGGCAATGCGTCGGATCCGGAATTTGTGGTGCTCAACTCGTCCCTCATCAGCAATAAAAAGCGCGACGCCTATCAAAAGGACGCTCAGCAGATGTTTGATTGGCTCGACAATGTGCTGTCGCAGCCGGCCAGCAAAAACGTGTGGGTCATATCGCATATCCCGCCCGGCGGCGACCTGTATCCCGACTATAACGCAAAGTTGCTGAACAAGATTACCACAAGCCCGAATGTAAAGTACTACATCGCCGGGCATACGCACTTTAACGATTTCAGGGTGATCTATGACCAAAAGGCCGCAAAAGTTTACCCCTTGTTTATCCGCATCGTACCATCCATCGGGCCTAACCACGATAACAGCCCATCGTTTGAAGTCGCCGGCATAGATACGGACTATGCGCTTACCAGCGAAACCAGCTACGTGCTGAACCCCGAAGCGGCGGCAAAAGATCTGACCCATGCGCAATGGCGGCCCGGCTACAGCATCGGCACGGTGGGGTTAAGCGGTATTACGGCCCAGGCCATGTACAACTTTATGCAGCATAAAAACCCCAACAATTGCCCGCCGTATTACCGGTTTCACAGTCTCGACCAGCAAAACCGCGACAGCTATCTGAAAAGGGTATCGAACTTTAATAATAACATCCTCAATATCGGCCGGTAAAAGCCTGTCAATTTTCAGTAGTATTACTTAGCATTTACCGTGTTTTCACGTGTTGACATACAGGTAATTATGCCTATGTTTAATTAAAAAAACACTATGGCGTTCAAAATACTTTCGCTTGACGGCGGCGGCTCGTGGGCTATGATACAGGCCCGCGTGCTCAAAGATATTTACGGCGATATTGCCGGGCACGACCTGCTGAAGAAGTTCGACCTGGCTATTGCCAATTCGGGCGGCAGCCTGGTGCTGGCCTGCCTGTGCTGCAACATTAAACTGTCGGACATTGTTGCCATCTTCGAAAACCAGGCCGAACGCGAACAGGTCTTTTCGGCACTTACAGCGGCCGAGAAGATCGAGAACGGCATTGCCGCCCTGCGCTTCATCCTGGAGATGGGGCCCAAATACAGCACCGAACGCAAATACAGCGGCCTGGTAGATGTTTTGAGCAAGAAACAGGCGCCTAAACCGGCGGCGGGCGCCCAGCCGATTGTCGAAATGTTCCTGGACCAAATACCAGCCGCCATCGGCAAATCGGACCTGCAACTGATCATCATCGGGTATGACTACTTTCGTCGCCGCGCCAACTTTTTCCGTTCGAAGCTGGATAGCCGCACCAATCAATTCGGCGGCACACCGTTTCGCGTCAGCCTGGCCAGCGCCATCCACTGTTCCAGCAATGCGCCGGTAAATTATTTTGACGTACCTGCAACCATCATCATGAGCAGCACCGCCGGTAACGACGACCGCAGCAACTGGTTTTGGGACGGCGCCATATCGGGCTTTAATAACCCGGTGCTTGCAGGGGTTACCGAGGCGCTGACCAACGGCGTCGATCCGAAGGATATGCGCGTGCTTGCACTCGGCACGGCGACGGGCGACAAAACCATTATTACCGATTACGGCACATCGACCAACAACGACATTAAGGCCATTTACAATGCCAACCTGGACAATACCGACCTGACCGTTACAGACCACAGCTTTAGCTTTGCGCACGATATTAAGGAGCTGGCGACCAGCATCCTCGGCGACCCGCCCGATACGGACACTTTTATCGCCTATTCCCTTATGCACCCCACACTTCCTGCCGAAGGGAACCTGGTGCGCATTAACCCCTGCATGGCGGCAGTGCTCGATCCTGCTTCTAAAAGGTTTGTGCCGCCGGCTGTGTACAATGCCGACGATGCGGGCCGTGCCGACTTTGTGAAGCTGCTGCAATTGGATATGGACGCGGTGCAGCAGGACGAGGTGGGCCTGATAACCAGCCTGTGCGATAAATTTATTGTTGAGGACGGCCCGTGCGTGCAGAACCAGTTAATACGCGGTACGGCCGACACGCGGCATTTAGGCTATACAACCTATGCCGATGCCAAAAAGCGGTGGATTAATATTAACGCATGAGCATAAAAAAGCCGCACGTTTCCATTTCATGCGGCTTTGGTTTTTAAACAGGTAGATGTATGATGGTCAGGCGGCTAGTAGTTGCTTGGCGCCCTGGTTGTGTTTGTTGATACTGTCCCTGAATTTTTTCAAATCTTCTTCCAGTAATCTCTTAAGTTCTGCATCGATCGATTTCAGTGTTACTTTGGTTTCAGTTGAGTTTTTCATGGTTTTACTTATTTAGTGACATGGAGTATAATATAAAATCTGTGCCATTGTATTAAAGCCGCCCTAAGGATAAAAAAAACGATTCTCGCGCTTTCATTGCTGTATTTTTTTCTGAACACGGCGTTTTGAAGATTGAACGCCCCCGGGAGCCGACTTTAAATTACATATTGTAAATTACTGTATATTAACATATTGACGTATAGCATTTGAGTTAAGTTTAGTTTTCCTGTCAAGTAATTTTATAATTACAAGGATATTATCAGCGGCAAATGATTAAATTTGGAAACTATTGGTTAACAACCTTGTCCAATGCTAAAATCTGATAATCTAGCCGATACGCACCGGCCGCTGTGGCATAATTTCCTCCTTTGCTGCGGTATCATTGGCTCCGTTTTATTTTCTATAGCTGCCTTCGGTTATGGGGCCGTATCACCCAATTACGATATGATGCGTCAACCTATCGGCGAACTGGAGCTTTTGCGACACGGCTGGGTGCAATCCGTTAATTTTGTCGTGTTTGGCTTGTTTATTTGCGCTTTTTCGTTCGGACTGCACCGGGAATTGAAAGACGGTTATGGCGCGTTATTGCTACCCGTACTCCAGGGATTTGTCGCCCTCGGCCTGGTACTTTCGGGGATATTTATCCACGAACCGTTCCACACACAGGCGAGCATGCTTGCATTTATCTCACTGGTAATCAGCTTTTTTGTGTTTGCTATCCGTTTTGCAGGCGACCCGCGCTGGCAGGGGTGGGCGGCGTACTCCATCGTCACCGGCTTGGTGGTAATGGCCTTGCTCGCAATTTTTGGTTATGTAAAGGCCCATAACGGCGCATATGCGGGTGTTTTTGAACGCGGCGCCGTATTTACCCGCTCGCTGTGGATGCTGATTTTCACTGTCCGCCTGATGACCGGAACCGGCCTCGGCCCACAAACTGAAACAAATGTGGCTGATCTGCAGCCCGATTTAACCGCACATCAATAAGCATTTTAAAACCTTGCAGTTATGGCACAGGCTTTGAAGTAATAGAAGTATGCCGGCCAAACACGCACACCCGGAACCTGCTGCAATGCAAACAATCGATTTTATCCCAGGCAATGCCACAGCTTCGGAGCGCGTGGTGACCACTTGAGCATACGCTGTTGTCGTAATTTACTTACACGAAAAAGCTTTAATGGCTTTGATAGTAAATTAACAGGAAGTAAATATTTACTAACAATTGTGCGTGCTTAACAGGCGTAAACTGAACGGCCCGGATCGTTCGAAAAGAGGATGTTGTTGTTAAATTAATATACGGTTATGCTTTTACTTGGACTAATTGGTTTTTGCACCCTGGTTATTGGTATAGCGATAGTTACCGCGCGGTTAAACGAGAAAGTGCCCTGCGACCATGACTGGGTTGAGACCGACAAAGGTTACAAATGCACTAAATGTTTCCGCACGATTACTCACCAGACAATTGAAGAACAAGAACTGAAGGAAGAGCCTTATGCAATGGAAGAGGCCTGACAGAGGTACTTATAGCCGCTACTAACCGTCGCTTTTTTAGACAGAATATTCATGTTTTTCCGGTAAAAATTCATTTTCTGCTGAATTGAAGATGAACCCGGGTAGGGTATGGGCAATCGTTTTGAATTAATTAAAACAAATTTTGCGTTTGATAGTTTATCTGAATCAAAGCGCTATTTGTACCCCTGCACAATTAATTTAAAATGCCAGACAGACCCTTTCGTGTTTTGCAGTATATCAGCACGCACCCGAATGTGCAATTCGATTCCGTTCTGATCGAAGCGTTAAAGTTCGACAAATTTGAGGTGAACGAGATATTATTTAGCCTTATTCATGAAGAACTTATTACCGACACCAATGGCATTTTGCGCGTTACTGAAAAGGGCGTCGCTTATTTAGGAAAGCCGGCAAAATAACCACTTTCAATATTCGTTATTTGCTAAAGCAACACCTGTGGTAGGTCAGCTTTCATCTTCTCTCTGCCGTTTCTTCCTCTATCCGTCAAATACCTCGTTTTCCACCAATTGCGTTAAAACGCTTCTTAGCATGGCTTCGCGTGCCCACTGCTGTTCGATTGCGCTGGCATCCTCGCGGTACCAGCGAACGGGTTCGTTGATTTCGATGCGGGTTTTAAAAACGAAGCCTTTTTGTGGGTGTGTTTTAGTCCCCTCATAACTGTTCAAGCCTTCAGCACGGACAATTTTGGCAAAGTTCTTCAGACTGATATCCAACTGCAGGCATTCGTCGAGCGTATTTTTAAAATCCTGTTTGTCTTCAAGCCAGAGTGTTAGCGTTTCACCGCTGATCTCATGATCGGCAATGCTGATGCGACTGTAATCATAGTCGACCGAAATGATGAGCCACCACAGCTCGTCCTTTAGTTTTTGTGTAAGTTTTATCATAATGGTTTTTTTAAGGCATTAGGTTATTGTGTCGCTGAGTCATTGGCATTGAGTTTTGATGACTCAATGACCAAATGACACGGTGACTTTACCTGAACTTCGGCAACCATCCCGGCAGATGCTTTCGTATCTCGCGGATGTACCGCTCATGCTTGTTACACGCGTCCAGGTATGCGCGGTAGCGCAATTGCAGCTCGGTAGGATTTTCAGTCGGTTGCATGGCGTTTTGCTTCAGTGCGGAGTGGATAAGGTGCATAGGATAAGGTTTAGGTTATAGTACAGTATTTCTTTATGTTTTTCGCGTTTCTCCCAACAGGGCGTAACTCTTCCACGAGCTTTCTGTAAGCTCTTTAAAATTCATACTTGAAATTGTCTGAATTTGTATTACTTTCGTGAAGAAGTACATTGCAAATGTAAAGAAATATTTGTATTTTTAAAGCAAATAATTGCAAAAAAGTTATCAACATAATGGAGCAGCAGCCGAAATTAAATAAGGTAAAGAGGGTTCGCCCTGAAACACTGGAGTTTATAATCTTGTATAATCAGTTAAAGGGTAAGGCTTTTAAAGCTAATGCCGAGTTGGCCGAGGTGCTCGGCTTTAATTCGACTGCCTCGATAACCGAGATAATTAAAAGTAGGCAGAACATCGATCCTGATAAATTACAGATATTTAAAGAAAAGTATAAAGAATTTATTACGATTAAAAAAACTCCTGTAATAAACCAGGTAGTAAGCGATTACGCGGGCATACCCATGTACGAGGTGATTGCCACAGCTTCGGGTGTAGAGGTGTATAAAGATATTAACGATTCGACGCCAATCGGACACATGAATTTTCCGGGCATCGAGGATTGCGACTTTGCCCTGCCCGTTTGGGGGCATAGCATGTATCCTTACCTGGAGAATGGCTGCTGGGTGGCGCTGAAGGTGATACACGACAAAAAGATCCTGCCCGGCGAAGTGTATTACATCGAGTGGGGCGACTACCGGATGTACAAGCGCCTGCTGGCCGGCGATAACGACGACGAGGTGATAGCGCATAGCGACAATGTGACCGAAATGATCGGCAATAGGCTGAAGTATGCCCCGTTCGTGATCAAACTGGAGGATATCAAAAAGTTGTGCTTAGTGAAGGACATTCATAAGAAGCATAATCATTGATGTGAAAGGGTAGGGTAAAAGGCGAAAGGTTAAAGGTTAAAGGTTAAAGGTTGCGAAGTGAGCAATGGTTTTACTTTTTTGCTGTTCTGGTCAGTAATAGCTTTACAAACACTTGTGGTTAAGTAAATTAAGGTGCAATTAACTTGATCATATGTTCTGCGACATTTGTCACAACACTTTCATATTTAGCTAATTATAGTTGGCAGTTGCAGGAATTATCCAGAATTGTTGATTACCTTGATGTATTAATTTAGCTTTTAAATTAATTAAAGGGGAAAGACAGCCGGACGTTATGCCCGGCTGTTACTTTTTTTAAAGCTTTTCATTCCTTTCGAACAATGCGGCTGTTCACTTCTATCTCGCGCAGCAGCCCGGGCGAATCCATCGTACTGCTAAAGCTCCGGTTGGGGTTTGATGCCTGGAGCTTACTGATGTCCATATCCGTTTGGTCGAGTTCTTTAAACAGGCTGTTGATCTCTTTCAGGTGCGAGTTGAAGAATTTTACCTTGTTGTTGTAAGCGTCGATCTTATAGTTACTGGCGATGGCGGCCGGCTGTTTGGAAGTATCGGGCAGCATCGCCGTGTAAGGCGACAGGCTGTTTACCGTGGTCTGTATTGGTACCAGCGATGGGGTAGGGTCCTTCGGGTCGAGCGCCTGCAGCGTAAGCTTTACCGGATCGGGGTTATAAGCTACCAGGTTCTTATACTCATCAATAATGGCCTCAGCTATTTTGTGCTGGTTTGCGTAGGTATCGGCTATGATCTTGTTTTTGACATTATTTTTAAAGCTATTAAATAACAGCGATGTAAAGTCATAGGCTTTCGTTCGCAATACCGCCCCCTGCACCGAAAAATAATTGCTTAGTGACTTGTTTTTCGTGTACATTACGCCAAGGTTGGTCGCAAAAACCTGGGCCGGCGTATTGACAGAAAGATCGGCCTCGTTGCCAAAACTGTAATACTGTTTGCCGAATATCTCGAGGTCGTCGATTCGTTCGTACGACGACAGGAAATAAAGCCGGTAGCGCTGGTACTCCTTGTCGGGGTTGTCGATCTGCGCGTAGCAGTTCTGTAAGAAGTCCTGCACAGCTTTATCGTTGAATACCTGGTAAATAGTGGCATTGGCCGTAGGTTTCCAGCGGATGAGCGACAGCCGGGCCTTAAAATCCAGCTCGGCGGTATTGTTCACCCGAAGTGAATCGAACATGCGGGCCACAAAGTACGCTACCTGTGCGTTTGCCATCCCCCGCCTGCCGGCATCGACCATGGCGTCGAGGCTGTCCTGTATGGTAAGGTAGGTTTCGCTGCTGTTCCAGAACGACGGCTCCAGCGGCGGCACCAGCAACTGGTTGGTTTTTGTATCGACGAAAAGGAACGTGCCCAAGGGATAGATGTTTTGAAAATTGTTTTCGAGCATGGACAAGCTGCTCATGGACGATGAGTCCATTTTCAGCATAAAATTCAGCACCTTATTGTGCTCCAGCTTTACGCTCAGGCCCTCCAGCGATTCAAAGCTCGATGTTTGCTTTTCGGGTATGATAAGGGGCACATAAGTAGCCTTATTTTTATTCCTTTCGAGCGACGCGAAATCTTTTTTCACCGTCACAGAGGTTTCTTCCTCGGCATTCTGACTGTAAAAGAAAATGGTATCGCCCTTGCTGAGCGAGATATCCTTCAGCTTTTCTTCGCCCGCTCTGAGATTCATCAGCGCTTTTACCTTAAACTTACCCGATTTGTGGGTGATGCGGTAAAAAACGGATACCTGGCCTTTGCCGGTATTTTTTATTCTAAACTTAAATCCTTCGGCGCGGGCGCTCCACGACAAAAAGATCAGCAGTGACAGGGGCAGCAGCGATCGCAGCATTAGCCCTGGTTTGGATTTATAAGCAGACATAGGTCATGTACTTTTTTAGTTAGCAGATAAAACGAAAACGCAGGTCATTGGATTTTAGTTTAGGGATATCCGCAAAAGCCTTAACAACACCCTCCCGGAAAGGGGAAGGTGTTGGCGGGCGAATAGGCAGATGCAGGGCCGTTATTGTACCAGGTGAACCTCAACACGGCGGTTTTGTTCCCTGCCGGCTTCGGTTTTATTGGATGCAATGGGATGTTTGGTGCCGTGGCCCTTTGCGGTCAGGCGCGAGCCGTCGATGCCGGCGTTTGTAAGGTACTGCTTAACAGCGTTGGCGCGGTCGATAGAAAGCGTCATATTATGTGCTGCCGTACCTTCGGCCGATGCGTAACCGTCGAGCATAAAGGTCGAGCCGGTGCCCAGTTTCATTTGCGAAGCAATATGATCCAGGTCCTGGATAGCATCCGTGCGGAGTACAGAGGAATTAAAATCGAACTCAACGTTGGTGAAGTTATAGTCGGGCTTGGCCGGCGCAGGCGCCGGAGCGGGCGCCGGTGCAGGTTTTGCAGGCGGCGGCGGAGGCGGCGTTGCCGGTTGCGTCTCGGTAGTCGCAGGTTGCTCTTTAACAAGTTTCTTTTTGGATTTGCACGATTGTACAGAAAAGGCGAAGGCCGCCAGGATGAGACTGTAGCAGATAGCTTTGTTTGTTTTCATTGTTTGTATTGATTTTAAATTATTTGTGATTGTTGGTTGCCGCGTACGAGCGCGCAGGACGAAAAATGCCTGGGCAAATTATTGCACGGGGGCTGGTAAAAAAGAAATTGCCGTAAGGGGAATTAACCCTTCATAGGCGCAGATTGCGCTGGGCTATGCAAACCTGGTTTGCGCGGGTTGAAAGCCGTGACAGGCCAAAAACGGATGTAAGCGTAACGAACAGGCCGCCTATAAAGAAAACCACAAAGGGGATGCCTGTAAATTTAATATAGGGCACGGTAAAACGATCGATCTGTTCGACGATAGATTTATCCACCCTGACAAGATATTTGTTTTGGGCGTTGGTGCCGTTCAGTCGTGTTTGTTCAAATCTTTTAGCCCTTGTAAAGGCCGACTGATACTGGTAAATGTAGTAGGAAGGGCTTATTTTAATAAGCAGAAAAACGAGCAGGAGCAGGACCGTAAAGGTCTTCTCTAAATGATTGTTATTGCTGTAGCGTACAGGCATTTCGGGGTACCGGGCAAAATTACACATTGGTGGTAAATCTGCAAATGTAATTTGAAGTTTACGCGCAGCGTGTGCCAGGGTTTTCATTTTAATGGCAATAACGCTTAAAGGGCAGATGAATTGTATAACAGCGTTGGTGGCCGCAGTCCCGCCATCAGCCTGCTCATCTTCGTATCTGTAGGGCTGTAATATTTAACGTATCGTTAAGTTGTTGATAGTGAGTAGCTCAGCCATTTCATGGGCTACATTAAGACAATCAGCATGAAAATATTTGCAGCAGCAAATTATGGTCATGGTATTTCCCGAAATATTTACCTGTGGCTTGGTGCGATGATCCAGGCAGGAAATATTTTCCAGGGCTGCTTTGAGCTGATCTGTGTTGGTAGGCGCTGACATTAGATGGACCGGCTAATTCGTGTAAAGTTAACGAGTCAGATTAATACGTATCACGTAATTATACGTGCATGAAGTACCTGTTTTAACACCTAATGACATCTTGTTATCATTGCAGACTTTACCAAGTGGTAGCGCATGACAACTTTCGTGTAAATAGGGTACATCAGTTTGCCGTTTTTCTCATTACCATTTCCTGCAAAAAGGCCACCACCAGCATGGCCAGCACCGACAATACCCAGCCAAACAGCACCTGGCTGCCCAGCAGACTGATGCGCTCTTCGGTAAGACGCAGCGAGCGGCCGGCCACTACCGTATAATCTTTTGCCCCTACGGTTACGGTAGCCTGCCTCAGGCCCGGGCGCGGCTGCCAGGTAACCGCGTTGGCGCCTTTACTGCGCGTATGGTCCAGCACACCCTTCGGGAATTGCGGAGCCGCGCCGTCGAGCCGGGCGCTGGTGGCGGCTACGTTGCCCTGCATGTCGTAAATGATAAGCCAGAGCGCCAGGCTCTGCGAAATTTCGACGCCGTCGCTCGTCCCGGTAAGGGTTTTGGGGTCGGCGCCCTTATCCAGGGCGACCGCGGTATCTTCGGCTACCTGGAACTGCGGGTCGTTGGCCGACATGCGGTAGCTTTGCTGCACCGTTACATAAACTATGCCGCAAACCAGCGTGATCATGGCGGCATAACTAAACCAATTTCTGAATATCGTTGCGTACCTGTTCATTGTTGTAGCGTTTACTTTGATTGGTATAAAAGTACTTTGTAATTCAAAGTAAATAAGAATAGTTGGGATTTGCAAGGGGAGAGACGATATAAAAGTTGAATAGTGGTCAGTCCATAGTCGATAAACTATAGTCCATAGTTAAATCCGTATTGGCAATGGACTATCGACCATGGCCTATGGTCGCTTCACTCGCTCCTCAAATTCTTCACCGGCTTGGCCAGCGCGGCCCTGAAACATTGCACGACGATAAGGGCGAACGCTACTGCCAGGATAAAGAAACAAACGAACAGGTAGGGCGCCGCGTTCTGCTGAAAGTGGTAAGCATAGCCCTGCAGCCAGTCGGACGTAAGCTTATAGGCGATCGGCCAGGCGATGAGGTTTGATGCCAGGATCAGCAAGCCGTATTCTTTCAGGAAGATCGATATAATAATACCCGCATTCGCGCCCAGCACTTTGCGTACGGCAATTTCCTTCGTTCGCTTGCTTAGGGTAAAGGCCAGTACACCGATTATGCCGGTGAAAACGATGAGCAGGTTCAGGCCTGTAGCCACATCCGCCGCTTTTTTAAGCTGCAATTCCGACTGGTACAGCGATTGAAATTTGGCGTCCATAAAAGTGTAGTCGAAGCCGGCGTCGGGAAACATCGTTTTGCATTTTTTCTGTATGGCGTCGATAGTATTGCCAATGCCTGCGGCATCCAGTTTTACCGAAAAATAGCGGTATGCGCGGGTAAACGGTTCGTTTACGCCGGCCAGCACCAGGGGCTGTACCTGTTCCTTTAACGACCCGAGATTAAAATCCTTCACTACGCCGATCACGGTCTCGGTGGCGCCGTTCAAAGCCCCGATGTGCACGGTCTTTCCCACGGGCGATGCCAACCCCAGTATTTTTACGGCAGTTTCGTTGAGCAATATCTTACCGTTGGCGGCGCCCGCGTTCCCGTCGGCAAAAAAGCTGCCCTCCGTAACCTGCAAGCCGTATGTTTTGGCAAAACCGGGGTCGACGGCGATAGAAACCACACTCGAAAAAGTGTTGCTGTTGCCCGGGTAAACATTGATGTTGCCGCCTCCATTGCCGTCGGGGATATCGTACGACAGCGATATGCTTTTTACGCCGGGAATGGCCATGAACTGTGGTCTCAGGTTTTCCATCTTCACTACACCTAACGAGTCCCACTGGCGTGGCAGCGACGAAATAACCATTACCTGGCCCTTATTGTAGCCGATGTCCTTATTGAAAAAGTACGACACCTGTTTTGAGACGGTAATGGCGCTGATAAAAACCACGATGGCAAGCGTAAACTGTACGATCAATAGGGTTTTGCGCACGGCGAGGCTGCCTTTTACCGTATCCATTTTACCCCTTATGGCATTGGTAATGTTGGACGAGCTTAATACCAGCGCCGGGTAAACGCCGGCGATAATTCCTGTCGAAAACACGACTGCGGCCAGGAAAGCGATTTTCGTTAAACCAAGCTGCCAGAAATGCTCCAGCGTCGTATTCAGCATACTGTCAAATACGGGCAGCAACAACTCATAAAGCCCGGCCGACAAAACTGCTGCCGCCGATGTAAGGATCAGCGCTTCGCACAGGTGCTGCAGGACGATCTGTTTGCGTGAGCCGCCGAAAACCTTCCGCAGCCCTATTTCCTTCAGCCTGTACACCGATGTACCCACGCTGATGTTGACAAAATTGATAATGGCCAGCACCAGGATAAATGCCGCGATGAGGGTTAAGGTGGTTAGCATTTTTTGCACAGCGGCATTGTTGTCCTTTAAATAATAGTCGCGCATGGGCGCCAGTTTTACTTTCAGGTAGCCTTTTACAAATGCGGGCTGGAATTTTTCGAGCGTCGACGCGAAAGCTTGTTCCAGGTTTTTAGGTGTAACGCCGTGCTTTAGCTGCAACATGCTAACCATGTACACGTTCGACCAGTTGTCGCCTTTGTCGCCGCCCTGGAAAAACTGGTTGGCATCCATCGGCAGGTATACATCGTAAGCCGTGCCCGTAAAGTTGGTAACCGTATTGGCGGGTATGGTTTTTAATACCGCGGTTATTGCAAAATTGTGCTTTTGCCCATCAGCCGGCGTTTGAACGGTGATCACTTTGCCTATCGCATTGGCAGTGTTAAAGAATTTTCGGGCGAAATTTCCAGTTACGACTGCCGACTGGTTATTGCGGAAGGCGTGCTGCGGATCGCCATACAGCAAAGGGAAGCCATACATGGATACCAGCGTGGTATCGCCCGCCGCTATCTGGGTGCGGAAATGCTTGTCGCCCGAGGATACGATATTGACAACCGCATCAAACCGGTAGTAATTTTCGACCAGGTTCGGATACTCCTCTTTTACGGTTTTTGCCAGCGGGCCAAGCGTTGTAACGGGTATCCCGATATTTTCGCGGCTCCAGTCGCTTTTTATTACATACTGGTCGTCAATGTTCTTAATGTCGTGGTTTATGGCGCTTTCGTTAAGGATATAAACCCCTATCAGCATGGAAAAAGTGATACCAATGGCGAGGCAAAAAATATTTAATATTGAAAAACCTTTGTTCTTCAAAAGACTGCGCCAGGCGATCTTAATGTAGTTCTTTAACATGCTTTACGATCAAACATCTAAGTTAATAAACAATTATCCATCACGGATAGTTCACTCACTTCGCAGGCTCTTCACTGGGTTGGCCAGCGCGGCTTTCACTGCCTGAATACTAATTGTAAAAAAGGCGATCAGCACAACCAGCCCGCCTGCGGCGGCAAACGTCCACCAACTGACAGTTATTTTATACGCATAATCGTTAAGCCATTTGTTCATGGCGGACCAGGCAATTGGTGATGCCACCAGGATGGCGATAAAAACCAGTTTCAAAAAGTCTCCGGACAACAATCTTAAAATGCTCATCACCGAAGCGCCGAGCACTTTGCGGATTCCAATTTCTTTGTTGCGCTGTTCTGCCGTGAACATAATAAGTCCGAGTAGTCCAAGGCAGGAAATAAAAATGGCTAAGAATGCAAATATATTAGAAAGCTTGCTGACAATCTGCTCATTATCATATAACCTTTGGTATTCTTCATCAGTAAAAAAATAGGTGAACGGGAACGCCGGGTTGAATTTTTTGCAAAGCGTCGTAAGACTTTCAATGGCTTGCCTTGTTTTACCGGGCTGTGTTCGCAACAGGACGTTGCCGTATTGCTCGTTTTCACCAAACTGTATTACCATTGGCTTGATAGCCTCATGCAGCGATCGGAAATTGAAATCTTTCAACACCCCGATTATCGTGCCCCTGCGCCCGTTTACGGTAATAAATTTTCCGACAGGGTCAGCAATCCCCATGCTTTTTACCGCAGTTTGGTTAAGGACATACCCATCCTTGTCCGTCGGAAAATCTCTTGAAAAGTAATGGCCTTTTGCGACTTTGACCTTCATGGTGTTCGTAAAATCGTACCCGGCATCAGGGTGCTCAAAAAGGATGGAAGTGGTTGGCGGCCTGCCTTCCCAATCAACGCTATTAGTGCCCTGGTCCAGATTAACGGGATTATCCGATATGAAGCTAACGCTTTGTATGCCCGGCAACCGTAACGCTTCATTTTTGAAAATGGTGTATTTACCTGCAAGTTCACCCTCAACCGGGATATAAACCAGGTTTTCTTTATCATAGCCCAAATTTCTGTTCTGAACAAAATTAATTTGCCTCGAAACGATTATGGTGCCGATGATCAATATCAGCGAAAGGACAAACTGAAATACGACAAGGCCTTTGCGGAACCATAGAGCGCCGGCCCCCAGCCTGGCGGTGCCCTTTAAAACTTTTACAGGGTTGAAAGAAGATAAATAGAGTGCCGGATAACTTCCTGATACGAGCCCTGTCGCCATTGTTATGATGAGTATGGTAACCCAGAACGAAACCTGGTTAAATGGCAGAGCCAGTTGTTTTTGCGTTATGCTGTTAAAGACGGGAAGCAGTAAGATCATCAGCAGCAGGGCAATACCGACGGCGAATGCAGTAAGCATCAAAGATTCAGACAGGAACTGTTTGATCAGCATCGGGCGCATGGCGCCAACTGCTTTGCGAACGCCTACCTCCTTTGCACGCTTAACCGAGCGCGCCGTAGTCAAATTCATAAAATTGATGCAGGCGATCAATAAAATGAAAACGGCTATGATAGTAAAGAGGCGGACATATTCAATACGGCCGCCGGCGACTTTGCCATTTTCAAAATGGCTATGTAAATAAACCTGGTCAAACTTTTGCAAGCCAAGCTCCACGTGATAGGCAGCGCTGCTGTCGCGGATATACAGGTTTCGGAAATTAGTCAGCTTCCTGTCCGCTAACAATGGATCGGCATGTTCGCGTAACAATACGTATGTTAAAGGGCCGCTGTTTGACCATGTGGCTAACCAAAGCTGGTCCTGTTCCAGCGCCTGCCAGCTAATCACATAATCAAATTTTCTTGAAGCATTTGCGGGCAGATCTTTGAAAACGGCTGTTACCGTGAAGTCTTTTTTATTATTAAAGCGAATAGTTTTTCCCATTGCGTTTTGCGGGCTGCCAAAAAAGGCACCGGCAATTTTTTCGGATAAGGCAATGCCGGCCGTTGACGCGAGTGCCGATGAAGGAGCGCCTTGTAAAAGCGGGTAACCAAACATGCTAAACAAACCAGAACTGGCGCCGGTTCCTTCTACTTTTAATATTTTATTCCCGGCCTGCAAAGCTGTTTGGTCATTGCTTTCCTCCATCATAACTGCATCTTCCACTTCAGGGATTTTTTTCTTTAACTCTTCTGCCAGCGGACCGGGAGTATCATAATTGCCATCGATATGGTCCTGGTAGTATTCCCTTTCGTAAACTTTATATAACCGCTTATCATTTTTGGCAAAGGTGTCGATGCTAAATTCATTTTGGATCCAAAGAAAAATAAGCAGGCTGCAAGTTATGCCTACAGCAAGGCCCGATATGTTTATAAACGAATGGACCTTATTGTTAGCCAAGTTTCGCCAGGCAGTCTTAAAATAGTTTTTTATCATGGTTTAGTCATTAAGTCATTTGGTTTGTCCATAGTCGATAGACCATAGTCCATAGCTAAACTGGTTACTGCTATGGACCATCGACCATGGACCATCGACTTTTCACTCACTTCGCAAGCTCTTCACCGGGTTGGCCAGAGCTGCTTTGATAGTCTGAAAGCCTGATGTAAACAATGCAGTTAACAACATCCCGCCGCCGCTTAGTGCGAATATCCACCAGCTTATCGCCGTTTTGTCGGCAAAATCCTGCATCCATTTGTTCATAGCCCACCAGGCCACCGGGCAGATGATCGCAAAAGCCAGCACGATGAGCCAGGCCATTTCGGTCGAAAGCAGTACGACGATCTGGCTCACCGAAGCGCCCAGCACTTTTCGTACCCCGATCTCTTTAGTACGTTGATTAGCGGTATAAATAGCAAGGCCTAGTAAGCCGAGGCAGCTAATGAGTATCGATAACCCTGTAGCCCAGCTTAGCAAAGCCGAGGTTTTTTGTTCGGTTGCGTATAGCTTAGCAATACTTTCATCGAAAAACTGGTACTCGAAATCGTCATTCGGGTACACTTCTTTCCAGGCGCTTGCCATGGCTGTAATCGTGGTCTTCCAATCGTTGCCGTTTGCCGTTTGTGGCTTCAGCGCTATGTGGAACGTTCCATTATACTCCGTTGCGTGATAGTAATGGTCGTTGACGGTGAGGATAGCCAACGGTGTGATCGCGGCGTGTATCGATTCCTGGTTGAAATCGGCCACTACGCCTACTATCCGAATATTACCCGCATTGCCATTAAAATTGCTGATCACTTTGCCGACAGCATCGTGCGGATCTTTAAAACCGATCTGTTTAGCCAGGGTATTGTTGATCAGGAACGCCTTCATCGTATCCCGGGCTGTCAGGTTGCGCCCGGCCAATAGTTTAATGTGATAAACTTTGATATAATTCTCATCGCCGAACTTGGTGGTCAGGTTCTCGATCTTGATTTCTTTTTTGCCGTCCTTATATTCGCAATCGGTGTTATTTGAATAGTCGGACGTCGGTGGGTCGTACCCCATGCTTACGAGTTCCACTCCGGGAATGGCGTTGAGCTTATGGAGTAAAACCTGGTTAAGACTGGTCTTGCGATCCAGCAATGGCGAATTAACAATGACGATCGCATCTTTTCTGAAGCCAAGGTCCTTATGAATAGCGTAATAGATCTGTTTGCTCACCAGGATGGTTGCCATGATGAAAAATTGCGCTATGGCGAACTGGGTTACCGTAAGTGATTTGCGCAGCAATGCATTGCGCGTTTTGCCGGTACCTTCGCCGGCCTGGTTTTTAATGGCCGAAACCGGTTTGTAGCCGGAAAGTATCATAGCCGGATAAAATCCGGAAGCGAGACTGACGACGATGACCAGAACGGCGAGGAACAGCAGAATATTTGGTTCCGGGATCAGACCGGCATGAATACCCTGCGGAATGAAGGCCGAAAAAAGCTGCAGTACAATAGGAGTGATAGCAACCGAGATAATGACTGATACCAGGGTTACCAGGAAAGTTTCGCTCAGAAATTGGAGTATCAGTTGTTTGCGGTTGCTGCCCAGCGTTTTGCGTATGCCTATCTCCTTAGCCCTTTGCGCCGATTGTGCCGTAGTGAGATTGATAAAATTAATGCAGCCCAGCAATAACAGGAACAGCGCGATGGCGGAGATCTCGAATAAGGTTGTTTTATCCGCCACCCGGCCATTGACAAATGTTCCATAGTTGGTGTTGAAATGAATGTCAGCCAGCGGCTGTAATGCAAACACTTCGGTGACGCCTGGCCTCTTGTTGAGGTTCTTTTTCTCAATATCATTCAGTTGCTGTTCGATCCGCGCCGTTTTAACCTGCGGCGCTAACTTTACAAAAAGCTGGTATGCGGGACTCACACCCCCCCAGTTATGTAAACGCATCTGCATTTTTAACGAGGGATTGGAAAAGGCAGTGGGAAATGAAATGAAATCGTGAAAGGTAAAATCGGTATTTTGCTTAATGCTTTGCACAATTCCGCTCACCGTGGTTTTTAAGGTATCGTAGATCACGGTGCGCCCAAGCATTTGATCGTAGCTTACCCCAGGAAAGTACTTTTCGGCCTGCTCAGACGTAAGAACCACCTGGTTAGGCGCGGTTAATGCAACCCTGGATGATCCGGCCAGCCATTTGTACTCAAAAAGCTTGAAATAGTCGCTGTCGGCAACCACAACATTATCCTGTGCCTTGAACCGCGGTGATGATTTGCTGCCATTGGGCACAATTACGTTAGGTTGCGGCAAACTCCAGATCGGAGCCGTTTCCTGCAGGCCGGTCACCTGGGTTTTAACGGCCCACGGAAGCGGCCCGCAAACGCCAGATGCATACCAGGGCGTGCCCTGGGACGTGAAGTTAGTTACCACGCGATAAATATGGTCGCCATCTTTATGGAACTTGTCAAATGTAAAGTCGTAATGCACGAGCAGATAGATCACTAATGCCGCACTTATACCTATTGAAAGGCCAATTATATTGATCAGCGTAAATAGCTTGTGCCGCGAGAAATTTCTGAATGCGGATTTGATATAGTTTTTTATCATGGTTTAGTCATTAAGTCATTGAGTCATTATCCATGGTCGATAGACCATAGTCCATAGTTAAACCGGTATTAGCTATGGACCATCGACTATGGTCTATGGACTTTTTATTCACTCCTCAAACTTTTCACCGGGTTGGCCAGCGCGGCTTTGATGCTCTGGTAACTAACTGTCGCCAGTGTTATGGTAATAGCTCCTATGCCCGTAACCGCAAATATCCACCAGCCGATGCCCTGGCGGTAGGTGTAATTCATCAGCCATTTATTCATAAAATACCAGGCGAAGGGCGCGGCTATGATCAGCGAGATCACCACCAGCACAATAAAATCCTTTGAAAGCAGGCGCCACAGGTTAAATACCGTTGCGCCGAGCACCTTGCGCACGCCGATCTCTTTTACGCGCTGCTCGGCTGTAAATGATGCCATACCAAACAGGCCCAGGCAACTGATAAAAATGGCCAGCGTGGCGAATGTGCTTGCGAGCTTGCCTATGCGTTCCTCGTTGTCGAATTTTTGGGCGTAGTCTTCGTCAACAAAACTGTACTCAAATGGGGTAGAGGGATCGTACTTTTTGAAGATGGCCCCGATCTTGGCGAGCGCGTCGTGCGTGCTTGCATTGGGGTTGATACGGATGTCGAAATCATTCAAAGTCCAGTGCGCATTCATGAAATAAAAAGTCTGTTCTATGGGTTGATAAGCCGATTCGTTTACCATATCTTTCACCACGCCGATGATCCTATAGTCGCCGTTGCCCAGCCAGGTAAGGGTTTTGCCGATGGGATGCTTGAACCCCAGGTATTTTACGCACGTTTCATTGATGACGATAGCGGAAGAGTCACTGACGCGGGACGGATCAAAATCGCGCCCTTCTTTGATCTGCCAGCCTACGGTTTTCCCAAATTCGGGCGTTATAACAAGGGCCTTAAAATTCTCTTGCAAGGACGGGTCCTTGCCTTCCCATTTGAAACCGCCGTTGCTCGGGTACCAATCGCTTATCTTCGACCCGGAGCGGGAAATAGACGCCACGACACCGCTGGCCAACAATTCGTTCTGAACGACCTGCGACTGCTTCAGGATAACATCGTTTTGAATAGGCACGGTCACCAGTCCATTGCGGTTATAGCCAACCGGGCGGTTTTTAGCATACTGTATCTGGTTGAAGACAACGATGGTACCGATAATGAGCACAATAGACACAGAGAACTGCAATACTACCAGGATCTTGCGCGGAACGGCTGCCAGCCTGCCTAAACGGAATGTGCCCTTCAATACTTTGACGGGGTTGAATGACGAAAGATATAATGCCGGGTAACTGCCGGCGATCAGGCCGGTAAACAGCGTAAACGCGATGCCGGTAAGCCAGAAGAAAGCGCTGCCCCAGGGCATTTGGATATGCTTGTCGGCCAGGGTGTTGAAAAATGGAAGACTGAACTGTGTAAGCAGCAGCGATAAAAGGAACGACAAGAGAGCGATAAGCATCGATTCACTGTAAAACTGGGCGATCAACTGGCCGCGCATCGAGCCGATGGATTTTCGAATGCCCACCTCCTTAGCCCGTTTTTCGGAACGGGCAGTGCTCAGGTTCATGAAATTGATGCAGGCCAGCAGCAATACAAACACACCTATCACACCAAAAAGCCAGACATACTGGATGCGGCCGCCAATATTTACGCCGTTTTTAAAATCGCTGTACAGGTGCCAGTGGTTCATCGGGTGCAGGAAGATGACCGGCCTGAAACGTATTTCACCGACATTGTTAGTCCGCTGAAGGTCTCTCATTTTGACGTCTTTGATCTTGAGCGAAACCTTGTTCATATCGGCATTGTCCGCAACTTGCACCAGCACCTGGAACCAGCTGGCGCCCCAGGGATTGTGAAAGCGCGTGTCGTAGTGCTGGTCTTTTACCAGCAGTTGCCAGGGCGAAATAAAGGTCAGGTCGCCGAAGGACGAATTTTCGGGCAGGTCTTCATATACGCCGGTCACTTTAACCGTCAGGTTGTTATTGTGATCTATCTTGATGATCCTGCCCATCGGGTCGGTATCGCCAAAAATGGCCCTGGCTGTGGTGCGCGAAAGCAATATAGACGCCGGGTCGTTCAGCCCATTTCGGTTGCCCTCCAGCATAGTAAGCGAAAGCATATCCGTAATACCCGGCTCCATATAGTTGCCGCTTTCCTTCAGGTTTTTGTCTCCGTACGACAAAATATGATCACTGGTCCATGACGACATGATCACATGCTTAAAATCGGAGCCATATTGAGCGCGAAGCATGGGGCCCAGCGGATAGGCCTGGCTGTTCCAGGTGTCGGTCTCGTTGTTGATCCACTGGTTTTGCATCACCTGCGCAATACGGTCATGGTTGGGGAAACTTTTGTCGAACGACAATTCGCTATAGAGCCAAAGGCCTATTAATACGGCTACGGCCATACCCACGGCCAGCCCGCCGATGTTGATGATGGAGGATATCTTATTATTAATAAGATTTCTCCAGGCGATCGTTAAATAGTTCTTTATCATGGTTGGTTCATTAAATCATTAGTCATTAAATCATTAGTCATTAAGTCATTAGTCATTGTCCATAGTCGATAGACCATAGTCCATAGTTAAACCGGGATTGGCTATGGGCCATCAGCCATGGACTATAGACTTTTTATTCACTCCTCAAGCTCTTCACCGGGTTGGCCAGCGCTGCTTTTACAGATTGATAACTTATAGTGGCGGCCGTGATCAATGTCATGGCAGCGCCGGTAACGATGAAAATACTTGCGTTAATATCAATGTGGTAAGCAAAATTGCGGAGCCAGTTACTGGCCAGCCACCAGGCTACCGGAAACGTAACTATAATGGCTAATAATACCAGTTTCAAAAGATCCCTTGATAACATCACAAGCACATTTGTCGCGCTTGCTCCTACTACTTTCCGTATGCTGATCTCTTTTTGTCGCTTTTGCGCGGTAAAAGCAGCAAGGCCAAACAACCCCAGGCACGAAATAATTATCGCAAGTCCTGCAAAATATTTGGACAATACAGCCACCCTTTCTTCGGACGCGTAAAGCTGCTGGTAATCTTCGTCGAGGAAGCGGTATTCGAAAGGCAGCCCGGGGTTATACTGATGATAAAGCGCTTCAAGGCGGGCGATAGTTTCTTTTTCGGTACCGGCCTTTATTTTAACCATGATCTTCGATGCCCTGTTGCCGAAAGTAAAGTCGAAGAAGCAGGGCTTCAGGCTTTCATAAAGCGATTCAAAATTGAAATTTTTGGTTATGCCGATGATCTGCCTGTCGCTCCCCCACAGATGAACAGTTTTGCCGATCGGGTCCTTCAAACCCATAGCTTCAACAGCAGCCTCATTCAAAATGATCTTTGAATTGTTGTCATGGAACTTTGCCGAAAACGGGCGCCCTTCCTTCAGTTGGATACCGAGGGTTTCGATGAAGCCATAGCCCGATGCGATATCTGTAAAGCTGATATTGGTTCCGGGCGCTTCACCAGGCCATGTCAGGTCGGTTGTACCCCCATGGCGATTGGTAATGTTGTGCCTGAAATTGGCGGCGCTAATTACGTCGGGTATGTTCTTAACCTCGTTTATCAGGCCGGAAAGGTCCTGGTCGTATTTGCCTCCCGGTTTGTAATCGTCGGCGTTGTCCGATACGAGTCCCCCTTTTTCGAAATAAAGGATGTTATCGCGGTTATAGCCCAGGTTTTTGGTTTGTATCAATTGCATCTGAGCATAGATGACCAAAACCGACACAATAAATACAGCGGATAAGCTGAACTGAAAAACTACCAGCCCTTTCCTGATCCAGCTATGGCCTGCGGATGCGGATGTGCCCGATTTTAGAACGGCGGTTGGTTTAAATCCGGAAATGAACAACGCCGGGTACAATCCTGATACAAGACCTGTTACTAACGTGATACCTGCCGCCGACAAAATAAGCGCAAGGTTAGGCTGCAAAACGATCTGCTTACCCGTTACCAGGTTAAATTGCGGCAGCAGCGCAATTACCATAAGTACGGCAAACATAAGCGCGATAAAAGCCATTAACAACGACTCGCTAATGTATTGCGTAATGAGCGTAATCCTTTTGGCCCCCATTACTTTTCTGATACCTGCTTCCTTTAATCGCGCTGATGCTTTGGCTGTTGAAAGATTTGTGAAGTTGATACAGGCCATCACCAGGATGAAAATGGCGATCGCCGAAAAGAGTTTTATGTATTCGATCCTGCCTCCGGCCACAGCCCCATCTTTATAGTGATTAAAGAGATATTTGTCGCCGTATCGCTGCACAAACAGGGTGATGTGCGAATCTTTGTCCTTGCTTTTAACAAAGTTTACGATCTTATTGTTAAAGCCCTGGATATCGGTACCCTTCTTCAGGATGAGATAAGTATAAGGGTCGTTGTTTTGCCAGTTGGTCAGCTTGGGATTTTTGGACAAAAAGTAGTCATAGTTGAAAACCACGTCGAATTGATCCAGCGAAGTGGCCGGCAATTTTTTAAAAACTCCGGTTATAAGATACGTCCCGCTTAAGCCGGTCTGATTCCAGGTCACTTGCCTGCCTACCACGTTTTGGGTAGTGTGGAATAGCTTCCGAGCCATTTCGTCCGATAGTACCACACCGTCGGGCCTGGTAAGTACATTATCTTTATTCCCATCGATGAGCTTATAGGAAAATACATCGAACAGGTCTTTGCCGGCGAAAATCGCTGTCGCTTCTGCGCGGTTTGCGCCGTTAATAAAAATGCCTTTATCGTTTGTCAAGCCGCCCGGATGTATGGTTGCCACGGCATATTCAACTTCCGGCAACTCTTCCTTCATTGATCTCGCTAACAGGCCCGGCGAATTTTCACCTGTTTGAATACCGTCGGGCCAGTGCCCGTTTACCATAACCTGGTAAAGCTGGCTGTCCTTCTCATTGAACCTGCCGATCTTTAACTCATCATTGATCCACAAATAGATCAGAAGCGCGCAGGCAAGGCCTGTTGATAAGCCGATCAGGTTGAGAATCGAAAACTGGCGATCCTTTGTGAAGTTCCTCCAGGCGATCTTTAAATAGTTCTTTATCATGGTTTTGTGTTAAGTAACCGGGCAGCAGACAATAAGCCCGTAAGAATATCGTGCCGATATTAGAAGGTGTTGATTATTAATAGATTACGAATGAAGGAGATGCCCGCCTGTATCGAAAACGGACACACCGGCGTTCGTTTTTGCGCGCCGTTGACCCGTCCTGAAAAAGCTATACATTGTGAGGATTAGTCTGATCGAACAACACATCTGATTGTCTTAATCCTGGCTAATGGTGTCCGTTGCTATTGTGTGACCAGGATTTCGTATGCGGTATGCTGTCAAAGCTTACGCCTGGTTAATCTTGGAGTTGTATTTTTTCCGCTTTTTTATTCGTATCCCTAATCACAGAATCGAGGTCTTTTACACATTTTTCGAGCGCATCAAGGCAGAATGCTTTTTCATGGGGATCGCCGGCATCTTTAAGCAGTGATATCAGCCCGATGATCGAGCAGACCGGGCGCCTGAGCTCATGCGAATGATACCAGGCAATTCTTTGCAATGCGGCATGCTGGGCCAATATTTTTTGTTCCCTTTCTTTTTTTTCGGTAACAATGCTTTCCACCGATATATTGAATTGGAAAACACCATTCTCGTCGAATATGGGCGTTATAGAGATTGAGGTCCAGTACGCTTCGCCATTCTTTTTGTAGTTGATCAGTTCGCCGCTGAAAAATTCCTTACACTGTACGGCCCGGATAAGACGTTCAACCACTTGCCTGTCGGTACCCGGGCCATGCAAAAATTCTTGCGGATTTTTGCCGACCACTTCTTCACGGGTATAGCCGGTAAAATCAATAAATGCCTGGTTAACCCGCAACACCTTGCTGCCTTCAGCTACAATCAGTACCATGTTGTTAATTTTATCGATCACCTGTCCCATAAGCCTGTTCTCACGCTCGGCTTTCTCCAAAACCTGGTAGTTGACTGATAGCTTTTCGTGCAATTCCTTTTCCTTCAGATAGGCCTCCTCCAATTGCTGTTCGTGTTGTAGCTGTTTGGTTATATCAGCCGCCATTACCATTTTACAATATTTACTGTCGAAGAATACCAGGTGAGCGATAACGGCCACGGGGAATTCCTCGCCCGATTTGCGGATATGGGTCCAGTTACCGGTCTCATGGTATTTTTTTTTATTGTTTTTTACAATTTTGACCAGGCGCTCGTGATCGGATTTAGGCCGGATATCCATAATGGTCATCCGCAGAAATTCGTCCCGGCTATAGCCATATGCTACTATTGCCGCCTCGTTTACAGCTAAGAAGGCAAAGCTGGTTTTATCGTATATCCACATCGGGTTGGGATTCGACTCAAAAAGCTCGCGGTACTGCTTCTCCGACAGGATAAGCTGGTATTGCTGCTTTTTAATGCGGCTGTAAAGAATGAAAAAGACAGCCGCGGGCACAACGAAATTATTCAGGCACCTGGCGGGTTCAATGTAAGCAAGTGGTATGCGATTGCTATATACGGTAATCATACCGTCGCTGATGAACGCCCAGGCGCCGCATATAATTAATGAGAAAATAAATGCTTTATGCCATCTCCACATATCTCTTCCGGAAAACATCGTCTTTGGTCGACGGACCATCTATACGAAATTATATGGCCTTGGGTTTAAATTTTCTTGTTAAAAAAATGTCGCAAACAGGCCTTCACATTGTCCGGTTTTACAGGTCACGATGGTGGTATAGTTGCCGTATCTTTGAGTTATTCAACAATTGGAAGACATGGAAACAACTGATAAAATACTTGTTACGATCGAAGTGACCGTAAATGCCCCGGTGGAAAAAGTTTGGGAATTATGGAATGATCCTAAACACGTTACCCAATGGAACCACGCCTCGGACGACTGGCACTCGCCCAGCGCCGAAAATGACCTGCGTGCCGGCGGAAAATTCCTGTACCGGATGGAGGCTAAAGACGGCAGCTTCGGCTTTGATTTTGGGGGAACCTATGACGAGGTAGTGCCCGAAGAGCTTATTGCTTATACTATTGGCGACGGCAGAAAGGTAAAGGTGCTGTTCGAAGGCAAGGGCGATATCACGGATATTACGTCCACCTTTGAAGCCGAAGGCACCAATCCGGTCGAGATGCAGCGCGGTGGCTGGCAGGCCATATTGAATAATTTTAAGAAATACGCGGAAGATGCAGCCTGAGGTTTTACGTTGTACATAATACTTTCTACGTATGATTAGCTATATATAACGTATTACGTACAACGTACAACGTATAACCCTTTACTCCGCCTTTTTGAACCATACATGCATTACCCTGCCCGAGTTGATCTCGAAACCGGTGATTTTGTTTTGGGCATTCCGCACGATGGAAAGATTATCCATCCACCAGAAATTGTCATGGAGAAGATCGTCGCCGTAAAGTTTTAGCGGCGTATCATCATATTTTGCGTTGGTAAGCACGAGGTGATGATCTTTCAGGACAATGCTATAGCTGCAATCCAATTCGGGGCAATAATACTTGCCCGTGTAGGCGAGTAGTGCTTTATCCGGCTTGGATGTAGTATCGTATTTTACAAGCAACCTGTGGTTGTTGGGCCAAAACTCATCCACGACGGTTTTTTTCCTGGCGTTAACAGAAAACGAAAACTTCACTTCGGGCTGGCTGAAAATCTCAAAAGTGTCTTTTGCAGCCTTCACCAGCAGGTTGTTGTTGCCGTTGGGGGCAACCCAGTACAATTTTTTGTTTTTTATCCTATAGCCGAAATGTATGCCGTCATCCGAAATATAATCACCCATAAAAAGTTTAAGGCTCGCCGTATCCGCTAATATAGCCTGGTCCTGGTCGGTATATTTCTTTTTCTGAGCTGTTTTTTTTGGCGAATGGTCTGGGATAAAAAGATCGGCTATCTGCCTTGCCTTGCCCTGCGGATCGCTGTCGCCCAGGTTACAGAATACGATGAATCCCATTTTTACTTCGGGAAGAACGCCGACAAAGGTGCGGTAACCCGCGTCGGCGCCGCCATGTGAATACAACTGATACCCGCGATAATCGTCGACTGCTATACCCATGGCATAACCTTGTACCTTGCCGTTGTTCAGTACGGCTTTTTGCGTCAACTGTTGAATGTCTTTTTGATCGCCGACCTTGTGATCGTAAAAATTCATGAGCCATTTGCTCATGTCATCCACGTTTGTAAAAAGGCTGGTAGCGCCATCGTTCGAATAGCTTAATATATCGTTACTGTAGTGGCGCTTGCCATCCTCCTCGTACGAATAGGCCCGGTTGGGCACAATTTCGGTATAATCATCATGAAAGTGTGTATTGGTCATGCCCAGCGGCTTGAAGATCGCCGAATCTGTGAATTGGCGCAGCGTTTTGCCGGTTACCGACTTTACGATCTCGGCAAGCATCGTAAAACCGCTGTTGGAATAGCTCCATTCATCACCCGGCTTAAAGTTCAGCGCCTGCTGTTTGCTCAGCACTTTTACTATCTGGTCCTGGGTGATCACATCGTCCAGCCTCGTGCCCGCTATCGCAAGTAGTTGCCACTGGTCGCGTATGCCGCTGGTATGCGTGAGCAAATTACGTACGGTTATTTTCTGTTTCAGGTCCGGAAACCAGGGCAGGTATTTGCGGATGTCGTCATCCAGGTTAAGCTTGCCCTGCCGTGCCAGTAATATGATCGAAAATGCCGTGAACTGCTTGGATACCGATGCCATGTGAAAAATGGTTTCAGGTGTGATCGGCACGCCGTATTCAAGATTGGCCATTCCGTAGCCTTTCGCATAGATCAGCGAATCGTTCCGTACGACGCCAATGGCGTACCCCGGGCTCGTTTTGTTATCCCATTTTTTGAACAGGCTATCAATTCTTTTTGTCATTTCGGGCGACAGGCTTTGTCCGAATGATGAAACTGCAGCTAGTAGGCAGCAGCTGCAGAGAATAAGTTTCAGGATGGTTTTCATGATCGGGTTCTTACCGTAAAGGTAACCATTACGACCCAGAAAATTCCCTCAAAAACATCCAGGATGCATCAAATGTAACTACGGTGATTACGTAGCGCTCATATCACTGCCCATTCCTTTTTCATTTCCCTGCCGCGCAGCTTATTGGCATCGGCATCGTCAAACGCTTCCTTATGCGGATCCCATTTTAAGGGTTTATTCAAAGCGTAAGTAATGTTGCCAATATTGCATACGGTCGCCGTGCGGTGGCCTGTTTCCACATCGGCTATAGGTTTAGTCCGGTTTCGCATGGCCTGCAGAAAGTCCTTGTAATGGTCTTCGCTATGGTAAACATGCCTTTCATTAGCGCCGATAACCTGTGTTGCCAGCGATGCCGGACTCGTTTCCAATTTGCCGCGCTCAACGCGTATTTGCCCTTTGGTTCCGATAAAGGTCACACCCTGGTTGCCTTGCGGTTCGTGCGTCATCGTAATGCCGTTAGCGTACCGGTAGGTCAGGTATTGATGTTCCTTGTCAGGCGGATTGATAGCGATTGGTCCGCTGCTGTCCATATCCAAACCCCATTGCGCGATGTCGAACATGTGGGCGCCCCAGTCGGTCATGCCGCCGCCGCCAAACTCTTTATAATCGCGCCAGTGCGCCCAAAAATCATCATTCAGGCCTGGGGCGATATTATGATTATAAGCCTGGTGAACTGTATTCGGCCCCAGCCAGAAGTCCCAGTCCAGGTCGGCGGGCAAGGTTTCTTCCGGTAGGTTGTAAGGCACCGGTGGTGGCCCAACGTTTACTTTTACGGCTTGAATATCGCCTATATAACCGTTCCGCACTAATTCAACGGCCTGCCTGAATTCCGGCCAGGAGCGCTGCATGCTGCCGGTTTGGAATACCCGCTTATGTTTTCGTGATTCATTTACCATCGCGCGGCCTTCTTTAATTGTCAGCGATAATGGCTTTTCGCAATAAATGTCCTTACCCGACCGGGCCGCAAGTACTGCACAGGCCGCATGCCAGTGATCAGGAGTGGCGATAACTACCGCGTCAATGTCTTTTCGGGACAGGATCTCGCGAAAATCATTATGTGTTGAACAGCCGGCATATTGGCCTTGTGATGTCTGCGCAGCATAATATTGGTTGACCTCGAGCGCAAACTGTTTCATTTTACTGCCATAAACATCGGAAGCCGCGACGATTTTTACCTCGCCGGTTTTCAGGAACGAATCCTTTAAACCAAATGCCTGTTTGCCGGTGCCGATATGCCCGATCGTGACCAGGTCGCTTGGCGGCGTGTAACCTTTGCCGCCCAAAACAAAGCGCGGTACGATGATGAATGCTGAAAGCGCAGCCGTTTTTTCGATAAACTTGCGCCTGGTAATGGATTTTTCCTGGTGTTCTTCTGTTCCCATAATTGTGATAACGTATGTCAGCTAAATTATAAACCTACCGCCTGCCCTGCGAATTATACTTTTAAACTTTTCAGATAAGCAATTGTCACCGGTATCTGCGCGGCATGGTTCCCGCTTTCGTCTTCGATGAAATAATGTTTAATACCTACGGCCTTCGCAGCTTTCAATACTTTGGCGATATTGATCTGCCCGGTTCCTAAAGCTACATCGTTTTTAGTGTCAGTGCCACCGGTGAGATCGTTGGCCACGCCTTTGCGGATATCTTTCAGGTGCATCAGTTTCCAGCGCCCGCGGTATTTATAAAGCAATTTGGCCGGGTCGGCGCCTCCGTGAAAGGTCCACATCATATCCATTTCGAAGGATACATATTTAGGGTTGGTATTTTTTACGATATAATCGAATAGGGTGCCGCCGGCATAGGGTCCAAACTCATAGCCATGATCGTGATAGCAAAGCGTAATGCCGTTTTCGCTCAGTATTTTTCCAACGCGGTTGAAGTCATCCACGGCCTTTTTCGCATCGCCGATAGTAAAAGCGCTGCCATGCGGTATCCAGGCCACCATGATGTATTTGCATCCGAAGAGTTTGGCCAGCTTAATGAACTGATCCGGGTCTTTAACGATCTGCCCGTAATCCGCGCCAATCGACGGCATGGATATACCCCGCTCGTCCAGCATCTTTTTAAACGCTTCAGGACTTACGTTTTTGGGGTTCGGCCCCTCCATTTCGGTAATTCCAAGTGATTTGATCGTATCCAGCGTAGCCGCAACATTCAGTGCAAAGCTATTGCGGTAGGTATAGGCTTGTACGCCTATAGGCGCCGTGAAAAGAGGTTTTTGACTTTGTGCGAGGCCAGGCGCCGATCCAAAAGCCAAAAGAAGACTGCAAAAAATGATAGTGTTCCTCATAGAAAATGTTTTACTGACAGTAAAAATAGCAACATTCTATCATTCAATAATTCAGTAATTCAACATTTGATTATTAATGCATTTTAATGACAGTGTTAATTCTGAGTTTCAACATTAAAATTGTACTTTTGCATGCTCATTCCCAATCATGAGTGAACAGATAAAACATGAATGCGGCGTGGCGTTCATTCGCCTTCTAAAGCCGCTCTCGTACTATCAAAAAAAATACGGCACTGCGCTGTACGGATTAAACAAACTTTACCTTTTAATGGAGAAACAACACAACCGCGGCCAGGACGGCGCAGGTGTTGCCACTATTAAACTGGATATCGAACCCGGCAGACGCTACATCAGCCGCCACCGTTCGATGGCGTCGAATGCGGTCGCCGATATATTCGAATATATCCAAAAAAAGTTTGCCGATATCCAGAAAGAAACTCCGGAAAAGATGGCCGACGCCGAGTGGCTGAAGCAGAATGTGAGCTTTACCGGCGAAGTTTTGTTGGGCCACCTGCGTTATGGCACGCACGGTAAGAACAGTATCGAGAATTGCCATCCGTTCCTTCGCCAGAACAACTGGCAGACGCGTAACCTGGTTATAGCAGGCAACTTTAACATGACCAATGTCGACGAGCTTTTGCAACAATTGTACGACCTGGGTCAGCATCCGAAGGAAAAAGCCGATACCGTTACGGTACTGGAAAAAATAGGGCACTTCCTCGACACCGAGGTTCAAGGCTTGTTCGATCAGTATAAACGCGAGGGACTGGACGACAATGTCAAGATCAGCAAGCTGATAGCGAAGGATCTGGATGTAGCCAAGATATTGCGAAAGTCGGCCAAGAACTGGGACGGCGGATACACCATAGCGGGTATTTTTGGCCATGGCGACGCCTTTGTGATGCGGGACCCTGCAGGAATCAGGCCCGCATTTTACTTTCAGAACGACGAGATCGTGGTTGCTGCTTCCGAGCGGCCGGCGCTTCAAACGGCGTTCAATATTCCGATCGAGGAGATCCGCGAAATACAGCCGGGCCATGCGCTGATCGTTAAAAAGAATGGTAAAGTAAAAGAGGAAGAATTTATAGAGCCCGTGGAAAAGAAGTCGTGTTCTTTCGAACGTATTTACTTTTCGCGCGGCAGCGACGCGTCTATTTATCGCGAGCGCAAACAATTGGGTCGCCTGCTTTGCCCGCAGATATTAGATGCGGTTAATTACGATATTAAGAATACGGTTTTTTCTTACATACCTAACACGGCCGAGGTTGCTTTCTACGGAATGGTGGAAGGCATACACAAGTACATCAAAAAATATCAGCATGACAAACTGCTGAACAGGGCCGATAAAATCAGCGACGAAGAATTAAGCGAGGTGCTTTGCATGGCGCCCCGCATTGAAAAGATCGCTATTAAAGACGTTAAGCTGCGCACTTTTATTACGCAGGACGCCGACCGCGGCGAAATGGTGGCGCATGTGTATGATACTACGTATGGCCTTATTAAAAGGGGCGCCGATACCCTGGTTGTTTTGGACGACTCCATTGTTCGCGGTACAACTTTGAAGCAAAGTATTCTTAAGATATTGGACAGGCTCGGTCCTAAAAAGATCGTAGTGGTTTCATCAGCCCCGCAGATTCGTTTTCCCGACTGTTACGGCATCGACATGTCGCGCATGGGCGAATTCGTCGCTTTTGAGGCGGCCATAAGCTTACTTAAAGATGCAAAAAGAGAAGATATCGTTCTCGACGTTTATAAAAAATGTAAAGATAGCGCCGCGCTGCCAAAAGAAGAGGTGGAGAACTATGTAAAGGCGATCTACGAACCTTTTACCGATCAGCAGGTATCCGATCGCATAGCGCAGATCATCACGCCTAAGGACTTGAACGCCGAGGTAAAGGTTATCTATCAAACGCTCGACAATCTGCATAATGCCTGCCCTGACCACAGCGGCGACTGGTATTTCTCTGGCAATTTCCCAACCCCGGGAGGCAACAAGGTGGTAAACCGTGCCTTCGTAAACTGGATGGAAGGGAAGAACCAGCGGGGGTATATGTAAGTCTGAAGTTCGGAGTCGAAAGTTTTAAGTCACCTTGAATGGAACTTTCGACCTGGGACTTTTGACTTCAGACTTTGATCAAGTGCTAAACGGTGCAAAAACGTAGTGCGTTACCAGCTTATCAAACAATATCAGCGATGCTATGATAAGCGCTATCCCGGCAACTTCGTTCAGCCGGTGGACAAATTTCTCCGATATACGCGCACGTAGTTTATTGGCGTAAAATGCTTTGGTGGTATCCGCTCCAAATTGTACGCACAAAATCGTCAAAAACATTACGCCTATCTTTAAAGCACGGTTTGGTACATCGTTGGTATATAAAGTACTGGCCGTGGTAATTACTACTGTCCAATGGAAAAGCAGCGTAGGGTTTAAGATGCACATTAAAAACCCTTTCAGAATGTAGCCGGTTCGTTTCAGCTTTGAAGGGACTTTATTATTGAAATTAACCTCTGATTTCTTGAAGATGTAATAAAAGCCAAGAGCGAGCAGGATGACGCAGCCCACCACGCCGGCATTGCGTTTATCCTGGTTGGAAATGTCGAAATATTGCGAGCCGAATAATATTGCGCCTACGAATACAATATCGCTGGTAACCACCCCTAAAGCCAGTGAAACGCCGGCATGGAAGCCTTTCTCGATACTGGTTTTTATTAATGCAAAAAATACCGGCCCGGTCAAAAACGTAAGCACTAATCCAATCCCGATGCCCCTGATTATAGCTTCTATCATTAATAATGCAGGCTAAGGTGTATAACCTCCCGAAGCCCGGGAGCGAATATGCGATTTAATATAGTGAATAACCAAACTTAAAATTCTGATTTATTATTGACAAAGTATGCTTTTAATATAAAAAAATAATCTATGTTAGTGTTTTATAAACACCTAAAAATCATATAACCTGCATTAACAATGGAACAAAGCAAAACCCGGAGCTATGGCTCGGCCTTGTACACAATTATTACCGTTTTCTTTTTTTGGGGCTTTTTAGCTGCTTCAAATGGAATCTTCATCCCTTTTTGTAAAGCGCATTTTCATTTGACTCAATTCGAGTCCCAATTAATAGACTTTACGTTTTACGGGGGATATTTTATCGGTTCGCTGGTTTTGTATTTTGCATCACAAGCGACCAAAGTAGACATTCTAAACAAACTTGGATATAAAAACGGTATTATTTACGGGTTGATTTTGTCGGCCATAGGTGCGCTCGTAATGGTTCCTGCGATTAATTCGGGTTCATTTGGATTTATTTTAGGTGCATTCTTTATAATTGCGCTTGGCTTTTCATTGCAGCAAACTGCTGCCAATCCGTTTGTGATAGTGTTGGGTACACCGGAAACGGGCACCAACAGACTTAATCTGGCTGGAGGCGTAAACAACTTTGGCACGCTGCTTGGCCCTGTTATCGTCAGCATTGTATTATTCGGCAGCGCCAGTAAATTGATACCGGCCGAAAAAGTTGAAATAACTTCTGTAAACAATCTGTATTTCATTCTTGCCGGCCTATATATAGCGGTAGCCATATTTTTCTGGATATCCAAGCTGCCCAAGGTGACCAGCGATGAAAAAATAGAAGCCAGTCATAAAACAAATTTGCCGCTGTTCATCATATTCATCGCGTTCCTGGCGATATTGATATCGGGGCCGGTTAGCAAGTATTTTGCAGAGTCGACAACGGCCAGTCATGGTATTCATTTAGCGCAGGATACAATTAAGAAATATGGAGGATTGCCTTTAGATCAATTGGCATCAACAAAGATGGACAGTAAGCAAAAAGCCGATCTGACTTTTTTTGTTCAGCACATGGGAACCATTAAATCATACTTTGTGTATGCTTCGTTGGCGATTATATTGATCACCCTGATCTCGTCCCTTTCCGCGTCAAGCAAGAGTAATGAAGGGTGGGGAGCCATGCATTATCCGCAACTGATCTACGGAATGATCGCTATATTTACTTATGTAGGGGTCGAGGTGACCATACAAAGCAACATGGGCGCATTGTTAAAAACACCGGATTTTGGCGGCATGAAAGAATCGGAACTCGCTCCTTACATATCGCTTTATTGGGGTAGCTTGATGATCGGCCGATGGACCGGTGCCATTGCTGTGTTCAATCTGTCAAAAATGATGAAGAACGTTATGACGGTAATCGTTCCGCTTTTTGCGTTCGGGGTAGTGTTATTAGTCAATTATCTTAGCGGACATGATGTAAGCAATTTGTTTATTTATGTTGCATGCGTAATTGTCCTGATCATCGGATTTTTTGTGGGTCAGCAAAAACCAGTACGTACACTCGTTCTATTTGGGATATTAGGGGTTTTAGCCATGGTCATCGGTCTGATGACAACAGGTCGCGTGGGTACATTTGCATTCATCAGCGGCGGGCTTTGCTGTTCCATTATGTGGCCCTCTATATTCGCTTTGTCTATTGCCGGCTTAGGTAAATATACCAGCCAGGGATCGGCGTTCCTAATCATGATGATCCTGGGCGGCTCCATAATTCCCCCGGTACAAGGTATCCTGGCCGATACCAGCGGAATCCACCTTTCTTATGTAATTCCTGTGTTATGCTTCGCTTACCTCGCTTTCTTTGCATGGAAGGCAGGTTCAGAACTGAAGAAGCAAGGCATCGATGTGGACAATATGGAAGCCTCGGGAGGGCACTAATTTTAGTCATTATGCCATTGGGTCATTAAGTCATTAAAAAAGTGACGTAATGGCCTAATGACTCAATGACCTGACGACTCAATGACCAAACTAAGTTTCGACACTATTTTCATGAACCTGGCAACCGACCTGGCTAAACGTTCGCACTGCGTTAAGGCCCAGGTCGGCGCTGTTTTGACAAAAGATACCCGTATAATTTCCATTGGTTATAACGGTCCGCCGGCTGGTACGCATAACTGCGATGATGAATGGCCTGAAACCGGATGCCCGCGCGATGTTCGCGGAAGCTGCTCTCTTGCTCTTCATGCCGAGGAAAACGCTATACTTTACGCGGTAAAAAACGGGGCCAACCTGGAAGGAGCGACCCTTTACACTACACTATCGCCATGCCTCCCATGCGCCCGGCTAATATTTTCGGCCGGGGTAAAGCAGGTATTCTTTCTGAAATCTTATGCTGAATATAAGGGATTGCCGAGCGATGAAGGAGTTGATTTCCTGAACAAGTTTGGCGTGCCCGCAGAGAAGTTTAGTAAAGGGGATTCCACCGATTAATCTTTGATTTCACCGATTTGTCTGCCAGCGTATAGTTGATCGGTGTAATCATCTTCTGAAACCGGTGTAATCATTCTACTCGTCGGGGTCCAACAGCCTTACCACTTTGTCGAGGGCGAATTGCAGTTGTTCATCGGGCGTCATGTTGGTATTATCCAGCACAATAGCATCCCTGGCCCTTATTAAAGGACTTTCCGTGCGGGTTGTGTCCTGGTAGTCGCGGTGGGCCAGGTTTTCGAAAACTTCTTCCAGCGTTATGCCGGGGTTTTTGGGATAAAGCTCCTTGTACCTTCTTTCGGCGCGCACCTTCGGATCGGCGGTCATGAATATTTTAAGCTGGGCATCGGGGAATACTGTGGTGCCAATATCCCGGCCGTCCATCACTATATTCTTCGAACGTCCCATGCGCTGCTGTTGTTTAACCATCTCGTGGCGCACCTCCTTCAATGCAGCGACCGCGCTCACATTGTCCGATACGCGCATTTGTCTTATCTCATCCGAAACTTCTTCAGCGTTTAAAGTAATATGGGTTTGGTAATCACGCGAATTGAAATTCAGATGGATATTCTTTAATGCCTCCTGAATTTGAGCATGGTTGTTCAGGTCTACCCGGTTCCTCAGAAAGTAAAGCGTTACCGCACGGTACATTGCGCCGCTGTCGATGTAAATAAATTGAAGCTTTTGCGCCAGTGCCTTAGCTAAGGTACTTTTACCGCAGGACGAATAGCCATCGATAGCTATAACAATGTTATTGCTCATTGACGACTAAGGTAGGAAAATTATGCGAGTGGTTGATTGGGTAGTCCCGACATCGGGAAAGTTGAATGGGTTTAAAGGCTGCCAAACTTAATCAGTTACTTAACCTAATCAACCTAATCAACTACATTTGCAACATGAATTTTTCAAAAGCCGATCTGCAAAAGGAGGCTATTTTTCGCGCATCGCGAAGCGGGGGCAAAGGCGGGCAGAACGTTAATAAGGTGTCTACCAAGGTCGAGCTTTTGTTCGATATTGCGCCATCGGGTTTGTTCACCGGCGACGAGAAGCAACTATTACTGCAAAAGCTGCAATCGCGACTGAATCGCGACGGTTTGGTGCAGGTAATGAGCGAGGAGGAGCGGAGCCAGTTTATGAACAAAGAGAAGGCGCTTGAAAAGCTTCACCTTATTTTAACCCGGGCATTGCATCAGCCGAAAAAACGTAAGGCCACCAAGCCGTCAAAAGCCGCTAAAGCAGCCCGGCTGACCGGTAAAAAACTTCAATCGGTAAAAAAAGAAAGCAGAAGAAAGAACTTTGGCGATCAATGAAAACGATATAATAAAGTGATTGCGCCCCAGTGATCTGAATGTGTCATGATGGCGACATCTTTTGAGTGGAATATTACCGCGATGTCGGCTACGAAACGTTTTCCCGAGTATCCCACTCCAAATTGATTGCTTAATACGAATGATTCGGGCGTACCCGTCACCTCCATGCTGTTAGCGGGCTTGCTATTGAACATGCTGCCCTGTATCGTGGCATCGTAAGCAATAAAGTTCACCTGCGGTTTATAGTAAAAAAATAATTCATGGTCGTGAAGCGGCGCGGCTTTCTGCGATCGTATCGCTGTGCTTTTGGTGCTTTCCGAGTTAAACAACTGGTTGAAATCACCCAAACGCAGCATGGGGCCTATGCCCGCGCCTGTAAAGCCATTGCCTAAGTTGGCATAACTCGCCAGCGATATATCCGCCCAGTTGCCCCGGGCCAGCAGCCTGTTATATTCAGCCGATAAATTTATTTCAAAATCATTGTCAACCTGGTATTCCCAACCGCTGGTATGGTACAGGCCGAACAGATTATGCACAAACGCCTGTGTTTGCTTTCCATAAGCGGCAGGGCCAACCACGCCTGCCTGCGCGCTGATTTTCAGGTTGCTCTCATTGTTATACAGAAAATTAAGGTTAGCGCCGGCATACAAATAACCGGCAAAAGGCCGATCGATGTAGCGTGGGTCGTCAAATCCAAAGTAATTTAAATTGCCGGTTTGCGGTGTATATAACTTTTGACCGAGCTCGAAACCTAATACTTTATTTTGAAGGGAAGCGCTTCCATCAACATTTAGCGCATGGCGGAAATAGATAAAAGTGCCCGCGGTATAGTACTTGTCGGATGCATTCAACAGGTAAGAATCGTCATCGGTTTCGACGCCGATTTCGTTACGATGGGATTGGGCGAATGCTTGTCCGCAGCAAACGAAGCATAGCAGGAAACTGAATATCTTATAGTTCATCAGGGAAAATATGGCCTAAAATAAAAAAAGCCCCGGCTTTAGCGGAGCTTTTTCGAAAAGTATATATGATTTATTTAAATGTGTAGCCTACGCTGATACCGCCGGCTGGTATAAGGCCTTCATCGTACAGGATAGGTACAAATGCTATTCTGAAGTTGATACCTTTGTGTTCGGGCTGGTAACGGTAACCGATTGTCGCCGTGCCAATGAAACCGGTTACGCGGTCGAATTCCCATTTACTGGTCCCGACATTGGTGCCCGTCGAGTTTAGGAAAGTAGTACCCGCGCCAAGCTCAAACTTATGCGCATGTTCGCCGTAAAGGTAGTTTATCTGGAATGGGATGGTAAATACGGTATTGCCGCCCGAACCAAAATAACCTAAACCTACACGGTATCCCCAGCCGCTGCGTTCTTTTTTGAAACGTGAGTCGTAGTTCGCTGAAATTGCCAGACCCGGGCCGCCGATTTCCAGGTAAAGGTTTTCAGCCTTAAACTGGTGATTGGTCGCTGTGTCAACCACCATCAGCGTGGTATCCGATTTTTTGAAAGTGCTGTCGGGTTTTTTAGCGATTGTCGTATCGGCTTTGGTAAGCATACTCGTATCTGCCTTTGCAGCCGGAGCAGCATCTTGCTTTGTACTAGCTTGCTGGCTGCTATTTTCCGGATTTTCGCTCTTCTGGGCATTAGCCTGCTGATCGTCAGTTTTTTGACTTGGCTGGTTGTCTGTCGTCGGCGTTGACGCACTGGCCGGCGGAGTATCCGTGGTTGTAGCCGACGAAGTGATGGAAACCCTATCCGGTGTCGTTGCCGTTTTCTCGGTCGAGGTTACCAATGCTGCAACCGGTGCGGAATTGTCCGTTTGGGATGTGATTGAAACCCTTGTGGGCGCCTGGCCGGCCTTAACTGACGCCTGGCTGCTATCCTTCACCGTTGTCGCGGGGTCGGGCTTCGAACCGTCGGGGTCGGCCATCTTTTTAGTAGTTGCTGCATCGGCCAGCTGAAGGTCATTGGCTTTTTTAGCAACCGCGTCCTCTGCATTTTTTATTGCGCCCTGATCGGTATTGATCACCAGCGTCGTGTCGGCTTTTTGTACGAGCGTGGCTCCGGCTTTCACTACTAAAGTAGTATCGGTTCTGAGCAACATCGCCGCGTCTGTCTTTTTCGATAGCGAAGTATCGGCTTTTGCGCTCTTTGTCGTGTCAAGATCGCTGGCCGATGCTATTTGTGTTAAACCCAAATGGCCAATCAGCAGTGCAAAAAAAGCGACCCGTATCTTCGGGGTAAAAATGTGATTCATTATTATATTATTTAATAGTATGAGTGTTAGTTTAGTTAGGCGTATTACGTGAATGGTAAATGAAAAGTTTCAGGCAAGCATGGGCCAATAACAACAATATCCCTGCTTTTGCAAGGATATCGGTAAAAAAATATAATAGTAGTATATGATTATAACTATTAGTTCATAACCGGGCGGGCATCTTCTTTGATCGTGAGATCCAGCGGGTTATCAACTTTTTCATCAAGGAGGGCCAGGTCTATAACCTCGCGCATCGTAGTTACATAGTGAAATTTAAGGTCGCGGATATAATCTTCTTTGATCTCTAAAATATCCTTCCTGTTTGATTTGGAAAGGATGATTTCTTTAATGTCTGCACGCTTAGCGGCCAGTATTTTTTCCTTTATGCCGCCTACCGGCAGTACGCGTCCGCGAAGCGTGATCTCGCCTGTCATAGCCAGGTGCGGCTTCACCTTGCGCTGGGTAAAGGCCGAGGTAAGCGCGGTAAGCATGGTAATACCGGCTGACGGACCGTCTTTAGGTGTAGCACCTGCAGGAACGTGAACATGCACGTCCCACTGGTCGAAAAGTTTGGGATTGATACCGAAATCCATCGCATGTGCACGAAGATAAGCCATTGCGATACTGGTCGATTCCTTCATTACATCGCCGAGGTTGCCTGTCTGATTTAGCCTTCCCTTACCGGGACTAAGACTAGCTTCAATAAATAATATATCGCCGCCGACCTGCGTCCATGCCAGGCCTGTAACCACACCTGCAACATCATTCCCTTCGTACAGGTCCTTATCGAATATGGGTGCGCCGAGTATTTTTTCCAGGTCTTTTTTTGTGACGACAGCATTGTGTACGTCGCCCATGGCAATCGTTTTCGCAACACCGCGCACTACCGACCCAATCTTTTTCTCAAGTGAGCGTACGCCCGACTCCCTGGTATAATCTTCGATCAACTTTTCCATGACATCATTTTTGATCGTCACATCTTTGGATGTCAGGCCGTGTGCTTCGCGTTGTTTGGGAACGAGGTGCTGTTTGGCAATTTCTATCTTTTCCTCGATGGTATAGCCATTAACATCGATGATCTCCATACGATCGAGCAATGCGGGCTGAATTGTGCTTAGAGAATTGGCTGTAGCTATGAACATCACGTTCGATAGATCGAAATCTACTTCGACATAGTGGTCGTAGAACGTGCTGTTCTGTTCGGGGTCGAGCACTTCGAGCAGCGCCGATGACGGATCGCCCCTAAAGTCGTTGCCGACTTTATCGATTTCGTCTAATATGAAAACAGGGTTCGCGGCGCCCGCTTTTTTTATCGCCTGGATAATACGGCCAGGCATAGCGCCGATGTAGGTTTTTCGATGACCGCGTATTTCGGCTTCATCGCGTATGCCGCCGAGGGCCATGCGAACATATTTGCGGCCCAGCGCCCGGGCAATAGATTTGCCCAATGATGTTTTGCCCACTCCCGGTGGCCCGACAAGGCATAGGATGGGGGCTTTCATGTTGTGCTTTAACTTCAGCACCGCAAGATATTCTACAATGCGCTGTTTTACCTTATCGAGCCCAAAATGGTCCTTATCCAATATTTTTTGGGCCCGTTTCAGGTCAAAGTTATCTTTGGTAAACTCATTCCAGGGAAGATCAAGTAACAGTTCAAGGTAATTGATCTGTACTGAATAATCAGCGGCGGCAGGGTTCGTCCTGGCAAGTTTATCCAACTCCTTATCAAAGTGATCGCCTACTTCTTTGCCCCATTTCTTTTTCATGGCGCGGGCGCGCAGGTTTTCTATCTCCAGATCGGGTGTATTGCCTCCAAGTTCTTCCTGGATGGTTTTCAACTGCTGGTTTAAAAAATAATCGCGCTGCTGTTTATCCAGGTCTATCCTGACCTTACTTTGTATCTGGTTCTTTAGTTCGAGCATTTGCAGCTCGAGTGTCAGGTGTTCCAGTACCAATTTCGCCCTGTCGCGCAGGTTGGCCACTTCAAGCATACGCTGCTTGGCCGCCATGTCGGCGTTCATGTTGGACGAAATAAAATTGATCAGGAACGATGTGCTCTCGATATTCCGGATAGCGATTCCCGCTTCGCTCGGAATATTGGGCGAAAGCTGTATGATGCTCATGGCCATGTCCTTTATGGACGAAACCATGGCTTTGAATTCTTTATCCTCTTTAGGCTTTATCTCTTTGAAAGTTTCAACGATAGCCCTGATATAGGGTTCGCTTTGCACCTCTTCCTTAAGGATAAAACGTTTTTTGCCCTGCAGGATAACCGTGGTGTTGCCGTCGGGCATTTGCAGCATCTTGATGATAATGGCAATTGTTCCCACGCGGTTAAGCTGGCTGAATGACGGGTCTTCGATAGCAACGTCCTGCTGCGCAACTACCCCGATCATTTTTTTGCCTTTATTGGCCTCACGTATCAGCTTGATGGATTTGTCGCGCCCTACGGTAATAGGTATAACTACGCCCGGAAATAATACGGTATTGCGTAAAGGCAATATCGAAAGCACTTCCGGCATTTGTTCGTTGTTCATTTCCTCCTCGTCTTCCGACGACATCAGCGGAAAAAACTCCGACTCTTCATTTATTATAGGTATGGCATTTATATCGAATGGATCAAAACTCATCAACGGCCCTTTCTGTTAAATTCAGCGTCATAATGTCAGCCTGTAAAGATACAGTAATATTATTTTACGATAAAGCGAAGCTTTAATTGCAATGTACTACTTGTTCAAGAGCCATGCCAATATTTGGGGCCGTTCGCAATATTATTTATAATTATATATAAATGCCTGAATATTTATAACTTGCACAGTTTATATCACGTTACGGGGCTTAAATTGATATTCAACCCGGCAAGAAAAAAAGTCAGTGTGGATCTTTAAGCCATTTGATAATGGAATTGGGCTTTTTCCCAAATAAAGTGACTGAGAAGAACAATATTTCAAGGCAAAAGAAGTTAATAACAGCAAAGGGCGAATTATATTATTTTTGTTACAAGCGATGAAAGCCACGGCTATACTGTCTTTCGTGATCATATCTTCCGCAAGTACCGTCTTTGCTCAAAATGCTTATTTTAAGCTTGGTCAGCAGGCTTTCCTTGACGGGGACTTTAAGTCGGCAGTAAGTCACCTGGAAAGATCCTGCATCATCGATTCGACCAATGCCAGCGCACTTTGGATGCTGGGCTATTCTTACTATCATAGCGACAGCTACAAAAAATCCATTGCGGCCTTTACCAGGGTGATATCGATCAAACCTGCGGATGCGTCGGCCTATTATTACCGCGCGAGGGCAGAGGACTACCTTTCAAAAGAAATCCAGTTGACCGATGCTGAAAGAGAGAAGAACCTTTTAGGAGCGATAGTCGATTTTACAAAGGCCATAGCGATAGACCCCAATAATTTACAGGACAACATAAAATACTACCAGAACCGGGGGATCGCATACCGCGAATACGGAGAATTCAGGTTGTTGCCGGGAACCCATTTTTATGATAAGGCCCGGGCCATTAATTCGCTGAAGGCATCTATAGCCGACCTTGAAAAAGTATTGAGCGCAGATCAAAGCAGGCAGGATATCTCTACACTGATAGAGTTATCGAAACAGAAGCTTGCAGCAGCGACGGCAGCTCATCGCTGATCGAATAATCCGCGAATAAAATAATTCCTGAAGCCCAGTGTTCGCACATATTGTCTTTTTTGTACTCTATAGATCGAATCCGGGACATAGCTGAGGTTTTCACGGCTTTCGTACAGCACTTTACCAAACAACGTTGTCCTGGAATGATTATAAATCAGTACCAGCTTCACTTTATCGTTTTGCCTTTTAATAATGATATATTGTGTTTTCAGGCCCGAGTCGATTGCGGCGTAGGTAGTAATGTAATCGGAGTTTGAGGTTCTGTAACTCGTTTTCCATGCAGGTTTATTTATGTCCGATTCGATGAATATGCCCAGTTCCGTTTTCCAGTCGGCTATATGTACTTTCTTAGTTTCGGTATTGGCGTTGTAGTTGGCGCTTTTTGTGACAAGGGGATTCAGTTTGTTCAGGCGCACGGATTCATCGGTGAAATATTTTTTCAGATCGAAAAATTTTGTTTCGGTATTCCGGGATAGATCCGGTTTGCATGACTGAACCGTGCCAGCCAGCATGACGGGTACAAGCAGGAACAATATTCTTTTATACGACCCTTTACACCAATACATCACCGGTCATTTCTGCTGGTATCGGAACACCGATCATCTTCAAAATCGTCGGAGCTATATCGCCCAGTTTGCCATCTTTTACCTGTTTTACGTCATCGTCGATCACGATACAAGGTACCAGGTTGGTAGTATGCGCCGTATTGGGCGAGCCGTCGTCGTTGATCATGTAATCCGCGTTGCCATGGTCGGCAATGATAATAAATGAATAGCCGTTTTTGATACCTGTTTCAACCACAGCCTGTGTGCACTTGTCCGCAGTTTCGGCGGCTTTTATTACCGCTTCGAATACACCGGTATGGCCCACCATATCCGTATTGGCAAAGTTTAAGATAACCACATCGGGCCAACTGCTTTCTAATTCCGGGATGATCGCATCGCGTATTCCGTCGGCGCTCATTTCTGGCTGCAGGTCGTAAGTAGCTACTTTGGGAGAAGGGATGAGCAGGCGTTTTTCGTTATTGAACTCTTTTTCACGCCCGCCCGAGAAAAAGAAGGTAACGTGCGGATATTTTTCAGTTTCGGCTATGCGTATTTGGTTTTTGCCGGCATCCTGCAATATTTCGCCAAGGGTCTTAGTCAGATCGTCCTTTTTAAATATCACCCTTACGTTTTTAAATGTGTCGTCGTAAGTGGTCATGGTGATATAGTGCAGGTTTAACGGGTGCATATTTTGCTCCGGGAACGACCTTTGCGTCAGCGCCAGTGTTATCTCGCGCCCGCGGTCGGTGCGGAAATTGAAGCAGATCACCACATCATCGTTTTTTATGACCGCAATCGGGCTGCCATTTTCATCTGTACGTACGATGGGTTCGACAAATTCATCGGTTACACCAGCTTCATATGAAGCTTTGATCGATTGCTGAATATCACGACTGCCTTTGCCCGTGCCATGAACGAGCAGATCATATGCCTTTTTTACCCGTTCCCAGCGATTGTCGCGGTCCATAGCATAATAGCGTCCTATGGCTGAAGCCAGTTTAAATGGCGTATCAGCCAGGTGATCTTCCAATTCGCTGACAAAACCGACACCCGAGTTAGGGTCGGTATCCCGGCCATCCAAAAAAGCGTGGACATACAGTTTTTCAACGCCGTACTCCGAAGCCGTGTCACATAAACCCTCAACATGTTTAATGTGCGAGTGCACGCCGCCATCCGATACCAGCCCGATCAGGTGTACATCTTTTTTATTTTGTTTGGCGTAATCAAAAGCTTCTTTAATAACCGGGTTGGTCAGGAACTCCTTATCGTCGACCGCTTTATGGATGCGCCCCAGCTCCTGGTAGACGATCCGCCCGGCGCCGAGATTCATGTGACCGACTTCCGAATTTCCCATTTGCCCGGCCGGCAGCCCAACCGAGGTCCCCGAAGCTTCCAATTTCGAATTTGGATATTTTTGCAGCATCGAATCAAAAAATGGCGTTTTAGCCTGGTAAATGGCATTCGATTTATCATTACGGCCGTATCCCCAGCCATCAAGTATAATTAAAACAACTTTTTTACGTTTTTCCACAACGCAAATATAGATGCTGCGTTTAAACATATAAACCGAACGGGTAAGTTTATTTAAGCATAAATTGATATGAAAAGTTTTTACCTGCTGTTATTGCTGATCCCGACGGTCCTGATGTCTGCGGCTTCTGACGATATTGATAAGACTGCCGACCTGATCAAACAGGGAAATATTCATGAATTGGCCAAAAGTTTTTCGGCCACCGTCGACCTGACCATTATGGGCGAAGAAAATAACTATCCGGCCGCCCGGGCCGAACAGCTTTTGGACGATTTCTTCAAAAAGAACCGCCCGCAATCGGTTAGTATATTACACCGCATAACGTCGAGTGCAAGTTACCATTATGGTGTCCTCATTCTCAATACCGCCGGCGAAAAATATAGGGTGGCATTTAACCTGCGAAACGTAAAAGGCCATTTTGAGCTAACCGAACTGCGGATAGAGCCGGAAAAAACAAAATAATCGCCGATTGTTTTTACTTTTGCGGCATCAATCGCAAAAGTTTGGACAAACAACTCATCGATAAATTTATCGCGAACGCGCTGGCTGAAGATGTAGGGGACGGCGATCATACCTCCCTGGCGACAATCCCTGCCGGAACGCAGGGCAAAGCAAAATTACTTGTAAAAGATTATGGTATGCTGGCGGGCGTAGAACTGGCAGTTGAAATATTCAGGCAAGTTGACAATAAGTTAAAAGTAGACGTTTACCTGGAAGACGGCGCCCAAATAAAGCCCGGCGATATTGCTTTTATAGTAGAAGGAAACGCGCAGAGCATCCTGACCGCCGAGCGTTTAATACTGAACTGCATGCAGCGCATGTCGGGTATAGCCACTAAAACGCATGAGATCGCAGCCGTTTTGGAGGGAACCAACGCCCAAGTACTCGATACCCGTAAAACGACACCATTGCTGCGGTATTTGGAAAAATGGGCCGTTCGCATCGGCGGCGGGGTTAATCATCGTTCTGGCTTGTATGACATGATCCTGATCAAGGATAATCACGTAGATTATTCGGGAGGCATCAGGCAGGCGATAGAAAATACGCATCGTTATCTGCAAGAAAATCATAAAACATTGCCGATTGAGATCGAAGTGCGTACCCTGGACGAATTGGAACAAGTTCTGCAAACGGGTGGCGTAAACCGTATTTTGCTGGATAACTTTAGGTTGGATGATTTACGGAAGGCGGTCGAGCGTATTGGCGGCGCATACGTTACCGAGGCTTCCGGCGGAATTACGATCGACAACATTCGGCAGTATGCTGAATGCGGGGTGGATTTTATTTCTGTGGGAGCGCTTACGCACTCGGTAAGAAGTTTAGACCTGAGCTTAAAAGCCGTTAAAGAATGATCATATAAAATAGATACTGATGCGCCATTTTATTAATAT
>DASZVE010000012.1:0-13924 GCA_035547095.1 Mucilaginibacter sp.
CGCGGTACTGCAACCAAGGCAGAAGCTCAACCGCTTTTGGCTAAGGTGATCTCGATGCTCGATCGTTTGGCTAAGAAAAACGTGATCCACAAAAACAAAGCTTCGAACAATAAGTCAAAGCTGACTAAGTTCGTTAACGGCCTGAAATAATATAAAGAAATTTTTAATTGAATATAGCGATGGGTTAAAAGCCCATCGCTATTTTTTTGGACGCGATTGAAGGATTTGGTAGATTTGAAAGGGTTGAAACTTGCTTGATAAAGTCATCAACAAAATCTGTTTAATCACTTAATCGTGTTCAAACCTTACCACGAAAACAAGATCAGCATTAAAGCCTGGGCCGAAGAGGACCGTCCGCGCGAAAAGCTAAGCGCGCAGGGTCGTCGTGCGCTGACCGATGCTGAACTGATCGCCATACTGATAAGTTCAGGTAATGACAGCGAATCCGCGGTTGAACTAAGCAAGCGCATCCTGCATCATTATGGTAACGACCTGGATAAGCTGGCCAAAGCGTCTATCGCCGAGCTTTGCAATTTCAGGGGGATAGGCGAGGCTAAAGCCATATCGATTATTGCCGCATTGGAGATCGGCCGCCGCAGGAATGATGCGGAAGAAAAACCCGCCGAGTTTATTAAAAGCAGTCGCGATGCTTATAACCTGCTGCGCCGGCATTTGGTCGACCTGGCTCATGAAGAATTCTGGATGATACTGATCGGCCGTTCAGGTAAAATAATGGGGAGGGAACTCGTCAGCAAAGGCGGCATGTCGCACACCATTGCCGACCCGAGGATCATCTTCCGTTCGGCGCTGCTGCAAAATGCTACCGGCGTTATCCTGGTGCATAACCATCCTTCCGGTAACCTAAAACCCAGCCAGGCGGATATCGACCTGACCAAACAACTCCGTTCAGCTGGAAAACTACTCGAAATCCAGGTGCTGGACCATCTCATCATTACTGACAGCGGTTATATGAGTTTTGGCGATGAAGGCTTATTATAGGAGAAATGGGAGGCGTAATTGAAATTTATAAAATCAGCTTCTTTGAAAAGCTGATTAACGGAAGACTCCTCAAATCTATGAGTTCGACCAGCGAAGTGCTCGATCAATTTTTGACCGACTATAATGATTTTAAATTGGTAGATGATTTCGTGATTTCATACATTGACGAAGTCCTAAGTAATCGAACTCAAGAACAAACCCTAATATCTCAATGCATGATTAGTGTTAGGATGACGCCTGAGTTATCGCAATTTTTTCAAGATCCTGATTATGTTTCCGGTTCTCGTCCTGATTTTGTAATCCCGACAAGCCATTTGCGCCAAATCGCCGTGCTTTGGCGAGACTTTTTGAAAAACAATCGTCAGTCGTAATTCTGAAATTGTAAATAATACCTTTCACCTTTCGCCTTTAACCTTTCACCTCCAAATCCTATCTTTGCCCTTCACTATTTTTGCTGTAATGAAGATCTCCTATAACTGGCTGAAGCAATATATCGATACGGACAAAACCCCCGAAGAGCTTTCACAGATACTCACCGGTATCGGGCTCGAAGTGGAGAGCCTGGAAAAAGTGCAGGCGGTTCCCGGCGGGCTGGAAGGCTTGGTTATCGGCTATGTGAAGGATCGCTGGCAGCATCCCAATGCCGACAGGCTTAGCCTGACCAAGGTGGATGTAGGCACCGGCACCGATCTGCAGATCGTTTGCGGCGCGCCTAATGTGGCTGCCGGGCAAAAAGTGGTGGTGGCAACGGTTGGAACGACCGTTCATCCTACCGAAGGCGAGCCATTCAAGATCAATAAATCCAAAATACGCGGCGAAGAATCGGAAGGCATGATCTGTGCTGAGGATGAGATCGGCCTCGGGCATTCGCACGAAGGTATCATGATACTGGACGCTGATGCGCCTGTTGGAACACTTGCTAAAGAATATTTCAAACTTAACGACGATTACCTGTACGAGATCGGTTTGACACCCAACCGTGCTGATGCGGCTTCGCATTTAGGTACGGCAAGGGATATTGCGGCATTTTTAAAAACCAAATTCAACAGGCCCGACGTTTCGGCATTCAAGGTTGATAACCACAACCGCACCATCGAAGTGTCGGTTGAAAACGCAGAAGCTTGTCCGCGTTATTCGAGTTTGACCATAACGGGCGTCGAAGTGAAAGATTCACCGGAATGGCTGAAGCAAAAACTGGCTGTTATCGGCTTGAGGTCGATCAACAATATAGTTGATATCACCAATTATGTGTTGCATGGCCTTGGCCAACCACTGCACGCTTTTGACGCCGACGCGGTGAAAGGGAATAAGGTAATCATAAAAACTTGTCCCGAGGGCACGCCATTCAAAACACTGGACGAGGTTGAACGTAAACTATCGGCCGACGACCTGATGATCTGCAATACTGAAGAACCGATGTGCATTGCCGGTGTGTTCGGCGGCGTTGGTTCGGGTGTGAAAAGCACCACGAAGAATATCTTCCTCGAAAGCGCTTACTTTAACCCGGTATGGGTACGTAAAACATCCAAGCGGCACGGCCTTAAAACTGATGCTTCGTTCCGTTTTGAGCGCGGCACCGATCCGGATATTACCGTATTTGCACTGAAATACGCCACGCTGCTGATCAAAGAACTGGCCGGCGGGACAATATCTTCGGAGATTTCAGATATCTATCCCAACCCTGTACAGCCGTTTGATGTGGAGGTCACTTACGAGCATATTTACAGGCTGATCGGTCAGGCTATTCCTCCCGACGAGATCAAGTCGATCATCAGGGCGCTGGACATTCAGATCGTCAATGAAACCGCAGAAGGTCTGTCGCTCAAAGTGCCGCCATACCGAGTGGATGTAACCCGTGATGTGGACGTGACCGAGGAGGTGCTGCGTATTTACGGGTACAACAATATCGAAATACCGACGCAGATACGCGCATCATTGAACAATTCGGTTCGCCCGGAAAAGGATGATGTGCAGAACGCTGTCTCCGATCTGCTTACCGCCAATGGGTTTAACGAAATCCTGTCAAACTCATTAACCAAATCGGCGTATTCAAGCGATTTAGATCATGCTGTCAAAATATTGAACCCCCTCAGCAGCGATTTGGATGCGATGCGCCAAAGCATGATCTTTTCGGGACTTGAAGCCATTACTTACAACCAGAATCGCAAAAATCCCGATCTGAAACTGTATGAGTTCGGTAAGGTTTACAGCGTTAAGGATAATAAGTATATCGAAACCCAGCGTTTTGCCCTATTCATTACCGGTGCGGATAAACCGGAGCAATGGAATCAGCAGCCGGAAAAGGTTTCGTTCTATAAGATCAAAGCTATTGTAGATGGCCTGATCGAAAAGCTGAACATTAAGGACCTGGCGATGGAAGACACCACCTGCAGCAAGACCGCTTTCGGCCTGCAATACATGCTCAATAATAAGCAACTGGTCAAATTCGGCCAGGTGGCTGATACTACGCTCAAAAAGACCGATACTGATGGCCCCGTTTTCTATGCCGACTTTAATTTCGACATGGTATTAAACGCCGTAAGGAAAAATAAGATCGTTTACCAGGAGGTATCGAAGTTCCCGGCAGTGCGCCGCGACCTGTCGATGCTGGTGGATAAGGCCGTTACCTTTGGACAATTGAAGCAGATAGCGCAGAAGTCGGAAAGGAAATTGTTGAAGGATGTGAACGTGTTCGACGTGTACCAGGGCGATAAATTGCCCGCCGGTAAGAAGTCGTACGCGCTGAGCTTTATTTTCCAGGACGAGGAAAAAACGCTGAATGACAAAGCTATCGATGCGATGATGCAAAAACTGATCTACAACTTTGGAAAAGAAGCCGGAGCTGAAATAAGGAAATAGCTTAAGGCGTTAAAGGTTTATTAAGTTTTTGTAATTTACAATAACTCTGGCTAACTTAACCGACTTGATTTAACCTGATTAACTCAATTAAACTCAATAATGCCTTCAACCGCCGAACAATTAGATAAAGTTGTAGAGAAAACCGGGCGCCTCATAGCGCTTTGTTCGGCTTTGCAGGAAGAGAACGATCTGCTGAAGCTGGAAAATCAATCGCTTACGACCGCACTCGATGCCAGCAAGAACAAGACAAAAGACCTGGAAGAGAAGCTTCGTGTAATGAAGGTTGCAAAATCTTTTTCGGGGCCTAATGAAAAAAGCCTTGACATAAAGCAAAAAATTAACGAATTTGTGCAGGAAATTGATAAGTGTATTGTATTGCTGAAAAAGTGATACGTATAGTGAATAGCTCAAATGGGAGAAATCTCCATTAAAATAAATATTGCTGACAGGGTTTACCCGCTAAAGGTAAACATGGAGGAGGAAGAAATAATACGCAGGGCGGCTAAGCTGATCAACGATCGCATAAAAGAATACCAGGAAAATTATGCGGTACGGGATAAACAGGACCTGCTCTCGATGGCGGTATTGCATTATGCAACATCTTCATTAAAGGCAGAACAAAAAGTGATGGCGGAAGATACGGATGTGACGGATAAAGTTTACCAGTTGGATCACATGCTGTCTGATTTTTTCTCGAAGTAATAACGTTCTTTACACATAACGAGCAATTAAGATTTAACCGCAGTTAAATTTTAAGTTTCACTATTAAAAACTTAACGCTTCAATATCAGCGGACCAAACGGAATAATGCTGCTTTACACGGTAATTCAGCAGGACCGGTCCCACTATCCTGAGATGAGGTTTTTCAATACATGACACTTAGAAATTAGTTGCGGTTTTTTTATTTTATAAACACAAGAAATGAATGGAATTTTATATGTGATCATTGGACTGCTGGTAGGCGTACCTACCGGGGTGGTGATTGGTCGGTTCCTGCTCCGAAAGCTGTTCAGGGACCAGGAAGCGGCGGCGCAAAACAAGGTAAAAAAGATACTGAAGGATGCCGAGAACGATGCCGAAATATTAAGGAAGAACAAACTGCTGGAGGCCAAAGAAAAGTTTTTGCAAATGAAGGCCGAACACGAGCAGGAGATTAACTCCAAAAACAACGCGATGGCCCAGCGCGAGAACGGCGTAAAGCAAAAGGAGCAATCGTTTAATCAGAGGCTGGAGAACCTGAACCGTAAGGAGAACGAACTCGAAAACACCCGCCGAAACCTGGAGAAACAGATCGAGCTCACCGGAAAAAAACAAGAAGAGGTTGAGCATTTAAAACAACAGCATGTGCAGCAACTGGAAACCATTGCCGGTATTTCCGCCGAAGAGGCAAAGAACCAACTGGTAGATAATCTGCGCGAGGAAGCCCGCAGCAAGGCTATGGCCCAGATCAAAGACATTGTGGACGATGCCAAGCTAACGGCTACCAAAGAGGCTAAAAAGATCGTTATCCAGACCATACAGCGCACAGCGACCGAGAGCGCGATCGAGAATACGGTTTCAATTTTCAATATCGAAAACGACGAGATCAAGGGCCGTATTATTGGTCGCGAAGGGCGTAATATCCGTGCGCTGGAAGCTGCTACCGGTATTGAAATTATCGTCGACGATACGCCGGAAGCTATTATTCTTTCGGGCTTCGACCCGGTTAGGCGTGAGATCGCGCGTCTTGCTATGCACCGCTTAGTTACCGATGGCCGTATTCACCCCGCGCGTATCGAAGAGGTCGTTGCCAAAACCAAAAAGCAGATCGAGGAAGAGATCGTCGAAATAGGCGAGCGTACCGTAATTGACCTGGGTATTCATGGTTTACACCCTGAACTGATCCGTATGGTGGGCCGTATGCGTTACCGCTCGTCGTATGGACAAAACCTGCTCCAACACTCGCGCGAGGTAGCCAACTTCTGCGCCACTATGGCTGCCGAGTTGGGCCTGAACGTAAAGATGGCCAAGCGTGCAGGTTTATTGCACGACATTGGCAAAGTGCCTGATGATAACCCCGAGCTGCCGCACGCCATATTGGGCATGCAGCTTGCCGAGAAATACAAGGAGCACCCCGAAGTGTGCAACGCCATCGGCGCGCACCACGACGAGATCGAAATGACCTCCATGTTATCGCCTATCATACAAGCCTGCGACGCTATATCAGGTGCACGCCCCGGCGCGCGCCGAGAGGTAGTGGAAAGCTATATCAAACGCCTGAGAGAACTGGAAGACCTTGCGCTGTCCTATCCGGGTGTTGAAAAAACATTCGCTATCCAGGCCGGTCGGGAATTGCGTGTGGTAGTTGAGAGCGAAAAGATAACGGACGCGCAGTCGGAAATACTGGCGGCAGATATTTCCAATCGCATACAAACTGAAATGACCTACCCGGGCCAGATCAAGGTTACGGTGATCAGGGAAACCAGGTCGGTGGCGTTTGCGAAGTAGGCAATAAACCAATGTCATTTCGACGAGGCACGAGGAGAAAACTTATACGCAGGGGCGGTAGCCTTCCGTGCATATAGTACAAGCTTTCTCCTCGCACCCATCCACATTCCAACGCAGGCTCGTTCGAAATGACATTTCCATATTTTTAAATGGCAAATCAAAAACTAAAGAAAGCGAACGCAACTGCTGCTGCAAGGGCACCTCAACGGCCTGTCGATGTTTATTTTGCCAAATACGCCGAACACCATCGAAACCCAACTAATAAGCTGATCCATTGGATATGCGTTCCGCTGATCGTGTTTAGTTTGCTTGGGCTGGTGTGGGCAATACCCTTTCCGCATATTGGCTTTCTAAAATCATACAACGGTTATGTCAACTGGGCATCGTTTCTCATCGCCTTTAGCATTTACTTTTATTACAGGCTGTCCCCAACATTGTCATATATCATGCTGCTTATGGTAATGCTCTTTTGTTATTTGATAACAGTGCTCGCTGGGTGGCAGGCTTCGGGGGGGCCTGCTTTGTGGCTGGTAAGCCTGATCATCTTTGTCGTATCATGGATTGGGCAGTTTATCGGACATAATATCGAAGGAAAAAAGCCATCTTTCCTGGACGATATAAAATTTCTTCTCATCGGGCCGATATGGCTGCTGCATTTTATACTTACGAAGTTTAATATAAAATATTAAAGTCAAGGCCATCAATCGACGATCAGACCTAACCTTCCAACTTTACAACATTTCAGCTTACAAACTATTGATCACGATGATCTCGATCACATCGGTTGCGTTTTTGCATTTGTTCACCGATGTTTCGAGCGAATACAATATATCACGATACTTGATCAATCGTATAGCATCCTTTTCGGTTGCGAACAGGTTGGCAAGCGCGTGATTATAAGCCTTATCGCTTTGATTTTCGAATTCCTTTACCCTTCGGCAGGAAACGAGCATAGCGTTCGGGTCGTCGATTTTAGCCATCGAACTAACCAGGTTTTGCATTTCAATGCAGGAACCCTTAATGTATTCCGCTATCTCGCTGATGGCCGGAATGAATTGCTCTACGGCGTATGTATGCATCCTTCCGGCAGCTTCCTGGATATTATCGGCCACATCGTCGAGTACCGATGTAAGCTGGTGGATATCCTTCCTGTTAAAGGGGGTGAAAAAAACCTTGTCGAGCCCAAGATATATTTTGTGGCTGATGTCGTCGCCGGCTTCCTCCAGCGTATTTATTTGTTTATAAAGCGGTTCGCGGTCTCCGGCTTCCCTTATGCTTACCAGGGTCGCTAACAATACCGACATGTCAGTTATATTCTTGGCAGCCTGGTTAAAAAGGCCGTAGAACAGCTCGCGGTGCGAAAAGAAGTCACGAAACAGGTTCCGCATAGGGTCAGATTTGGACTGCCAAAAGTACGGTCGCTGTGTTAAGCCTATATTAAATTAAGAAAAGCTGTTTTAATAGCGTGATCTATCCAGAATCACAAGCTGGCCTGTTCTTGTTTATTGCTGATTATTAGGTATTTATCTGATAATTAACTATTAATTACCAGATTTAACTAATGGGTTTTGTGGGGTTTTTCCTGCTAATCGGGCTTTAACGTTACCAAATGTTAATTCATTCTTAACATTAAGGTAATACCGCCTGCGCACCTTTGAGCGAAATTTAATTTAACCTCACCCAACATGAAACGAATTTTTACAAAACTCGCGAGCGCTGTTTTGTTTTCGGCCCTTATTTCAACGGCGTTAAGCAGCGGTGCGCAAAGCACAGCATTCGCGTCGGCCGCTACGCTGAACAAAACGGCAGACAAAACCGATTTATCAACAGGCGGAGCAGTGGAAGCAAAAGCTGCTCACCACGACGACCCGCCGGATAGTACCTGGAAGCCGCAAAGAAGGCTGTGGGGCTACGCATTTGGTGATGAGTATTATGATGCCCATGCCGACAAAGGTAACCGGGGCGCTGAGAATAACTACGTAAACGTCCCTACTTACCGGAATGCATTCCAGTTCCGTCGTTTGTATTTAGGCTACGATTATGATATAACTAAAAGGTTTAAGGCCGAAGTGCTGCTGGCATCGGAGCCGACAGCCAACACCGGTGTTAACGGTTCAACTTCGATCCAGAACGGTGATAACCTGGTGGACAACCACATGGGATTCTTTATCAAGAACTTTAACTTAAGGTACAGGGACATTTGGAATGGAACCGATATTGTGGTTGGCGAATTGAGCACCCCTGGTTTCGCATTGAATGAGCCCGGTACAAATGCACCGACATCACTTTCGGAGACAACCTGGGGATATCGTTCGGTAGAAAGAACCATCACCGACTTTCATAAGAACAACTCATTCGACGTTGGCGCTGCGTTGCAGGGCACCTTCGATCCTAAAACCAAAAACTTTGGTTATGTGATCATGGTATCTAACAACAGCGCGTCTGGTTTATTGAGCGCTGCTAATCCCAACACCGGTTTTTATAAGATATTTTACAACGACATCTGGGGCAAGTTCTTCAACCAGCATTTGTACGTAGATATTTACTATCACTACGCACGCACCGCTCAGGCTACAGCTTTGGTTGGCGGACAGTCGAACAACATGGAAAAGATTTTTGTGGCTTACGTAAGCAAACCCATCAGGATCGGTGTTGAAGCGTATACCCAAACCTTTGTAAATGGCGTTACGAATAAAGCAACAGGCACGCCGCAAAATGCTACCGTACATGGTATAACTTACTGGGTAACCGGCCCTATCGTTAAGAACAAACTTGGTTTCTTCGCAAAAACCGACCGTTATAATCCGTTTACCGATTACGATCCTACTGTTGCTACTTATACAGTCAACACCAACTACGGCGCTTATAACCCATACTATAAAGAAAGATTTTATACTGCAGGTTTGGACTGGACACCGGCAAAAAATATTCACTTTATGCCTAACATCTGGTTAATTGATTACAACGACCCAAGAGCGTCGACTACTACAGGCTATGTTGCCCCTGACCATACCCTGGTTTACAGAGCTACATTCTTTTTCACATTTGGTAAATAATAAATCAGCTTAAGTAAAACCAACAAACCATGAAAATAATCAAAAATTTGACCCTTGCAGTTGCGGTATTCGCGGCATCGGCGGCAGCCTTGCCGGCAAAAGCGCAGGATAATAGCCTTTTGGGTGCAGGAAGTTCGTTCATTAACCCCCTGTTCTCGAAAATATTTGCGGTATACAATCAAAAGACCGGAGTAAGGGTAAATTACCAGTCGATCGGCTCGGGCGGCGGTATTTTGCAGCTTACCAACAAAACGGTTGATTTTGGCGACTCTGATGCTCCACTGAACGAAGAGCAAACCAAAAAAATGAGCGCTCCCGTGCTGCACATCCCTATGGCGTCGGGCGCAACTGTAATCACCTATAATATTCCCGGTGTTAACGTTCCTTTGAAATTGACCGGTAAGGATATTGCCGACATATACCTTGGCAAAATAACTAACTGGAACGCCGCTGAGATCAAGGCTACCAATAAGGGTGTTAACCTGCCTGATATGCCTATCGTGGTTGTTCACCGTTCAGAAGGCAGCGGTACCTCATTTATTTTCACTGATTTTCTTTCAAAGGTTAACCCTGAATGGGAAAAACGTGTAGGCCGTGCAGCGGCAGTTAACTGGCCGGCAGGTTTAGGCGGCAAAGGCAGCGAAGGTGTTTCGGGTTTGGTTAAACAAACTCCCGGCGCCATCGGTTATGTGGAACTAGCTTATGCATTGCAAAACCATATGACGTATGCCGATATCCAGAACAAAGCAGGCAAATTTATCCGCCCTACCCTGGCATCGACCACGCTTGCAAGCAATGTCGAAATTCCGGCAGACTCAAAGGTTTCAATAACCGATACTGCAAACCCCAACGGTTATCCCCTGGCCAGCTTTACCTGGGCTTTGATCTACAAAGAGCAAAAGTACAACGACCGTTCGGCTGCACGTGCAGAGCAACTGTTGAAATTATTGTGGTGGAACATCCACGACGGCCAGGCTTATTGCGAAGGGCTTAACTATGCGAAACTTTCAAAATCAGCAGTGAAAGTTGCAGAGAAGATATTGAAATCGGCCACCTATGGCGGCAAGCCGATCCTGAAATAATCTGATCGATAAATACTATATTGGCAATTACCAGTCCCCGGTTTCCGGGCCCTGGTAATTGTTTTGTTTAAACATAGCGGATGTTTTTATTTTCCGGGGCATAATTCCTCGCAGAAAATATAGGATATAAAACTAAATAACGCGGACATGGCTATCCTGAATCAACAAAGTTTATTGGCTGTAAAGAAGCGAAGCCCGGTAGTAGCGGTGGTTTTAAGTTTACTTTTCGGGTCATTTGGGCTTTTCTATGCGTCGGTTTTTGGCGGTATCGTCATGACGGTCGTTGCCTTATTGGTTGGGCTGCTGGCTTATGCGTTCGGTTCGATGCTGATCTTTAAGATAGGGGTCGTTGCCATAGGTATAAGCTGTATTATCTGGTCGGTAATTGCAGTCAATAATTCAAACAAGGGATTTTTCTTTGCCCAGTTCAAATGGGAGATCGTATTCAGGCGCTGGCTCAGAATATTGAGCGCTGCAATGCTTTTGCTGGCCATTGGTGTATTGATTACGCTGATAATCAATTCTATTCCATCAATCAAATCGCTGGGCATAAGTTATTTGTGGGGAAAAGTATGGGACCCTGTGCAAAATATTTATGGCGCTTACCCCTTCCTCATCGGTACGCTGCTTACTTCATTCATTGCACTTTTCATTTCCATACCTTTCTCATTTGCCATAGCAATCTACCTGGGCGAATACAGCACTAAAGGCTGGTTATCTAACCTGTTGCGAAATACCGTCGAACTTATCGCGGCTGTCCCATCTATTATTTATGGCTTCTGGGGCTTTTTCGTACTGGTGCCGATTATCAGGAGCTTCGAGATAAAAATTCATGTATTGCCTTATGGTCTTGGTATTTTTGCCTCTTCGCTCATACTGGCGGTAATGGTCATACCGTATGCGGCATCATTGGGCGCAACGCTCATCAGGATGGTTCCCGCGGCCCTAAAAGAAGGAGCCTACGGATTGGGGGCCACAAGGTTCGAGGTGATCCGCAAAGTGATCATGCCTTATACCCGTTCGGGCTTGTTTGCTGGTGTCCTGCTGTCTCTTGGCCGAGCCCTGGGCGAAACAATGGCCGTAACTCTGCTCATCGGTAACACGAGCGCTGTGCCACATAGCATTTTTGCGCTTGGCAACACCATGGCCAGCGTTATCGCGAATGAATTTACTGAAGCCGATCATACAATTTATCTTTCCGCACTGATAGAGTTAGGGTTAATACTTTTCCTGGTTACCGTGGTTATCAATTATATTGGAAAGCGTATTATCACCAGGTTCACAAGAAATTGATTATTATGGAAATCGCGAATCAACAAAAACAGTCATTGCCCCACACGCAGCTAAATATGTCCGGCGGAAGAGAACAGGACGTCTTGCTGAAAGCACTTCTCGCCCTTGTTTTTGGGCCTATTGGTCTGCTATTCGGTAGTCTCAGCGGCGGTTTTATAATGATCATACTTGAGATTATTATCGCTATCCTGACCTTTACTTTCGGTACGCTTACCACTACATTTTACGGGTTGGCGCTGGTTCAGCTGGTCTGCACGATATGGGCTATTTATGCTACATTAAATAAATATAAAACCGTAGAGCAACGCATAAAGTACAGGAATACCGAGAGCATACTCTATAAGACTTCCATTGTTTTTCTGTCGTTTATCGTTGCAGTGCCGCTAATCATCATTTTATTATACATTATCAGGCAGGGCGTCACCCAGGTAAACTGGCACTTCCTGACCAATGTACCCAAACCTGTCGGCGAAACCGGCGGAGGCATCCTAAACGCGTTGGTCGGCACGCTGATCATCGTCGCGATATCAGCCATTATAGCAATCCCGGTTGGTATGATGGCCGGTATTTACCTGAGCGAGAATCCTAAAACAAGGTTAGCCTACTGGGCCGGGCTTTGCGTTGACATACTGCAGGGCGTGCCTTCAATCGTGGTAGGTATCGTTGTTTATTTTTGGGTGGTAAAGCCGCTTGGCACCTTTTCGGCGGTCTCAGGCAGTATAGCGCTTGCCATAATGATGTTGCCGATCGTGATACGGTCGACAGAAGAAACCCTTAAATTGCTGCCACCTTCGCTAAAGGAGGCCGCTTTGTCACTTGGAGTTCCCTACCACCGCGTTATCATTAAGATTATCGTTCCCTGCGGCTTCGCGGGCATACTTTCGGGTATCGTATTGTCTATCGCACGTGTTGTAGGTGAGACCGCTCCTTTACTGTTCACGGCATTCGGTAATCCTTACCTGTCGGCGTCCATCGTAAAACCGATGGAAAGCCTGCCCCACCTGATCTATACTTATGCTACCAGTCCTTATGACGACTGGCACGACCTGGCATGGGGTGCATCCTTCCTGCTGCTGGTTTTTGTTTTAGTGTTAAATATCTCAACAAAGCTTATTACGAAAAGATGGAAAGTACAATTGTAAGCGCTGAAAATATAAACGCTTATTACGGGGATAACCACGCGATAAAAAACGTGAATATCAAGATAAACCGGAATGAGGTCGTGGCCATGATGGGTCCTTCGGGCTGCGGCAAAACCACCTTTTTGCGCTGCATTAACCGTATGCACGAACTTATTCCTAATGCCCGGGCCGAAGGGGTAATGAAACTCGACGGCGAAGATGTATACAAAATGAACGTTATCTATGTTCGCTATAAGATCGGCATGGTTTTCCAGCGCCCGAATCCTTTCCCGAACATGAGTATTTACGAAAATGTAATAGCGGGTTATTTGCTGAACGGGCTGAAGATTTCCAAGGCCGACAAGGACCTGATAGTAGAGAGGTCGTTGACAAGCGCCGCACTTTGGAACGAGGTTAAGGACTCGCTGCACAAAAAGGGCACGTTCCTTTCGGGGGGGCAGCAGCAGCGTTTATGCATTGCACGCGCCATAGCTATGCAGCCCGAAGTGATCTTGTTCGATGAACCTACATCGGCCCTTGACCCTATATCTACCTCGAGCGTCGAAAACCTGTTTCATGAGTTGAAAGCTAACTATACGCTGATCATCGTTACGCACAATATGCAGCAGGCGGCCCGCGTGAGCGACAGGACGGCGTTTTTCTACCTCGGCGAACTGGTAGAGTTTGATGATACAAAAGTTATGTTCACTAATCCCAAAGATCAGCGCACACAGAATTATATTACAGGAAGGTTTAGCTAATGTTGTAAAGTTGGGAAGGTTGTGATGTCAAGGGCCTTTCAACTAACTTTTCAACCTTACAACTTTGAAATATTTCAACAAATATTAAAGATATGGCACCAATTGAAATTGAGATAGCAGCAGCAAAAAAAGAGCTGATCAACATGTGGATACTTGTTCAGTCGCAACTGAACAAGGCCAAAGATGCAATGGTAAATTTTGATAAGGATCTTGCGCGGGAAGTATTGGTGAAAGAGAAGCGGGTCAATTCGTTTGAGCTGAAGATC
>DASZVE010000013.1:0-48991 GCA_035547095.1 Mucilaginibacter sp.
CAGGCCAGGCCGGCATCGAAAAATGCGTTCAGCTCGGTAAAAAAGAATATTACGGTTAAAGTTATTTTTTTCATCTCGATAATACAGGGATACGCAAGCCAGTTTTACCATCCCGGAGTGAACCCTAAGCCGAATACAGGTTTGCCAATGTCGGTCCTGTTAAACGGAACGGCCAGGTAAGGTTCAAGCACGAAATAACCAAACAGGTTAATACGTAATGATATGCCCGCGCTCAGTGCCGGAACTTTTGAATAAATCGGGTTATAGACCTTGTTTCCATGTGAATCAACCGCCTGCTGGCCGGTACTTGGATCAATTACGGGTGTATAACCAAGTATGCTCGGGTTGGTTTTAAACTCTACCTTGTCGTTGTTGTTCCAGGCCAGGCCGGCATCGAAAAATGCGTTCAGCTCGGTAAAAAAGAATTTCGATTTTATCTGTGACAACTTTTCGGGGCCGGTAAACGGTAAGCGGACCTCAAAATTGGCAATCGCTATATGATTGCCCGACAGGTCATCGATGGTAAAATTGTTCGTCGGCGTTTTATTACTACCGTTGTAAAAGGTTTGCGCCTCGTAGCCACGGATATAAAAAGGATAACCCAGGTACAATGGATAAAGCTGGTTGGGCGCTCCAAACCTGCCGTATCCGTATAATCGCGCTGCTAAAGTTATCGGCTGTAAGCGCCAGTATTTGCGCAGATCTATCGTAGGAGCAAAGAAGCTGTAAGTACCGAAATCATATTCCGCCTGGATGCGATAACGGAAACCGTTCAGAGGCGAGGCGACGCCGAAGTATGAATTGTCGCCTACCAGCGCGGTATTCAACTGGTATATGGTGAAAGGAATTAATTGAATACCGCCATTATTTGGATCCCTGTTGTAGTCGGAATTAGCTATATGCTGATGGACATAGCTATTCAGGATGTTGCCCAGCGTATCGTAATAAGTGCTGTATCTGTCGACACGATAATAATAGCGTGACACACCGGTGCCAAATTCGATCCTGTTAATTTTGGAAAGCGGGTAGGAGGTAAACACATTCACCTGGTCCTCAAACGCGCGGATAATATCATATCGTTCCTGGTAAGCGGGTACCGTGGTCGTATTGTTGACCGGGTACGTGGTTTGTACTATGCTATAGTTGGCAAACTGATAAGGAATGTGCGATACACCTACGCCGAAGTTCCAGCGTCCCTGCTGATTGATATAGACGAAAGCTCCGCCGAAATCGTATACCTGTCCATTTACATCCAGGCCGCCGTAGATTAGGTTGCGCCCGAGAATATCGCTGAAAACGCCCTGGACACCGCTTGACAGGCCCGCGCCGAACTGGCTCACTGAGGCGCCAACGCCGCTGCTGGCTAAATAGTCGAGTTTGAACTGCGGGCGATACGGCGTCAGCCTGATCGAATCGGCGGGAATGCGTTTATAGGCCAGGAAATTGTTCAGGTTAGAATTGATCAGGTCCACACCGACTGCCTTGAACGGCGGCAGCATCGCGGCGTCAAAATTCACAGCCTGGCTATCTACCACTTCCGGCTTAAATTCAGAAGCTTTGGCGTTGTACAGGATATATTTTTGCGCGTTGTAATACGAATAGACAATATCGTCGTTATCGGAAATACTTATCGCCGGCGAATACTCGGTAATACCGCAAATGCCGGTAAACAGGTTGGTCATTTGCTCAACCTTGCCGTCGGCGAGCGTATAACGATACATGTTGCGGAATCCGTCCCTGTTCGACAAAAAATATACCTGTTTGCCGTCAGCCGAATACTGCGGATCGAGGTTATTGGCGCCGTCAAATACTTTGATATCGGTGATCTTGCCTGTAGCCAGGTCAAGTTCGGCCAGGTTAAAGGTAATGTCCTGTGACAGCGATTTGTCGTAGGTTGTCCTGTCGCTGCTAAAAATGATCTTTTTGCCGTCCCGCGAAAAACTAGGCTGATAATCGGTGTACTTATCGTTCGTCAACTGGCGTATCTTTTTAGTGTCGAAGCTGTACATGTACAGGTCGCCCTGGCCTTCGGACATCCCCTGGAAAACGATATTGTTGCCGTCGGGCGACCAGCTCAGATTGCTGAACTCTTCAGCCTTGCCCATCGAAATGTCGTTTAGGACATTGCCGTCCGGCACGTTAACGATCAGCATACGGTTACGCCCGTGGCTAAAGATACTGAATGCAAAGCGCTTGCTGTCGGGCGACCATGCGCCGGCCGACTCGATAAAATTAAATTCGTCTATCCGCGTATTGGATATCTTGCTCGTCAACTTTTTTATTAGCCGGCCTGTTCGGGCATCGGCTAAGTACAGGTCGATCGTAAAAAGATCTTTTTCTGACAGGAATGCCAGGTATTTTCCATCAGGACTGATGGCCGGAGCCACATTCAAATCGCCGGCATTTTTGTTGTCGATGATCTTTCTGCCCACCGGCTTTTGTTTTGCCGTATCCTTTGCCAGCGACTGATAACTGGACTGGATAGCGTTCTTCCATAAATTTGATAAAGTCTTGTCATCATAGCCGAAAGTGCGCCTTATACCATATTCCAGTCCATAGCGGGCGGTGTTCTTGAAGAACGGAACGATAACCGTGTCGCCATAAGTCGACCCAACGAACGACCAGAACGCTTCACCGTAACGGTATGGGAAATATTTATTGGTCTCGGTCAGGTCGCGGATAGTAGGGATATTTTTATTCAGGTAAGCATCCCTGATCCACATTGCTGTGTAGGCATCCTTTTTCCCGGTCGAAAGATATTCGGCCATACCTTCTATCATCCAGAGAGGCATATTGCCCAGGTTTTCGTAATTCGTCGAATCGTGCCCGAGCAGGGTATGATACTGGAAGGCATGCACCATTTCGTGACCGATAACATGGCGCGTCATCTGGTTGGTTTCCATCACCGGCATCACAATTCGATTTTTCAGGCCTTCGGTAACGCCACCCGTTCCAACGCCTATTTCACCGTCGATCGCGGTTGTCTGTTCAAAATCGGGATGGTCGGCATATAAAATGATCGGGTTGGGCTTCCTGAAGGTATCGCGAAAAACCTGTTGATGAATGGTGTACCAAAGCTCGCTTTCCTGCGCAAAACGTTTCAGCAAGCTATCGTTCTTCATGTAATAGTATATCTCGAAATGGGGCGTGCGGTATACTTTGAACTTGAGGTTTTTATAACGCACCTTATTCTGCCCGAAATACTGCGCCTTTGCATTAAAGCTGAACAACAGTACAAAAACAAAGCAAAGCGGTATGACTGAATACTTTTTTATCCGGAAGAAGGCCTGGTAAAATTTATTCATGTTCGGTTTATAAGCAGTACGTTTTCAATTTCGGTTTCGTTTACCGGCGTGCAGGCAGTTCACAGCGGAAATATAACTGTTCAAATCCAAAAAATATTATCTCTAATCGAAATTTAACATATAAACACGTTACCTGTCGCTTGCCTGCGGCGGGTTATTGTCCGGGTTTTCATCATCCTTTGGCTTGGATAGCGATGACGTATCCACAGGAGACAGGTTCATCGTATCCACCGTTGTGCTGTCGGTATCTATACGCGGCGAAGGACAATTGTATTCTTTGGTAATCTTAGTCCACGGTTTCGGAAACAACCCATAAGTGTAACCTGATTTAGGGTCGGCATACACTTTTTCCATAAAACGCGCAAAGATGGGAAGTGCCGTATGCGAACCCTCGCCTGTTTCGGAGGAGGTAAAATGAACACTGCGGTCATCGCAACCCACCCAAACGCCGGTTACGAGGTCTTTGGTAATACCCATATACCAGCCGTCGACATATTTAGACGAAGTGCCTGTTTTTCCACCGATTTGGTTGTCTTTTTTCCATAGCCCGGGATACTCCCACAAAGCCTGCGAAGTTCCGCCAGGCTCTTCCATGCCGCCTCGAAACATGTACAGCATCAGCCAGGCCGTTTCATCGCTCAAAACCTTGGTGGTTTTAGGTTTGAATTCTGCAACTACATCTCCGTCCTGGTCGACGATCTTACTTACCAGGATCGGGTCGATACGATTCCCCCGGTTTAAGAATGTACTATAGGCACGTGTCATTTCGTAGACGGAAACATCGTTGGTCCCAAGGGAAACGGAAGGGACGGACTTCAGCGGGCTTTCGATGCCGCATTTGTGCGCATAGTCCACTATCTTATCCCAGCCTACTTTTTCGGTAAGCTGCGCGGTGATAGAGTTGACCGATTTGCCCATAGCCCAGCGCAGCGACATGTCCATGTACGAGAAATGAAAATCGGCGTTTTGCGGCGACCATACCTCCGGCTTGCCATTGTCCATAAAACTGATGGAAACCGGCTTATCGGTAAATTTGTCACAAGGGGTAAAGCCATTATCCAGCGCGGTAACATAGGCGAAAGGTTTAAATGTCGACCCTGCCTGGCGTTTGGCCTGGAATACGTGATCGTATTTGAAATAGCGATCATCGATACCGCCTACCCATACCTTTATTTCGCCCGTGGTTGGCCGAATGGTCATCATGCCTGTGTTTAGAATACGGGCGTAATATTTTATCGAATCCTCGGTCGAAAATAGTGTATCCCTGTCGCCTTTCCACGAGAATACTTTCATCTTATGTTTGACCTCGAAGAATTTTTTTATTTGGTTGGTGTCCCCATGGAATTTAAGCTGTACCGATTTGTAAACAGGTAAACGCTGTTCGGACTTCGACACAAAGTCGGGTATAATCTTCCCATCCAGGTCGCGCCAGGGGATGCGATTGCCCCACAGATCGTAAAAACGCCTTTGCAGCATCTTCATCTTTTCGGCCACTGCTTCTTCTGCGTATTGCTGCAGGCGCGAATCGATGGTGGTATATATTTTCAGGCCGTCGGTGTACAGGTCGTAGTTATTATCCTTGCACCATTTATCCAGCCACTTGGCAACCGCCGCACGCAGGTATGAGTCGCCCTGCGATTCGTCTTCAACGTAACTCAGGTCGAGGTTCAAGGGCTCTTTGGTATCGCTGTCGTATTCGGCCTTCGTGATATAATTGTATTTCTCCATTTGCCCGAGCACCGTATTGCGACGCTCGACACTTTTATCGGGATTTCTTATCGGGTTGTAGGTTGAAGTCGCCTTCAGCATACCTATCAGGAGGGCAGCTTCGTCCGGGCTGACTTTATCCGGGGTTTTATTGAAATATTTTAACGAGGCTGCTTTTATACCGAACGTATTGTTACCAAACGGTACCGTGTTAAAATACAGCGTCAATATCTGTTGTTTATTATAAACGTGCTCGATCTTAAACGCTGTCAGCCACTCTTTGCATTTAAATACTATGGTTCGCAAAAGCGGGATATGCCTTGCTACCCCCTGAGATTTTCTTTTCCGCGTTTCGAACAGGTTTTTGGCCAATTGCTGGGTAATGGTACTCGCCCCGCGTTTGTCCCCTTTGGCTGTCGAAACCATACTCGTAAAAAAGGAGTAAAAGTCGACGCCGCCATGCTTATAAAAACGAACGTCTTCCGTCGCAACCAGGGCGTTGATGAGGTTAGGGGAGATGCTCTTGAAATCAACAGGCGAACGGTTCTCGCGGTAATATCGTCCTATCAGCTTCCCATCTGAATAATAAACTTCGGACGCGACAGAGAGTACAGGATTGCGGATGTCGTGCAGATCGGCTGAATAACCGAACAGTCCGAGGAAGTCGATTTCGATAGCGCAGAAGAAGATGATAACAAAATAGACGAGTATAACTATATAGCGAAGAAACCTGTTTTTTATTTCTCTGAACATTGGGTAAAGATGTAAAATTACGCCGCTAAATCATAAAGGCACGGCAAATATATGAACAACGGCATATAACGGCTTAAATTTTAAACTAACTTAGCTTATCGCTGTATTTCTTATGATGAAGCACCTTGCCGATAAATTCAGGATTACGAACGGGGAAAAATTTTCGTTCAAAGATTTCGATACCGCTTACACTGGCGACTATAACAAAAAAGATGGGGATGATGTTTTAGCTCAACTAATAAAACAGACGGCCGAGGTTGAAACCGAATTGTACGCATCCAACCGGTACGCCTTGCTGATCGTTTTCCAGGCGATGGATGCGGCAGGCAAAGACAGTGCTATTAAGCATACCATGTCGGGCCTGAACCCACAGGGCTGCCAGGTTTGGAGCTTTAAACAGCCCAGCGCAGAGGAATACGACCATGATTTTTTATGGCGGCATTACAAGGCGCTGCCCGAGCGCGGCAGGATAGGTATACATAACCGCTCGCACTACGAAAATGTGCTGGTAACGAAAGTACACCCCGAACTTTTGGCTAAAGAAGACCTGCCTGAACCTTTCAGCTTAAAAGCCATGGGAGCTGAATTCTGGAAGCATCGCTACGAAAGTATCCGAAGCTTTGAAAAGCACCTCCATTATAATGGTATGATCACTATCAAATTCTTCTTGCATGTTTCAAAAGACGAGCAGAGAAAGCGTTTTTTAGAACGAATAGACGATAGTGAAAAGAATTGGAAATTTTCGTCGGCCGACGTACACGAACGCGCGTACTGGGACGATTACATGCGTGCTTATGAGGAAGCGATAAGAGAAACGGCAACAGCCGAAAACCCATGGTATATTATCCCTGCCGATAAAAAATGGTTTACGCGGATAGCGCTTTCCACGATCATATTACACACGTTGAAAGACCTCAAACTGAAATACCCGGTATTGCCAAAGGATGAACAAGAGCGCCTGCAGGTAGCTAAAAAGAATTTGGAAAAAGAGTAGAAGCGCCCCGATGGCTGTTAGGGCGCCGTCTACAGATCATATACCTTTGAACATGGTTTGCGCCTTGTCTCCGATAAGCGGAATGGGTTTCTTCTCGCCGTTGATAGCGCCTATAAAGCCGATGATCCATAAAACAAACAAGCCAATATAGATAACCCAGTTCAGTAATAGCGCAATGCTTGCCAACCCTAATGAAAGCGAAAAGATCAGCGCGGTTACTATTACCGACCAAACGATGTACACGCCAAAACTAAAAATGTAGAAAAGCAGCGTTTGTCGCAAATGATAGCTGCCCAGTTCGGTTTTTTTATCATTGTGCATCGCAAAATATGCGATAAGCCACCCGATAATGCTGAGGTAGCTGACGATGGCCACATTTTTGCCATTGTCGGCTGTTGTCGAAATGTTGTTTTCCGGTTCCATCTGGTAATTGTTATTAGGTTAAATACTAAGTAAATATAACTAATTATCAGAAAGATGCAAGTCCCATTTTAGTGTTAGGCAGACTGGATTCTTCATTCTTATTTTAGAGCCGGCTTTATTATTTAATGGTTATTTCATCCGCAAAAATGTAGGATGGCTGACCCTTGCTCTCGTGCCAATCGGGCAGGGGGCCGTATTGTTTGGCCACGACCTTGATATACCTTGTCTGCAGGTTCAGGTTCCCGGTAAATTGCTGCGTTTGTACGTTCAGATCTTTAATATCCACGCTGGTATTTACCGAGGCGGCCAGTTTATAATTATTGCCGTCGTCCGAAACCCAGTATTCAACCGTTTTCGGGAAAACGATCCACGACCTGGTATCCTGCAGCGTGCCCAGGCTAACCGTGCCGACTTGCTTTACCTGTCCCATATCGACCACGGCCACCAGGTCATTCCCCTGGTAGCCCTGCCAGTGGCCCAAACGCCAGTTTATGGTCCCCCGGAGCCCGTCGATCAAACTTTCATCACCCTGGGCCGGATAGTTGGCCAGGTAATGCGTAAGCAGCGTAAGCTTAATATCATCCCTTATTTTCACAAACGACCCCGAGTCGACAAAACTTCTTTTTTCATCTTTCACTGCAATCGCTTTCACCGTGGTATTCGCCGATATCGCGATGGGTTTAGTATATAAGGTTGAATTGGTATTTGGTGTCGAACCATCGAGCGTGTAATATATCTTCGCATCCTTGTCGTAAGCCCCAATTTGCAGGTCGAACGGTTTTTTGAACGACGGGGAAGAGGGCGTAAAATAAGGGTTAGATACGATCAGACTATCGCTTATTCTCGATACTGGTTTTTCAAGTTCCTGCATGAACAGCTTGTTTAACAGCCTCCCGGTGTATACATCCAGCTCGCCGCCGTTCGCAATGTCTTTGTTATCGATATAGAGTTTATTGTAAACGTCTTTATTGAGCGACATCCCTTGTATGTATACATTCTGAAAACCGACTCCCGAACCTGAATTGGTGATCGTGAATTTTTTACCATTCTCCAGGTTGATAACCGCTTTATCAAATTGCGGCAAGCCGAGCTGGTATTGTGTCTGTCCGGGAGCGATGGTGTACAGGCCAAGCGAGCTCATTACATACCAGGCCGACATTTGACCGCAATCTTCATTTCCCGACAAACCGTCCGGTTTAATGTCGTATTCTTCACGCAGGATACGGTTTACGTAATACTGCGTTTTTTCGGGCGAATTGGTGAAATTGTAAAGGTAGGCCATGTGATGACTCGGCTCATTTCCATGCGCATATTGGCCGATCAGGCCTGTCACATCCGCCTGTTCCCGGCCGCTTAGTTTAGCATTCGTTGTGAACAATTCGTCCAGTTTGGATTCAAATTTATCCGCGCCGCCCATACGGTCGATCAGGCCGTTCACATCCTGCGGCGTCAGGAACGAATATTGCCAGGCATTACCCTCAGTATAGTTATTATTAATATCCGTAGGATCGAATGGTTCGTACCAGCCGCCGTTCACACGTGCCTGCATAAAACCGTTCTGATCATTATATGAATTTTTCCAGTACTGCGCGCGTTTAATATATTCGGCATAATCCTGCGGCTTGTTTAGCATTTTGGCCATTTGAGCTATGCACCAGTCGTCATAGGCATACTCCAATGTTTTCGAAACCGATTCATGCTCGTCATCAGCCAGCACTACACCATTTTTGCGGTAGACGTCCAGTCCGAACTGGTTGCGGTTTACCGCCGCTTTCATCGCTTTGAAAGCTTCTTCGGCATCAAAACCCCGTATGCCTTTGGCATAAGCGTCGACGATAACCGGGATAGAATGATTGCCAACCATGCAATACGTTTCGCTTGACGCCAGGGGCCATATCGGCAATAAACCGCCTTGTTCATACATTGCCAGGAAGCTTTTGATAAAGTCGAGCGTACGTTTCCGGTCGATGATGGTGAACAGGGGGTCTTCGGCGCGGAAAGTATCCCAAAGCGAAAAGACCGTATAATAGTCAAACCCGCTGGCCGTATGTACCTGCTGGTCGAGGCCGCGGTACTGCCCATCCACATCGCTGTATATGTTAGGCGCCAACATGCAATGATAAAGCGCAGTGTAAAATACAGTTTGCCTGATCTTTGACCAATCGGTTACCTTAGGCTGCGCTTTACGCTGCGGGCGGTTGTAGCCTGCAGGATTATACCCTCCGGCGTGTTCCTGTTCGCTGCGGGCAGCTTGCGATACCTGGGGCGCGCCGCCTTCCACCTGTATTTTGTTGAGTTCGTAGTTCCAGTCGGCTTTAGCTTGTTTTTCTACTTTTTTAAAATCAAAGTCGGGTACTTCTGCATCCAGGTTTTTAAGGGCTCCATCGGCGCTTACCGACGATATGCCAACTTTCGACACCACTTCGCCCGGGTTATCGAACTGGATATACATCTTGACATTTTTTCCCTCGACCTTGTTCTGACCAGGCTGTAACTGGTCGTTTAGTGCAATACCGTAGGATTTAAATGGCTTTGAAAACTTCGCATAGAAGTAAATATATTGATCCTGGGCCCAGGATTTCGATCTCCTGAAACCCCGTATTTCATGGTCGTTGACCACTTCAATCCACGAATCGAGCACCTCGTCGCGATGCTGCAGGTCGATGATGATATTTGCCTGTTTGGTGCCGGGATAGGTATAACGGTGTACGCCAACGCGTTTGGTGGCGGTAAGCTCGGCTTCAATGTTATATTTGTCCAGCTTCGTACGGTAATAACCAGGCGAGGCTGATTCATTTTTCTTTTTGAAGCCGGATGCGTAATCGGTGTTTTTAAATTGAGGTTCGCCCGTAGTCGGCATAAACAGTATGTCACAGTAATCAGCAATGCCCGTGCCGCTCAGGTGAGTGTGTGAAAAGCCGTAAACTAAGGTATCCGTATAATAATAGCCCGAACAGCCGTCCCAACCGGTCAAGCGCGTATCCGGGCTAAGCTGCACCATTCCAAACGGCACTACTGCGCCCGGATACGTATGTCCATGGCCGCCGGTACCGATAAATACGTTCACCAGGCGGGTGTAATCGTTTTTCTTTTGGGCCGACGCAGTAAAAACAGGCAATGCCAAAAGCAGCGAAAGGGAGACGCGGTTAAATATCCTCATTTTTAGCGCAGGGGGATTATAACAAACTAATCTGGCGCAAATTAAAACAGTAAACGCGGATTAAAAATAAAAAATCAGGATTTATATGCCCGGTTTAAAGTATGAGCTTAAAATGTTCAGCGTCCTTCAAAAACGGCAGCGTACGTCGTGTCTTTAGCAACTCGTCGCCGATTATGGAAAAAGTATATACATCCTCCTCATCGCGTTTGTAATAAACCGTGTTGCCTTCGGGGGTGATACAGGTTGACTCACCGGAATGATAAACCTGGTTGCCATCGTGGCCTACGCGGTTGACGCCGATTACATACGCCTGGTTCTCGACCGCGCGGGCGGGTATCAGGGTGCGCCAGTGCAAAGCCCGGCGCTCGGGCCAGTTGGCTACTATGATCAGCAGATCGTAATTTTCGTCAACATTACGCAGCCACACGGGGAAACGCAAATCGTAACAGATCACCGGGCAGATTTTCCAGCCTTTAAGTTCGACAATGAGCCGTTTAGTGCCGGCAGTGTACGTTTTTTGCTCGGAGGCCAGCGTAAAGAGATGTCGCTTATCGTAATAATTGTAGCTGCCATCCGCATTCATCCAGATCAGCCGGTTATAGCAGTGCCCGCCGTCGGTAACAATAATGCTGCCGGTAACCACGCAGTTAAATTGTTTGGCCATTTTATGCATCCAGTGCATGGTTTTACCATTCATCGGCTCGGCAAGCTGCGCCGCGTTCATCGTAAATCCGGTGCTGAACATTTCGGGCAGAATGATGAGGTCGGTCTTTTCGCGTATACCGCCGCTCAATCGTAAACCGATATTCTGCAGGTTCTTGTCTATATTTTCCCAGAAAAGATATCCCTGGAATATGCTGACCTTGAGGTTCTCCATAGGCTGTGAGTTTACTTATGGTTAATATATGTTGCTCTAAAGTTACACTTTTATCAATCTCTCAACGGCATTATCTAAAGTTTCTTGCCTTTTGGCAAAACAAAAACGCAAAACGTGGTGGTCGGTACCCCTGGTATAGAATGCGGAAACAGGTATCGCGGCTACGCCAAAATCTTTGGTTAGCCGGGTAGCAAAGTCGGCATCTTTTTCATCGGTTATCCTGCCATATCTCACTGACTGAAAGTAAGAACCGGAGCAGGGCAGCATCTCGAAACGCGTATTTTCGAGTCCTTTGCGGAAGTGGTCCCGCTTCTGCTGAAAAAATTCCGAAAGATGGAGATAATGATATTCGTTTTTTAAATATTCGGCAATCGCGACCTGTACCGGCGTGTTTACGCAAAATACCAGGAACTGGTGGATCTTTCTGAATTCGCTCATCAGTTCAGCCGGAGCCATGCAATATCCAACCTTCCAGCCGGTGGCGTGAAAAGGCTTGCCAAAGGAGGCTACGAGGAAACTTCTTTGCATGAGTTCAGGATAACGCGCCATGCTGTGATGGGTCTGGCCATCATAGATCAGGTGTTCGTAAACCTCGTCACTTAATATAAAAATATCTTTATCCTTCACGATGGTAGCGAGCGCGTCAATGTCGCTCTTTTGCAGTAAAGTAGCCGTGGGGTTGTTTGGCGTATTCAGGATGATCATCCGCGTGCGGTTATTGACCAGCTTTTTTACCAGGTCCCACCTGATGCTATAATCGGGAGGTTCCAGTTCGAGCGATTTTACGATACCGCCCGCTATTTTAATGGCCGGAGCGTAACAATCAAATGCAGGTTCAAAGATGATAACCTCGTCGTTGGGGTTAATCACTGTTGCAATGGCCGTATAAATAGCTTGCGTACCGCCGGCGGTGACGGTAATCTCCGTGTCGGGGTTATAATATGTTCCGTATAATTTTTCTGTTTTTTGGCTGATCGCTTCGCGCAGCGGCAAATAACCAGCCATGGGAGCATACTGGTTAAAACCCTTCTTCATCGCCTGGTTAACCAGTTCGATCAGTTCCGGCGATGTGCCATAATCGGGAAAGCCTTGTGAAAGGTTAATAGCGCCTGCCTCGCTTGCCAGCGCCGACATGACCGTAAAAATAGTAGTGCCTGCCTTGGGTAGTTTAGAATTAACAGATATCATAGAAAGGCTAAAGTACTGAATTATTAAAAAGGCTCGCCCTCAAAAAGCATAAATCCCCGCGTTTTTTTCCGGCGGCCCCATCCTTTATTCCGAAAGATGATATAGCTTACGAAATAACCACTCAGCGTTCCGATGACCAGGGAACTAAAAGCTGCCATTGAACCAGGCGAGAAATCCAGGCGGTGTCTCCTGAGCATGTCGTAGATCACATACAGAATAAATATGAATACCAGGGCAACAGGGAATAGGCCGGCCAGCTTTTTATAATTCGGGATAAACAGGCAGGTTAGGAACACCCATGTTCCGAAGCCAAAGACGACTATGGCCAGCCGAAAAAATTGCATCAGCACATAGATTTCCGTTGAATAGCCGATGATTTGTGAATAAGTAATAGCAAGGTAAAAGAAGGCGCCCGCGACGAGCGTAGCCAGGGGGAAACCAAATATCCATCTCAGCACCTTCATTTGATAAAACTAAAAAATATTGCCGTGTTTAGCCTACTAATGACTGCTTCTTGCGATAACGGCGTTTTTGTTTTATCAACACGCTGTCAAACATCGTCTGCTTTTTGCTTTTCGCTTTTGGCTTTCAGCCTGAATAGCTAATTTAGTCGGATGAAGCCCGCCAAATATCTGCTCCTGTTTATCACGGTCGTTTTTTACCTCTCATGTAACTCAACCAAGAGTAATGTTCCTGTTGTCGGATTCGTCGACGCCTTTGAGGATGCCACCATATCGCAGGCACGCACGGGATTTACCGACGCTTTAAAAAACGGCGGCTTCAGCGAAGATCGGCATAATATAAAGATCGAATACCGGAATGCGCAGGGCGATATCCCCACCCTTACACAGATCGTAACTTACTTCGTAACAGAAAAGGTTGATCTATTGGCAACGTGCACCACATTGTCGACCATTACAGCGCTTCAAAAGACCAAAACCATTCCCGTTTTTGCGATGGTTTCGCCGGTGCCTTCGCGCATGAATGTAGTAAGTTCGACAGGGGCGGCGCCGCCGAACCTGTTCGGCGCGTTGGAGGATCTGAATTACATCGACACCTCATTTAATATTATACCCAAACTTTTAAAACCAAAAGCAGGCAAGCTGGTCATCGGCATGATCTATAATCAATCCGAACCGCAATCGGCGGATGCGATGAACCGCATTAAATCGGTCGCAGACAAGGCAGGCTTAACGCTTATAGCACTGCCGTTAAATTCGTCAGCCGACGCACAGCTCGTCACTCAATCGCTGCTCAGTAAAAATATCGACGCCTTTTTTGCAAATCCCGATAACACGGTATTTGCATCTTTCGAAACGATATTGAAAAGCTGCAACCAGGCCAATGTGCCGATATTTACCAGTGAAGCCGGCCTGGTAAAGAGGGGGGCGGTGGCCGCGTTCGGTGCCGATATTTATCAGTGGGGCTACCAGGCAGGGCAGCAGGCTGTACAGTATTTGAAGACGCATAAAACCGATGGGCTGAAATGGGAAATGGTTAAAGTTCGCAAGCGCGTTTACAACCCCGCTGCCGCTGCCAGGTACCATATTACCGTCCCGGCAGATTTTCTACCTGTTAAATAATGGATTTTTATCTCTCGACACTCATACAGGGTCTTTGCTTGTCGGCGATAGCGCTGGGGATTTTCATTTCCATGAAGATATTTAACATCCCCGACATAACGACCGACGGCAGTTATACGCTTGGCGGCGTGGTTACCGCTAAACTGCTCGTTTTGCACCAGCCGGTATTCGTAGTACTGCCGGTTGTGATAGCAGCCGGCGCCCTGGCGGGAACCGCCACAGGACTGATCCATACCAAGCTGAAAATAAATGCACTGCTGGCGGGCATACTGGTTATGACAGCTCTTTATTCGGTAAACCTGGAGATAATGGGCCGATCCAATATTCCGCTTGGAAATTTTCCATCGATATTTAATATAGTGAATTTTTCGTCGGATCCCGACCGTAATACATTTTGGATAGTATCGATTTTCGCTGTTGTAACCACATTGATCATCGGCTATTTGCTGAAAACCGACTTTGGGATAGCCATGCGCGCGACAGGTAACAGCGAGTCGATGGTGCGGGCACTGGGTGTCGATACCGATCGCATGAAGATCATCGGCCTGGCGCTTGCCAACGCCTTAACGGCCCTTACCGGATACCTGGTAACAGAAAATCAAAACTATGCAGATATCAGCATGGGTATCGGCATAGTTATAACAGGCTTAGGCGCTGTTATTATTGCCGAAACATTTATCAATTGGTTCCGGACTACCTCCGTATGGTTCAGTTTGATATTGGTACTGTCGGGTGCGATAATATTCAAATTCGTCATAGCGCTCATTTTAAGCCTCGGGATCGATCCGACACTGCTCAAATTAGTAACCGCAGTATTTGTATTGCTCATCGTCAGTTTGCCGAGGCTGTCTTTCAAAAGCTCGTCATGATCAGGGTCAGCGATGTTCATAAGATTTTCAACAGGGGTAAAGCCAACGAGGTTAACGCGCTGGACGGCATCGACCTGGAAATAAAGGACGGGGAATTCCTGGTCATCGTAGGTTCGAACGGTTCGGGCAAAACTACGCTGCTTAATCTCGTAGCCGGAAGTTTTTTACCAACCTCCGGTACCATTGAGATCGACGGAAACGACGTAACCAAACTGCCGGACTACCACCGTAGTGAATGGATAGCGCGTGTTTTCCAAAACCCGCTTAGCGGCACCGCGCCGGACTTAAGCATACTCGATAATTTCCGACTTGCTGCTATCCGGACAAAGCGCAAAGGCTTCTCCATCGGCATCAGCGACTCGTTTAAAAAAAATGTAAAGGCAAAGATCGCCTCACTGGGCATGGGCCTGGAGAACAAGATCGAACAGCCCATGGGTACATTATCGGGCGGACAGCGGCAGGCGCTTACCCTGCTTATGAGCGTTATGGATACCTGCAAGGTGCTGCTTCTGGACGAACCTACCGCGGCGCTCGATCCGCGATCGGCGAATATCGTGATGCAAACGGCGGATAAGCTGATAAAAGAATTTGGTCTTACCGCAATCCTGGTTACTCACAATCTTAAGGATGCTTTTGTTTACGGAAACCGTATTATCCAAATGGTCGGCGGAAAGATCACGAAGGATGTAGATGAAAAAAATAAATCCGTTTTAAAACAAAATGATCTGTTTGATTGGTTTGCATAATATTTTGATCGTATGAACAGCAGATTTGAACCTATCGACGATGCCTACGAATTGGCTGAAGGCTCTATAATAAAAGGAAAAGAACAGGACGAACTATTCCAGCTTGGCGAATACGATCCGGATAAAAAAGGATACCAGGCTTATCCCTACGAGGACGGCCGGCGCATGGACGACTTCGCAGTTCTGATAACCGAAAGTGAGCTAATGGAGAATTACCTGGTGGAGACGGCAAAAGGTGATCGGGAAGATATATCCACTGATAACCTGCCCTCGTATGACGCAGAATAAATAAACTTGCGATTTTTTTAAAAAAATCGCAAGTTTATTATCACCTCTTTCTAAATTTCCCTCACGATTTTGTATCTTTGCAAAAAAGATACGGAAATGCTGCATTTGAATTACTTCTGCCTCATCGGCCCCATGCGATCCAATGGATCAGGACGGAAGGACCGGGCATTGCCAAAACTCTTCTGCGTTCCTGTGTAGCGGCAGGCTGCACGTCTATCCATTTGAGATGAATTTGTGATTTAATTAATATGCCCAAAGGGCGAATTGTGATGTATTGTTATGGACATTTATTTAAGTTTAGAAGAGAAGTTTCTGAAAGCGCTTGACAGGATCAACTACGGTAAAACGCCGAAGGCGCTGCAATTACTGAACGAGATCATTGCAGATGACCCGTTCTACGCCCGTGCGCATTACCAGTTGGGTAAGATTCATTATTACGATATAAACGATTACCAGGCTGCAGGTTACCACTTCAAAACATGTATCGAACTGGAGCCAGCCTTTCCCGACGTTTATGAGCACTACCTGCGTTTGCTGGTCTTCCTGGGTATGGATAAACAGGTATACGCTGTAAAGGACAGGGCCTTAATTGTGCCGGGTGTGAATAAATCGCATATCCATTATCTTACCGGCTTGCACGCCGAAAAGAAAAGGGAATGGAACAATGCCCTTGCTGCTTATCACGAAGCTTTTATGAGCGCGGTTGGTAAGCATGATAAAGAAACCGCCGAAAATTGTATTGCACGGGTGAAAGCCAAAGACCACCCTTCGGTTAGATATCACTATGAAGTTTCGAACTAAAAAGGCCCCGCGGGGCCTTTTTTTGTATTCTATGCAAATCATTTTTTGTAAGTGATCTTGTAAATGGCCCCCTTGGCGTCGTCGCTTACGTACAGCGATCCATCCGGGCCCTGTGCCAGGCCGCAGGGACGATGCATGGCCGAGCCTTTGGCTTTATCCTCGGCCGTTCCGGCGAAGCCGTCGGCAAAAACTTCCCATTTACCGGATGGCCGGCCATTTTTAAACGGTTGGAATACGACGAAATAGCCTGCCTGCGGTTCCGGTGCACGGTTCCATGAACCATGGAAAGCGATGAAAGCTCCATTCTTATATCTTGCCGGGAATTGGTTGCCGGTATAAAAAAGCAAACCGTCCGGCGCCAGGTGACCGGGATACGCAGCCACGGGGTTAATGGCGTTTCCGGTATACGGCTTTTTACCGTCGCCGCCATACTCAGGCATTAATATTTTTTTGTGCTGTATCTGGTCGTAATACATATAGGGCCAACCGGCGTTGTCCCCTTTCTTCAGTGCATACATACATTCAGCAGGCAGTTCGGCCGATTGCTTTGCATCAAAATACTGCGGGAACAGGTCGTGCAATTGGTCGCGGCCGTGCTGCATTACAAAAAGCTGGTTGTCTTGTGTATTCCAGGCGAGGCCGACCACATTACGAAGACCGGTTGCATAGCGGATACCATTGTTATAATGTTGGTTGAGTTTGGTTGCGCTGAACTCCCAGATACCGGCCGCCGAATCCAAAATGGGGCAGCCTTTTTGGCCGGGTGAACCTTTCGTGCGGTCCTTCACCTGGCATGCGTTGGAATATGCGCCAATATTGACGTAGAGGTGGCCCGCATTATCAAGACATATGGCTTTGGGTTCGTGTTCTCCGCGCGCTATCAGCCCGCTAACAACCAGTTCGGGTTTGTTGGGATTGATCACTTCGTCCTTTGCATTCAGCTTAAAGCGATATACCGCCTCGTCGGAAGAAGCGTACAGGTAACCGTTCTTAATCCCCACGCCGGTACCGGCAAAATTGCCGAAACTCATTTTTACGGTAGCCTTGTCGCCGTTCTGGTGTAAAAGCAAGGTACCCTTGCCATTTTCCAGGCCGCGAAGCCTGGCATAGATCTCATTTTGCGGGGTCACCGCGATATGTCTTACACCGCCGATATTTTCGGCGATCATAGCAGCATGGAAGCCTGTAGGCAGCTTCAGGCCGGCATTAGCGGCCTCATCGGGAGCGTTCTTTAACGCGAACAGCGTTGTGATTCCAGCTAAAGCAAGGGACGACAACAGGATAGTCCCCAGGGTGTTTCTTTTCATGATGTGTGAGTTTGATTACCAAATGTAATTGTTTATACAACACATACCGAAATGTGTTTTGTATCAAACCGATGACAGTAAATTCAGGAGGCTGCATTTTTAAAATAAAATGACAAAAACGGCATCTGCATTTGGCGTAATTGCGTTATATACCCGTTTTTTATAAAAATAAATCAACACATTGCCGCTACGGTTATCTATATATGGATGTACGTTGTGCAATAGGAGGCGAAAAATGTATGCTGACCGCCACGTTTGAACGGGGCGGTTCGCCCAAAGGGGCAAAATATACGGTTTCGCGGGATGGCGAAAAGATCGGCGCGATCATTCGCTATCCCGATGGCAAATACGGCTCCGATGGTAAGTGTTCGCTAAGTCAGGAAGACATCCATAGCATCGGCGCTGCTATAGATGAGCTAAATAATAACGGCCTCAGGCCGTAACCAACCGTCATTTGCGGCGTACCGCCGATAAATTCGGCATGTTGGTGCAACCGATAGTTTGAACGGCAAATGTTTACCTTTGCTGCGATGATCACTAAAGAACAGGTAGCAGCAGATTACCAAACCATACAAAACGAAATATGCAAGGCGCTTGAAGAATGCGACGGCCAGGCGCATTTTGAGGAAGAACTGTGGGAACGGGAAGGCGGCGGTGGCGGCCGGACAAGGATTATTCAAAATGGAAACGTTATAGAGAGGGGAGGCGTCAATTTTTCGGCCGTACACGGGCATTTACCCCTGGCAATGAAAAAAGCCCTTAGCGTGGAGCAGGAAGATTTTTTTGCAACCGGCGTTTCCATCGTCATACATCCCAACCACCCGATTGTGCCTATTATCCACATGAATATCCGCTACTTCGAGATGCCTGGTTCTGACATCCGCTGGTTTGGCGGCGGAATCGATCTGACGCCGCATTACATTATTGAAGAAGATGCTAAATTCTTTCATCAAAGCCTGAAATCGGTTTGTGATCAGTTCAGTACAGATTTTTACACTGAATTTAAGACTTGGGCCGACGACTATTTCTTCATCAAACATCGTAATGAGACACGCGGCATAGGCGGTATATTTTATGACCGCCTGACCGCAACCGAAAGGCTGACATGGGAAGATATATTCAATTTTTCCAAAGTAGTAGGCCGAACATTCGCACCAACCTATATTGAATTAATTAATAGGAACCGCAACAAGCCATTTACCGACGCTCAGCAGCTTTGGCAGTACCAGCGTCGCAGCCGTTATGTCGAGTTTAACCTGGTTTACGATGCAGGTACTAAATTCGGGCTTGAAACCGGGGGACGCATCGAATCCATCCTGATGAGTTTGCCGCCTACGGCCAAATGGACATACAACTACCGGGCTGAATCGGGCAGCGAGGAAGAAAAAACCTTATCTTTATTAAAAAAAGGCATAAACTGGGTTTAATGAAAAGGTTTTTTTTCGCAGTATTATTGATCCTTATTGCATCGGCTTTCTCGGCTGAAAAGAATCTGAAAGGTACCTGGGTTTATATTGGCGGAATTTACAACGGAAAGCAGGAGGGAGCCCCAACCGATTATTCATTAGAGCGCAAGTACAAATCGGATAGTTTTGAGGCTTTCGGCGTTGAAAAAGGAATTAAGCCTCAAAAATACGAAGCCGGGAATTATCAGCTAAAAGACGATACCTGTATCGAAATCCAAACCTACAGCAGCGAACCATCCAAGCTGCTGAATATACCTGTTCGTTATGTTTACGATATCCGCAACGATTCGCTTATTCTGAAAGGAACTTTGCCGACGGGAATGGTAGTTGAAGAGTATTGGCAGCGAAAAAAATAGTCTTGAGCCGGTAGTCAGGAGTCTATAGCCCCGGGTCAGAATTGGTAGTTTAAACTAGGGACTAAAGTCTTGAGACTTTCGAATAATCCAAAGTTTATTAACTTTCCATTTCGCCACATTTTTACTCACAATTTAACTTCAATGTGCATAAAAAACCTGCCCCGAACTGAGTTATTTTCGTAACTTCGCAGGTCGCTTTGGAGAACTTCTCTTAAGCTTCGTTATAAACACGATTCTACACTAAAATTTACAATGGCTGACGAAACAGGAAACGGCAATCTACCACCAGAAGACAGAATAATTCCGATAAATATTGATGAAGAAATGCGATCAGCTTACATTGATTATTCAATGTCGGTTATCGTATCCAGGGCGCTGCCCGACGTACGTGACGGTTTAAAACCCGTTCACAGGCGCGTATTGTACGGCATGCTCGACCTCGGCCTGAACAACAACAAACCCTATAAGAAGTCGGCGCGTATCGTCGGCGAGGTGTTGGGTAAATATCACCCGCACGGCGATACATCGGTTTACGATGCCATGGTGCGTATGGCGCAGGAGTGGAGCCTGCGCTATCCTTTTGTGGAGGGACAGGGTAACTACGGCTCGATAGACGGCGACGAGCCGGCGGCCATGCGTTATACCGAGGCAAGGCTGCAAAAGATAGCCGAAGAGATGCTGGCCGATATTAACAAGGATACGATCGACTACCAGCTTAACTTCGACGACTCGCTGGAAGAGCCGACCGTACTGCCGGCAAAAATACCCAACCTGCTGGTCAACGGTGCTTCGGGCATTGCGGTAGGTATGGCCACCAATATGGCGCCGCACAACCTGAGCGAAGTGATCGACGCCACGCTGGCGCTTATAGATAACCGGAACATCGAGGTTAGCGAGCTGATGAAACACGTGAAAGGCCCCGATTTCCCCACCGGCGGCATCATCTATGGCATGGAAGGAGCACGCGACGCTTTGGAAACCGGTAGGGGCAGGGTGGTTATGCGCGCGAGGGCCGAGATCGAAACTTTTGGCAACGACCGCGAACGCATAATCGTGACTGAGGTTCCATACCAGATCAACAAGTCGCAGATGATCGAACGAACCGCCGAACTGGTAGAGGAAAAGAAGATAGAAGGCATTTCGGCTATTCGCGACGAATCGAACCGTGAAGGTATCCGTATAGTTTATGAGATTAAACGCGACGCCAATGCGGCTATCGTTCTCAATAACCTGTTCAAATACACCGCGCTGCAAACGTCGTTCAGCGTTAACAATATTGCGCTGGTGCATGGCCGGCCAATGCTGCTGAACCTGAGGGACCTCATCCATTATTTTGTGGAGCACAGGCACGAAGTAGTTATCCGACGCACCAAATTCGAACTGTCAGAGGCCGAAAAACGCGCGCATATACTGGAAGGTTTATTAATTGCTCTTGATCACCTGGATGAAGTGATTCAACTGATCAGGAGCTCTAATACGCCAGAGGAGGCCCGCGATGGTTTGATGGAACGTTTTGGACTTAGCGAAATACAGGCCCGCGCCATCCTCGATATGACCCTGAGGAGACTGACCGGACTCGAGCGCGACAAGATTAAGGACGAATACGCCGAACTGATGAAGCAGATCGAGTATTTAAGGTCGGTTTTGGCGGACGAGGGCCTGCGGATGCAGATCATCAAAGATGAACTGACCGAGATAAAAGATAAATACGGCGATGAGCGCAAGACCGAGATCGTTTATTCGTCGGCTGAAATGCAGACGGAGGATTTTATCGAGGACGAGGATGTGGTGATCACAATTTCGCACGAAGGCTACATCAAACGTACTCCGCTTACCGAATACCGGCGCCAAGGCAGAGGTGGTAAGGGAGCCCTCGGCAGCAACAGCCGCGATGAAGATTTTATAGAACACCTGTTGGTAGCCTCGAACCATAATTATATGCTTTTCTTTACAGAAGCCGGACGCTGTTTCTGGCTTCGGGTGTTCGAGATACCTGAAGGTACCCGTACATCGAAAGGCAGGGCTATTCAGAATATTATTAATATCCCGAAAGAAGAGAAGATCAAGGCTTATATCAAACTCATCACATTGAAGGACCAGGAATATCTGGATAATAACTTCATTATCATGTGTACCAAAAAAGGTACCATCAAAAAGACTTCGCTCGAGGCCTACTCACGCCCGCGCGCCAACGGTATCAACGCCATCAATATCAATGAAGGCGATACGCTGCTGGAAGCAAGCCTGACCAGCGGAAGCAGCGAAATCGTAATGGCATTGAAATCGGGCAGGGCGATACGCTTTAACGAATCGACCGTCAGGCCGATGGGCCGTACCGCAACCGGCGTTCGCGGTATAACGCTGGAGGACGAGAAAGACGAGGTTGTAGGTATGATCGCCATCGATAACCCCGAAACAACTGTACTGGTAGTTTCCGAAAAAGGTTATGGCAAACGTACCGATATCGACGACTATCGTGTTACCAATCGCGGCGGTAAAGGTGTTAAAACGCTTAATATTACTGACAAAACGGGCAAACTTGTTGCCATAAAAGATGTTACTGATAAGGACGACCTGATGATCATTAACAAATCGGGCATCATTATCCGTATAGCCGTAAGCGAACTGAGAACGATGGGCCGGGCCACACAAGGGGTGAGGCTTATTACGCTGAAAGGAAATGACGAGATTGCCTCGGTGGCGAAGATCGAACACGACGAATCGGAAGAGGAAGACATCAATGGAGAAACTCCTGAAAATCCGGATGCCGGAACCCCTGCCGGCGACGAAACAGAATAAAACTGTATGACTGGCCGTAAATTATTATCGCCATTGATCATTTGCTTGCTGAGCGCTTCGGTTTCCTTCGGGCAAACCGAAGTGTTTAAAAGCGTAGTAAATAATCTTGCGTTTTACAGGCAGAAAAAGGATCTCAAATACCTCGCAAGCGCCAAAAAATCCGTTGACAGCCTCATCAAAACGAAGGCAGATTCGGCCAACCTGGAAAAAAACGTCTACAAGGCCGTTGTTTACTCGAGCATCGTATACATCGATTCGCTGAACAAACTGAAAGAACCGGCTAATTTTTTCCCGCAAGTTTGTAAGCTTGTAGACAAGCTGTCGGCGAGCCATAAGATCTATCGCTACCAGGCCGAAATGGACTATGCCCGTAAGTGCCTGGCCAATGTTTATGTGCGCCAGGGCTTCAAATACATGGAAGTTTCGGACTACAACAACGCGATACGCGTTTTCCAGAGGGCGCAGGTTTATGCGCCTGATTTTAACCAGTTGAACGCATATATCGCTTATGCCAACAACAAACTTGGCAACCTGCTGGAAGGCGCCAAATATTATACCGACCTGCTGAAAAAAGATAGTACTACGGCTGAATATATAGAGGCGGCCTCTAACACATACAAAGCCATCGGGGACACATCCAGGGCGCTGCAATTATTAAAAAGAGGCAGAAAACATCTCCCTGATGACAAAGTCCTGCTGCTTTCTGAGGCGAATATCTACAATAACCGAAAAAATTACCGTGACCTGGAGCCGTTGTTGCCCCAACTGCTGGATGAGAACAGCAACAATGCGGAGGTTAGTTTTATCGCTGCCAATTGCTACGATCATTTGAATGAATTTGATAAAGCGGAATCGTTATATTTACATGCAATTGAATTGAACAGCACCAGTTTCGACCTGGTGTATAACCTTGGTTTACTTTACTTTAGGCAAGGCTTGCTAAAGCATGGAAACGATAGCAGGGACGATCTGGCAAGGGCAGGGCAGTGGCTTGAAAAGGCCAGCGAGATGTCGCCCACGGACGTTAAATGCCTGCAGGTGCTGGCAATGGTATATGCCAAAACTGGCGATAAGGACCACGCTGACCGCATAAACGAAAAATTGAAATTATTAACCAACCAATAAAACATGAAAATCAGACTTTTGACGACAGCCTTGCTGGGATTGATGTCCCTGAGTGTATTTGCACAAAAAGGCGAGCTTAAAACTGCAGACGAAGAATATCAAAAATTTGCCGGCATAGAAGGAGCCAATATTAAGCTGGCTATGCCTTCGCTTATGAACGCCAAAACTTCCATAGACAAGGCTTCGACCAATGAGAAGACCGCCAATCTTCCTCAAACCGTGGCTTTGAAGGCGGCCATTTATGCATCGCTGGCGCTGCAGGATAGTACCACAACGCAGGCCACAGAAATAGCAACCGCTCTGGACGCAGTCAAAAAAGCTAAAGAACTTGACACGAAGAATGAATACACCAAATATATTGACCATGCCAAAGGCGAACTTGCACAACTGCAACTAAACAAGGGTGTAAAGGCATACCAGGCAAAAGATTATCACAGCGCATACACATCCTTTGACGCTGCCCGTGAAATATTGCCCGACGATACTACCATAGTTTTATATACCGGTGTATCGGCATATAATGCCAAAGATTATCCTAACGCATTGAAAAATTACAACCACCTTGTTGAAATACCAAATTACAAAGGGGCTGAAAAAATTTACCAGGACCTGCCGACAGTGTATTTGATGAATAAAGACACAGCCGGTGCAGTAAAAGCCGCATCCCAGGCAGTCGCTAAATTCCCTAACGACGCAGCGTTGCGTAAGGAAGAAATTGAAATAAGCCTGCAGGCCGGTCAGCAAAGCGACCTGATCAGCAAGATCGACGCCGCAATAAAAAATGACCCCAACAATAAGACCCTTTATTATTATGCGGGCCTGACTTACTCACAGATCGCCGAAGGGCAGGATGCAAATCTTAAAAAACTGCTGAAGGCTACCGTAAAAGCAAAGCCAAATGCGAACCCTATGACCGACCCAAAGGTGCAGCAACTGGAACAATCGATGGATGACAATTACGGTAAAGCGGCTGAATACTACAAGAAGGCCGTTGCTGTAGACCCAAGCTATTTTGAAGCCGCCCTTAACCTTGGATATGTATCGGAAGCGCCGGCTATATACACCTATAATGCGGCTCAGCAAATCCCGGTTAACATGACCAAAGCTTATAATGATGCTATGACGAAGTCGGCAAACCAGTTTGCAATTGCAAAACCTTACGTGTTGAAAGCTGTCGATTTGAATCCGAAATCAGTAGACGCCCTGACTAATCTTAAATCGTATTACCTGGGTGTAAAAGATGCTGAGAACGCCAACGCAACACAAAAGAAAATAGACGCGCTGAAATAATAGGGGTGTATATAATTAAAAGCCTGTTTAACGACGGGCTTTTAAATTCCGGTTATTACTTAACATAATATTAATTATAAGAAATATTAACTGTATTGAATTGTCGCTTTAAAATTGTGCACAAACAGCCTTATTGTTGAATTCTTTTTGCCGGGGCTTCTTCATAAATTTCGGATATTTAGCCATCATGCTGGTATCCGCTAATGTATTGAAATGGGCGCTGCGATTTTATCCACCGCTTTTTTTTCAACGCATCTGGGTTGTCAGTATCGACGACGATTTTACAGGCGTAAAGGTTAAGATCAATAAAAGTCTCATTAACAATAATTATAACAACTCCATTTTCGGCGGCACCATTTTTTCGGCTGCCGATCCGTTTTACCCTTTAATTTTTCATCAGTATCTCACGCATAAAGGTTATCGTGTACGCGTGTGGATGAAAGCTGCCGAAATACTATACCTTAAGCCGGGTCGCAGCGATATTTTTTTTACGATAAAACTTTCCGGCGCCGACATGCGCGAAGCCGAAGAAACATTGGACAAAGGCGAAAAATATATCAAAATTCATCCTGTTACAATGTATGGCCGTGGCGGCGAATTGTGCGCTGAATTAAAATGTGAAATATATGTCCGTAATTTAAGACCGGATGAAACCAAAACTGCCGTATCGATATGACGAAAACCATCATGAACGATAATGCATTCCTTCAAAAAGGATATGTTATATCCACAGATAAAAGCCTGATAGATTTTGACCGGGTTTATCACTTCCTGGATAACGAATCGTACTGGGCCAGCGGAGTTACAGCCGAAAGACTGAAAACCGCAATTGAGAATTCAATGTGTTTCGTCATTCTAAAGCAAAATGAACAGGCTGGTTTTGCGCGCGTTGTGACCGATAAGGCCACTTTTGCTTATATTTGTGATGTTTTTGTACTGGGCGAGCATCGCGGCCTGGGTTTATCTAAGTGGCTGATACAATCCATTATCCGGCACCCCGATTTGCAAGGATTGCGCAGATGGTCGCTGGCTACACTGGACGCGCACGGCCTTTACAAACAATTCGGCTTCGTTCCCCTGAGTAAGCCGGACAGATGGATGGAGATCTATACACCTTATAAAAAACAGTGATCATGAGAGCGGGCGATGTCAAAAAATTAATCTTCGAAGGTGAAAGCGTGACGCTGGATTTTAAAAAAACCATTACCAGTTGCGAAAAAATTGCCCGGACCATGACGGCGTTTGCCAACAATAAAGGCGGCCGGCTGCTGATCGGCGTGGCCGACGATGGCAGCATCAAAGGTGTAAAAGCTGAAGACGAAGAACGCTATATGATCACCAAAGCGGCTCAAATGTTTATCAAGCCCGCGATCGAACCAAGATTTGAAGAAATATATGTGGACGACAAGCTGGTGCTAATGGTCGAAATTCCTGAAAGTTATACTAAGCCGCACTATGGTTTAGCCGAGGATGGCAAATGGTGGGTTTATGTGCGGGTAAAAGATAAAAGCGTACTGGCAAGCAAAATCGTGGTCGAAGTATTGAAGCACTCGGCAGATGACCAGGGCGTGCTGATCGAATACTCGGCCAGTGAGAAAGCGCTGCTCGAATACTTACAGAAAATGGATCGCATTAATGTAAGGGAATACTGTAAGCTGCAGAAGTTGAGTCGCCGAAATGCACAACGTATCATTGTTAATATGGTGCTGTCGGGTGTCATCCGCGTTCACACCACCGAAAAGGAAGAATATTATACGGCCGCGTAATAGAGTCTTACGTCGGAAGTCCTGAGTCTTAGGCCATGTCCCAAAATGACTTTCGATTAAGGACTGCGCGCCCTTTGACTGTCATGAACACCCTGTACCAAAAATATAAACCGTATTATCGCGAAAGCCTTATTTTGGCTATTCCTGTTGTGTTTTCGCAGGTTGGCTACACATTGGTGCAAACTGCCGACAGTATTATCGTCGGCCACTTTGCAGGCACCATTTCACTCGCCGCAGTATCGCTGGTAAACAGTATTTTCGTTATCGGCATGGTCATCGGCCTGGGTATTTCCTATGGCATTACCCCTCTTATCGCGCAACATAACGGGCGTAAAGACTATAACGAATGCGGGCAATTGCTTTCAAATAGTTTATTGATCAACAGTATAACCGGAATCGGGCTTTTCCTGCTGATAAGTTTTGCGATGATGGGGCTTATCGGCCATTTGGGGCAGTCCCCCGAAGTTGTAAGGCAAGCGCGTCCCTACTTGTTTCTTATGGGCACTTCGCTTATACCCTTGCTGATTTTTAACACATTTAAGCAATTTGCCGAGGGCTTAGGTTTCACAGCGCAAGCCATGGTTATATCTATTGCGGGTAACGTTCTTAACGTGTGCCTGGGAATCACTTTTGTCAAAGGGCTGTTTGGCATCAGACCAATGGGTATTAGCGGTGTTGGTTACAGCACATTGATAGACCGTTGCAGTATGGCCGTGGTGATGGGCATTTATGTGTTCAGGTCGAAAAATTTCAGGGTTTATTTAAAAAACTTTGCATTTCGGAATATCGACCGTTTAAGAAGCATTGCCATATTGAAAATTGGTGCGCCGGTTGCCCTCCAATACATTTTCGAAATAAGCGCCTTTAGCGGAGCGGCGATCCTTATCGGCACTATCAGCCCGGCGGCACAAGCAGCGCATCAAGTCGCCATTAACCTCGCGGCTTTAACCTATATGGCCGCAAGCGGAATATCGGCCGCAGCAGCTATTAAGTCGGGTAACTTTTTTGGCGCCAGGCGACATCATGATCTTTATTTATCCGCTATCTCGAGCTACCACATTGTGATCGTATTCATGGCGTTAATGGCTCTTCTTTTTACTTTTGGTAATCACTTTTTGCCCTGGATGTATACTTCAGACAAAGCCGTCATAAGTATTGCATCACAGTTACTTATAATTGCAGCAGCATTCCAGTTGTTCGATGGAACGCAAGTTGTGGGCTTAGGCGTTCTGCGCGGCATGGGCGACGTTAATGTACCAACCCTCATTACTATGATCGCTTATTGGATTATAGGCTTGCCGGTGGGTTATTTACTAGGCATCAGGTTCCGAATGGGGGTGACCGGCGTTTGGTATGGCCTGGTGCTGGGTTTGATGACAGCCTCTCTCCTGCTGTTTGTGCGTTTCCAGGCCACTAGCAGGAAACACCGGTTTAAGCTGCAACCGATTATCGCGCGGGATTAAAAGTACAAGTCGTGTGCCAGCCGATACGTATTGCAGTGTGCCTCTACGATATCCCGGATATTGGTCGAATACCCCCCTCCCATGCTGATTTGTACAGGAATTTTATATGATTTGCATAATTCGAGCACCAAACGGTCGCGTTCTTTACAGCCTTCTTTGCTCAGGCTTAACTTGCCCAATTTATCGGTGGCCAACACATCTACACCTGACAGGTAGAAAATGAAATCAGGCTTTTGCCGTTCTATCAAAACGTGTAATGCTTGCTGTAACAGGGCAAGATATTCTTCATCGCCGGTATTATCAGGCAGGGCGATGTCCAAGTCAGAAGTTTCCTTGCGATACGGAAAATTGTTAGCTCCGTGCATCGAAAAAGTAAACACGCGCGGCTCATTTTCAAATATCTGCGCTGTTCCGTTGCCCTGATGCACATCTAAATCAATAATTAAGATAGACGATACTAATTTATTATTCAGCAAATAGTTAGCTGAAATAGCCTGATCGTTTAAAAGGCAAAAGCCCTCGCCCCAATTGGTGCCGGCGTGATGTGTGCCGCCAGCTACGTTGAACGCTATTCCAAATTCAAAAGCAAAGTGGCAGCCATCGATTGTGCCTTTGGCAATACGCGTTTCGCGCTCGACCAACTGTGCCGATAAAGGAAAGCCGGTACGCCTAATTTCTTTCGCCGGCAGCGTCAGATCGCGAAGCTGCCACCAGTACTCGCGATCGTGTGTCCAGAGAATAATATCTTCCTCCAATGGCCCGGGCGAAAACAGATTTTCCGTTCCGATGAGCCCTTCATGAAGCAATTGAGCGGGTATCAGCTCATACTTCAACATCGGGAACCGGTGACCCTCGGGTAGCGGATGTGCATAAATGGGATCGTAAGCGATTTTAAGCATAGTTTTAGCCCAACGCAGCCACGGCCCCGCCCATGAGCTCTGAAGCCCTAAAAACGTCTGTAAATGTATTATAAAGCGGCACCGGGCTTAGCCTTATAACATCGGGTTCACGCCAGTCGCCGATAACGCCGTTTTGGGTTAGGTGATCGAAAATGGTTTTCCCGTTTCTTTGGCAGATGATGGATAGCTGGCAACCGCGCCACTCAGGTTCAGCCGGCGTAATGATCTTAAACACTTCTTCGCCGCGTTTTTGGTTGATCTGTTGGGTGAGATATTCAAAGTAACCCGTTAGCAATAAACTCTTTTTGCGGAGATTCCGCAATCCGGCTTTTTCAAAAACATCTAAAGCGGCTTTATGCACCGTCATCAATAAAATCGGACTGGTGCTTACCTGCCAGCCCTCCGCTCCTTTCGCGGGTTCAAAGCCAGAAGTCATCAGGAACCGTTTGCCGACGCCGTAGCCCCACCAGCCGGCAAAACGCTTCAGATCCTGGTTAAAATACCGCTCGTGCACGAACACGCCGCTTATGCCGCCCGGACCTGAGTTGAGATATTTGTACGAGCACCAAACTGCGAAGTCGGCCTCCCAATCATGCAAATGCATGGGTACGTTGCCGATAGCATGAGCCAGGTCAAAGCCAACGCAGGCCCCGGCTTCGTGGGCAGCTTCAGTAATGGCGTTCATGTCAAAAAGCTGACCTGTATAATAATTGACGCCGGCAAAGAGCACCAATGCTAACTCAGCCGAGTTTTTATCTATCGCTTCAAGGATATCTTCGGTCCGCAAAATGTATTCACCTTCTCTCGGGAACACCTCCACAACGGCATCTTTCGGGTCGAAGCCGTGAAATCTTATTTGACTTTCTATAGCGTATTGATCTGACGGAAACGCGCCGCCTTCCATCAATATCTTGTATCGTTTTTTCGTTGGATTGTAGAAACTTACAAGTAATAAGTGAAGATTTACTGTAAGTGAATTCATAATGGTGATCTCGTCAGTTTTTGCGCCCAGTATCTCAGCTAACGGCTTCTTCATCTGCTGGTGATATAGTAACCAGGGATCATCGCCATGAAACCATCCTTCAATCGCCAGATCCTTCCAGTTGCCTAACTGAGCGCTCAGGTATTGTTCCACCTTTTTAGGCTGGAGACCAAGGGAGTTGCCGCATAGATAGATCACATCTTCGCCCCTATGCTGCGGAAACAGGAACTCCGTGCGAAAATGTTTTAATTCATCCTGCTCGTCTAATTTTTGGGCAAATTCAAGACTGTTTTCGTAAGTCATGGTCAATATTACGAAGAATTATTTGTTCGGTTTGCTCACAAACCTGTTGCCTTTTACATAAAACCGGTATGGCAGCAAAGCGTCCTGGCCGGCATAGGCCACACCAATGCGCGGCACAGCCGCTATCTGATCATCGGCAAACGATAATCCCCTATCTTCTATCCACAATTGATCGCTTTGGAGGCTAACACCATTCAATTTTCGATCGATGCCAAGCGCTTTGGCTACGGAACCCGGACCTGCAGTGATATTGGGTTCAATAGTTTCCATATTTCTCCGGTGTAAAATGATGTCCAATCCATCGGTCGGTTCGATGGCGCGAATTAGTATCGCCTTTGGGTCGCCTTCGCCGGAGCCCACCACATTAAGCATCTCATGAATGCCGTAACACAGGTAAATATAGGCTATTCCTCCCTCGCGAAACATGATCTCTGTTCTGTTAGTTCGCCTGTTTCCGTAGGCGTGTGAAGCGCGATCAACTATTCCATTATATGCTTCTGTTTCAACAATATATCCACCGCTTACTAATCCATCAATTGAAGTAAATAAATACTTCCCCAACAGGGCTTTGCTGATAGCTACAACATCGGGGCCAAGGTAGAATGAATGCGGAAGTTTCAAAGCGGTAATATTTTCTTTAGCCAATTATTGATCTCTTTGGGTTTGTTCATTATCATTAAGTGAGTACCACCTTTAACAATGGCGGCATCCCTAATTTTTTTGTGCGGGAATATTTGGTCGTGATCACCGTGAATATGATAAACACGATCGGGGATAGATTCATTGTCCCAATGCAAAATAACGCCTACTGCCCATTTAGCAAAAACTGGCGGTGTATTCCTCAGCATATCGACGAAAAGTTTGCTGTGTTTTTGGGACAACTTACCCATCGCAAACCTGACCAGGAAACCGGTTGATGTGAATACGGCCGCAGGAATAATTTTGTAAATCGGTATGCGCCGGTACCATTTAAAACTCCCCGGCGCCTCGTAAATCGTTTTAATACTTGAAATCAATATGGTTTTGTCTGTATTGACCCTTTTCGCTACTTCCATCGATAACATACCACCCAGCGAATTCCCGACCACAATATCGCCCGCCCGAATATTACAATGTTCAACCAGTTTTTGAGCATAGGACGCCAGCGTATCCATTTTCTCCGGCATGAGCCATGTGACATTTACAACATCGTATCCTGCAAGGTCAATATTCTGAAAAACACGGTAATCCGCGCCCAGGCCGGGTATCAGGAATACCTTCTGCATCAGAATTTTATAAGGTCAACAACCTGCTGCAGGTACTCAGCATCGGTATCATTAAAATAATTGAGATGCTCGCTATCAACATCCAATACCCCGGCAACTCTTCCGTCTTTAAATAAAGGCAGCACGATTTCCGACTTTGATAACGAGCTGCAGGCAATGTGACCCGGAAAAGCGTCAACGTCGGGCACGATAAGTGTTTTTGCCTGTTGCCACGCCGCGCCGCAGACGCCTTTGCCTTTAGCAATACGTGTACAGGCCACCGGTCCCTGGAACGGGCCCAGCACAAGCTCGCCGTCTTTTACAAGATAAAAACCGACCCAAAACCAGTTAAACTGTTCCTTCAGCGCAGCGCAGGTATTGGCCAGGTTAGCAATTAGATCGGCCTCGCCGGAAAGCAGCGCTTCGACCTGGGGAATAAGCGATTGGTATTGTTCTTTCTTATTGTTGGAATGAATAATGGTTAAATCTTCAGCCATAAAACAAAAGTAAATAAGTGGGCCTGAAATTAAATAAGCCAAATCTCATATTTTCGTGCGATGATCGTCAGCCTCACCATTGTTCGTTACCGAAAGGCGCTTACGCCATTCGCCTTGCTGGCTATGATTGTGCATCATATTCCTATGTGGCTGCGAAAAAAATGCAGCTTCTATAAGCTCCTGGGCACGGGTAAAGGCGAATTTTCGACCAAGCCCAACTGGCAGCAATGGGGAACATTAGCCGTGTGGGATACCAGGGAGTCGTTTGATGATTTTTATGCCATGTCGTTTATCCGCAAATGGTGGAATGCTTTCGGCGCTGAACAATGGACCATTCTATGCGAACCGATCCAATGTCACGGCAAATGGAGCGGAAAAGCGCCATTCACGGCCCAAGCTATACCGGGCTATAACGGGCCGGTGGTTGTCTTAACGCGCGCGAGAATCAGGTTGAGCAGGTTATTGCCCTTCTGGCGGAGCGTGAAAGCAGTTGCCGCGCAACTGGAAGAAGCGCCCGGCAGGGTGCTTAATTTCGCCATCGGGCAGACTCACCACCTGATAGGAACCTTTTCTGTTTGGGATAATGCCGATAATATGAAGGCCTTTGCCTATTCGGCCGGCGCACACCTGGACGTAATTAACCGGGTACGTGAGGAAAGCTGGTTTACGGAGGACCTTTTTGCAAGATTCAGACCCGTCGACAGCTTTGGCACTTTAGATGGGACCGATCCCGTCAAAAGCTTGCTGGCCGGCAAGGACGACTTTTAACTAACTTTACCTTATGAGAATCATCGCCGAATTACCGAACCCTGAGTTTAAAATATCCATTCTTTATATGAACCAAAAGTTCATTATAAAGATAGAGCAAGGCACACTGGAGCAGACTTACAAGATACCCGAAATGGACGTGACCGACGGCGTAAACAGCGTGTTTGAGCTACTTGATGAGGAATTTTTAAAAACGGTAAGCGCCCGTTTTACCCAAATGCGTAAAGATTATAAGGACGCCTATTACAGGTATAACTATTAGTTTATATTATATTATTTAAAAACCTGTATTTAAATAAGTTATATATTTTAATGGTTGGCAGCCAAATTATATTTGGCCGTGAAAATTGCGTTTTTAATATAAACAACCGGCTTTTGCCTAAAATGTATTATCGCTATTAAGAAAACCAATAGTTAATAAAAATTAACCTAAATAGTTGATATATAACTATTTATGTTTTGAATATTGACTAAAACAGAACAATGTTTGGCAAAAATGGGAATAAACAAACACCGCTGAAAATCAACCGTTTAAGTTAGGAAAGATAGGAATACGACTTTCGTGTATCAGGCAGGAAGCAGGTCGCAATACCAGAAACCCGCAGGCTTTTGCGGTGCTGATGAGAAGCAAGTGTCGTCCGAATTTTGGGGCGCCGCATATTCTTTGTAGACCTTCTCTCCTGTTTGGTACGAGATTTCTTTTTTGAAGATCGGCCCCCGAAAAGCGAAGGTGTGGAACTCGCCGTTCTCGCCGCAAACATCAACATCTTCGGGCAACGACTTAATTAATTCAGAAGTGATTTCCTTTCCAGCAATACGCTCCAATCGCTCCTGGGTACAGGCTATCACTGTTCCGAACCCCAGGTCAAGAAATTCATTAATCAACTCGGTGGTGTCCCGTTTCCATAAAGGGTAAATACCGGTCATGCCGACTTCTGCAAGCCTTGTGTCACGGTAATCCCTCAGGTCTTCCAAAAATATGTCTCCGAAAATGGCGTGGGTGATTCCCTGTTCCCGAAAGTGTTCCATTGTCTTGCGCATTACCTCGTCGTATTCTTTCATTCCCGGCATTTCGGGCAGGCGTACTTCATATAAAGGGATACCGATGCTTTCGGCCTGCATTTTCAATAGTTCGACGCGAACCCCGTGCATGGATATCCTGTCCACAGCATTGTTGATGGTGGTAACCAGGTATTTGATATCCAGCTCCGGGTTTTGCAGGCAATAATAGAGCGCCAATGCGCTGTCCTTACCCCCGCTCCAGTTGAAAATGCAGCTTGTCATAATTATCGATTTATTGAATTATTGATTGTTGTATTGCTGAATTGTTTTATTGTTGGCCATTTGTATAATTCGATAATTTAGTCACTCAATAATTCACTGACCAAAGGCGGCACGCCCACTGTTGCTTTAGCTTCTATCCTTATAAAGTCGTCCGACGAAATGTAGGGTATCTTTGGGTCGATGATGTATTTCGGCACATCATAAGGCACGTAATGAACCAATCCTGCAGCAGGGTAAACAGCGAGCGATGAGCCGACGAGAATAAAAATATCCGCTTTCCTGCACACCCGGGCAGCTTCTTCTATCATCGGCACAGGTTCGCCGAACCATACCACATGCGCGCGCAGTTGCGAGCCCAGTTCGCACATTTCGCCCATTTTAAGCTCCCAGCCTTCCATCGGATAGGTAAGGTTGGGGTTTTTGCTCGACTGTGAGCGCGTAATAATACCGTGAAGGTGTATGACATTGGTCGAACCGCCGCGTTCGTGCAGATCGTCTATATTTTGCGTGATGATGGTAACGTCGTATTTCTTTTCCAGTTCGGACAGGGCGTAATGCGCTGCGTTCGGACTCGCTTCTAACACTGATTTTCGGCGCATATTGTAAAACTCCTGCACCAGCGCCGGATTTCGTCGCCAGGCTTCCGGTGTGGCGACTTCCTCGATGTTATAGCCTTCCCATAGCCCGTCACTGTCGCGAAAGGTTTTTAGTCCGCTCTCTGCGCTGATACCGGCGCCGGTTAATACAACAATTTTTTTCATTACAAAATAGGTCGGAACAAAAAAAGCGATCTTAAGATCGCTTTTCTATATCGAATACCTTGATCTTACAGCGCTAATTCCTGCCTGCCGCGCAGGGCGGTATATTTATTTTTAGCGAACTCAAACCCGCCGAACAGTAAGGCACAGAATACGATATCGCCGAACAGCATGTTCTTCTCAAACGGAATAGCGGCAATAAGCGACTGCATATAACCGGCGAAAGTATGCGGGTACAAGTTGCCAAAAGGCAAGTCGGTTAACAACCAGTGCAAAACGACGCCGAGGATCGATACTCCAAGTACATTCCACACATTCGCTCTTTTGATCAGCGTGCCGATGAAAACCATAACGAGGAAAAATACATAGACCATAATGGAGCTATTGTCCAGTATCTCCCATTTGCCTGAATAGAAATGATTAAGGAAAATGTCGCTTACAAAAAGGGTAAACAAGGGCAGCACATAAGCTTTCCATTTGCTGGCGAAGTAAGTGCCACCAAATAGCGCTATCGCCCCTACGGGGTTAAAATTGCTTAGAACATAAGGAAATCTGGCGCTGATCAGCCTGAAAGCAGCCGCCGCAATGATCATCAGGATCAGAACCGTATTGCGGGTGTTTATCTTTTGTAGTGTCATGGTCGTGTTAGTTGGGTAAAATTAATTAATAATCCGTTTAAATAAAATTCTTAATTGATCTGGTACTTTAATCCAAGCATAAAATTCCGGCCGCGGGCAGCGTAACCGGCCCAGTCGGAGTACTTCTCGTCAGATATATTCTTCAGGTCGCCAAATAACATTAGTTTTTGGCCGGCCCGCCATTGCAGATGCGCGTCGAAAACGTTGTATTGTTTCAATCTGACAACCGATGATGTGAAAGTGGTATAATTAAACAGGTTGTCATTGGCGCTGCCGGTGTATTTGTAATTTAATGCCAGTGACAGATTTTGAAGCACCTGGTAAACAACATTAAGCCCGTAAGTATTTTTCGGCCGGCGGATTAAACCGTTGATCGTTGCGCCGCTCGCGTCAATTTGTGAACCTGTGACATAAGTGGCGTAAGCCAGGCCGCTGAGCACACCCGCTTTGAAAGTTAATTCACTCTCAAAGCCTTTGTCGTGCTCAAAGGCGCCGTTTTTATAAAACGACTGGTAAGGTGCAACAGGTTCTGTGTAAAAATAAATGGCGTCTTTAGTGTCCCGCTTAAAGAATGCCGTATTGAAATCGAGCTTACCGGGTATTATTTCCCAGTCAAAACCCGCCTCGTAGGATGTAGTCGTTTCTGGCTTCAAATCTGCATTACCGTATTGTGATGATAACTGGTAAATCGACGGTGCTTTGAAAGCTGTGGCCATGGTTCCGAAGACTTTAAGTTGATCGGCTATGAACAGCGATGGGTTAATTGTATAAGTAAAGTTGTTGCCGTATTTGCTGTGATGATTAAAGCGGCCGCCAAGCTCAAGGTGAAAAATATCGTACTTGAAAAACAGTGAGGTATAGGCACTGGCAATGCTGTTATGAGCAGTATCGGGGCTGATTTCGGTATAATCGGGGTTGGGATGATAAAAAGCCTCTTCAAAAAGACTATACTGGCTGGTGTTATTGTATTTATAATCGGCGCCGCTGGTGATGTCCAGGTATTTATTGATGCTGTAATTAAATATAGCCTCCACATCAGTTATCCGCCCCACATTGCGTGTTACCGAATGCACAGAATCATTGTCAGGCGGCAAATTGTTAAAGTTATACCAAACTACATTGCGGCTTACATTCAAATTTAGCGATCCTTTTTTCAGCTTCAGTTTCGCCCCTAATCCGCCAAATAAAAACGTATTGTGGTACGTGAAATTCTGGTCATCGATGTAACCATCATACGGCAGGTTTCCTTTATTGTAAGTGGTTTGCAGGTTGCCTGTCAGCGAGAAATTATCGGTGACCTTTTGGGTTAGGTTAAGGCTCAGTGATTGCTGATGAAAGCCATCGTTCTTAAATTTACCGTGCCCGAGCGTATCGATAGCGCCGGGAAAACCTTTAGAATCGCTGTTAGATAAATTAAGCGCTATGCCGGTATTATTTACGTTTCCGTTAAGGCCTACCGACTCGTTAAAGGTGTTATAACTGCCACCCGACAATTGCGCCGTCGCTTTCAATCCATTGCCTTTGGCATGTTTGGTAATAATATTGATCACACCGGCAACTGCATCGGAGCCATACAATGTCGAGCCGCTTCCTTTCAGTATTTCAATGTGGTCGATCTGGTCGATGGGAAAAGCGTTCAGGTCGTAACTGTTATCGATAGCCGAAGCATTATTTGCCGGGAAGCCGTCGATCAATATAAGCGTATTGCCCGACGATGCCCCGCGCAGGTAAACGGAGGTGGCAATACCTGGGGCGTTTTCCGCCCCCGAAAAAGTAACGCCGGGAATGCTGTTTAATAATTCAGGCAGCGTTTTGCCCTGTGAGCGATTGATCTGGTCGGCAGTGAGGACGGTAACCACCCGACCGATATCCGACAATTTTTTTGGTGAACGCGTGGCGGTGACGACCACATTGCTGAGCGCCCGGGTAGTATCCTGGGCCTGGGCCGCTGCTGCGCTGAGCAGGGCCAGTTGCGCAAGCCCCAGGCCTGCGACAACTTTGCTGAAATTTTTTTTCATGTTGTTGTGAGTTTTGGCTCACAGCATACAGAAACGGAAAGTTTGGAATGGAAACCTGGAAAGACGAGTTTCACATTCAAGCTTCAATCCCCGAAAGCTATGAATAGTTCTATGCTCGTGGCAGGTCTTCTGACTTACTCCCCTTTCGCCCGGCCTTCCCATCCGCCGGCTGGCGGACAGTGACCAAAAATGGGCTATGGTTTTGGAGCTTACAGCTGCGGGACAGTCCGGGATTTACACCCGGTTCCCTTTTAATCAACCCCGACATGATGTAGGGAGTTGAACCAAAAACGGTGCTAAGATAAATCACCAATAATTATAAACGGCTTAAATGTTTTCAACATTTCTGTTATGGTTATTTTAAGTTATCGATACCTTTACCAGTAATGAGAACTTATATTACTGCTCTATTTATCATTACAAGCCTGTTTGCTTCCGCGCAGGAAATCGATACCGTCTTCCTGAAAAATCTTTTGGAATCGCACCGCGACCTGTTCGAACACGTTTTAAATCACCCAACGCATAACGAGGTGCAGATACTGTACACCCAGATAGACCGGGACGAAAATAACGTGCCGCATTTTCGTTCGTACAGTTACAGGCTAAATGCAAGCCACTACTTCTACCCTGCCAGCACTGTAAAACTGCCTACCGCCATTTTTGCATTGGAGAAGCTGAACGAATTGCACATTAACGGACTGACCGTCAAATCGACCATGATTACCGACAGCGCATTTGCCGGGCAAACGAAAGTGACGAAAGATACCTCATCTGAAACGGGGCTGCCGAGTATTGACAATTATATCAAGAAAATATTACTGGTAAGCGATAACGATGCTTATAACCGGCTTTATGAATTTGTTGGACGCGAAGAGATCAACCAAAAGCTAAAGAAATACCAGTTGAACGGCACACGTATTATCGGCAGGCTGGCAATCGGCGATAAAGGCGAAAGTACCAAACATACCAATCCCGTCGATTTTTACGACGGCGATAAACTGGTTTATCATAAACCGGCGCTTTACGACCCCAATGATTATCCCATGCACCCCGAACACATGATCATGGGCAAAGGCTATCTCGACAACGATGATAAACTGGTGATGGAGCCGTTCGATTTTTCACACAACAATGTTTACCCGCTGGCCGATCAGCAAATGGTTCTCAGGCGATTGCTTTTCCCCGAAACATTTGGGAAAGACCAGCAATACGACCTGACTCCCGATCAGTACAAATTCATTTACAAATACATGAGCATGTGGCCGACGGAGAGCAAGCATCCAACCTATAATCCGCCTGAGTATTATCCCGCTTACTGCAAGTGGCTGTTTTATGGCGGCGATAGCTTAGCGGTGATCAATCCGCATATCAGGATATTCAACAAGATCGGCGATTCGTATGGTTATGATATTGACAATGCTTATATCGTCGATTTTAAGCACAAAGTGGAGTTTATGCTGTCGGCCGTCGTTCAGTCGAATGACGATGATATCTACAACGACAATAAGTACGAGTATAAAACCGTGTGCCTGCCCTTCATGAAAAACCTGGCGCAGGTTATTTACCAAGTCGAGCTTAAGCGTGAGAAGAAATATCAGCCCGACCTGAAGAAATTTAAATTCAGTTACTGACAGGCTTCAGCTTTTCCACAGAATTGACGGTTACCTTTCGGTAAGAGGTTCATTATGAAATTGACGATCAATAAACCGCCCGAGTTTCTTATCATTCCGCGACTGATCGTTGGACTGATCTTCCTTTCGGAAGGCATACAGAAATTCGTTAATCCGGCTGACACCGGCACGGGCCGTTTCGCGAAAATTGGTTTTTCGCACCCGGAATTCTGGGCATACTTTACCGGTTCTTTCGAGATTGTTTGCGCCATGTTGATCCTGGCCGGCATAGCCGTTCGTTTTACAGCTATTCCACTGCTGACAGTGATGATCGTGGCGTTTATTACCACCAAATGGCCGATCCTAACCGAAAAAGGTTTCTGGCCGTTCGCTCATGAATACCGTACCGATTTCGCTATGACGCTGCTGCTGATCATGCTGATCAAATACGCATCTATTAAAAACCCAACTGAAAATTAGGTGTTTCTTTAAAAAAAACACCTGCCATGAAAGACGAAGCTATTAACACCCGTCGCGATTTTATCGCGCAGGCTGCAAAATTCACTGCCGTATCTGCCCTTGGCCTACCCCTGTTAACCGGATTTATAGACGATGAAGACAAGAAGGTTTCGCCGCCGGAGGATCTGATGCAGGAACACGGCCTGTTGAACCGGATATTGCTTATTTATGATTACTGCCGTCATCATTTGGAGACCAAACAAAAGTTCCCGGTAGTGGCGTTAGCTGAGTCTGCGGCGATCATCCGGAAATTTGTGGAAGACTATCACGAAAAGCAGGAAGAGAATTACCTGTTCCTTCGTTTTAAGAAAGCAAATAAGTTAACCGACCTGGTGGATACGCTATTGATACAACACAATGCCGGACGACAGTTGACCAGCCAGGTTATGCAACTGACCAAGTCACAAAACCTAACCGACACGGAAAATAAAAAGCTGATCCACATTTTGACTCAATTCAATACCATGTACCGGCCGCACGAAGCGCGGGAAGACACGGTACTGTTTCCGGAGTTTCGGAAGATCGTGTCCCAACATGAATATGATTCCTTAGGCGAAGAATTCGAGAATAACGAGCATAAGCTGTTCGGAAAGGACGGATTTGAGCACATGGTCGATAAAGTAGCGGGCATCGAGAAATCGCTCGGTATCTATGATCTGACTCAATTCACGCCGCGACCTTCATAATAATTAGTTAACAAAAGTTTCGATACCTTAGGCCGTTTTAATTTACGCATTGGCAAAAGAACGGTCGAATTTACGTGAGGTGGCCCAGGTATTTCTCAAACTCGGTTTTATCGGCTTTGGCGGCCCGGCCGTACATATCGCTATGATGGAAGAAGAAGTCGTCCGCAAACGGAAATGGATGACCCACGAGCATTTCCTGGACCTGATCGGCGCTACCAATCTCATCCCCGGCCCTAACTCCACCGAAATGGCGCTGCACTGCGGGCAGGAGCGCGGAGGCTGGCGTGGATTGCTGCTTGCCGGGGCTTGTTTCATTCTTCCGGCTGTATTTCTTACTGGGTTGTTAGCATGGGCCTATCAGCAATATGGCACATTGCCGCAGGTGGCTCCGTTTATCTATGGGATAAAACCGGCCATCATCGGTGTGGTTGTTTCTCTAATGATTACGCTGGGAAGAAAAGCTTTAAAGACGATTGAATTGGGTATCATAGGCGTTATTTGCATCATCTTAGCGCTTTATGGCATCAGTGAGATCTATATTTTATTTGGCGCAGGCTTCCTGGGGATACTCGTGCAATTAGCCAAACAAAACACACAAAAGCTTGCTGCCTTTCTGCCATTCCTTTTATTATCTGAAATAAAATTAAACCCTTCCGGCTGGCGCATCTTCTGGATATTTCTTAAAGTCGGCTCTGTCTTGTACGGCAGCGGCTATGTGCTTTTTGCATTCCTAAATACCGAATTGGTAAAAACCGGGATGCTCACTCACCAGGTACTGATCGACGCGATCGCGGTAGGGCAATTTACGCCCGGGCCCGTATTTTCGTCGGCGACCTTTATCGGCTGGCAAATGAACGGGGTTAATGGCGCCATTGCAGCAACCACGGGCATATTTTTGCCTTCTTTTATCTTTGTTGGCTTTTTGAACCCGCTGGTTTCACGACTTAGACGGTCGAAAGTGATGTCAGCATTCCTGGATACGGTCAATATGGCTTCTATAGCCCTGATAATAGGCGTTTGTGTAGATATGGGCCGCTCGTCGATCACCGACTGGAAAACAATCCTGATCGCCATGATCGGGTTCGCGGTTTCGTTCAGCTTTAAAAAGTTGAATACCGCATTTATTGTTATAGGGGGATCGATACTGGGTTATTTGCTCTGGCTAATTTGAACCGCGGTCAAAAAGCCGCGTTTTTACCAGTTTTTGATCAAAATACTGAATAGCTATAAAAGCAACCGGTATCAATAACAATATCCATTTGTAATCCAGCAGCGTCGATTGCGTATTTGTAATGGTTCCCAATATCCAGCACAATATTGCCATTATCGCGAGAATAAGGCCAGCCGCTATCAGATTCGATTTTAATTCGTTGCTACGTTTTTGTTCTGCCTGTATGTGCCGTGTTACTTTTGCGGCGAAATCATAGGGCAATCCGTTTTCAGGTTCACTATTCAGTGCTTCGAACAGCGTTTGATATACCCTGGCATCATCACTTAACGGTTCTCTGACAGGGTGTTTCTTTCCGTCTTCAAATAAACGCTGCAGATCTTCGTCGTTCATTTCCTTCATGGCAATTCGTATTTTAAATATACCTCTAATTTTTCTTTCAGCAATTTCCGCGCCCTGAAAAGATAACTCTTCACTGTTCCTTCGGGCATACCGGTAATTTCTTCTATTTCAGGACCGGAAAACTCGTTCAGATGATATAATGTCAACACCGTCCGGTATTTTTCAGGCAATTCTAATATCAGTTGCTCAACATAATTGGCCGTATCTTTTTTGGTCAGCAATTGTTCGGGGGTATCAATTGTAAAATGATAATTCTCAAGGTCGTCCGGGTACTCCGACGCCTTTTCGCGGTAATATTTCCTGGTATAGTTAATTGCTGTCAGGTACGCTATTCGCGCTATCCAAGTGGATAACTTGGACTGAAAGTTAAAGCGAAATAAACTTTGATGTACTTTAATAAAAACTTCCTGGCAAATGTCTTCGGCAGCCTGCTGCTCCTTTACAAGGCGGTGAATGACGTAGAAAATAAGTTTTTCATACTGTTTTACCAGCAATTCAAAAGCGCGCATGTCGCCGTTGAGTATCCTGGTAACCACCTCCTTTTCATTAAACATATAGTATATTAGTCAATGCAGGCTCAATAAAGGTTGCAAAAAATAATTAAAAAAAATAGGTGCAACCTTTGCGGCTACGCTGCTGACTACTGTGTGATTTTTAACTAATTTTAAAAGCCATGTTAGGACATATTTTCGTTTTCATAACCGTCATCATTTTATTCATTATCATAGCCACGGTAATCATTAGCTGGTACAATTACCGGTTAAAGAAACGCATCATCGATTCGGGCCCCATAGATAACGATGCCATCAAATTCCTGCAACGGCTCGCCGGTTCAAATACCGAGGCGTTTAAATGGGGTTCCGTACTATTTATGGGCGGTCTGGGTTTGGTTATTATGCAATTCCTGCCATACGATGAAAATTCGCCCCTGCCCTACGGTTTGGAGGTGATGTTCATCGCTGCAGGTTTTCTCATCTACTATTTCGTTGTACGCCGCCAGCAAAACTAAACTGGCCTGAGTGACTGCGGCATCGGCTGGCGTAATCGTAAATTTTAATTGAAATTTTTAAAGGCTGAAATAGCCATGGGATTTTTTTGTCTGAAAAAATGAAAAAAATCATACTGTTATACATATCAATTTCCGCCTTCACCTATGTCAAAGCACAGGACACTGACGGTCATAAAATATACGGCGCCGTTGCCGACTCGCTCGGCCACAAACCGCTGGATAAGATTACATTATCCTTATCAGGTGCGGGAAACTCAAGGAATCTCACAACCGAACCCAACGGCAAATTTGAGTTTGACGGGCTACGTAATGGGAGTTACAGCCTGGATATTCACGCAATTGGCTTTAAGCCTTTGGAGGTAACAATTAAACTGAAAGCCGATACTAACCTCGGCACGATCAGCCTGCAACCCGATGCAAAAAATCTGAAGGAGGTGACCATAGTTTCCACGCGCCCGCTGATACAGCAGAAACCGGGTAAACTTATTTACGACATGCAGGCGGACCCGGAAAGCAAAGCCAAAAGCCTGCTCGATATGTTGCATAAAATACCCTTCATTACGGTTGATGCTCAAGACAATGTGTCGCTTAAAGGCAGTACCAATTTTAAGGTTTTTATCAATGGCAAACCATCTGCGATGATGGACAACAATTTGACAGCCGTTCTGCGAACCATGCCGGCGGCGTCCATTCAGCGAATCGAAGTGATCACCAATCCTCCGGCTAAATATGACGCGGAAGGTATTGGCGGTATTATTAACATTATTACCGTTAAGAATGTCGACAACGGCTATCGCGGCAACCTGAACACAAGCGAACAATTTCCAAACGGCGGCCCTAATGCGGGCGGCGGCTTTACAATGAAACAAGGCAAATTCGGCATAAATGTTTACGCAGGAGCAGGCATCTATAACAACCATCAAACCAACTTCAGCAATACGCAGCAAAGTTTTGGGAACAATGCTACCCTACTCGATCAGAATGGTTATACGCACAATAATAGTCGCAACGGCTACATAGGAACAGAACTGAGCTACGAGATCGATTCGCTGCATTTGTTGTCAGGTTCAATCAGTTATAATGGTTATCACAACGACGGGAGCAGTTATCAATTATCCAGGCTAACAGGCGCTGGCGGTTTTTTACAGGCCTATGATATCAGCAATGAAAATAACGGACATGGCAACGGCGGCGATGCTTCTGTTAATTACCAGGTCGGTTTTAAAACTGACAAAAACAGGTTGTTGACATTCTCCTACCGGTATGCCGGTTACCGTAACAATGCCTTCAGTAACCTGCTATTGTCGAACGAAGTCGCTTATCCAGTGCCCGACTACCAGCAGCCTAACAGTTCAACCATATCCGAGCATACGTTTCAAACCGACCTGGTTTATCCTGTAAAAAAGTTAATGATAGAAGGCGGTGTAAAAGCAATCTTGCGATCGGATAACAGCGATTACCAGTATTTACAACTTAATTCAAATACACATCTGTATGATGCTATTGATTCATTGAGTAATCAATTTTATTACACCCAAAACGTGTTTAGCATCTACAATTCGTACCAGTTCAGCCTTGGGAAATGGAACGTGAATGCCGGGGTACGTGCCGAAGAAACTACGGTAAATGCACATTTCCTTTCAAAGGAAACCGCCATAAATCCCAACTATCTTAATGTTGTTCCATCGTTGTCGATTAATCGTTCTTTAGGCACCGGCGGCCTTGGCATCTCCTTTAATCAACGCATTCAGCGGCCGGGCATTAACCGGTTAAATCCTTTTATCGACAAATCGAACCCTAATTTTATTGTCACCGGCAATCCTAAATTGCAGCCTAATACTATTAACCAGGCGCAGTTAAGTTATAGTACTGGCAATTCAGGAAAAATATCGGTATTTGTGGCCACCGATTACATTTTCGTGCATAACATGGGCCTGCCGGTGACCACCTTTGATCCGGTTACACAGGTTACTACCGTAACCTATCAAAATACAGGGAAAGGCGAAGGCATCGACCTGATCGGCAATCTGAACTACAATGTGACTCACTATTACAGCATCAGCCTCAATACCAACTCTACCCGCTTTTTGCTAAGCGGCATGAGCGGCAACAGCATTGTTTACCTGCACCGCTGGATGACGATGGAAGAATTAAATAACACGCTCCGATTGAACAAAGGCTGGAGCTTTAATGCCTCCTTCCGGTATAACAGCGCGTCACCTATTTCAATACAAGGCTATACCAATGCTTATTTCAATACAAACATCGGAATGAACAAAGAAATCGTAAAAGGAAAGCTCTATTTTGCATTGTCGGCAAATAATCCGTTCACCAAATTCAGGAACATCGTTAATACCACTAATGGGCCTGATTTCCTGGAGACGAATATTAACCAAACTTATTACCGCTCGGTAAGAGTGAGTCTGAATTATAATTTCGGCAGACTAAATGGCGATGTAAAGAAAAGCCGGAAAGGTATCGATAACAACGATCTAAATAACAGAAGCGGATTATAAAATGAAGGCGGGTTAAATTGTTGCGGACCCTATATAACAAAAAGACCCGCCGCATGGCAGGTCTTTTCAATATCTTCTGAGATTTCAGATTACTTTACGGCATCCACGATAGCTTTAAAAGCTTCGGGATGGTTCATCGCCAGGTCGGCTAAAACCTTACGGTTCAAACCGATCTCTTTGGAAGCTAGCTTACCCATCAATTGCGAGTAAGAAATACCATTCTGGCGGGCGCCTGCGTTGATACGCTGGATCCATAAAGCCCTGAATTCTCTTTTCTTGGTCTTGCGGTCGCGGTAAGCATACTGCAAACCTTTTTCTACGGTGTTTTTTGCTACGGTGTAAACCTTACTGCGTGCGCCATAATAACCTTTGGCGAGGTCCATCACCTTTTTCCTGCGTCTTCTCGACGCTACTGCGTTAACTGAACGTGGCATTTTTTGTCTTTTTTAGTAGTGAGTGCCCGCCTTTCGCGGATCTTTAGTACTCTAATACCTGGTTAAAAAATCTGTTAATTACTTACCGATGCAAAGCATACGTTTTACGTTGCCTGTGTCGGCGTCAGATACTAAGCTGACATGGGTAAGATTGCGCTTTCTTTTGGTCGATTTCTTGGTCAGAATGTGACTTTTGAAAGCGTTCTTCCTTGCGATTTTACCGGTTCCAGTAAGCTTAAAACGCTTTTTGGCACTGGAATTGGTCTTCATTTTTGGCATAACTCTGTTTTCGTTTTGTTTTAGTATTGACGTTTCTCAACGTTTTATTTTCATCTGCACATCTGCATATTCACACACCTGCACATTATTTCTTGGTTCCCTTCGGCGCAACGGTCAAAAACATCCGCTTGCCTTCCAGTTTCGGTAATTGCTCCACTTTCCCTACTTCCTCCAAAGCCTGTGCAAAGCGCAGCAGCAATATTTCGCCCTGCTCTTTATAAACTATGGCACGGCCCTTAAAATGCACATAGGCCCTTACCTTTTCACCCGCTTCGAGGAACTTGATGGCGTGTTTGAGCTTGAACTCAAAATCATGATCATCCGTGTTTGGCCCGAAACGTATTTCCTTAATAACAGTTTGCTTGGCGTTGTTCTTGATCTCCTTCATCTTCTTCTTTTGCTCGTAAATGAACTTGTTATAGTCAATTACTCTGCAAACAGGAGGAACAGCGTTGGGAGATATTTCAACCAGATCCAAACCTTGTTCTTCAGCTATAGCCTGAGCCTGCCTGGTGGGATAAATACCCTGCTCCACGTTATCGCCAACGAGGCGGACCTCCTGGGCCCGGATAAACTGGTTAATGTTATGTTCGGCTTCCTTTTTCTTAAAAGGCGGCCGCGGACCTCTGTTAAAATTGGGTTTGTTTAATGCCAAGTTATATTGTTATTTCTTTTATTATCTGTTGTTTAAATTCTTCAATCGTCATGCTTCCCAGGTCGCCCTGCCCGTGCTTACGAACTGAAACGAGCCCTTCGGCTGCTTCTTTCTCACCCACTATCAGCATGTACGGGATTTTTTTGATCTCAGCGTCGCGTATCTTTCGCCCTATCTTTTCGTCTCTGAAATCAATTAGCCCGCAAATATCGGAATCTTTTAATATATCGGAAAGTTTTTTTGCATATTCTTCATATTTCTCCGATATCGGCAATACGATAAATTGTTCGGGCGACAGCCACAACGGGAAGTTGCCTGCACAATGCTCGATCAGCACCGCTACGAACCTTTCCAGCGAGCCAAACGGCGCACGGTGGATCATCACAGGCCGGTGTTTCTGGTTGTCGCTGCCGGCATATTCCAGTTCGAAACGTTCGGGCAGGTTGTAATCCACCTGTATGGTGCCCAACTGCCATTTACGGCCAAGGGCGTCTTTCACCATAAAGTCGAGCTTTGGGCCATAGAATGCGGCTTCGCCTAACTCGACGACGGTCTTCAGCCCCTTTTCGTTGGCCGCTTCGATAATGGACTGTTCAGCTAAAGCCCAGTTTTCGTCTGTACCGATGTATTTGGCTTTGTTTTCAGGATCACGCAGTGAGATCTGCGCCGTATAATCCTCAAACCCCAGGGCCGAAAATACATATAACACCAGGTCGATTACTTTTTTAAACTCCTCCTTTACCTGGTCGGGGCGACAGAACAGGTGCGCATCATCCTGAGTAAAACCACGCACGCGTGTCAACCCATGCAGTTCGCCGCTTTGCTCGTAACGGTAGACCGTGCCGAATTCAGCATAGCGAACCGGAAGGTCTTTGTAAGACCGGGGCTTGGTTTTATACATTTCGCAGTGGTGCGGGCAGTTCATCGGCTTCAGGAAGAACTCCTCTCCTTCCTGCGGCGTTTGTATAGGCTGAAAGCTATCCTTACCGTATTTTTCATAGTGACCCGAAGTCACGTACAAATTCTTATGTCCGATATGCGGCGAGATCACCTGCTCGTACCCGGCCCTGACCTGCGCTTTACGCATAAAATCAACCAGGCGCTCGCGCAATGCGGTGCCTTTGGGTAACCACAACGGTAAACCCATGCCCACTTTTTCCGAGAAGGCAAACAACTCCAGCTCTTTACCCAATTTTCGGTGATCGCGTTTTTTTGCTTCTTCTATCAAGTGCAGGTAATCGGTCAGCTCGCTTTGCTTGGGGAAAGTAACCGCATAAATACGGGTTAACTGTTTCCTTGTTTCATCGCCGCGCCAGTATGCCCCGGCCACGTTCATCAGCTTTGCCGCTTTTACGAAGCCGGTATTCGGTATATGCGGACCGCGGCACAGATCGGTGAAGTTACCTTGCGTATAAAAAGTGATCGAACCGTCGGCCAGATCCTTGATCAGGTCGAGCTTGTACTCATCACCTTTTTCGGTAAAGTAATCGATGGCTTCGGCTTTGCTTACCGGCTTGCGGATATATTCCTCGCGGTTTCTGGCCAGTTCGAGCATCTTATCTTCGATCTGCTTGAAATCATCCGAAGAAAATTCCCTGTCGCCGAAGTCGACATCGTAATAAAAGCCTGTCTCAATTGCCGGGCCTATGCCGAACTTGGTGCCGGGATACAGCGCTTCCAAAGCTTCAGCCATTAAATGGGCCGATGAATGCCAGAAGGTAGCCTTGCCGCCGTTATCGTTCCAGGTTAATAACTTAACGGTTGAATCGTGTTCGATGGGGCGACTGGCATCCCATACCTGGCCGTTAACTTCGGCTGCCAATACGTTTCGAGCTAAACCTTCGGAGATCGACATGGCGATCTGCATGGACGTAGTTCCTTTGTCATACTGACGAACGGAACCGTCAGGGAGAGTAATGTTGATCATATACAACTATGATTTGGCCTCATCCTAACTCCTTTCCGGCGGAGAGGGGTTTAAATGAAGTCCGGTTAATAATTATTACTTTATATTCGGTCACCTACAAAGTGACCTTGTCTTCGACGAGCAAATATA